>DATCKU010000087.1:0-36714 GCA_036564245.1 Actinopolymorphaceae bacterium
AACTCCAGTTGCTCACGAACGTCAACCGCTCTCCGCGTGGCGACCGCGCCCCGGTGACTCGCACAGACTCGGGGAGACCAGCCCCGCGCGGCGTGATGCCGCTCGCCTCCAGCACCCACGCAGCGATGCTCTTCGCAGACGCTGAGTCCGGCAAGGTACCCACATATGTCACCCGACCTCGACCCCACCGGTGAGTGACCACGGCCGGGAACCGGCCGAAGTGCGGGTGGTCGTAGGACACCAACGCGTCGGCACCTTCCAGCTCCAACTCGTCCATCCAGGCTTCACCGACCGCACCCGGTGGAAGCTGCAGGCGACTCACACCATTGCCGGATACCTCCGGCACCGTGCGCAGCGGCACCGGATCGGCGAGGTTCGAATACAACCGGTAACTCGCTCCGACGGCTGGACGCAGCACTCCTGGCGCCCTGCGCCACCGTGCCCGGGCAAACTCGTCGGCGTACCCGGTGCGGAATGTGACCACGAGGTGACCGCCCTGCTCGGCGTACTCCACGAGCCTCTGCAGTGTCGCGTCGTCGGCTATGTAGACCGCGGGCGCCACGACTACGGGATAGCTCGCGAGCTCGACGCTCGTCGGAACGACGATGAGCTGTGCCCTGGCGTCGAAGAATGCCCGGTAGAACCGGTCGAAGATGGTGCGGTAGCAGCGCATGTCCGGTGTGCCGTCTGGATTCTTCAAGCACGGTTGGAACTCGAGGGCATACCGGCTGTCGTACGAGTACAGCACCGCGACGTCGACATCGGGTGTGAGGTCGGTGAAGCGATCGCCGTGCTCTGCCAGCTCGTGGCCGATCCGAGCCAGCTCGTCGTAACACCGGTTCGGTTCCAGATCGTGGTTCAGGATGCCGTGCGAATAGGTTTCCCGTCCGTAGTGCAGGCTGTGCCAGTGCCAGTAGGCGATCATGTTCGCACCGCGGGATATACAGGTGTAGGCTGCCATGCGCCATTGCCCGTCATAGCACGGAAATGTGTTGTCTGAGCCGCCGATGCTGATCGGGTTCATCTCGGTGACGAAGAAGTTCCTTCGTCCTGCACCGTAGGCGAGGTCGGCACGTTGGTAGAGCTGCGCGGGGCCGGTTCCCTGGGACTGAGCCGGGTAGATCGTGCTCGGCACCGGAGGATGCAGCAGAGCGTCCTGAGTGGCGTGCGGGAAGTTCTCCGCCGGGATGTCGACCACCTCGGCGATCTGGTACCGGTCTGCGTCGCCGCGTCCATGACCGCCAACCACGTCCTGGGTGACGAACTGGTCGTCGCGCGCGTAGTCACGCACGATGTCGACCTGCCAGCGCAGGAACTCCGTCGTCACCTCGGCGTGGAACCTCCGCCAGTCCAGGTCGTAGCCCGGGTTGGTGTTACCGGCGGGCCGCCAGAGGTCGGCCCAGTCTCCCAACCGATGCGACCAGTACGTAAGCCCCCAGAGCTCGTTGAGCCGATCGACGGTGCCGTACTTTCGTCGCAGCCAGTCGACGAACCCATCGAACACCGCGTCGTTGCAGGACATCCCTGTCCCGGTTTCGTTGTCCACCTGGAAGCCGATGACCGCCGGGTGCTGCGCGTAACGCTCGAGAACGAGCCGCGTGATTCGTTCCGCGTACGCGCGGTAGGTCGGGTTGGTGATGTCCATGTTCTGTCTGGCGCCGAATGGCTCCGGCCTGCCGTCGACTCGACGCCGCATCACGTCCGGGTACTTGCGGGCGAGCCAGGGTGGGATGGCGTACGTCGGCGTGACGAGCACGACCTGAATGCCGGCGTCATGCAGACCGTCCAGCACCGGCTGCAGCCAGTCCAGGTGGAACTCACCCTCGCGAGGCTCACAGAGAGCCCAGATGGAGTCGCCGAGCCGTGCATAGGTGATGCCGGCGTCCCGCATCATCCGAATGTCGTCGGCGAGCCGGTCGAATGGCTGGTACTCGTGATAGTACGAAACTCCGAACAGCATGGGGCTCCTTCGACTCCAGAGATGGCTAGCCGCGCACCGCTCCTGCGACACCTTCGACGAAGTAGCGCTGCAATGCCAGGAAGATGGCCACGATCGGAAGCAGACTGATGGTCGACGCCGCGGCCATGCCGGACCAGTCGGTCATGTTCTCGCCCTGGAAGGAGTAGACGCCTACGGCGAGCGTGCGCAGCTCCGGCCGCGCAAGCGTCAGGACCAACGGAATCAAGAAGCTGTTCCACACCCGCATCAGGGAGAGGATGATGGCCGTCGCGATCGCAGGCTTGGCAAGCGGCAGCATCACCTGCCAGAAGGTGCGGACGAATCCAGCTCCATCGATCCGCGCCGCCTCCTCGAGCTCGTTGGGGAGCTGCCGGAAGTAGCCGGCGAAGAGAAAGATCATGATGACGTGTGCGCCGCCGGACTCTGCGAGGATGATGCCCCACAACGATCCGGACAGGCCCAGCCGGTTCACCAGCTCGAAGATCGGGATGATCGTGTAGCCCTCCGGCAGGAAGAGGGTCGCCACGAACGCGACGATGACCAGTCGCTTTCCCGGAAACCGCTGGCGACCGAGCACGTAGCCCATCATGGCGGTCGTGAGCGTGACGATGGCTACCGATGCGACGGTCACGATGACGGTGTTCCAGAAGTACGGCCCGATGTTGGCTTCGTACCACGCACGCGCGTAGTTCTCCCACTGGATCTCTTCCGGAATGAGACTCACCGATCCGAAGATCTCGGTGTCAGTCTTCAGCGATGCGCTCACCATCCACAGGAACGGATAGATCCAGAGCAGGCACACCGGCAGCAGGATCACGGTGACGACGAGCTCGCGCCGGTAGCTGCGGCGTCGCCGGACCGGCGGCCGTCGGGCGGCCTCGTCAGCCAGGCTCGTAACGGGTTCGGCGATCGCCGTCTGCGGGATGCTGGTCATGGTCGTCCTCCTCGCAGCTCCCGCTGGCTCGTCGCGGCCCGGCGCACACCCCAGGCCTGCGCCAGGGTGAGCACCAGCACCGCGAGACCGAAGAACACCGCAACCGCCGAGGCATATCCCAGCCGCGGCTGGTACTCAGCGGCGAAGGCGAGCCTGAAGATGTAGACCTCCACGAGCTCGGTGGAGAACGCCGGACCACCTCCGGTCATCGCCTGCACGAGGGGGAACGTCTGCAACGCCCCGACAAAGCCGATGAGGCAGATGACGACGGCGAACGGCATCACCAACGGAACCGTGATGTGGCGATGGATCCGCCAACGTCCGGCACCATCCACCTGCGCCGCCTCGTACAGCTGCGATGGCACTGTCTGCAGCGCCACCAGCCAGTAGATCATCGAGATGCCCATCCACTTCCACACGTAGACGCCGGCGACCGACCACAGCGCGAGGTTTGGGTCACCGAGGAAGTCGATGGGACGGTCGATGAGCCCGAGATACAAAAGCGCAGCGTTGACCGGCCCGTCGAACGGATTGAGCACGAGCGACATGACGATCCCGACGATCGCCGTGGTGGTCACGACCGGCAGGAAGAACACCGTCCGGAAGACCACCCGCATCCGAAGCGCCTGGTCGTTGAGAACCAACGCGATCACGAGCGAGATGCCGATGGTCCCCGGAACCGTCACTGCAGCGAAGGCGAACGTCCGGCCGAACGCGTTCCAGAAGTACGGGTCGCTCACCGCCTCGACGTAGTTGGCGAACCCGACGAACTCACGGTCGGAGTCAAGCCCAGACCAGTCGAGGAAGGAGATGTACCAGGAGGCGACGAGCGGATAGAACGTGAACAGGATGGCCAACACCAGTGTTGGCGCCATGAAGACGTACGACCAGCGGGCTTCCCACACACGTCTCCACAACGTCTCGGCGACCATCAACGCGCCTTGTAGTCCTCCGGCCGATAGTCCTTCGTCGGGTCCCAGTTGGCGAACACCCAGTCGTCAAGTGAGACCTGCGCGCCCTTGGATTTGGCGGCGGCGATCGCCTGGTCTCGGTTGCGCATGGCGCGGTCCTTCAGGTCACGCAAGGCACCCTTGATGTCTCGCGTCTCCCCCACCAGGGCCGCCTGGATGATCTCACCGAAGTCGGGAGAAAGCGGCTTGAGCTCGCGATTGACCAAGGCGATGTCGGGGTTGCCGACGAGAAAGCTCGGTGCGGCGACCATCGTGTCGGCGAGCTTCTGGCACATCTTTGCCTGCGGCGTCAGCGACTCCTCGATCGCCTGGTTGGCCGCCTCGATGATGGGCGGGTTACCGACACCCACGATCTTTCCCCAGGCAGTCTGCCCCGGCAGGCTGGTCACGAACGCCAGGACGTCTCCGGCGACCGCCTTCACCTTGCTCTTCGAGAAGACCACTACGTTGTCGGTGCCGGTCTTCGGGTACCCGAGTGGCTTGGGGTCCGAGCCGTCCATCGGAACCTCGGCAACGCCGAAGTCGAAGTCCGGCTCCTGCGTGTTCCACTGGACCGTCACCCACGGGCCGGCGTGCACCATTCCGGCATTCCCTCGCGCGACACGGGGCCATGACTCCGGAGCGGTGAGGTTCGCCGAGCCTGGAAGGACGCTCCCGTCACGTTGCAGAGCGACGAGCAGCTCGATGGCGTTGGCGACCTCGTCGCGGTCGTAGATGTACTCGCCGGTCGTGGGATCGATGTCGTCCACCAAGCCAAGTCCGGCAGAGGCTGCGAGATAACGCACGATCGCGGTGAGCCTCGGCGGCTGTCCGATCTCCAAGACCAGTCCGTAGGTGCGTCCGTGGCCGTTCTTGGTGATCTTCTTGGCGGCGTCCCGATATTCGTCCCAGGTGAGACGCCTCTCCTGCGGGTCGTACCCCGCGTCGGCCATGAGCTGGGTGTTGTAGTGGAGTGCCGCGTAGTATCGACGATCACTTGCAAGCGGCACGGAGTACAGCTTGCCGTCGAAAACCTGCACGCCTTCGACGAACGTCCCGTCGGGGAAGGAGTCCTTCCAGGCGGCGAAGTCGGGAATGATGTCGTCCACCGGCGCAATCCAGCCTTCAGCGACCGCCTGCGTGGTGGGAATCGACGGCGGCAGCTGGAAGACGTCGTGCGCAGTGCCGTTGCGAATCCCGAGCGGTGCGATCTCCTCGATGCGGTTCCAGGGCAGGCCGTCGTACGTGCACTCGATGTTGGGGTGCTTGGCCTGATACGCCTCGAAGAACGCCTCCCAGAATGGCGCCTTGGTGTCGTCGGAGTCCATCAACCGGAACTGCACGTTGCCTGACGGCAATGACATCGCGGGGTCGGGGATCTTCATCTTTACGTCGGGCACGCCGTCACGGCGCCGGGTCCCTGCAGTCTGGGGACCTCCGCACCCGCTGAGGCCGGTGCTCACCAATGCCCCACCGCCGAGAGCGAGAAGTCGCCGCCTGCTGAGAGCGTGACTCCGGTCGTCGATGTCCATCGTGCTGCCCCGCGGTCGTCCGGCAACGAGTGGTAAGAGGTTAGACCACTAGACTCGAGTGGTCAACGGACCTGCTGGCACCGGGTCCACCGGCGGTTGATGCAATTGGCAGCACAGCCCTCAAGCGGTGTCCGGCCAGCTACGATCAGGCAGGCGAGGAGGTTCGGCGGATGTGGCAGCCTGTCGGGCAGCGAGGCAACCTGTCCGACCGCATCGTCGCGCAGGTCGAGCTACTGCTCCGCGAGGAGCGGCTGAAGGTCGGTGACCGCCTGCCGCCGGAGCGTGAGATGGCGCAGCTGCTGGGGGTCAGCCGCCCCTCCCTGCGCGAAGCAATCCGCGCACTCCAAGCGCAGGGCCGCCTGGTCGTCAAGCACGGCCAGGGCGTCTTCGTATGCGAACCACCGTCGCAGAAGGATCTTCGGGCCGCGCTGCACCGGGCGGAGGTCGATCTCCACGATCTCTTCGCGATGCGCGAGGTGCTGGAGGTGCCGGCCGCGCGGTGGGCTGCGGAGAAGATCAGCGACGATGCTCTCGCCGAGCTACGGTCGACCCTCGAGGAGCTCGACGCGGCGTTCGACGAGGAAGCCCCTGATTTCGAGCGACTGGCCAACCTCGATGCGGCGTTCCACCTCGGCATCGCCCGGGCAGCCGGCAACCACTTCTTGCAGCAGACGACCAACGTCCTCCACGACATTCTGCTGTCGGGAATGGAGACCACCCTGCTGATACCGGGGAGGCGGGAGAAGTCCCGGCGCGAGCACCTACGGATCCTGGCCGGATTGACCGAACGCGATCCGGCACTGGCGGCTCGTGCCGCGCGAGCACACGTCCGAAGCGCGCGGCGAGCCGCCTTCGCCCGGATGGCGGAGGAGCAGAAGCGCGCGGCGTCTTCCCTGCTCGATGAGCAATGAACCCCGGTGCGGAGTACGGATGACCGCAACAAAGATCACGGAGATCGAGACCTTCTGCGTTCCGCCACGTTGGATCTTCGTGCGGCTCACGACGCAGGACGGTCACATGGGGTGGGGCGAGGCGATCGTGCCGAGACGGCGCCATGCGGTGCTGGGGGCGATCAAGGACCTCACCGCCGTCGTCGTAGGTCAGGACGCGAGGCGAATCGAGGAGTTGTGGCAACGGATGCGCCGGAGTGGGTTCTTCCGGGGTGGTCCAGTTCTTGCCACCGCAACTGCCGCGATCGAGCAGGCACTGTGGGACCTCGCGGGGAAACGCCTCGGTGTCCCCGTGCATGAGATGCTCGGCGGCCGGGTCCGGGAACGAATTCCCGTGTACGCCTGGATCGGCGGTGACCGACCGCGCGATCTCGTCGCCGATGCGCAAGTGCGACTCGAGCAAGGCTTCCGGGTGGTCAAGCTCAACGCCACGGAGGAGGTCGACTACATCGCAAGCAACTCCGACGTCGACCAGGTCGTCGAGCGGATCGGCGCGCTTCGTGACGCGTTCGGAAGCCGCCTCGACATCGCGGTGGACTTCCACGGCCGGGTACATCGACCAATGGCGCGCACCTTGCTGGCCGAGCTCGCCCAGTTTCGCCTGCTCTGGATCGAGGAGCCGCTCTCACCAGGACACGAAGACCACCTCGTCGAGCTCAGCCGCGCAAGCGGTGGCCAGGTCCGCCTCGCCACCGGCGAACGGCTGACATCACGGTGGGACTTTCGCAAGCTTCTCACGCTCGGCGGGGTCGACATCCTCCAGCCGGACGTGTCCCTCACCGGACTCTTCGAGCTGGAGAAGATCTGCCGCATGGCCGAGGCGTTCGACGTCGCTGTCGTCCCCCACTGTCCGAACGGACCGATCTCTCTCGCTGCCTCGCTGCAGGTCGCCTCTGCCTGTCTCAACGTGCCGTTACACGAGCAGAGCATCGGGTTGCACTATCACCGAGACGCCACGGGCGCCACGCTCGCCGAGCCGGGCGACTACCTCGTCGATGCGACGCCGCTGACTCCGGTCGACGGTCACGTGCCGGTCCCGGAGGCACCTGGCCTCGGCCTCACCCTCGATACGGCTTCCGTTCAGGCACGTGAGACCGAATGGCAGGTAGCTGACCCTCACTGGCGGCATGCCGACGGCCGAATTGCGGAGTGGTAGGAATTCGCCAGCGACCCGCGGATCCTGTGCCACCTCATCGACGCGAGGCTCGGCGGCCTTCCGCGACCCTTTCGCTACGTCGACAGGACGAAGGCCTCGTCGAAAAGTACGGCCGCGCCCTTCGCCTGGTCGATCTCGATGGCAATCTCGACGTCCTCGGCGAAGCCACCGTCGATGAGCTCCTTCCCTCCGCCACACGAGCGTACGGCTTCGGGAACATCGGGCGTGTGACGAAACGCCGCAGCGGCCGCGGCCGCCTCAGGGGACAGTGGGCCACAGCCGTTCGAATCCAACGCCGCGATGATGCCACCAGCACCGAGCAGGTCCTCCAACGCCGGCCGGAGACTTCCGTCTGGCCAACGTTCCCCCGATGCGATCACGGCGACCGGACGATCGGGTGTTGCCAAGCCTTGCGCCGTGAGCCATCGGGCAGTCGCCGTGGCGTTGCGCAAGCAGCCTGCGACGAGCACCGGTTGCCGCCCGGCAGGCTGTGACGTCTCGACAGGGCTACTGGCTGCCGCACGCACCTCTCGAGCGATCGTCGACCCGTTCGGCGACGGCAGCACAAGCCGTTCGGTGAACGGTGCCGCCTGAAGTGCTGCCGGCGAGAGTGACCAGGGGTTCGCTTCGCTTACCTGACGGCGGCCCACGGCAAGTGCGGCATCGTGTTGCTCGGCGAAGTCCCGAGCAGTTTCATCGCGCCAGGCGTACGGAAGTACGTGGGTGCCCGCCTCGACCGCGACGCTCACCGACGTAGTGAACGACAGCACGTCGACGATCACCACGCCTGCCGCACCAGACGCAACATGCCGTGCGCCAGAAAGACCCCATTCGAAACGAACACCGTAGCCAGATTGTGCGAACCACCTCGTCATGTCGCTCAGTCTTTCAGACGCGGCATCCCTTCCGACAGTGCAGGGGGAGCGGGCTGACGACACTCGGCGCAGTTACGCGTCCGCGACTCTCGCTGTCCAGTATCGTGCTCCTCCACCGCGTCACCGCACAGCCGACGCGTGAGAGTACGAGCGACGGCAGCAGAATCGCTGGCACCGGCGACGCGTCATCGGGGGGATCGGATGGTCAAGGTGAGTGTCGTCGTACCGCTCTACAACGCCGGGACATGTCTTGACACGTGTGTCGATTCTGTCCTTCGCCAGTCACTCCCGCCCGATGATGTCGAGCTGGTGATGGTCGACGACGGTTCGACTGATGGGACAGCCGAACGCGCGGATCTGCTGGCACGGAACCATCCGTCGATCCGCGTGATCCACATTCCCCGCAGCGGAGGTCCGGGCCGTCCGCGCAACGTCGGCGCCGACGCCGCCCGTGGCGAGTACGTCTATTTCCTCGACCAGGACGATCACCTGGCACCACGGGGACTGGAACGCATGCTCGCAACCGCGTTGCGATGTGACTCCGACATCGTCATCGGAAAGGTCGTAGGGCACGCGGACGTGGTGTCCCGTCCCGGTTGTTCCGTGCATCTCACGATCAGGCCGACGTGTTGGCCGACCATCTGCTTGCGTTTCTCACGCCACACAAGCTGTTTCGGACGGAGTTCCTGCGCACGCACGGACTGCGCTTCCCCGAAGGCGCCGCCTGGCTCGAGGACCATCGGATGGTCGTCCGAGCGTACTTCCTGGCCAAGGCGATCAGCGTGGTTGCCGATGAGATGTGCTGCCACTGGGTGAAGGTTCCGGGACGCAGCCATCACTCCGCTCGACGCTTCGACCCTCGCGCGTACTACCAGGCGGTCCGCGAGGTGCTGGACATCGTCGATGCGTACACCTCACCCGGCGACGAGCGCGACCGCTTCTATGCGCACTGGTACCACGGGAAGATGCTCCGGCTGATCAAAGGGCCGACGTTGCTCGGCCTGCCGGTGCGATATCGCCAGTACGCGCACTACCGCGAAATTCGCCGGCTGGCGCAGGAACGCTTCTCCCCTGCCGTCGATCGCTGGCTCACGGTGTCGACCCGCGTGCGTGCCCATCTGCTTCGCCGCAACGCGTACGGTGACATCGCGCGCCTCGCGGCCGCGGAGCGGGGAATCACGATGACCACCGATCTTGAATCCGTGTCCTGGGACGGTGCCGACCTCGTGCTCTCTGCCAGCGCACATCTGGTGTACGCCGATGGGCGACCAGTGGTGTTTCGGCGGGTCGCGGGACGTCTGCTGTGGATTCCTCCGTGTCGCTTGCGCACGCCGGTGCCGGACGAGACGTTGGACGTCACAGACACGCTCGATCAGAGCAGGCTCGAGTTCTGGGTACGCGACCGGGAGACCACAGGCGACTATCTCCTCCCGAGCAGGTCTGTCGTCAAGCGGCACGTGGACGGTGTGAAGGAGACGATCGGTCTGCGGACGGCGACCCGACTCGACCCTCGCACGGCAAAGCTCGGTTCGCCTCTCGACGGCGGAACATGGGATCTCTTCTTACAGGCGGACTGCTGCGGCTGGGGTCCACGCCGCCGGCTCGGTAGACCCGGCGGCGTGCGGCCGTCGCTTCCCAGCCGTGCCTACGACCTTGGCGATGCTCGGCTCATCGCCCGGCCGTACTGGACGCAGCTGGGCAACCTCAGCCTGCGGGTCGACATGCGACGTGGGTAGCCCGGAGTACGCTGCGGGCTGTGCGACAGGTCGTCGTGTATGTCGAGAACAATGCCGGGATGGCCTTCGACCATTGGAGTGCCCCCTGGGTATTCGACGTCGATCTGTGGGGGTGCTGTGGCCGAGGACCCGATGAGACCGCGGCGTTGTGATCTGCGGCGCCAACTCGTCGACGTGATCCACGACGACGTGACGTTCACGGTTGCCGAGCGGACATTCGCGCCAAGGACGGGATTCGAGAGTGCCTTCCAGCGCGATCGGAGACCGTGCACTGCTGCAGAGCGCCAAGCCACTCGCGACATCCTCGCGTCAGTTCGGAGTGAGCTCATCGCGCTCGTGAGCGAACTCTCCGATCCACTCCTGGACTGGGAGGATCCCGAACGCGTGCTCCCGTCCTATGCGTCCTGGCGCTCGGTTCGCCAGCTTGCCTGGCATGTCGTCGACACGGAGTCGCGGTACTACCTGCCGTGCACCGGCCTTGGCTACCGGGAGCCGACGGAGAGCCTTTTCGACGAGCTCGTCCAGTCGGCCGCTCACGTGGACGCTGTGGTGCAGTCGATGCCAGCCGATGTCGTACGAACGACTGAGGCCGGCGAGGTCTGGACATCGACCAAGCTCCTGCGCAGGCTCGCGGTGGCATGAGCGGGGTGAGCTTGCGGTGATGCGCGACCTCGCCGCGAAGGCACGTCGTGCGCTCGGGAAGTAGAGCATCGGTGTCTCTGCGAGACGTCAGCGGCGGACAGGCGCCGTCCAGCTGTCGACCATGTCACACAGCTCGTTCAGGGCGGCGTCGATCCGCGGCCGGTCGCCTGTCGCGAGATAGTCGGTCTGGAGTCCGGCGTAGGCGCTGTTGAGGAAGGTCGCCTTGACCCGTGCCTGCCGCATCGGAAGACCCCTCACGTGCAGCGCTCGAGCGACGAACTCGACCCGGTCGTCGAGAAAGCGGGGAATGCGCTTGCCAAGTCGGCCCGCAGCCGCCATGCCTTCGATTTCGTGGATGAGCCGGGTGTGCGGAAGGCTCTCCGGGGCGAGATGGCGATGCCACGAAGCGCGAACGATCCCGCCCAGGCCGCAGTCCGGATCGTCCCACCCTTCGGTCGCACGCAGCGCCTCGTGCTGCACGGTGTCGAGACGTTCGAGGATGGCTGTCAGGAGACCGTCCTTGTCGCCGAAGTGATGGGTGAGGACGCGAGTGCTGTGACCGAGCGCCTTGGCAAGAGGACGCAGCGACAGTCGCTCGAGGCCGTGGGTCGCAAGGTAGTCGATGATCGCATCCAGCAGTTCGACACGTCGCTGCGGGTCGCGGGGTCGCGCCATCGCGTACGCCTCCTCGGAAGTCGACGGTTGCGACCAGGTGGTGCACCCGACGGACGTTAAGGTAACACTTGTTACCCTAACCGGATGCCTTCGTCGCCACAGACAGTCAGCCAGCGGTTACGGCTCTGTGCGCTTGCGTTCACAGCATTCACCGTGCAGACCGACGACTTCGTCGTCGTGGGCGTCCTGCCGCAGATCGCGGCTGACCTTCACGTCACCGAGACCGCAGCCGGTCAGTTGGTCACCGTCTTCTCCTTGGTGTACGCCGTGTTCGGGCCGGTCTTCGCGCTTTCGCTGGACCGCCACGCCTCCCGCCGCATTCTGTCGTGCGGTCTTGCGGTATTCTGCCTGACCAATCTGGCGGTCCTCGTCGTACAGTCCTACCTCGCCATCGTGCTGCTGCGGGTCTGCGCAGCGTTGGCGGCGGCTGCGGTCCTGCCGACGGTGTTGGGCCTTGCCGCACAGGGATCGCAGCGAGGGGCGGAAGGACGTGACCTCGCGACGGTCATGGTCGGGGTATCGGCCTCAATCGTGCTGGGTGTGCCGCTGGGGACCTGGGTCGGTGCGGCTTTCGGCTGGCGAGCGACGTTCGTTCTCGGCGCGATGCTCGGCATGGTGGCGTTGGCGGCGGTGCGAACGACCGTGCCGACTACCGAGCTCGTCACTGCCATGACACTGCATCAACGCCTGCGTGCGCTTGCCTTTCCGGCCGTCCACCTCGCGTCGCTGGCCATCGTGATCGTGACCCTGGGGAACCTTGCCCTGCAGACTTATGTCGCACCGTTCCTGAGAGAGCTCGGCGGCGTCGAGCCGGTCACCCTCGGCACGGTTCTCGCCGTCGCCGGTGTGGCTGGCGTTCTCGCCGGACGGCTCGGCGGGACCCTGGTCGACCGATACGGCACGGGTCGAAGCTTTGCCGTGGCGTCAGGACTCTTCACGTTGGCCATGGGTTTCCTCGGACTGGCTTGGGTGTTCCGTCCCGTGCCCGTCGCCTTCGTGATCGGCCCAGTGGTCGTATGGTCAGGCTCGGCGTGGGCGATGCCCACACCGTTGCAGATGCTCGTCCTGCAGGCTGCACACGGCACAGCGAACAGCCGCTCAGCGCTGGCACTCGCCAGCAGCGCCGTCGCGGTCGGGGCTGCCACCGGTAGTGGCATCGGTGGCGTAGTGCTCTCCCGGCTCGGTGCTGGTGCATTGCCGGTTGCTGCTGCGTTCAGTGCAGTGCTCGCTGGTGTTCCCTTTCTACTCGCTTCGAGGGTGGTAGCCTCCCCGGCATGGCTGAACAGAGTGGCGAGCCCGTCATCCTGAGGTCTCGTGAGGGATCCGTGGCCACCGTCACCATGAACCGACCGCAGCGTGGCAACTCCCTCACCACGCAACTGAAATCCGCCCTTCGTGAGTCCCTCGAGGAGGTTTCTGCCGACGAAACGATCCGCGCGGTGATCCTCACCGGAGCCGGAAGTACCTTCTGCGTTGGGCAAGACCTCAACGAGCACGCCCAGGCGCTTCTAAGGGACCCTACAGCGGCCTTCGCCACGATCCACGAGCACTACAATCCGATCGTCACCGCGCTGAGCACGATGCCCAAGCCCGTGATTGCGGCGATCAACGGAGCGTGTGTCGGCGCGGGTCTTGGATTCGCCCTCGCGTGCGACCTGCGGGTGGCTGCGACGAGCGCGACCTTTGCCACCGCGTTCACCGGCATCGGCCTGAGCTGTGACTCCGGACTCTCGGTCAGCCTCGCGCGGGCCGTCGGAGCCGCCCGAGCCAGCGAACTGCTCTTGCTCAATGAGAAGCTCACCGCTTCACGAGCCGCTGAGCTGGGAATCGTCGGCGAGGTCGTGCCGCCCGAGCAACTTCCCGAGACCGCCAGGACGCTGGCGAACCGACTCGCCGCCGGACCGACCCTTGCGTACGCGGAGATCAAGCGCGCTCTGGCGACGGCCTGGCGTCAGCCCTTGCACGACGTGCTCAACGCCGAGGCACAGGCGCAGACCCGACTCGGCCACACCATCGATCATCGTGCAGCGGTCGAGGCTTTCCAGAAGAAGACCACGCCGACCTTCACCGGTCAGTGACGACACCGGCGAGACGACATCTCGAGTCCGCAGGTCTCGCGATCTCACTGGTCGACAGTGACGACGACGTACAAGCCTTCCTCCGCGGCTCTTGCGATGAAGTCGGGCAGGCCATGTCGTAGGAGTGGGTGAACCGTCCTCGGACTTCTCGCCTTCGTACATCGTTCCGTCCCGCGTGGCGTGCCTGGCTCAAAAGTCCGCGCCGTGGGGTCTGCTCAGGTGCGCTGACGCTCTTCTCGCTGTCGAATCAGCTCCTCGACCGCGCTCGGCAGAGTCGTCTCGAAGTCGATGAGCTTCGCCCACGTCGGGGTCACGACGATCCGCACCATGCCGTCGTGGTAGAGCGAGCGCACCTCCCTCTCCCACTCCACCCGTTGCTCAGGCGTCATCTGATACGTGCTGTTCGCCTGGAGGTACTCGTCCGGGATGCCATCGACAGGATCGAGTTCGGCCCGACCCCGGATGAGCAGGATCTTGGGTGGATGTACCTCGGTGTCGATGGTCAACGCAACCATCGGGTTGTGGCGCAGGGCCGGGAGCTTCGGCGCGTTCTTGGTCGTGCACATGACGAGCTGCGCGCCGTTCCAGGTGAACCCGATCGGAACATTGCGCGGTGTGCCGTCCTTTGCGACGTATGCCAGGCGGGTGATGTCGCGAGCCAACAGCTCCTGGCTGGTCGGCCGGTTCAGGACCTCGGTGACCTCGTTCGGCTGCACGGTCATCCTCTCGTGGTGGCCTTCGACGACAAGAAGCGGTCAGGGTACAGCCCGGACGCGCCACGCCGCAGCCCCGCCCACAAATGACCATGCGTGGCGGGTACTTGGTCGCCAAGGCACGCGACAGCGCCGCTCACTGCGGCCATTGCACAGTCGTCGCCGGGCGCCACGTACGGCGCATCTCAGAGGCGCTCGACCGCGAACGAGACACCCTGGCCGACACCGACGCACAACGTGGCGAGGCCTCGCCGCACGTTCTCGCGCTCGAGCCGACCGAGCAGGGTGACGACGATTCGGGCACCGGAACACCCCAGTGGATGTCCGAGCGCGATCGCACCCCCGTCCGCATTGACGCGCTCGAGATCCAGGTCGAGCCGGCGGATCACGGCGAGCGCCTGCGCGGCGAACGCCTCGTTGAGCTCGACGGCACCCACGTCAGCGGTGGTCCACCCGATCCGCTTCAGCAGTTTCTCGGTCGCCGGGACCGGTCCGAGACCCATGAGGTGCGGCGACACGCCTGCGCTCGCTCCCCCAACAACTCGCACCCGTGGGGTCAGGTCGTGACGTCGCACCGCGGCTTCGCTGGCGAGCACGAGCGCCGCCGCACCGTCGGACAGCGGCGAGGACGAACCCGCCGTGACGATGCCCTTCGGACGAAAGACCGGTCGTAACGCAGCGAGCTTCTCCGCGCTCGTGTCGCGGCGCGGGCCTTCGTCGACCATCACCTCGCCGTTTGGGACCGGCACCGGCTGGATCTCGGCCGTGAACCAACCCTCGTCGATGGCGCGGATCGCACGCCGATGGCTTCGCAGCGCGAAGGCATCGCTGTCCTCACGGGAGATTCCGTCCAGGCGGGCGACCTCTTCGGCCGTCTCCCCCATCGACAACGTGATCTTCCGCACGTGAGGATCCGGGTTGTCTCGAACCGCTCGGTCGTGCTCGGTGAAGACCGGGTTGGTCAGCCGCCAACCCAATGCGGTGTCGGCTACTTCTCCAGGGCGGGCCCACGGCGTGCCCGGCTTGGCCATGACCCACGGCGCCCGGGTCATGGATTCCACGCCGCCGGCGACGACCACGTCCGCCTCACCAGCACGGATCTGGTTGGCCGCTGAGATCACCGCTGTCAGCCCCGACGCGCACAGCCGGTTCACCGTGTAGCCGGGGACCTCGTCGGGTAGTCCGGCGAGCAGACTCGCCATCCGCGCGACGTTGCGGTTGTCCTCGCCCGCCTGGTTGGCGGCCCCCAGGATCACCTCATCGACGGCCTCGGGCGGCACCCCCGCCCGGCGAACCGCCTCCCGCACGACCAAGGCAGCAAGATCATCCGGGCGTACTCCGGCGAGAGCACCGCCGTACCGTCCCTGCGGAGTCCGGACGCCGTCGATGACGAAGACCTCCGTCATCGCTCCCCTCCCTCCCTGTACCCCCGCCTCGTCGTGCCGAGCTAGAGGCGCTGGGCCTTGCTGAGCTGGCGCTGAGCAATGACGACCAGCGCCAGGAAGGCCCCGCTCACCACCTGTTGGAACGCGGACGTGAGCGTGCCGACCTGGTTGATCAGGCTCTGGATCACGCCGAGGAGCAGCACGCCGGCCATCGTTCCGAGGATCCCCCCGGCACCCCCCGTGAGCAAAGTGCCTCCGATCACCACGGCGGCGATCACGTCGAGCTCCAGCCCGATCCCGAGAATTGTGACACCAGACGAGAGGCGAGCCGCGTTGAGTGCTCCGGCGAGTCCGGCCAGCAGGCCGGACATCACGTAGACGAGCACCTTGGTCCGCACCACCGGAACTCCCATGAGCACGGCGGCCTCTTCGTTGCCTCCCACGGCGTAGACGTTCTGCCCGAATCGCGTGCGCTGCAGAAGCACCATGCCGAGCAGGGCGAGGCCGATCGTGATGTAGACCGGACAGGTGAGGCCGAACAGCTCGGCTTGACCGAGCGCGGCGACCGCCGGGTCCCGCACCAGGTAGGTCGTCGCGCCTTCGTCGGAGATCGCGAGCATCAGCCCGCGGGCACCGAGCAGGCCGGCCAGCGTGACGATGAAGGGCGCCATCCCCGTCCGTGCGATCAGAAGTCCCTGTCCCAGACCGATCGCTCCGCAGACCGCAAGCGGCAGGGCCAACGCGGCCAGCGGACCAGCGGGAGACGCGTACGCCGCGAGCACACCGCCGAGCACGAACAGCGAGCCCACGGACAGGTCGATTCCGCCGCTGATGATCACGAACGTCATGCCGATCGCGATCAAGGCCAGGAACGACGAGGAGACGACGATGCTCCGTGCGTTCTCTGCCGTCGCGAAGCTGTCGAACGCGATGGTGCCGAACCCGACGACCGCGACCAGAACGATGACCGCCCCGTGCTGTTGCAGCAGGTATCCGACTCGTTCCCACCGTGCCGGACGATCCGGCACCCAGGGTGTCGAGGAGGCGAGTGTCGTCGTGTCGTCGGTCATCGTGTCCCACGCTCCCGGGTCGCGTAGACCGCCACGAGGATGATGCCGGCCTGCACCATCTGAGTCCACGACTGCGGCAGGTCGTGCTTGATCAGCGTGGCCGAGAGCAGCTGCATGAGAAGCGCCCCCATGACCGTGCCCAGGACGCGGATCCTGCCGCCGCTGAGCGGCGTTCCGCCGACGACGACCGCGGTGATGGCCGACAGCTCCATGAAGAGTCCCAGTGAGGTCGGGTCGCTCGCTTGCAGCCTGGCGGTGGCGAGCACACCGGCACCAGCTGCGAGCACGCCCGAGATCACGTAGACCGCGAGCAGGATCGGCCGGACCGGCAGTCCCGACAGTTCGCTCGCCGCTCGGTTGCCTCCGATCGCGACGATCTGGCGACCAAATGTCGTACGCCTGACCACCAACGCGACGACCACGGTCAAGGCGGCGGCGACCAGCACCACGAATGGCACACCGAGGAAGGTGTCGCTGCCGAGCGCGATCAGGTCGGGATTGCGGAACTCCCGTAGCTGCGGCACCAAGACGTTGGCCAGTCCACGAATGCCGACCAAGAGCGCGAGGGTCGCCACGATGGGTTGGATGTCGAGGTACGCGACGAGCGCTCCGCCCGTCGCACCGACGAGGGCGCCGGCGACCAAGGCGGCCACGATGGCCGGGACCGCGCCGTAGCCGAGGTAGAGGACGACGACGGCGGCGGCCAACGCCATGACGGACCCGACCGACAGGTCGATTCCCTGGGTCCCGATCACCAGCGCCATGGCCAGCGAGACGATGACGATCGGGCTCACCTGGACGAGCTGGGTGCGGAAGTTGGCGGCCGACAAGAAGTGGGGCGTGAACATCACGTTGAAGACGAGGAGCGCGCCGACCGCGACGTACACGCCGTACTCCTGCAACCACGCCAACACGCGCTCGCGGTGCAGCTGCGAGAGGTTCAGGGTGAGGTCACTCATCGTCGTGCCTCGACGCGTCGTGCCCCGCGATGGCCGCCATGATCTTCTCCTCCGTGACGTCATCCCCGTGCAGCTCGCCGACGACGGCGCCGTCGCGCAGAACGACGACGCGATCCGACCCTTCGACCAGCTCATCCAGATCGGACGAGACCAACACGATCCCGAGTCCGGCCTCGGCGAGCTCCTCCACCAACAGCTGGACCTCCGCCTTCGCCCCGACGTCGATCCCCCGGGTCGGTTCGTCGAGCAACAACGCCTTCGGATGCAGGGCGAGCCAGCGCGCCAGGAGCACCTTCTGCTGGTTACCGCCGGAGAGCTCGGCCACCTTCTGGTGCGGCGAGGCAGCCTTGATCCGCAGGCGTTTGATGAAGGTCTCGACGATCTGGTCGATGCGCTGCTCCGAGACCAGGCCAGCACGCGACAGCCGAGGGAGCGCCGCGAGTGCGATGTTCTCACGCACCGACAGGCTGGGCACGATGCCGTCGGCCTTGCGATCCTCCGGCAGCAGGCTCAGTCCGGCGCGGATCGCCGCGGCCGGAGTTCGGCGTCGTAACGGGAACCCCGCAACCGTCACCTGGCCC
The DNA here is from genome assembly GCA_036564245.1 of Actinopolymorphaceae bacterium. Taxonomy (GTDB): domain Bacteria; phylum Actinomycetota; class Actinomycetes; order Propionibacteriales; family Actinopolymorphaceae; genus Thermasporomyces. Next base: position 18,197 of record DATCKU010000087.1, read on the forward strand.
GCATCCAGTGGCAGCGCCCCCACCATGGCGCGGACCGTCTCCGTCCGCCCGGACCCGAGCAGACCGCCGAGGCCCACCACCTCACCGGCGTGCACCTGCAGGGACACGTCATGCAGCAAGCGCCGCCGCCGGAGTCGGGACGCCTGCAGCACCGGCGGCTCGCCGGGCCGGTTCTGCGGAGACCGCAGCCGACGCGAGAACCTCGTGGTGCCCGTGTTTCGTACCTCGCTCGTGTCCCGTCCCAGCATGAGCGACACAAGCTCCAGCCGGTCGAGTCCGCCCAGCGGTCCGGTGTGAGCGACGCGGCCGTCGCGAAGCACCGTCACGCGGTCACAGATCTGGTACAGCTCCTCCAGACGGTGGCTCACATAGATCACCGCTACTCCGGTCCGCCGCAACCCTTCGATCACACCGAAGAGCGTCCGCACTTCGCGTGGATGAAGTGACGAGGTGGGTTCGTCGAGGATGACGACTCGCCCGTCCACCGACACCGCCCGTGCCAGCGCCACCATCTGTTGAACGCCGACTCCGAGCGTACGAAGCTGGCGGCGTACATCGGTACGAATGCCGTACTCGGCCAGCTGCCGGGCCGCCGTTTCGTACAGCTTCCGAAGCTTGATGATCCCCAGCCGGTTCCTCGGCTCGCGGCCGAGGAGGAGGTTGCGCCCCACGCTCAGCATGGGGACGAGATTGACCTCCTGGTGCACCGCAGCGATGCCCGCCGCACGGGCCTCCAGCGGGCTGCTGAAACTCACGGGCCGGCCCAGGTAGCGAAGCTCACCGGAGTCGGGCCGGTAGGCGCCGGTCAGGATCTTGACCAGCGTCGACTTGCCGGCGCCGTTCTCTCCGACGAGCGCGTGCACCTCGCCGGGGAGCACCGCGAACGAGACGCCGTCGAGCGCTTGGACGCCGGGGAATCGCTTCGAGATCCCTTCAGCCTCCAGAACTGGTTCCATCGAGCTCCTGCGGTGGGCGTGCGCGTCGGGCGAGTGGTCCGGCGATCCACCTCGTTCAGTACGCGTCAGCAAGGGACTCCTGGGCATTCTCGGCGGTGTACTCCCGGTCGGAGATGATGACGTTCTCCGGGATCGCTTCGCCGTCGAGGAACTTCTGTGCCGTCTCGAACGCCAGCGGCCCGAACCGCGGGTTCGACTCGATCACGGCGTAAAGCCATCCGTCGACGATGGCCTGCACCGCGCTCCGGGTGCCGTCGATCGAGACGATCGCGACCTCGCCGGGCTGCTTGCCAGCACCTTTCAAGGCCGTCACCGCGCCGAGGGCCATCTCGTCGTTCTCCGCGTAGATGCCGTCGATGTCAGGGTTGGACTGGATCAGCTGCTCGGTGACCTGCTGACCCTTCTCCCGGGCGAACTCCCCGGTCTGCTCGAACTCGATCGAGATGCCTGGCGCCTTTTCGGCGATCCGGTCCTTGAATCCCGCCGTGCGTTCTGTCGTCACGTTGTTTCCTGGTGCGCCGAGCAGGATCGCGACCTTCCCCTTTCCGTCGAGCGCCTCGATCATCCGGTCGGCGGCCCGCTTGCCCTGCTCGTAGAAGTCCGACCCGATGAACGTGAGGTAGTCGGCGCAGGGTTCGGCATTGATCTTCCGGTCGATCGTGATGATCGGAATCTTCTTTTCCGACGCCTGCTTGAGAACCGGCTCCCATCCGTCCGAGTTCAGCGGCGCGATGATCAGCAGGTCGGCGCCTTGGGCGATGAGCTGCTGGACGTCGGTGATCTGCTTGGAGAACTGCGACTGTGCGTTGGTCACCACGAGGTCGTTGATGCCGAGCCTCGCAGCCTCGTCGCGGATCGACTGGGTCTCGGCGATTCGGAACGGGTTCGCCTCCTTCTCCGACTGCGAGAACCCGACGGTGGCCGAGGTCAGGTCGAACGCCTCACCCCCGAACTTCTCCAGGCTGCAGGTCTCGCCTTTCGTATCGGGCTTGACGACCTGTTGTTGCTGCTTGGTGTTCTCGGCCGGTGTCGCCGTCGACTCCTCTGGTTTGGCGCACCCCACCGCGGCGAGGCCGAGCAGCAAGGTGCCGACGAGCGCCGTGGCAGCGCGGGTGGCCACTGTGGTCGGCATGAGGATTCCCCTTCTCGTGCGAGGCTTGACGTGGTTGATGCGACGTGGACGTCGTGCGGAAGCTCACGTCGTGAGTCGAAGGTCCCCGGAGGAGGAGGGCTCAGGCCATCCCCTCCTCCTCCGGGAGCTGGCCGGGCTGTCCGGCGAGCGCGTTACGTGGCGTCGCACGAAAGCCCGGAAGCATTCGCCAGGGCGCGGTTGGCTGCCCGAACTTTGCTCACGATCGGCTTCGTCACCGCGCGGTCGTAGGTCATCAGACCGTTCAGCTCGGTCTCGACGTCGGTGATCTGGGTGTAGATCGCAGCGCTGAGACCGTTGCAGGCCTTGAGGTTCGCCAGCTCCTTGGTCATCTGGACGTACCTGTCGGTGAGCGCCTTCGGGTCTGGCTCGACGGCGTAGCCCCAGCCGCCGCCCGACCAGGTGTGACCAATGACCGGCATGCCGAGCCCGCCGTACTCCCCCAGCACCGCGGCACGGGTCGCGCTCGGCTGGCCTGGCGTGCCTGGGCCGGGATAGATGTGGTAGTCGATCACGTCGCCGTTGCCGCCGTCGACTGCCCCACAGCAGTTGATGCCGCTCATGTTGTTGACCAGCCGGGTGGGATCCCAGTCCTTCACCAGGTCGGCGATCCTCGCCTGGTCGTACTGGCCCCAGCCTTCGTTGAACGGCACCCACATCACGATGGACGGGCTCGCCTGATGCTGCTCGACCAGCTCACGCAGCTCGATCTCGAACTGGACCCGGTCAGCCGCAGAGTCGTGGAACTTCGACGGCATGTCCTGCCAGACCAGCAACCCGAGCTTGTCGGCCCAGTAGTACCAGCGGTCAGGCTCGACCTTGACGTGCTTGCGGGTCGCGTTGAATCCGAGTCGCTTGGTCTGCTCGATGTCGTACCGCAGCGCTATGTCGGTGGGTGCGGTGTAGATGCCGTCCGGCCAGAAGCCCTGGTCGAGCGGGCCGATCTGGAAGACGGGCTCACCGTTGAGCAGCATGCGCGTGGTGCCATCGACCTGGCCGACGCTGACGGTGCGCATACCGAAGTACGACCGGACGGCGTCGATTGGGCCAGGTTTCCCGCCGCCATGACCGTCCTTCAGCACCACTGACAGGTCGTACAGGAACGGATCCTGCGGCGACCACAATCGGGGCTTCGGCACTGGCAGTCGCAGCTCTCCGCCAACCGGCCCGGTGACCGTCCCGACGACGCGACCACCCTGACGCGCGGTCGCCGTGACGACCATGCCATCAGCGGCCGCAGCTTCGACGGTGAGTGCGAGCGCCTCCCCTGCCACGTCTGGCTGCATGTGAAGCCGTGTGATGTGGGCGGTGGCGACCGGCTCCATCCAGACGCTTTGCCAGATGCCGGACACCGACGTGTACCAGATGCCGCTGGGATTGAGCCGCTGCTTGCCGATCGGTTGCCCACCGGTGTCGGTCGGGTCGAAGACGCCCACGATGAGCTCCTGTCGACCATGCGGCTTCAGGGCATCGGTCACGTCGACCGTGAACCGGTCGTACCCACCCGAGTGCGTGCCGACCTGCTTCCCGTTGACGTAGACCGTCGACTGCCAGTCGACAGCGTCCAGGTGCAGCAGCAGTCGGTTCTGCTTTCCCACCTTCCAGCTCTTCGGCACGGTGAACGTGCGCCGGTACCACATGCGATCCTCGTGCCGGCCGATGCCCGAGAGGGTGGACTCGACCGGATAGGGCACGACGATCCGCTCCGCGAGGTCCTGACCCACCGGCGGTGGCTGCTCTTCCTCGGCGGCCGCGAACTGCCAACGTCCGTTGAGGCTTTGCCATCGATCCCGCACCAACTGCGGCCGTGGGTACTCCGGAAGGGGTTGATCGGGGTTCACGTCGTCGGCCCAGCGCGTGGTGAGGACGTACGTGGAGTTGTTGGTGACGGCCACCCGGGCGTACGCCTCGAGCGGACTGCCGTCGGCGTACTGGATGCCGCCTTCTCCGTCGTACGACGTTCGGACGCCGCTGCCAGCCTTGGCCGGCACCGGATAGACCAACTCGAGCTCGACGATGGACGGGTCGGCGGTATTACGCGTGGCCGACTTCGCCGGCCATGCCGTGCCGCCCACGGTGAGCACCAGGTGCTCGGCCGCCTTTACGGGGAGTCGGCCAAGCGGTTGGTCGAACTGCAGCGTCGCCTTGGAGCCCGACTCGTCAAGGCTTGCTGCGATCGGACCCGGTGGGTCGAAGCCTTCCGGCAGGTAGAACGCGTCAGGTGGGACTATCTCCTTCTCCTGGCTGGGACTTTCCCACCGCAGGCGCAGATTCGAACCACCCCAGTTCTCGAAGTGCTCGACCTTGAAGTCGTACTTGCGCCCGGCCTCCAAGGTGATGGGTGTGCCGGTGATCTCGATGTCCCAGTCGTCTACCCAGTGGTCGATGATCAACTGGTTGTCGATCCACAGCCGGAAGCCGTTGTCGCCGATCATCGAGAACGTGTAGGTCTCGGAGTACCTCGGCTCGATCCGGCCGGTCCAGCGAGTGGTGACGTCGTCGTTTCGACCCGTGAGCTCGGTGAAGATGGGCTCGAGGTCGGGGAACTCGATGTTGGGGTCGACCACGGTCGCCTTGAGCTCACCGAAGTCGAACGCGTCGTCGGCTGAGCTCAGGTAGTACTCCCCTTTCAGGCCGTGCCGGTCCTCCTCGGCCGCAACCGCCGGTACGGCCGGGACCGTCGTGAGCAGAGCCGTGACGAGAAGAGCGGACACGAGGAGTGCGAACCCGACGACGCCTTGTCGTCGGCACACTTCGCCGGCCCGACGACTGATCATTCCTGGTGACGAGGTGGCCATGCTGACGCCTTTCGCGATAGACGCGAGATGCGAGGGCCGACGCGGCCTGATACGTCGACGGTGATCGGCTCAGGCGGAGCCGTCTGACGAAGAAGAAACAGGTTTGCTACAGAAATGTCAAGACTTTCGATCAGAATCGATCAGAATCGGTCTCTCCGACCATTCCGGCCACGGGATATGATCGGAACCGATCACGCGTCGCGTGGGCGATTACGTACGATGCTCTGAAACTTCCTCGAGCACGAAAGGACTGGCTCGCAGTGGGCACGGCCAGCAACGCCGGAGACGTCGAAGAGGTCCGTCGACCCGTCTTCGCGGCGGAGCGGCGGCAACGCATTCTCGACCTGGTCCGTGCCAACGGCGCGGTCTCGCTGCGTGAGATCGCGCGGGCGGTCCGCTCGTCCGAGGTCACCGTACGCCGGGACCTGCGGGCGCTCGAAGCAGATGGGCTGCTCAACCGACACCACGGCGGCGCCACTCTCGCCGGTGACCTCACCCGCGAGCCGACGTACGCACAGAAGGCTGCAGTCGCGTCGGCCGAGAAGGCCGCGATCGCGGAGCTTGCCGCAGCCCTGGTCGAGGACGGTGACGCCATCGTCATCGGGCCCGGCACGACCACCGAGGCCTTCGCTCGCCGGCTCACCCGCCACACCGAGCTCGCGGTCGTCACCAACTCGTTGCTCGTCGCCCAGGCCCTGGCGGGAAGTCCGCGGATCGAAGTCGTGTTGACCGGTGGCACGCTCCGCGGCTCGATCCTGGCCCTGGTCGGCAGCGCAGCCGAGCAGTCGCTGCACGGCCTACGGGTCCGGCGAGCTTTCCTTTCCGGCAACGGACTGACGGCAGAGCGCGGTCTGTCGACCCCGAACCTGCAGGTGGCCAACGTCGATCGAGCGCTGGCCGCAGCTGCCGAAGAGGTCGTCGTCCTCGCCGACCACACCAAGATCGGCGTCGACACGATGGTGCAGACGGTTCCACCCGACGAGATCGACCACCTCGTCACCGATGACGACGCTTCCCGCGACGAGCTCGACCAGCTGGGCAGTCGCGGGGTGCGCCTACACATCGCCAGACTCTGACAGCGCCTGCCCGGAGTCTTGCGGCGATTCGGGTAGCCACGTCGCGGAGGATCAGATGGAAAGCGACGACCGTCGGCTGCTCGACGCGGCCGGCATCCTCAAGACCTTCGCAGGAGGCGTACGGGCGCTCGACCACGTGTCCCTCACGGTCAACCGGGGCGAGGTACACGGCCTCATCGGAGAAAACGGTGCCGGGAAGTCCTGCTTGATCAAGGTGATCGGCGGGGTCTACCGGCCCGATGCCGGCGAGCTGCGGTTCATGCGCCAACCCGTGTCGCTTTCTGGTCCCGCCCACGCCGAGCGGGTCGGAATCACCGCAATCCACCAGGACGGCGGACTGATTCCGCTCATGAGCGTGGCGAGAAACCTCTACCTGGGTCGCGAGCCACGCCGCTTCGGCCTTCTCGACACGCGCAGGATGAACGCCCAGGCCCACGCGTTGCTGGCACGGCACGGTTTGCACGTCGACGTGAGGAGACCGCTCGGCACGCTCACCCCTGGCGCGCGTGAGCTTGTCGCCCTGTTGCGCGCCGTCCTTGCGGACACCCCACTCGTCGCCATGGACGAGCCGACCGCCTCACTGCAACCAGCCGAGCTCGACACGCTCGCCAGCATCCTCGACAGCCTTCGCGCACAAGGACGGTCGGCAATCTACGTGACGCACCGGCTCGACGAGCTGTACCGGATCTGTGACCGGGTCACGGTGCTACGTGAGGGGCGGGTGGTACACACCGGTCCCGTGCGAAGCATCGACCGGCGACGCCTCATCTCGCTCATGCTCGGTCGGCCGTATCGGCCCAGCACCGTCGTGCCACTGATCGGCATGTGCAACGGGTCGCAGGTGCAGGCGAACGATCCGCCGATCCTGGAGGCCACCGGGATGACCCGGCGACAGGTACTCGCCGGTGTCTCGGTGGCGCTGCGATCCGGTGAGGTCGTGGGTCTGGGCGGGCTGCTCGGCGCCGGACGGAGCGAGACGGCTCGTGCGATGGCGGGTGCCATGACCCTCGACCGTGGCGAGGTACGAGTCGCGGGTCGCCCGGTCCGCAAGTGGACGATCAAGGGAGCGATCCGCGCCGGCGTGAGTTTCCTGCCGGAGAATCGCAAGACCGAGGGAATCATCCCGAGCCTCTCGGTCCGCGACAACATCGCGCTCGCGGCACTGCCCAAGCTGTCGCGGGCCGGGATCGTTTCCGACGCACGCATCGACGCCATCGTCGACGCTTTGATGAAGCGGCTCCGCATCAAGGCAGTCTCCCCACGCCAGCGGGTCTGTGAGCTGTCGGGTGGAACGCAGCAGAAGGTGCTGCTGGCTCGCTGGCTTGCGACCAGACCGAAGGTGCTCTTGCTGGACGAGCCGACCCGGGGCGTCGACATCGCGACCAAGGAGGGCATGCAGGTACTCCTGGACGAGCTCGCGGTCGACGGCCTGGCGATGCTGCTCATCTCGTCCGATCCCGGTGAGCTGGCATCGAACTGCGACCGGGTCATCGTCTTGCGGAACGGCGCGGTTGCCGGTGAGCTGGCGGGCGCGGACGTCACCGAGGAGCGGATCGTCTCAGCAATCGCGCACGCCGGGAAATGACCACGGGTACATCTGGAAATGACCACGTTGCGTGGGGAAATCGGCTCTGTCTGTCGTAGGCATGCCTGGCCTAGGTAACGAAAGCCTGGCCAGGCGACACAGGTTGGTCCCTGTTGCGGAGATCCGAGGGCGGGGCCCGGATCAGTGCCGGTTCTGAACCCGACATGCCGCAACGAGGCGGCCTCGGCAACCGACTAGAACGCTGGAACCAGACGGCTCAGCCGGCCGCGGAACTGTCGGGACGGACGCTGTTGCTCACCATGAAGCGAGTTGAGGACCTCGATGGCCCCGGTCAGAGCCGGAACCGCCCATTGGAGCATGGCCAGGCGACGCCGCGCAGCGTCGACGGACATCGGAAGCTGTTCGGCTTTGGCCGATTTGTCAGCATCAGGCGAACTGGCCAGCTCGAGCTTCTTGCCGAGCGCCCGCGTGTAAGCCGTCGTGGCCAACGCCGCAGCGGTCAGGGCGCTCTTCGCCAGCGTCGATGCCAGAACACCTTTCTGCAGTCCGACCCGACGCCAATTCTCGGCGGCCAACGCCGCGCCTCCGACCAGGTGCATCCCGATGGCTGCCGCGTTGATCGGAGACCACTTCTTCCAGCCCACACTTGCAAGGCGCGCGGTCTCCGTATCGCTCGACTGCTCCTCGGCAGCTCGGTTGAGACCAGCCGCGCCCATCATCGATCCGCCGAACCATGCGGCCAGTCCAAGATCGTGCATCGCGCGGAAGGTCGTGTTCTCCACCATGTTCTCCTCCTCTCGGCACCCTCCGCGGTCAACGTATGGTCGACATGGCGCGGCGCCTTCCCCCAAAGGACTTACGGTCGCAGCGACGCTCTTCCGAGCCAGCGTTGGAAGCGGCGTTGTGGTACGTCTCGCACAGCATGGCCTTCTGCTGACCAGGTGGGTCGCAGGCCGCAAAGTCGTACGGAATCCGCAGCCTGCGCATGGTGGCAGTAGACCGAGGCGTACCGGTACCGAACGTGTCGTACCTCGCCTGCTCGCGACCGCGAGGCAGCACCGCCATCGTCGGCATCGTCGTCACCCGCACCGCCTGACAAGCCTGTGGCGACCGCAGCCCGTCCGCGGTCGCCACAGTGGTCATGTCGCTTTCGGCGCAAAGGTCGCCGTGAGCGTGAGGTCGCGATCCACGGTGACGCTGACGGTCGGATCCTGCGAGATCACATCCCCGTCAAGGGACCAGTGCTGGAACGTGTACCCGCGCGCCGCCCTGGCCGTCACGGTCACCTGGCTGCCTGCCTCGTACCTTCCGGGCTCGGTCTCATTACCCGCGATCTCGACTGTGCCGCCGTCTTGCGGTGCCGCCGCGACACTGACCGAATGCTGCACCATGTTGATGACCATGATGTTGAGCAGTCTGGCCGGGCCGGTGCTCGTGGTGCCGTTGTACCGCAGCAGGTTCGTCACCGTGACATCAGCCGACCCGTCCCCACGGACGCGAACGGTGTAGCCGTCCTCGCCCAAGTTGTCAGTGCCGAAGTTCCAAGCGGTCACCTGCCCGGAGTCGACCGTGAGGCCGTCATGGAATCCGTACCCGAAGGCGTTGAGCACGGTGAGGTCACGTGCCCCGTCGACGCTGATCAGTTGCGCCTGCCGACGCATGTACTTGTCGATCACCAGTGGGAATACATCGCGCTCGATCGCCCAACGCGGCAAGGCGTATCCCACCCGCATCACAGCGTTGCCGTTGGAGAGCACGCCCTCGATCCGACCACCGGCGTTGGGACCGACCGTCACCGCGTGACGGAAGATCGCGCCGGTGAGCTTGCGTACGACGAACCGGTCGCTTCGCGGACTGGACAGATCGACACCGTTCCATGCGTTCGGCAGACCGACGTTGACGACGTACGTCCCGGTGCCCACCGCCCGAATCGCGTAGGGGTACGGCACGAGTCCATCGGGAGACGCGGGATTGTTCTCCGGATAGAACACCCGTAGTCCGCGCACCCCGGCCCGATCTCCGTCGAGCGTAACGAGGGCGGGAGCTGTCTCCGGCTGATCCGTCTGCCTTCCTTCGTACGCAAGCAGGACGGTTCCGCCGCTCGCGCCGAGCTGATCTCGGTTCGGCACCGGCGAGGCCCCACGCAGCTCCACCTTTGCCGGCACCCGGAGCCGCGACTCGATCCGGTACCAACCGGCGGGCAGATACACGATGCCGCCGCCCTCAGCACCCGCCCGGTCGAGTGCCCGCTGGATCTGGGCTGTGGCGTCCTGCGACGGCACGTACCCGACGCCACGTGGCGCATTGAACGGCTCCGCCGTTGCGTCGTAGAGCCGGGCACGGCTCGGTTTCGGCAACGGCTTCGGCTCATACGTCGGCGGCTTGCCCGACATGACGTGCACCGTGCCCTGCGTGCCGCCGTCCAGCTTGGTCCCGGTCACCTTGACGAAGGCGTCGGAGTGGTTGGCGATGGCGTTCGTGCTTCCCTGCAACCGGCCTCCAGCCACCACCAGACCCCAACGAGCGTCAGCGTGCTCGACCTCGAGGGCCACGTCCGTCCGCCGGATGGACGGCTCGACGAAGCTTCCTGCGAAGCTGATCCGTTGACCCGGCACGATCTTGATGCCGGTCGCGTAGTCCTCGGCCTCGATCCGGTAGAGCTGCTCCCACTCGAGGTCGCCCAGCACGAACCCGGTGCCATGCGCACGGGTCCAGGCATCCAGGTCGGTCCGTCGCGGCGGGTTGAACGCTCGTTCTGCCTCAGCCCAGTAGGAGTTGTTGAAACGCACGTTCTCCCACGTGCCGACGTCGGCTCCATTGTATGCCCGAACGCCTTCGTACAGCACGGTCCCTTTGACGTTGCGGATGGTCGACGACTCGTGCACCTGACCACCGCTCGGCGCCGCACCGCTGTCACTCGGCATCGTGCTGATGCCGATCCCGCGGTACGAGTTCAGCATCGTGACGTCGGAGACCGTCGCCATCATGTAGTTGCGGGTCCCGATCCAGGCACCGCCTGGAATCTCGAACGTGTAGTTGTACGGCACGGGATCGGTTGCGCTCTGACGCGGGTAATAGGTCGTGACTCCCATGACACCGGCGCTACCACCGATCCGGAACAGCACGGGCCCGTCGTCGCCAGGCGGCAGATCAGCCAGTACGACCGTGCCGTAGTCGCCACGACCCCGGTCCGGATCACGCCGGTCACCTCGCAACGTACAGAACGCATGCACCTCCAGGGTGTCGGTCACCCGATACGTCCCAGCACCCAGCCACACCGTGCCACCGCCGGCGTCGTAACAGTCGTAAAGCGCGTTCTGAATCGCCTTCGTCGAGTCAGCGACTCCCGTGGGATCGGCCCCGTAGTCCGCGACGTCGAAGTCGGCGACCACCAGATCCTCGGTCGGGTAACGCGTCTTCACGAGCACCGGATCCGGTCTCACCACACGCTCGTTACGCACCTGGAGCTCACGAATGGCTACCCGGTCCGCGCCCTCGGCATAGCCGGTCGTCGTCACCCGAACGAAGCGAGCTTTTGTGTTCTCGAAGGCCGTCCGGATCAACTGGCCGCTGTTGGCGCCATGCTGGCCCACGGCGGTGTAGTGCTCACCGTCGGCTGATACTTCGACGACGTAGTCGGGCGACGCTGGCGTGCCCCACACGACCCGGACGTCGTTCACCGGTTGTGCCTTGCCCAGGTCGATCTGCAGCCATTCGCCGCTGGTACCCGAATCGCTCGTCCATGCCGTTTGACTGTCGCCGTCGACGGCCGATGCCGGCGACGACCCGGCGGCGCTGCTGCTCGCGGTTGCCTCCGCTCCTTCGGCGATGTTGGTGTCGATCACCGACGCCAGGAACGACTGCAGGGCGTCATCGAGCGCATGCAGCGCCGCCTTGATCTCCTCCTCGGTCGCGTCGGGACGGTCGACCACCTGCTGTGCCGCGTCGATGGCCGCGGCGAGCTCAGCCTTGCTGCCTTCCGGGTACTGCCCGTCCCGGTCACCCTCACGGGCCGTCCGGTGGACGCGTTCCGCCTCGGTGATGAGCTTGCGGAGGCCTTCGGTCGGATCGAGCTCGGCCGCGACGATCGCGACGCGTACCGCTGCCACCGCGAGGTCAGCCTCACCATCTGTGCTGATCCGGAAGTCCGACCCGTTGGAGCGGTTGGTCATGATGGCGTCCTCGAGCGTGAAGGTGTACGTCTGCCAGGACTGGGTGTCGTCGTACGCCACGACCTCGGAGTTTTTGAACATGTCGGCGAGCTCGTCGCCTGGCGAGTCGTACTGCAGCCGGAACCGTCCCGTGCCGGCCGCGTAGTAGTCGACGCTCACGAGCACGCGTGCACGAACGTCATAGGCGAAGGTATCCGCGACGTTCATGTAGAGGTACGTCGTGGCCGGTGGTGGCGCGGCGTGATTCGTCTTCCAATATCCGCGCCCATCCAGTACACCCGTCACCAAGCCGGCGGGATTGTCCCCCGCCCGCGGAGTTATGCCGGATTGCACGGGTGTGGGACCGAGCTCGACGCTCGCGCCGACGGCGCCAACTCGTATCGAGGACACGAGAAAGTCGCGCTCTGGACTTTCGGATGCAAGCTCGACGCGGAACGCCTCTGGAACCTCACCATGCAGAGCCAGCGTCTGGGTCCTCCACTCACCGGTGTCGGCGAGAGCGAACTCGCCGCGTGGCGACTCCCCGCTCGCCGGTTCGTCCCACAACACCAGAGCTCCGGTCCCCTCATCACGGTAGGTCAGACTGACCATCAGCTCGGTCGTGTCGAGCCTGGAGGTGAAATCCGGGTCGAGCTCGAACCGGAAGTACGTCGTCCCTGCGGCGTGGTTGGTCTTCCAGTACGACCGTCCGTCAAGCGTGCCGGTCTGCAGACCGTCCGGGTTGTCGCCTGCAGACGGGCGAATCCCCAACGTCGTCGGGCTCTCTCCCAGATCCGCTCCGACGCCGCTGGGATACATGATGGGCCCCTGTGACCCCTGGGCGATGGCATGACCGGACAAGGGCGCGAGGACCGCACAGATCGTGAGCACGGCAAGCGCGACCCGGCGTCGAAGCCGGTGCGGCCTGTGCCATGCCTCGGCAAGAGGGCGACGTGTCCTGGAATGGGGAACGTGCCTGTCGTCACGAGCATCCATGGTGAGCCCCTCCGGTCGATCAGCTCTTGACGGCGCCGAGGATGATGCCTTTGACGAAGTAGCGCTGCAGGAATGGATACGCCATCAGAATCGGGACGATGGAGAAGATGATGGTCGCCGCACGGATGTTGTCGGCGGAGATGATGAGCCGGTGCAGGTCGTTGGTCGGGGCGTTACCACCACCCATGCCCAGCATGCTCTGATCGATGATGATCGACCGCATCACCACCTGCAGGGGCCACTTCGAGCTGTCGGTGATGAAGAACAGCCCGGTGAAGAAGTCGTTCCAGTGTGCGACACCGTAGAAGAGCCCGATGGTCGCGATGACCGGCTTCGACAGTGGCAGGACGATGTGCCAAAGCACCTGCAGGTCTGACGCACCGTCGATCCGGGCCGACTCCTCGATCTCCGGCGGCAGGGTCCAGAAGAAGTTCCGCATCAGGATGAGGTTGAACGGCGAGACGAGCCCCACCACGATGAGCACCCAGATGCTGTTGATGAGGCCGAGGCCCTTGAGCAGGATGTACGTCGGAATCAACCCGGCACCGAACAGCATGGGGATGATGACGAGCCACATCAGGAAGCGGTACCCGGGAATGTAGGTCTTCGACAGCCCGTACGCCGCGGTCGTCGTGAAGAGCAGGTTGAGCGCGGTGCCCACGACGGTCACGAAGACAGTGATGCCGAACGACCGCATGAGCACCGGTGTCTCGAAGATGTAGACGTACGCCTCGACCGTCCATGCTCTAGGCCACAGCATCAACGGATTAGCGGAGATCGCCGCGCTTCCGCTCAGCGACTTGGCCAGGATGTTGACCATCGGGAGCAGCGTCACAAGACCCGCAATAACCAGCACGACGTGGATCAGCACGTCTGCCCACCACGGGTTGCGGTCCAGGTGCGACCGCCGTTGCCCGAGCTCCTTGCTGTGGACGAGTTCGACATCCGATTCAGCCGTGGCCGCCACTGGCTCTCTCCCTTCGGTTACCAGATGGATCGCTGACCCATCCTGCGCAGCACATGGTTGGCAGTGACGATCATCACCAGGCCTACCACGCCCTTGAACAACCCGACCGCGGTGGCGAGCTCGAACTGTGCCTCGAGCAGACCGATCCGGTACACGTAGGTGTCGATGATGTCGCCGACTTCCAGCACCGCGGCGTTTTGCAGCTGGAAGATCTGGTCGAATCCCGCATCGAGCAGGTTGCCGAGCGACAGGACGAGCAGCACCGCCATGACCGGGCGCAGTCCAGGCAACGTGACATGCCAGATCTGGCGCAGCTTGCCGGCGCCATCGACCCGCGCGGCCTCGTACAGCTGCGGGTCGATGCCTGACAGTGCGGCGAGATAGATGATCGCACCCCAACCGAACTCCTTCAGGATCCCGGTGACCACGACGACGGACCGGAAAAGGTCCGGGTTCGTCATGAAGTTGACCCGCTCACCACCTGCCTCGACGATCAGGGTGTTGAGCAGACCTGTGGGTCCGAGGATGTTGATGACGATGCCGGCGAAGACCACCCAGGAAAGAAAGTGCGGGAAGTACGTCACGGTCTGCACGCTGCGTTTGAACCACATCCGCCGCACTTCGTTCAGCAAGAGCGCAAAGATGATCGGGACCGGGAACCCGAAGAGGATGCGGTAGAAGCTGATCAGAAGCGTGTTCCGGATGAGTTCGAAGAACTTCTCCGAGGCGAACATCGTCTCGAAGTGTTCGAATCCCACCCACGGGCTCTCCCACATCCCCCGAAAGACCTTGTAGTCCTTGAACGCGATCTGCAGCCCGATCATCGGGAGGTACGCGAAGATCACGAAGTAGATGACCGTGGGCAGGATCATCGCGTAGATCCAGCGGTAACGCCAGATCTCCACGTACTTCTTGCGGAACCTTCCGGGCCGTTGGGGTTGCCGGCCCGGAAGGATCGCACTTCCCGCTGCTGGACGGGTGGTCGTCATTGCGGGATGTATCTCGGCTTGGACTTGTCCTTCTGCGCGGTGTTGACCTCGTCGATGATCTGGTCACCACCGGCAGCCCGCCACTTCTCCACCGCCCGGCGCCAGTCATCGCGGGTTACGCTGTGATCGCTGATCGTGCTCTCGGCGACCTTCTTCAAGTAGTCCTCGTAGAGCTGAGTTCCCTTCTTGTCCTCGGTTTCCGACCGAGCGGTGGGATCCCGGTAGTCCGGGTACTCCTTGGCGGTGTACTCCTCGAACTTCCCCTTGACGTACTCGAACCGGTCGGGGATGCCTGCCGCCTCGAACCCGAGCTTCGCCTGGTCCCAGTCCAGCTTCTCGCTGAAAGGGCCGAGGAAACTCAGCGGCTCGATCTGCGGGCCCTGGTATGCCTTGTCCCGTTCGGTGTCGGGGATCGGCTGCTTCACGCCGTTCTTGACCCTGTAGGTCTTGCCCTCGATACCCCAGCGCCGGAAGTCGGACCCGTCGGTGAGCGTCCAGTTGAGGAACTTGAAGAATCCGTCGGGATTCTCCATCCGCGCCGATACGTAGAAGCCACGGTCGATCGGGAAGACCAGACGGTTGCCGCCGAGCTCTCCGAGCGGCGAGACCACTCCGATGGAACCGTTCGGCGCGACCGTACGAAGCTGGGCGGTGGCACCGGCGATCGTGCCCCAGTGCGTGATCACCATGGCTGCCTTGCCGCCCTTGAACTTGTCGTCTGCGAAGTTGGGCTCCTTGTTCACGCCGTAGTCAGGATCCAGCAGTCCACGCTTGTGCAGATCCTGCAGCCAGAAGTAGAGGTCGACCTCGGGCTCCTTCATGAACCATGGGATGAGTCGCTCCGGGTCGTCCGGCGACGGCTCCCAGCCGAACATCGCGACGCCGAACGACGTCGCGATCTCCTTGGCGCTCCATTCGTACCCCATGGTGAACGGAACAAGATCCGGGAAGGCCTGCTTGACCTTGCTGACCACTGTGGCGAAGTCGTCGAGGCTCGTCATCGGCTCGATGCCGGCCTGCTCGAACAGATCCTCGCGGTAGCACAAGAAGAACGGCACCTGTGGCCAGATCAGGTTCGGAATGAAGTACGTGTCGCCGTTCTCGTCCTTGAGCAGCTTCCAGATGCTCTCGGGGACAGCTTCCCGGATCGCTGGGTACTGCTCGAGGTACTCGTCGATCGGCAAGAACGCACCCTCGTCCTGGGCTTCCTTCCATGTAGCCGAGGTCGGGCCCGATCCCCAGATGACATCGGGGATGTCTCCGGACGCGAGGATCGTGTTGACCTTCGTGTCGTAGTCGATCACGGGGATGATCTGGACCTCGATGTCGACGTTCGCCCGCTTCTCGAGGGCGCGCTCGTATGGTCCGTCCTTGGTGTATGTCGCAGGACCCCACGTTGGTCGCAGGTAGGTGAACGAGAATCGGCCCTCCGATCCGCCTTCGTCGCTGTCGGAGCCGCAGGCGCTGACGGTGACGGTGGCCAGAAGGGCGCCAGTCAGGAACTGACGTCGATTTACCATGTGGCCCTCCTCGGCATTGCCCTCATGGGCGTCGGCGGGCAGTCCAGCGACTCGACCGGTGGTCGGTCCGCAATGCCCTGGACCGTGCCGGAATCGAACGTGTGGAGAGTGAACTCTTGATCGGTAGACGCGAAATCTAGTGTTAACATGTGAAGCCTGTCAACGACGATTTTCCCTTTCGCGCCGAGTTTGGCCACGACGACACACGATCAATCGGAAGGGTTAATGTGGTAAATTCCGGCGCCGGCGACGACCGGATCCCGGCGTACGTGCGGGTGAAACGCGCCCTGCTGGAGCTCGTCGAGCGTGGCGAGTACGAGCGGGATCGACCCTTCATCACAGAACGCAAGGTGTGCGAACGCTTCGGCGTGAGCACGACCACGGCGGTGCGGGCGTTGAACGAGCTGGTGGCCGAAGGCGTCTTGATCCGCCGTCAAGGAAAGGGGACCTTCGTCGCCGACCGTTCCCGTGCCGCGAAGGAACCCGCCGCATCGAGCGGTCGGACGGTCGCCTGCATCGTGCAGGGATACGGGCCCCACGTCGCGGAGCTGGTGAGCGGCGTGTCGGCCACCCTGGCCGAGCTCGGGTACCGGATGTTCCTGACCCACTGCAACGATGATCCGCAGCGCGAGGCAGCAGCATTGCGCGAGGCACTCGACGCCGACGTCGCCGGCGTCGTCCTGTATCCCGCGGAAGGGCAGTCGAACTACGATCTTTATGCCGAAGCACAGCGGCGCAAGCTGCCCGTGGTGCTTGTCGACCGGTACCGTCCGGACGTCGCGACAGATGCCGTCCTCGCCGACAACGTGGCGGTCGGCTACCAGGTGACGCAGCATCTCATCCAGCTGGGCCACACGCGGATCGCCACCCTCTGGGCCGAGACCGACTGCACGAGCGTGCGTGACCGGCTGAGCGGGCACCTGCAGGCGCTCCGTGACAACGACATTCCGGTGCGCCCCGGATTGACCGTGCTTCGTAAGTACGACAGCAAGGGACGTTCAGGGAGGATCGAGACTCTTCGAGGGTTGTTGGAGGCTGCCGAGCCTCCGACCGTGCTGCTCTGCGCCAATGGCTACGTGCTCGCCCAAGTCGCCGAAGACCTTGTGACCCTCGGGATCGACACCCCTGGCAGGGTGGACCTCGCCGGGATGGATCATGCCGGACCGTTCAGCATCCTTCCATTGACCGTGGTCGCCGCGGAGCTGCCGTCGCGACAGATGGGTGAGGAGGCCGCACGGCTGCTTCACCGAAGGGTCGGCGAGAGCGACCCGTACCACGACGTGCGGCACATCGTCCTTCCGATCGGCATCCGCACCCGAGACTCCGCTCCCGGGCACCTGAAGCTCGTTCCCGGTCAGTGACGCCCCGACCCGCGCCGTGGCCGTCTCAGCGCCGACGCAACACCCAGATTCCGTCGCGCTCGAACGCGATCTCGTAGCCGGGATACCGGTCGAGGATGACGTCGATGTCGACCTTCCAGTCGCTGGACTCCTTGTCGAAGAGGACCCACTCAGGCGTGCGCCAATCCGTCGACCACCATGCGGTTTCGGTACGAGCGGCGAGTGGTGCGAGCTCGTCCATGCTCGCCACGACGGTCGCATCGTCGGGGATCACGTCGATGGCCGCCCATGCAGCACGATCATGCTCGTCCAGTCGGAAGTTGGCTGGATTCAGTAGCTGCGACAGCGGCGAGGAAAGCGCACCGACTGCGGCAGCGGCCACGATCATGGCGGGTGCGTGGTGGCTCAGCCACGCTCCGAGACGCGTTGCTTGACCCACGGCACGACGAACCCGCAGCCGAGCAATCCCGTCGATGGCGGCCACGAACAGGATCGGCATCAGGGTTGCGCTGTAGTGCCAGTTGGAGCCCCAGTACGACGGGTTCGATGACCACAGTCTCAGCGCCAACCCGGGAAGGCCGACGAAAGCGATCGGTGAACGCAAGGCGACGAGCCCGACCGTCAGCACGGCCAACAGAAGGGTTTCGAGCTTGACGTCCACGCCGCGGAGCAGATGCTCCAGCGACCCGCCGTATCTCCAGAACACGTACTCACCCTGCGGGTTGAAGTGCGGGATCAACACGTAGACGGCAAGCAGCGACCAGCCAGCGCCCCACACAGCCAACGCCGCACCGAGGATCCAACGCCGGGAAACCGCGGCGAGCACGATTCCGATGGCCGCCACCGCAAGGCCCTGGTCCTCCTTCACCGCCACGAGCGGCACCGCCCAGCAGGCAGCGGTCAACCAGCGCCGCCGAGCAAGCGCCGACAGCGAGCATGCCAAGAGCGGCACCGCGAACGCGACTTCGTGGAAGTCCCACCACGACAGATTGACAAGGCCGTACGACAGGCCGTACGCCGGTGCGATCA
>DATCKU010000088.1:0-22586 GCA_036564245.1 Actinopolymorphaceae bacterium
CTCTCGATTCGTGAGTGCTAGGTCGGGACGGTGAGGCCGGGGCCGCACCTGCGGGAGCACACCCCCAGCCGTCCGTCGCGGGCACTGCACCTGACCACCGAACGTGCGATCCCCAATCCGGAGGAACACTTCGCAATGGCCAAGCAAATTGCGTATGACGAAGAGGCCCGGCGTGGTCTCGAGCGGGGCCTCAACGCCCTCGCCGACGCGGTAAAGGTGACGTTGGGGCCCAAGGGCCGCAACGTCGTTCTGGAGAAGAAGTGGGGCGCCCCCACGATCACCAACGATGGTGTGTCCATCGCCAAGGAGATCGAGCTCGAGGACCCCTACGAGAAGATCGGCGCCGAGCTGGTCAAGGAAGTCGCCAAGAAGACCGACGACGTCGCCGGTGACGGCACCACCACCGCCACCGTGCTGGCTCAGGCGCTGGTGAAGGAAGGTTTGCGCAACGTCGCGGCCGGCGCCAACCCGATGGCGCTGAAGCGCGGCATCGAGAAGGCCGTCGAGAAGGTCACCGAGACCCTGCTGAAGTCCGCCAAGGAGGTGGAGACCAAGGAGCAGATCGCTGCCACCGCCGGTATCTCCGCCGGTGACCAGTCCATCGGCGACCTGATCGCCGAGGCCATGGACAAGGTCGGCAACGAGGGTGTCATCACCGTCGAGGAGTCGAACACCTTCGGTCTGCAGCTCGAGCTCACCGAGGGTATGCGCTTCGACAAGGGCTACATCTCGCCGTACTTCTGGACCGACCCGGAGCGCATGGAGTGCGTGCTCGAGGATCCGTACATCCTCGTCGTCAACTCCAAGATCTCGGCGGTCAAGGACCTGCTGCCGGTCCTCGAGAAGGTCATGCAGTCGGGCAAGCCGCTCGCGATCATCGCCGAGGACGTCGAGGGCGAGGCGCTTGCCACGCTCGTCGTCAACAAGGTGCGCGGCACGTTCAAGTCGGTGGCCGTGAAGGCCCCGGGCTTCGGCGACCGCCGCAAGGCCATGCTCGGCGACATCGCGATCCTCACCGGCGGTCAGGTCATCTCCGAGGAGGTCGGTCTCAAGCTCGAGAACGTCACCCTCGATCTGCTCGGCCGGGCGCGCAAGGTCGTCGTCACCAAGGACGAGACCACGATCGTCGAAGGGGCGGGTAACCCCGACGAGATCGCCGGTCGGGTCAACCAGATCCGTGCCGAGATCGAGAAGAGCGACTCCGACTACGACCGCGAGAAGCTGCAGGAGCGGCTGGCCAAGCTGGCCGGTGGCGTCGCAGTGATCAAGGTCGGTGCGGCCACCGAGGTGGAGCTCAAGGAGCGCAAGCACCGCATCGAGGACTCCGTCCGTGCGGCGAAGGCCTCGGTGGAGGAGGGCATCGTCGCCGGTGGTGGCGTGGCCCTCGTCCAGGCGGGTGCGAAGGCGTTCGACAAGCTCGAGCTCGAGGGCGACGAGCTCACCGGCGCGAACCTCGTGAAGCAGGCGCTGGAGGCTCCGCTCAAGCAGATCGCGGTCAACGCCGGTCTCGAGGGCGGCGTCGTCGCCGAGAAGGTGCGCAACCTGCCCGAGGGTCACGGCCTCAACGCCGCGACCGGAGAGTACGTCGACATGCTGGCTGCTGGTGTGCCCGACCCGACCAAGGTCGTGCGCTCGGCGCTGCAGAACGCCGCGTCCATCGCCGGCCTGTTCCTCACGACCGAGGCGGTCATTGCGGACAAGCCGGAGAAGGAGAAGGCGCCTGCCGGTGGCGGCATGGGCGGCGGCGACATGGACTTCTAGTCCATCCCGTCGTACGTACATACGCGAGGCGGCCCCGGACGTCGTGCCGGGGCCGCTTTTCGCGTCCGCGACCCTTGGCGCGGATGCTCCGGCCGTTGACCGTGTGCGCGTACGCCAGCGGATCCGCGAGGCCGACGCGGGCGCGGTACGGAAAGATGGGGCGGCATGGACGTGAGCATCGAGCGCGCGAGGAAACTCCTGGCCGAGCATCCCCTGATCGACGGGCACAACGACCTCCCCATCGCGCTGCGGCGGCGGGTTTCGTACGACTTCGACAAGCTGGACATCTCGCAACCCGTGCCCGACCTGCACACCGACATCCCACGACTGCGGTCCGGGCATGTCGGGGCGCAGTTCTGGTCGGTGTTCGTGCCGTCGAGCCTGCAAGGTGACCACGCCGTCTCGGCGACACTGGAGCAGATCGACGCCGTGCACCAGATGGTGCGCACCTACCCCGACACCTTCGGCCTGGCGACGACGGCGGCCGAGATCGAGAAGGTCTTCGCGTCTGGCCGCATCGCTTCGCTCATGGGCATCGAAGGCGGGCACTCGATCGACTGCTCACTCGCAACCCTGCGGGCGATGTATGCCCTCGGCGTCCGCTACATGACCCTGACCCACAACGACAACGTGCCGTGGGCCGACTCGGCCACCGACGAGCCACAGCAGGGCGGGCGTGGACTCTCGAGCTTCGGCGAGGAGGTCGTACGGGAGATGAACCGGCTCGGCATGCTCGTCGACCTCTCACACGTCTCGGCCGACACGATGCGAGCGGCCTTGCGGGTGAGTGAGGCGCCTGTGATCTTCTCGCACTCCTCTGCTCGCGCTGTCTGCAACGTGCCACGCAACGTTCCCGACGACGTGCTGGCCGCGCTACGCGAGAACGGCGGCGTGTGCATGGTGACGTTCGTGCCCGACTTCATCTCGCCCGAGTGCGCCGCCTGGCGGGCGGAGGCGGCGGCCGCCGCGGAGGCCGAGGGGATCAAACCGACGGACCTTCACGAGTTCGGGAAGTTCGCGAAGCGGTGGGCAGAGGACCATCCGCGTCCGACTGCGACCCTCGACGACGTCGTGGCGCACCTGGAACACGTCCGTGACGTCGCGGGAATCGACCACATCGGGCTCGGCGGCGACTACGACGGCGTCGAGACCACACCTGTGGGGCTGGAGGACGTCGCGGGCTATCCGCGGCTCTTCGCTGCGTTGATGGAACGCACGTGGTCTGACGACGACCTGGTCAAGCTTGCGGGAGGGAATCTGCTCCGGGCGTTTCGGCGCGCCGAGGAGGTGGCGGCCGAACTGCAGAAGACGCGCAAGCCTTCCTTGGTGACGTTCTCGTCCTGACGGCCGCGGCTCTCCAAGCCCAAGCGGCGATCCCACCCGGTTACGGAGGATGTGCGGGTCGGGACGGGCTGAGCGAGTTCCACGAACGGGTCGCGGCCATCCTCTGCCAGTTCTCTTGACGAGCGATCCGCTGATCTTTAGCGTCCAGCGCTGGTTGGCGTCATCGGGGGTCGAGGTCCAGCAGTCGTACGCCTGCCATGTCGTGTCCCTCGTCGTGGGAGCTTGCCATGCCGCGGATGCGGAGGATCGCCCTTGCCCTGGTGAGTGTCGCTGCACTCGTCGCCACACCGATGTCGAGTTGGGCGGCTCCGGACACCACCCCGGCCAAACGCGCACCGAAACCGAAGCACGTCGTGCTCATCGACTGGGACGGGTTCGATCCCGACTATCTCGGTGAGGTACGGATGCCCAACCTCGAGGCGCTCGCGGCACGCGGCAGCCTCTCGATCGCGCGCGGGACGTACAAGACGATCTCCAACCCGTCTCGGGCGTCGACGTCGACCGGCGCGTATCCGGAGGTTCACCAGAACGTCGCGTACGTCTACGATCCCGCGACCAACCGGGTGCAGGGACAGAGTCGCTTCCTTGCGGCCGAGACCATCGCGGAGCGGCTGGCTGCTGAAGGCAAGACGGTTGCGTCCGTGCAGTGGTACATGGTGCAGAACCACGGGGTCGTCTACGGCGACCCGGAGCACCTCTACGTCCAGCCAGGGGGTCCGTGTTCGGCGAGAGTCGATGCCGCGATCGACATCCTCAACCTGCGGCCGGTCGACTCGGACGGCACGCCGGTGACGGTGCCGAAGATCCCCGACCTGCTCGCGGTCTACTGCAGCGACATCGACGAGCTCGGACACAACGAGGGGCCGAACTCACCCAACCTGCCCGCCGTCCTCGAGGAGATGGACCGGCAGCTCGGGCGACTGATCGAGGCCACCAAGGATGTCGGCATCTTCGGTCAGACCGCGTTCATCCTCACCTCGGACCACGGCATGACGGCCTGGTCGAAGACGCTGCAGCCGCAGGTGCTCGAGGCGATCCGAGAGCTCGGCTACCAGCCGGAGATCGTGCATTCCGGCAACTCGCCGCAGCCGGAGACCGACGTCATCATCGTGCCCTTCGTCCGCGTCGGAACCGTCGCGTTGCGGGGCGACGCCGCGACCGACGAGGCGCGCGAAGCCATCGCCCAGGCGGTCGAGGCCCTGCCGGAGGTGGAACGCGTGCTGCGGCCGGACGACCTGCGTGCCCTGCACGCCAGTGACCGTGAGGGTGACCTTGTGATCGAGGCCCGTCCGCCGTGGGCCTTCACCGAGGCCGACCTCGAACCCGGAATGGAGCGGGGCTCCCACGCCAGCCTGGCCGAGATCGAGGTGCCCCTCCTCGTGGCGGGGTCCGGCTTCTGCCGCAAGGTCAGGCCACGGGAGCCCGAGCTGATCGACATCGCCCCCACGATCGCGGAGTTGTTGGGGACGGATCCGCCGGCAAACGCGCAGGGTCGGGTGCTGTCGGAGGTCCTCGGTCCACCGTCGTGCCGGCACTGAAGCGCCTTCGCACGCGTGGCAAAGCGAGGGCGTCCTCTGGTCAGGGACAAAAGGACGCCCTCGGTCCGTGACAGCCAAGCGTGAGGTCCGGCGCCATTGACGTCGAGCGCCGGCCGCTACGGCGCCGACTGGTCGAGCCGGGCCGCTCTGCCGTGCAGGTAGCGCTGCTCGGCAATGCTCTCGGTCTTCTGTGCTGCGGCGTGGTAGGCCGCACGCGCGGCGGAGAGGTCGCCGACCTGCTCCAACAGGTGGGCGCGCACGGCGTCCAGCCGATGTGACCGTTTGATCCGCGGATCGTCGAGGCTGTCGAGCAGCTTCAGCCCGGCCTGCGGACCGTGCACCTTGGCGAGCGCGACGGCTCGGTTCAGGGTCACCATCGGGTTGTCCGCCAGCCGCTCGAGCTGGTCGTACAACGCGAGGATCTGCGGCCAGTCGGTGTCCTCTGCGCGCTCGGCCTCGGCATGGACCGCGGCGATGGCGGCCTGCAGCTGGTACTGCCCAGCCGGAGTGGGCGTTTTGAGCGCCCTCGTCACGAGCTGCAGGCCTTCAGTGATGTAGTCCCGGTTCCAGAGGCTGCGATCCTGCTCCGAGAGGGGAATCAGCTCACCGTCCGGGCCGGTGCGGGCTGGCCGGCGCGCATCCGTGAGCAGCATGAGGGCGAGCAGACCGGTGACCTCCCCGTCCTCGGGAAGCAGCTTGTGGACCTGGCGAGTGAGCCGGATCGCCTCGTGGCTGAGCTCGCTCCGGTACAGCTCCGGCCCGGAGGAGGCGGTGTAGCCCTCGTTGAAGATGAGGTACAGGACGTGGAGAACGGTTCGCAGCCGCTCCGGGCGTTGCGCCTCCGGTGGCATCTCGAACGGCACCCGGGAGGCCTTGATCTTCTGTTTCGCGCGACTGATCCGCTGCGCCATGGTCGCCTCGGGTACGAAGAATGCGCGGGCGATCTCGGATGTGGTGAGCCCGCCGACGGCGCGGAGGGTGAGCGCGATCTGTGACTCCGCCGACAGGATGGGATGGCAGCACAGGAAGAGCAGCAGCAAGGTGTCGTCGGCCTGGGCGGACGCCTTCGGGTCGAGCGTCAGTGGCCCGGTGCCGTGCGACGCCTCGAGGTCGGCGGCGGGCGCGACCAACCGGTCGTACGGCGTCCACGCCGCGACCGCGTCCTCTCGGCGGCGTCGCGCCTCGTCGCTGCGCAGCTGATCGGTGAGCTTGCGTGAGGCGACCCGGATCAGCCACCCGCGGGGATTCTGCGGGACGCCCTCGTGTGGCCACTGCATGGCCGCGGCGATCAGGGCCTCCTGCACGGCGTCCTCGGCGGCGTCGAAATGGCCGTACCGTCGCACCAACGCGCTGAGGACCTGCGGCGCCAGCTGGCGCAGCAGGTCCTCAGCGACGTGATCGTCGATCATCACCCGGTTCAGGCCGTGGCCTCTGGCCAGTCTTGTGGCTCGGGTGGAGCGTCGGCCACCGGGCGAAGCACGACCGGGTAGTCCGGTACCCCGGCGGGAATCGGACAGCGGGCCGCCCGCTCCGCGATCTCCAGGGCGCGCTTCTCGCTGTCGACGTCGATGAGCCAGTAGCCCGCGATCTCCTCCTTGGTCTCGCCGTACGGCCCATCGGTCACCACCACCTGGCCGTCCTTCACCGTGACGAGCTTGGCTTGGGCGGGCTCGGTCAGGCCTTGCGCATCGATGAGCTCGCCGGCCTCCGCGAGGTCGTCGTTCAGCGCGCCCATGTAGTCGACCATCGCCTTGACGGCCTCCTTGGTCCACGGGGTCTCACCCGACCGTCCGGCCATGAGGTCGTAGTCGGACTGCTTGCTGAGCACCATCAACATGTACTTCATTCGTGATCCTTTCCTTGCTCCGACAGCCGCCTCCTGGGCGTTCGTCACCTGCGACGTCGGAGCCGGTGACCCGCTTTCGACATCGGTGCGGCCGGGTTTTGGGTCGAGAATGGTCGTGGATGAATCGGGCGGACACCCACAAACCGTCTCGTGAGGCCTTCGCGTGATGCCATTGCCAACGAAACCTAGCCGCTCAGAGCTCTCCGAGGGGCGCGACCTCGATGCCCGAACGCTCGCAGACCCAGCGTGGGTCGGGGCCGAGCTCGGGACTGATCCGGAGTTCGTGCGGTGTCATCTCGTCACAGGTGGTACACAGCGGCCAACGTCCGACGGAGTCGAGCATGGCGTCCTGGACATCCTGCGCCACCTGCCCGGCCACGTAGGCGGCGCCTTCTGGCCACTCCGACAGCCACCAGCGACGCTCGGACAGCACGCGCTCGAGGATCGAGACCCCGCGCGAGTCGGCCTTTCCTCGAGCTTCGAGATCATGAAGCACCCGGGCGCGGGCGCTCATGAGCGGGTCCAGGGCTGTCACACCATCGATACTGGCAGGCTTTGCTTCGATGTGGCAGGTAGTGGTCGAGTCCGGACAGGGGCGAGACAGTAGAGGAGGCACGAGGTACGCATGACCGATGGCGTCGCGCGTGACCGGCCGCTGCTCGAGGTCATCGCGCTCGGCCCGGCCGATGCGGTCGCTGCCGAGGACGGCGGTGCCGACCGGATCGAGCTCGTCGCCTCGATCGATGCGGACGGCCTGTCGCCGGAGCCGTCCCTCGTCGAGTCGATCCGGCGTCGAACGTCCATCCCGATGCGGGTCATGCTGCGGCTCAACGACAGCTTCGTCACGACGCCGGCCGAGCTCGCCCGCCTGCGTGGCCTGGCCATCGACTACTCCCGGGCGGGAGCCGACGGTTTCGTCCTCGGGTTCCTCACCCCGACGCTCGAGGTGGACGTGGCCGCGACCATGGCGCTGGTCGAAGGGTTGCACGGTATGCCGTGGACGTTCCATCGTGCGATCGACCACGCATTGGACGTCGAGCAGGCGTGGCGGTCGCTGCGGAACCTGCCCGGACTGACCGAGGTGCTCACTGCGGGATCTGCTCGGGGCATGGACCACGGGGTCGACGAGGTGATCCGGTTGGCCCAGGCCGATGCCGAGGTCGCGTCACGGACGATGGCCGGGGGAGGCCTGCGGGCCGAGCACGTGCCCTGGCTTGCGCAGGCGGGAGTCCGGGCATTTCACGTCGGTCGCTCCGCCCGGCACGATCAGTCGTGGAAGGCGTACGTCGATCCGGCCTACGTACGCGCCTGGCGCACCCTGATCGACCACGAGGTGGAGCGTGCTCGCGCGCTCGGTCGGGAGACCGGTACGCCCGAAGCCCGCGGCACCGACCCTGCAACCCGAGAGACTGATCCGGTGTGACGATCCTCATCGACCCGCCCACGTGGCCAGCCCGCGGCCGTCGTTGGTCGCATCTTGCGAGCGACGAGTCGTACGACGAGTTGCACGAGTTCGCCCGTCGGGTGGGTCTGCCGCCCAGTGGATTCGACCGCGACCACTACGACGTGCCGGAGGAACGGTATCTCGAGATGGTGACGGCCGGCGCCCACGCCGTGTCGAGCCGCGAGCTGGTGGTGCGCCTGGTAGCCGCGGGCCTGCGCCGTCGCCGACACCGTTGACGAGGTGTACGACCCTTGTCCGGCCACTTGCCTCCGGGCGTTCCTTCAGTGCTGCGCAGGTGGGTCGGGAAGCCGACCTGCACGCCCGTGTGGCGGCCCGCGGCCGCTCGTCCCTAGCGCACGGGACCGGACCAAGGCCGAAGCCCGGTCCGGTTTCGTGCTCATGGTGTCGGCAGTGCTGCTTTCGGCGATGCTGCCTCCGGTGGTTCCTTCTGGCCCCCTTCTGTGAGGTCAGCTGTCGAAGCCGTCGCCATGGACCCTCAACGCAGGTGCTTGCCAGCAAGTGCGAAGACAGTCCCTGAACCCATGGGACGGACGTCGGTGGCGAGCTCGCACTCACCCTCGAGACTGCAGCGGACCAGTGCGGTCTGGTTGTTCTGGGTCACCTCGACCAGCACGGTGCCCTCGGACTCCATCACCGGGTTGCCCACGGTGCCCGCACCGGTGTCGAGCTTCAGCACGACCTCCCCGGACTTCGCGTCGAGCAGCAGTCCGTCGGCGTGGTCCACACCGGTGTATCCGAGCGCGTAGCGTCCGTCGTCGGTGAGCTCCGGCACGAAGAGGTCGCAGTTCTTCCACAGGATTTCGCCCGGGTGGCTCGCGTCGCTCATGTCCAGCATGACGGCGCACACCGTCGCGTCGTCGACATATCGCTGGACCAGCATCCGGCCTTCTCCGTTCGTGTCGAGGACGGAGCCGCTGATGTCGAGCCTGCCGACCTCACCGGAGTCCAGGTCCCAATAGCCAGTAGCCAGGTCTTCGCTCGCGTCGATCGCGTAGACGAGGTCTCCGTTCAAGAAGTCGACGGGGTAACCCCATTCGACGTCGCGGGCTGTGCCGATGTCCTTCCCGGTTCGGGCATCGGTCGCGATGATGGCGTCGACGTCCACGTGTGGGTCGGACCAGGCGACGACCTGCCCGTCAGGTGAGACCGCCGGGAACGTCGTGATCTCTTCCGGTAGCTGCCGTCTGACCCCGCCATCCTCGTCGTACAACACGGTGTCGAACGTCGGGCCCTCCCCGGCGGTGACGAACTCGACGAGATAGCCCTGGTCGATCGGCTGGAACGAGATCGTGCCCTTGAACCCTTCCGCCTCGCCGACGACCGTCTGTTTGTCGCCGTTGCGGATGACGCCGGCGTCGAACCACGGGACCTGGGGTGCCTCGCCTCTCGGGAGCTCGTCGAGGTTGATGTCTGCGACCTTCCCGGCTTTGGCGACGGGCCGGTCGGCGCGGGTGTCGTCGGCCGGCGTCGGCTGTGTGTCGTGAGTCGTGGGCTTCGGCCTTGGCTTCGCCGCGTCCGTCTGCGAGCTCACCGTGGTCGTCTGCTCCGGGCCGCACCCCGCAGCGAGCGGTACGGCGAGGACAAGCGCAGCCAGTCCCACGGCCATGCGACGTGCGGCGTTCCAGGGCATCGCCCAACGGCGCAAGGCGTGGGAGTCCTTCCCCCGGCTGGTGCGCATTGTGGTGTCGTCCATCGGTCCCCCTTCGGCACGGTTCTTCGAGGTCGAGCGGACGGAGCGCAACCGCTCCGCACTCGCTGACTTTCGTGACGTGCCCTGGATGAGACCGGCCCGGGAAAAGGTTGCATGGACCGGAGGACTCTTCTGCGTCTACGTCACATACGGACAGCGCAGGCAGTGGTTGTCGTCCGGATGGGGACCGCGACACTCCAAGCCTGCGCTCGGCAGTTCGTCGTAGGTGGCAGGAGGCCTTAGAGAGCGCGGTAGTTGACCCCCAGGGCGTCCAGGCGCGCGAGGTGGGGACGCAGCCGCTCGGCGACGAATCGTTCGTACGGATCGACTCCTTGCGACGTGTCGCGCCAGACCGCCTCGGCGAAGGCGCAGAGCCGCGGGAAGAGCATGTACTCCGCGTGCTCCGGGGTCGGCACGTACTCCGTCCACAGCTGGGCCTGTGCACCCAGCACGTGCCGTCTGGCCGACTCGTCCGTGTCGAGCTCGGCCGGGATCACGCGGTAGTCGTACACCTTCGACAGTGGTGTGAGCCCGCCGATGGCGAGCGGCTCGGCTTCATGGTCTTCGCTTTGGTAGTAGTCGAGATAGACGTACTGGCACGGCGCCATGACCACGTCGAGTCCACTGCGTGCCGCCTCGATGCCGCCTGCCTCGCTGCGCCACGACATGACGACGACGTTGCCCGGAAGCCGGTCCGGCCCACCGCCTTCGAGGACCTCGTCCCATCCGACGAAACGCCTGCCGTGGTCGGCGAGGTACGACGCCATCTGTCCGGTGAACCACATCTGGAGCGCGTCTTCGGGCGTTCGTCCGTCCGTGCCGGTGAGCCCGAGCTCGCGGATCCGGCGCTGCACTGCTTCGCTCGCCCGCCACTCGGCCTTGGGGCACTCGTCGCCGCCGCAGTGGATGTACTGGCTCGGGAACAGCCGCATCACTTCGGCCAACACGTCGCGGCAGAAGTCCAGCGTGGAGTCCTCGACGTTCAGGACCTGGTCGCAGATGCCCCACCGGGTCCAGACCTTGGGTTCCTTCAAGCCGTTGCCGAGCTCGGGATACGACGCGATCGCGGCGAGCATGTGGCCCGGCATGTCGATTTCCGGCACGACGGTGACGAAGCGTTCCGTCGCGTACGACACGATGTCGCGGATGTCCTGCGCGGTGTAGCAGCCGCCGTGTGGCGTGCCGTCGAACTCGTACTCGCTTTCTGGGCGATGGGCGTGTCCGACCAGAGTTTCCGGGCGCCAGGCACCGATCTCGGTGAGCTTCGGGTATTTCTCGACTTCCAGCCGCCAGCCCTGGTCGTCGGTGAGGTGCAGGTGCAGGACGTTGAGCTTGTGCAGGGCGAGCAGGTCGATGAGCTTGAGGACGAACTGCTTCGGCATGAAGTGGCGGGCGACGTCGAGAAGGACACCACGCCAGCGAAACGCAGGCTGGTCGGTGATTCGTACCTGCGGGATCTCCCACGACTGTGCTGATGTCGCGGCATCGGCGAATGCGTCGGCCGGCAGGAGCTGCCGCAGGGACTGCACGCCGTAGAAGACTCCGGCCGCGTCGCCGCCTGTGATCTCGATCCGCTCGTCCGCGACGGTGAGGTCGTAGGCCTCGGGCCCCAGACGCTCGGAGTCGACTGACAGCGTGATGGTCGCGGCGTTCGCGGAACCGGTCTGCGACTGTGCGATGAGCGGGAACGCACGGCGCAAGGCGTCGGCGGCCGCACGCGACGCGTCGTCAGCCTGGATTTGGGTGGTGGCATCGAGGACGAAGCTGCCGGTACCGTGCTGGATCTGCCTGGGCTTGGGAAGAATCACAGGCGGCCAGCCTAGTGCCCACAACCGCTCACGAACAGGTGGTTCACGTCACTTTTGTGCAGCCAGCAGGGCGAGTTCGGTCGCAAGGTTGTGTCGAGCCCGTTGCTCCCAGTTCGTACGACCGAACGGTGTGTGAAACAACCGCTCCCGCTCCAGCAGACGCTCCACCACGGCGCGGCGACCACGTCGAAACGCGGCGTCCTCCAGATGGGCATACTCCGTCCGCACGGCCGCAACGTACTCGCCGTAACGTGCCGGATCGGCCGCGAGAATGGCGAGATCGGCATCGCACAGCACGATCCCGTTGTGGTCGGTGGGCTCAGGATCGTGGCTCGTGGTCAGGCGCACCAGCCGGGCGACCTCGGCGATGCGCTGCTGTGGAACGCCGTGCGCAGCAAGCGACGCCTCGGCCAGGCGCGCGGACGCCTCCTCGTTGTCGTGCCGTCGCGGATCGTAGACCGCGTCGTGAAACCACGCCGCTAGCTGCACGGCGTGCATGTCGTCGGCATGGCGGGCGAGCAGGTCGACCGTGGCGAGGACGTCGGCGAGATGACGTACGTCGTGGTATCGCCGCTGCGGTTCGGCATACCGGCGCAGGAGGTCGCGGCCGAGGTCCGGCGCGCCGGGGAGGGTCGCCTCCCATCGCGCGAGCAGGTCGTCGCCCATCCGCTCAGTCTGCCGTGACTCGCGATGACGTACGGAACGCTCGGGTGCTGGCGTGTCGTGAGGAACGACTCGATCGGCGTCGGGCTAGCCGATGAGCGGGAAGCGGCTTGCGCTACCGGCCAGGGTGCGGCGCTCGGTCGGCGTGAGCGGGATCCGTCCGGTCCCCTTGAGGATCCAGGTGACGTCCTCCCATGGCGGACGTTGCGTCGTCGGTCCGAGCAGCTCGTCGAGCACCCGCACCGTGAGGTCGATCGCTCCGGGCCTCGGTTCCGGCTTGCCCGGAAGGTCGACCAGGACGTCGAGATGGTGCACCGTCGCCTCCACCGCCAACGTCGCGAGCAGGTCCGTCACCGTGAGCGTCTGCCCTTGTGTCATGACGAGTGCGGACCCCGGCAGGGTGGAGGCGATGTGCAGGACAGCTGCGGCCGTCTCCTGCCACTGCTGGCCGAGCGGCCGCGGACCGGCGTACGCGGCAGTGGCGATGCGAACGAAGCGCGCGTGCGCAGCGGCTGCCGCCTCGTCGCGGTGATCTGCCCATGCCCGCCAGTACGACACGTAGTCGACCGTGGGTTTGTTCGTGGTGGGCGTGCCGAACGCGACCAGCGCGCGCTGCGCATCAAGCAGGACGTGGTAGAGCACGTCGCCAACTGACCACCCCGCGCAGCGGCTCGCCTGCATGAAGTCCGCCTCGTCGAGGGCGCCGACGAGGCGTGCGAGTTCGGAGTACGCATCGACCAACGCGGCGGACGCAACGCGGTGGTGCAGTTTGCTCATGACCCCAAGGCTTACCAGATCACCCACAATGACCACCCACGGAGGTTCGTGCCGCCTTTACAGAGCGTCGACTTAGCTCCTTGCTTCACGTCGACGCCAGGTGTGGTCACCCGCCGGGCAAGTGCATGCCGGCTGACGAGGGAGTGGCGGGAGCTCAGGGGTGCCGCAGCGCCTGAGGCAGGGGTTGGCGGTGGATGACCTGCAGCGAGGTCACCGCGCGGGTGAGGCAGACGTACAGCCGACGCAGCCCGGTGACCTCATCGGGCTCGGCTGCCACGATGTCGGCCGGCTCGACCACCACCACGTGGTCGAACTCGAGACCCTTGACGAGGGAGGCCGGCACGAGATCGAGCTGTGCGTCGAAGGGGTTTTCGGGGATGTCGGCGGCCGCGGTGTCTGCAGCACCCTGGTCGCTCAGCACGGTGTACGACAGGCCGGCGCGATCGAGCGCGCTGCGCACTCCCCGCACGGCGGCGTCGGCGACGACGAGCCCGACCGAGCCGGGCCGAGCCAGCGCGTCGCGTACGGCGTCGACCATGGCGGCCGGCGCGTCCTCGGCTTGCCGAACCACGAGGTCACCGCGGCTGCGCCGCACCGAGGTCGGCGCCGCGAGTGTCGGCGCGATGACCGGAAGCAGTCGTGCGGCGAACTCGATGACCGAGGCGGGCACCCGGAATCCCTGGGTGAGCTCCTCCAGGTGGGAGTCCGGCTTGCCGAGATGCGTCAGCGCCTCGAACCAGTCGCGGGTCGCCCACGGGGTCGTCGCCTGCGCCAGGTCGCCCAGCACGGTGGCCGAGCCGGTCGAGCAGCGCCGTCCCACGGCTCGCAGCTGCATCGGCGACAGGTCCTGCGCTTCGTCGAGCACGACGTGGCCGAGGCTGGGCGTGCGTTCGATGAGGTCGGCGGTCTCGTCGACAAGCACGGCGTCGGCGAGGGACCAGCGCGCCGACCCTGGCGTGCGTGGAGTCGTCGGCCACGTCAGGAGTCGCTGCTCGGTCTCGTCCAGCAGACCCTCGGCGTGCTCGGCCAGGAACTCCCGGTCGGTCAGCAGGCGGAAGACGAGCTTGACCGGGTCGACCGCCGGCCAGATGGTGTCGACGTACGCCTTCACCGGCCGGCTTCGTGCCACGGCGTTTTGTACCCGGTCATCGGGTGTGTCGCCGTCGGCTTCCATCCGTACCAGCACGGCATGGGCAAGCCGCTGTGGCAGCATCGCGCGACCAGCGCCGTACCGGACGCCGCGGGCGCGGATACCGGAGACGATCTCGGCAACTTCGTACGTCGGAACGCGAAACCGTCGAGCACCGCGCGGCACCACGAGACCTTCGTCCGGCTCCTTGCGTATGTGTGACCACACGGCTCGCTCGAGCAGCTCGGCCATCCTCGGATCACCCTTGAGCCGTGCGACCTCGGGTGGGTCGACCCCGCGGAGCTTGAGTCGATGCTTGTGGCTCACCAGCTCGGCGAGGGTGGCCTGCCGCGCCTCGATCTCGCCGAGCGCGGGCAGCACGTCGCCGATGTAGCGCAGGAACGAGTCGTTCGGTCCGACGACAAGAACACCCTGGCGGCGCAACTGGTCGCGGTGGGCGTAGAGCAAGTAGGCCGCGCGATGCAGGCCGACGGCGGTCTTGCCCGTGCCGGGCGCGCCCTGCACGCAGACGGTCTGGGCGATGTCGGCCCGCACGATGTCGTCCTGCTCGGGCTGGATCGTCGCCACGATGTCGCGCATCGGTCCGACGCGTGGACGCTCGATCTCGGCTTCGAGGATCTGGCTGTCGTGCGCGCCCGTTTCCCTCGGGTCGCTGAGGTGCTCGTCCTCGTAGGCGGTGAGCGTTCCGTGGACGAACCCGAACCGGCGGCGTAGCTGCACGCCCTGCGGGTCTTGGCGGGTGGCGCGGTAGAACGCGCGGGCCACGTCCGCCCGCCAGTCGATCACCATCGGGTCGCCCTCGTCGTCGTTGACGTGGCGGCGTCCGATGTAGAAGCGCTCGCCTGGTGAGGCTTTCGTGTCGTCGAACGCTTGGCCGTGAGGTCGGCTCTGCCCGTCCGGTCTCGCGTCGCCGGCCATGTCGAGCCGGCCGAAGAACAACGGGATCTCGGGATCGTCGGCCAAGGCCTTCGCGCGGTAGTAGAGCGCGGCCTTGAGGTACTCGGTGGATACCGGGTCGCCACCGCTGGCCTCGAGCGATTCCGTGCGCTCGCGCATCCGGCGCAGGGCCTCGCGGGACGCCGCGAGGTGTCGACGCTCCGCGGCGAGGGTGGGGTCGATGGCGTCGTCGCCGGTTGTGGCGGACCCGGCAGCGGTCGGCGTGGTCGTGGTCGGGGCGGTGGCGGTTGTGCTGGCGGCTGGACCGGTGGGCGCTGGGGTGTCCGGGTTGGGTGATGAAGGCGGATCGGCTGTGTCGAGCGTGTCGTTCGTGTGGGTCACCGTCTCGTGCGCAGGCATGCTCGGGCTCTCGGGGCTGGGTGGGAACTGGGCGAAAGGGCGAACGACATTACCAGCCCCGAGCAGCCGAGGCGACCGATTTTCCGAAACTGTCGGGAGTTACCCGGTCGTGCGCACGAACCGGAGGCGCCAGACGTTCGGCCCACGGGTCAGGTAGTCCACGGTGAAGGTGTCGGGGCTCCGCTTCTCCAGCTGCGCAAGCAGCGGTATCGGGTCGTGGGAGGCGACGAGGACCATGCCGCGGCCGGGGCCGAGGGCGTCCAGCGCGCCGAAGATCGCTGCGTGCCTGATGGCGTGAGGAATCACCCGGGTGTCGAGCTCGGGATCGTCTGGTCCCTCGGCCTCGGCGCAGGCGCAGGAGTGACCGCCGCTCGTCGGATGCGCCGTGTGGTCGTGACCCGCGTGGGCATGTCCTGCGGCGTGCGTGCTCTCGGCCGGTCGGTCGTCGGCGGTCCGGTGTTCGGAGTGGCCGTGTCCTCCGATGAGTTCGTGCATCCCCTCGAGCAAGCCGGCAACCGAGACGTCGGGGTCGCTGACCAGCAGGGGCACGAGCAGCTCGTTCTCCTTGGTCAGGTGGTTGTCGAACGCGACCCGGAGCCCCGTGGCGGTGGCGGCCGCGCGTACGACGTCCGTGGTCTGCTCGAGCGCGTCGACGAGCTCCGTGATGACCTTGTGCTCGCCGAGCATGCCGTCGACGAGGAGGCGACCCTCGGCCTTGGCGTGCGCGGCGGGGTACAGGACCTTCTCCTCCGCCGTGGCGTGCGGCAGAAGCTCGTGCCGGCACCAGGCGAGCAGCTCGCCCTTCGTCGCGTCGGCCGAGGCCGCGTCGCCGTGCGCCGCCTGGGACACGAAGGTCTCGACCATGGTCGACAAGGCGGCGGAGAGGTGTCGGTGATGCTCCTCGACCTGGGCGGCGGCGCGTGCGTCGGCCTGGTCCGAGGCAAGAACGATGTGGTTCATCGACGTGAGTTCCTTCACGAAACGGTTTTCGATTGGCCGCGGCACCGCCGATTTTATTACACTCAGGGCCGTGAAAAATAGCGCGGCGCAGGACAGGAGATGGAAGCCGGGCTACGGGCCGCGGCCCGCTTCGCAGGCGCCTGCGCTGTCGCCGGCCCGTGCCACAGTCCTCGCGGCGCTCCGCCGGCAGCCTGAGCCGACGACCCTCGCCGGGCTGGCTGCCACGACTGGTCTGCATGCCAATACGCTCCGTGAGCACATCGATGCCCTGATCGACATGGGCCTCGTCGAGCGTCGTCGAGCAGATCCGCAGGGCCGAGGTCGACCTGCCTGGCTGTACGAAGCTGTCGGCAGCGCTGACGAGCCGGAGTCCACGTACGGCGGTCTCGCGGCGGCGCTCGCCAGGGCGATCCACGACACCAGCAGCTCCCCTCGGGAGGACGCGATCAGCGCCGGAACGACGTGGGGGCGTGAGCTGGCCGGACAGAGGTCGCAAAGCGGGCGAGAGTCCGCGCGGAAGCGCCAGGCGCCCGCGGCGCGGGAGGTCGTGGCGCTGCTCCGCCAGCTCGGCTTCGCGCCCGATGCCGATCACGAGCGCGGTGTCGTACGGCTCACCCGCTGCCCGCTGCTCGACACTGCGAGGCGCTACCCCGACGTCGTGTGCGGCGTGCACCTCGGCATCGTGCGGGGTGCCCTCGAGGAGTACGGCGGTGACGGGACGGGCACCGAGCTGCTGCCGTTCTCCGACCCCGGTGCCTGTCGCCTCTTGCTTCCCACCGGTGAGGAGGAGGCATGACGGCCGCGCCCCAGCTGCAGCCGCAGGCGCCCGCGACCATCGTCCATCCGTCGAGCACCGACCACCGGAAGCGGCCCAGAGTGCCGATCCTCCTCGCGCTGCCAGGAGGGGTGGCGCTGCTCGCCGGCCTGGACGCTGCGCTCCTGCTCCTCGACCTCCCCGCGCCGGTCGCCGTCAGGCACCTCCCCGACGTTCACGGCGTGCTGCTCGTGCTCGGGTTCGTCGGGACCCTCGTTGCCTTGGAGCGTGCCGTGGCGCTGCGGGCCACGGCGGGCTTCGCTGCGCCGGCCCTGCTCGGAGTCGGTGGTCTGCTTCTCGTCACGCCGCTGCCTGACACGCTCGGCGGCACTGCCCTGCTCCTCGGCACGCTGGCTCTCGTCGGCGTGTACGTCCCGCTCTGGCGTCGGCAACGAGGGGATGCCGTTCTCGTCCAGATCCTGGGGGCAGTGCTCGCGGCCGGAGCGACCATGCTGTGGCTGGGCGGCGTTCCGGTTCCCCAGATCATTCCGTGGCTCGCCGGCTTCGTCGTCCTCACCGTCGCCGCCGAGCGCGTGGAGCTCGCACGGCTCGCCCTCCCGGCACACGCGGAGCGCGGCATCCTTCTCGCCTCTGGGGCGGTCACCCTCGCGGTCGTCGCGGCACTGCTGTGGCCCAGCGTCGGCTATCCCGTTCTCGGGCTCACGCTTCTCGGCCTCGGCGCGTGGCTCGCGGCCCACGACGTCGCCCGCAAGACGCTGCGCAGCCACGGGCTCGCACGGTTCACGGCCGGATGTGTGCTGGCGGCGTACGTCTGGCTCGGCGTCGCCGCCGCCTGCTGGCTCGTCGGTGGTCCGGCTTTCGACGGTGAGCGGTACGACGCGGTGGTCCACGCGGCCTTCCTCGGCTTCACGCTGTCGATGATCATGGCGCACGCGCCGGTGATCCTTCCCGCCGTCCTCCGCCGGCCCCTGCCGTACCACCCGGTCCTTCTGGCGCCGGCTGCGCTGCTGCACCTCTCCCTCGTCCTGCGGTTGTGGGTCGGCGACGCCCTGAACGTTCCCGCGGCCTGGCGGTCCGGGGGAGTGCTGAACATCGTCGCGGTTCTCGCGTTCGTCGTCCTCCTGGCCTGGTCGGCGGCGACCTCGACCCGGAAGACCCGCGTCGGGAGCGGCCCATGAGCCGCCAGCCGGGACCGCCTCGAGGCTTCTGGCCGCTGCGCGACCTGCCCGTGGTCGGCTGGCTCGCGGCGCTCGTCGTGGTCGTCGTCGCCCATCCGTTCCTGCCGACGCCCAGGTGGCTCATGTTCCACCTGCTCCTCCTGGGCGCGGTGAGTCACGCGATCCTCGTCTGGAGCCGGCACTTCGCCGAGACGCTCCTGCGCACGGGTTCCGGGGACCGCACTGCCCAGTCGATCCGGCTTGGGCTGCTCAACGGCGGCGCGGTCGTGGTCGTGGGAGGGATTGCTACTGACCGTTGGCCGCTCACCGTCGTGGGCGCGGCAGGGGTCGTGGTTGCGGTGCTCTGGCACGGCGCTGCGCTCGTGACCATGGTGCGCGCCGCGCTGCCGTCGCGTTTCGGCGTCACGGTGCGTGCCTATGTGGCCGCCGCGAGCTTCCTGCCGATCGGCGCGCTCCTCGGGACCGTGCTGGCACGGGGGACGACCGACCCTTGGCACGAGCGGCTGAAGCTCGCCCACGCGGCCGTGAACCTCCTGGGCTGGGTCGGGCTTACGGTGGTGGGCACCCTGCTCACGTTGTGGCCGACCATGCTGAGAACCCGGATGGCCGAGGGCGCCGAGCGTGCCACGCGTCGGGCGGTTCCGGTGCTCGTCGTCGGCGTCCTCGTCACCGCAGGTGGTGCGTTGGCCGATGCTCGACTACTCGCCGTTCTCGGGATTGTCGGCTACCTCGTCGGGCTCGGGGTCGTGGCCGTGCCGATGGTGCAGGCGGCGCGGGTGAAGCCGCCGTCGTCGTACGCCACCTGGTCGGTGATGGCGGCCATGGCGTGGCTCGTCGGCTCGCTCGTCGCGCTTGCGGTCGTGGTGGCGTCCGCGCCGTCCTGGCAGGTCACGGGTGACCGGTTCAGCGGGTTGACTCCACTCCTCGCCGCCGGGTTCGGTGCCCAGGTGCTGCTGGGGGCGCTGTCGTACCTCGTACCGGTCGCACTGGGCGGCGGACCCAGAGCGGTGCGCGCGGCGACGACCGCGCTCGACCGGGCGGCGGCGTTCCGCGTCGTGCTCGTGAACGCCGGCCTGCTGGTGGCGGTCCTGCCGGTGCCGACTCTGGTGCGGGTGCTGTGCTCCTTCCTGGCGTTCGGCGGGATGGCGGTGTTCCTGCCGCTGTTGGTCGTCGCGATCCGCAGGTCGCGGGCGGCGCGGGGAATGGCCGTCGAGCCGCTGGCCGCGCGGGCGAGCAATGCGCAGGTGGGCGATGGTAGTGCGCCGCAGGCGTCGGCGACGGGTTCCGGTGGTGGCGGCGAGGGTCCGCGGCGACCGGCGTCCGGGCTCGCCGTGGCGGGACTTGCCGCGGTGGTCGTCGCGGTGGCGGCCGGTGTCGCGCTGGACCCTGGTGCCGTCGCAACGGCGCGCTCGTCGACTGAGGATGGTCGCAGCGGAGTCGAAGCCACCGGGCGGACCGTGACCGCCACGGTGGTGGCGAAGGACATGCGCTTCACGCCGTCGACGCTCCAGGTCGCAGCCGGCGACCGGTTGGTGATCCGAATCAGGAACGCCGATGACGAGGACGTCCACGACCTGGTGCTCGATACCGGCGCGGACAGTGGTCGACTGGCGCCCGGTGAGTCGGCCCGGGTGGATGTCGGCGTCGTCGAGCGGGACATCGAGGGCTGGTGCTCCGTCCTAGGGCACCGCCAGATGGGCATGGTGCTGCATATCCGAGTCGCCGACGGCTCTGTGGGTCGGCGCGGTCACCACGAGCCCGGCGCGATGGCGAAGGCCGCCCACGGAGGCTCGACGCACGGTGGGTCGACGCACGGTGGGTCGACGCATGGTGGCGCCGATGCGGCGCGACGGCTGGACTTCACCGCTCGCCCGGGCGCCGACTTCATGTCGTACGACCCCGTGCTTCCGCCCGTGCGGGAGGACAGGCTGCATCGGCACACGTTCCGGGTCCGCGAGGTCGAGCGCGAGGTGGCGCCGGGGGTCACCCAGCGACTGTGGGCGTTCAACGGCCAGGTGCCCGGGCCGATCCTGCACGGGAAGGTGGGCGACACCTTCGAGATCACGCTCGTCAACGACGCCACCATCGGGCATTCGATCGACTTCCACGCAGGCTCGCTCGCGCCGGACGAGCCCATGCGGACGATTCCGCCCGGGGAGTCGCTCGTCTACCGGTTCACGGCGACGAAGGCCGGGATCTGGATGTACCACTGCGGGACCAAGCCGATGTCCGCCCACATTGCCAACGGTCTCTTCGGCGCCGTCGTCATCGAGCCGCGCGACCTCCCGCCGGTCGATCGCAGTTTCGTCCTCGTGCAGTCCGAGTTCTACCTCGGTGCGCCCGGCGGCGAGGTGGATGTGGCCAAGGTGCAGGCAGAGCATCCTGACGCGGTGGTCTTCAACGGCTACGTGAACCAGTACGACGCCCGACCGCTTCGCGTGCGTGTGGGAGAACGAGTCCGGGTGTGGGTCTTGGACGCCGGACCGAACCGTGCCACGTCGTTCCACGTGATCGGCGGGCAGTTCGACACGGTGTACGCCGAAGGTGCGTACCTGCTTCGTCGATCGGGCGATGGAGGAAGCCAGAGCCTCGCGCTCGCGCCATCACAAGGTGGTTTCGTCGAGCTGACCTTCCCCGAGCCCGGCCACTATCCGTTCGTCTCCCACGTGATGGTCGACGCCGAACGCGGCGCGCACGGGATGTTCGAGGTCGTGCCGTGAAGGCCGCTACCCACAAGCCCGTAACCCACGGTCGAGTGCCACGGGCCCGAAGTTCTCCTCGTGCATCGAGGGGTGCCGCGACCATTGCAGTCGTTTCCCGTTGGTGGTCGGCGACGCCACGGCCATCGACCAGTGAGATCCCAGCTCTGACCGGTGGCGTTCCAACCGAAGGAGGGCTACGTCATGTGTGAGTACTGCGGGTGCCGCCAGGTCGAACCGATCGCCCAGCTGATGGACGAGCACCTCGCGCTGCTGGAGCTCGGTGGCGAGGTCAGCCGGGCTCTCCATGGGCAGGGAGGCCGTGCCGCGTCGGAGCTGCTCCAGGAGCTGCGCGACCTGCTCGACCGGCATGTCCGTCTGGAGGAGCGCGGTGTCTTCGCCGCGATGAAGGCCGAGAGCGAGTTCGTCGACCAGGTGCTCGAGCTCGAGCAAGAACATGACGACCTCGACCGGGCTCTGGCGGAGCTGAACCTTGCGGACGACGACGTGGCCAGCGTGGTCGACCGGCTGCTCGCGGAACTGTCCGATCACATCGATCGGGAGAACCTCGGGATCTTTCCTGTCGCGGTCGTGTCGCTCGGTGCGACGGGGTGGGAGATCGTGACCCGGGCCCACGAAGAGCAAAAGGCCGCTGCCTCGTAGACGCCTGGACGTCGCAGCGGCCAGGGTTCCGTCAAGCACGCACGACACAATTTTGTAAACTCAGTACACAAGCAAAGTGTAGGTCTAGACCTACCACACCTCGCGAAAGTAGCGTTAGGCCATATTCGGGCGAGCGGGGCAATCGCGTCAGGCGAACTGACCGAGCGGTTGGGCCAGATCCGTTTTCCCGAGCTTCCATTGAGACGACCTGGTGACGGCGCGAAATACCGGATGCACACCAGACTCGTCGGCGTGGTGTCGGTCGTGTTGGGGGTGGCATGGTGTCGGGCACGGCAACGGACGAGCTCAGCATCGGGGCATTGGTGTCGGTGCGGGGTCAGCGGTGGGTGATCAGCGACGTTGACGTTGGTGACCGCAGCCACCTCGTGAGCCTACAGAGTGTCGAGGACGGTCGTTACGGCGAGACGCTCCAGGTCATCTGGGAAGTGGAGCCAGGCCGACAGATTCTCCCGAGCGGTTCACTGCCGCAGGTCGAGGAAGGCGGCTTCGACCCTCCTCAGCGACTCGCGGCGTTTCTCGACGCGGTGCGTTGGTCCGCGGTGACGTCGGCGGAGGTGAGGACCCTTCAGGCTCCGTTTCGCTCCGGCGTCGCCATCGAGGACTACCAGCTCGAACCGGTCGCGCGGGCGGTCGACGCCCCCCGCGTCAACCTCCTGCTCGCCGACGATGTGGGCCTCGGCAAGACCATCGAGGCCGGGCTGGTCGCCCAGGAGCTGCTGCTGCGACACCGCGCTCGCCGCATCATGATCGTCTGCCCCGCTGGCCTGACGGTGAAGTGGCGCGACGAGATGGCCGAGAAGTTCGGCCTCAGCTTCACCATCATCGACAGCCGGTGCTGCGCCGAGGTGCGGCGCACCCATGGGTCGGCCGCCAACCCGTTCAATGTCTTCCCGCTCTGCATCGTCAGCTTGCCCTGGCTGCGCAGCGCCAAGGCGCAACGGCTCCTTGACGA
>DATCKU010000089.1:0-5478 GCA_036564245.1 Actinopolymorphaceae bacterium
CCGCCGGGATGCCCGCGATCTCGCTGCCCGCGGGCGTGACGGCGGGCGGGCTGCCGATCGGGATCTCGCTGGAGGCTCTCCCCGGGGACGACCCGCACCTGCTCGCGGTGGCGCGCCGGGTCGAGCAGATGCTCGGCTAGTACTACAGCCGGACTTCGTGATCTTGTTCGTGGAGGTGCCGGGAACGTGGCGCGGCCACCGCATGATCATCTCGGGTTGTGTGGACTCAAGACGATGCGGTGGCCGCGGGCCACAGCGTAGAGGTCGGCCTGTGGCCGGCGTTGGAAAGTCAACTCCTGGACCGGGTCGCGGGCCGGTTCGCTCGGGTGGAGACCCGGCAGCGGTTCACCTGGTTCTTGCGCGGGATGACCGCGGAGTTGCCGCGTAAGACCTGCTGGAGCATCGCCGAGCACGCCGGTGAGAACACCCCGGACGGGATGCAGCACCTGCTCAACCGGGCGGTCTGGGACACCGACGGGGTGGCCGAGGATCTACGCGGCTTCGTCACCGATCACCTGGGCGAGCCCGACGCGGTGCTGATCGTGGACGAGTCCGGCGATCTGAAGAAGGGCCGGGACACGGTCGGGGTGCAACGCCAGTACACCGGCACCGCGGGCCGGATCGAGAACGCCCAGGTTGGGGTCTATCTCGCCTACGCCTCCCGCGGTGGGCACGCGCTTGTCGACCGCGAGCTCTACCTACCCCGCAGCTGGGCTGAGGACCCCGACCGGCGCACCGAAGCCGGGGTGCCGCAGCAGGTCGAGTTCGCCACCAAACCCGCGCTGGCCACCACGATGATCACTCGCGCGGTCGAGGCCGGCCTGCCCGCCGGGTGGGTCACCGGCGACGAGGTTTACGGCAGTGATCCCGACCTGCGCGCCCAACTCGAGACCCTCGGCCTCGGGTATGTGCTGGGGATCGGCTGCAACCGCCGCGTCACCATCCACGCCGCCCGAGGGGGTGTCCGGACGCGGGCCGACCAGATCGCAGCCGGGCTGGGCGAGCACTGCTGGACCCGCTACTCGGCCGGCGCCGGCGCGAAAGGCCCACGCTTCTACGACTGGGCATTCATCGCCCTGCACCCCGACGACGGGCCCGGGCACCGCTGGCTGCTGATCCGCCGCCACCCCGAGCACGGCGAGCTGGCCTACTACCGCTGCCACGCACCCCGCCCGGTCGCGCTGACCGAACTGGTCCGCGTCGCGGGCACCCGCTGGCGCATCGAGGAATCCTTCCAGGCCACCAAGACCCTGACCGGCCTGGACGAACACCAGGTCCGCCGCTGGACCTCCTGGCGACGCTGGACCCTGACTGCGATGCTCGCCCACGCCCTGCTCGCCGTCTTCGCCGCCACCACCCAGACCCACCGACCGGACGGGCTGATCCCGCTGACCTGCAACGAGATCGCCCGACTGGTCAACCGGCTGATCGTCGAACCGATCCGGTCCCTGGCAAGCGTCCTGCGCTGGAGCCACTGGCGACGCCGACACCAACACCGCGCCCGAACCAGCCACTACCGCCGCCGACCAGCAACATGATCACGATCTACGGCTGTAGTACTAGATGAGCAGAGATCGGCTGCAAGAGCGCCCTCGGCGGCCCGCTGCACCGCCGAACGGCCCTTCAGCGCTGCGGCCTTCGACTCGTAGGTCTCATCCAGGCGACCGTCGCGTGGCGATCGGCGCGATAACGCGCGGCGATCGCCACGTCCAGCTCGAACGACGTGAGCCAGGACAGGTTCCCGCGAATGTCCCGCCTGCCACGCGCAGGCCGGTCAGTGCACCAGATCGACGGCTGCTCGCGTCAGCAATCCTTCCGGATGCTCCAACGCATCGAGGATCGTGAAGTGGTCCGCACCGGGCACTTCGAGCAACGTCGACTCGGCACCGCGGCGCCGCCGGTGCTCGTGCACGCGCACCGAGTCCACGGCCAGCGCCGGCAGTTCCTTCTCCGCGAAGGCCACGGTGGCGGGCTTGCCAATCGGAACGGTGCGCAGCGGGGACAGTTCCTCGATCTCGGTACTGCTGAGGTGCAGCGGCGATCCGATGTGCGTCTGAGCGATCGGAGCGAGATCGAATACCCCGGAGATAGCAAGTGCAGCCGATACCGCAGGATGCCGGAGTTCGAGCATCGCGAGGTGGGCTCCCGCCGACCAGCCCGCGAGTACGAGCGCTCCTTCCACCCCGTGCTCCGGTCCGTTGACCTGCAGCCAGGTCAGCCCTTGATCGACCGCGGCCACGATCTCGGTGAGCGAGCTCGCAGGCGCCAACGGGTACCCCAGGCATGCGAAGGACCACCCGTGTGCAGCAACTCCTTCCCCGAGATGCGCGAACTGCTCGCGCCCGTTCCGTTGCCAGTACCCGCCGTGGATGAACGCCAGGCACGGCGCCGTCGCACTGCGCGACGGGTAGATGTCCCAGCAGTGCCGTTCGGTCGGGCCATAGGCGAGATCGAGGTGCTCCGGAGACGCCGCACGTCTGCGCGCCGCCGCACGTTCATTCCGCCTTCGGATGAGATCGTCGCTGTTCGCGACGGCGGCGTTGTTGTCGTACGCCGCAGTTCGCTCGTCGAGATCCAGTGCACCCCAACGGGATCGCGGATCGGCGGCGAGCAACGTCTCGAGCGTCACGCCGTCACCGCAGCCGGAAGGATCGGCGCGTCGGCATCGAAGCGCCTGCCGGCTTTCAGACAGAACGCGGGCAGGAGCAGACGGTCCGTGGTGATGGTCGAGCCGTCGTTGTCCTGGAGGAGGAACGTACCGCGTTCGTCGTCGAGGACGCTGACGTCCGCTTGTCGTCCAACCTGAAGCGCACCCAGCTCGTCGGGTTTCCCCAGAACTCGTGCCGGGTTCGAGGTGACCATCGCAACCACGTGCTCGAGTGAGATGCCGAGCGCGAGCATGGAACTCATCGCCTGGACGAGGCTGAAGCGAGCCTGCCCCTTGAACGGGTGGTTCTCGTCGTCGGGGTGCTCAGCAGGGGTTCCGGCCGGCGCCGGGACGTCGGTGTTGTAGCCGTGCATGTCCGCACCGAGGGTGTCGGGGACGATTCCCGCGTCGATCGCCTTCTTCGCCAACCGGTAGGAGAAGTGGCTCCCGTGGCCGACGTCCACCTTGAGGCCACGATCAAGTGCGGCCCGGATGACGGAGTGGATCTCGCCGTTTCGATCGACGAATCCACCGGGATGCTTGGTGAACGGATGGGCGAGGATATCTCCCTCACGAAGCAGTGGAATGACACGTTCGAGAATCGTGTCGGCGTCCTCGCCGTTCGCCCCGGTTTCCGGAAGACCCCAGAGTTGACCGAAGTGGACATAGAGAGGAAGGTCGACCTCGTGTGCGATTTCGGCGGCCATCTCGATCACCCGGATCCCCCACCGAGCGAAACCGCCGATCTCCGCATGAGCCTTGATTCCGCGGACGATGTCGAGGTTCTGCCGCGCCGACCTCACCGTCGCATCGATGTTGACACAGTCCGGGCTGTACAGGTTCGGGTACAGATGTCCTTCGAGTCCGCCGACGAGGTATGCGGACAGGAAGGCGAACACATCCGTGGTCGCCGGCTCGGCGATGAACTTCCGAAAGCCGGGCAGCGTC
Organism: Actinopolymorphaceae bacterium; assembly: GCA_036564245.1. Taxonomy (GTDB): domain Bacteria; phylum Actinomycetota; class Actinomycetes; order Propionibacteriales; family Actinopolymorphaceae; genus Thermasporomyces. The sequence goes on from DATCKU010000089.1 coordinate 3,596, forward strand.
ATGCACGACGGTCCGCCCTGGTCGACGACCGTCGTGACGCCAGAATGGACACCGACCATGTCCGGGTTGAGGCCGAAGCGACCGGATACGTGTTCGAACACGTGCGCGTGGGTGTCGATCAACCCTGGAAGAACCAGCTTGCCGCGCACGTCGATCGTCGACTTCGCCGACGACGGGACGATGTCCTTCTCGATGGCCACGATCCGTCCGTCCCGGACGGCCACGTCCAGTACCGCGTCGATCCCGTTGGCGGGACTGATGACCCGGCCACCGCGCAGGATCAGGTCGTACGGGACGAAGGTATCAGTCATCGGACCTCTCCCTGTCGATGAGGACATGTGGTGGATCTGAGGAAGGCGATTCCGGTTCAGGCCAGCACGCCGTTCCCGGCGTGCACCAAAGCGTCGATCTCCCGCTTATAGTCGTTGAAGTTCGTGGATGTGACATCTCGGTCACTGGGCAGGTCGATTTCCACTATCCGCCTGATGTGACCGGGATGGCCGTGCGCCGCGCCGCCGGCCATGATCACGACGCGATCGGCCAGGTACACCGCTTCGTCGATGCTGTGGGTGATGAACACGACCGTCACCTTTGCTTCCCGATGGATGCGCTTGAGCTCGGCCTGCATGGAGCTGCGGGTGAGCGCGTCCAGGGCACCGAAAGGCTCGTCCATCAGGAGAAGTGACGGCTGGTTCGCTAGTGCCTCGTCCGAGAACGTTGCGGTCGTAACTAGGCGGGGTGGTTGCCTGGGAGGCTGTCGCCGGAGGTGGTGATGGCACGGCAGCCTGAGGTGTTCGTCCGCGAGTTGGAGCCGGCCGAGGCGCAGCGACTGGTGAAGATCACCCGCACGGCGCGGGACCGGGTCCGGTTGCGCCGGGCCGGGATCGTGTTGGCCTCGGTGCAGGGCCGCAGCGCGGCGGAGGCGGCGGCGATGTTCGCCGCGACCGCGCAGTACGCGCGGGAGGTGATCCACGCGTTCAACCAGCAGGGGTTCGCGGCGTTGGACCCAAAATGGAGCGGGGGCCGTCCACCTAAGTTCGGCCCCCACGTCCGTGAGCTCGTCTGCCGGGTCGCCCGCACCCCGCCCCAGCAACTCGGGCGGCCGTTCACCACATGGAGCCTGTCGAAGCTGGTCGAGCACCTGCGTGACCAGCATCGGATCGAGGTCAGCGCCGACACCGTCCACCGGATACTGCGCGCCGCGGGGGTGCGCTGGCAGGCCACCAAGACCTGGAAGGCCAGCAAGGATCCCCAGTTCGCCGAGAAGATGGCGCGGATCCTCGATCTCTACGACCGCTGCGCGGCGGGGCAGATCCCCGACGGTGGCCGGGTGATCTGCGTGGATGAGTTCGGGCCGCTGAACCTGCAACCCCGGCCAGGGCGGGGCTGGTTCCCCTCCGCTCGTCCGGCTCGGCTGCGGGCGACCTACAACCGATACGGCGGAGTGCGGCACATGTTCGCCGGGCTCGACCTGGCCTCAGGGCAGCTGTTCTACCGGCTTCGTGACCGCAAGCGCTGGCAGGAGTTCCTGTCGTTCCTGCGCCAGCTGCGGGTCAGGTTCCCGACCGGGCGGCTGCACATCGTCTGTGACAACTTCTCCCCGCACCTCAAGGCCGAGGTCGCCGCTTGGTGCGCCGAGCACGACGTGGAGCTGGTGTTCACCCCGACCCATGCGTCCTGGCTGAACTGGATCGAGTCGGAGTTCACCGCGCTGCGCTACTTCACCCTCGACGGCAGCGATTACCCCTCCCACGCCGCGCAGGAAGCGGCCATCGCCGGCTACATCCGCTGGGCCAACCGTCGCGCTCGACCCAAGCGACACTTCGCCCCCGAGTCCAAGATCCGCAGACCCGATTACCTACCGAACGTTGCCTGACAAGGCA
>DATCKU010000090.1:0-23590 GCA_036564245.1 Actinopolymorphaceae bacterium
ATCCGCGGCATGCCCTCCAGACCCGGACGCTCGTAGAACGACGCTGGCAGATTGCGGACCCGTGCTGGTTTGGCGGACGCCCGCCCGGCCGGCAGCAGACCCGCCGCCGCCGCGGCAACGCCCGCGGATGCATAACCAGTATGGCGAAGGAACGTCCGACGATCGACCGAAGGGCCCATGGCGAACCTCCTTGGGAGGCCTGACGTTTGACTCCTGCATGTAGGGCGAGGTGGATGACACGGGTGCGCTCAGGTACGCCACGTGCCACCCGTGGAAGGGCACGTCAGGTCGTGCGTGGGCTGCTGGACATGGCTGGGTGGACCTCAGAAGGTCCCCAGGCGGACCCCGGCTGCACGGACAGGAGTCGCTGCAGTCTGGGTGTTCGCCAGGGCTTCTTGATTGATCAGGTTGGTCACGAAACTAGAAATGGAGCGTTAATGCGTCAAGGATGCTGGCCGATCTTTGCCAGCTACCGGACGTACACAAGAGCAAGCATGGAACATCAACGCAGTATGGATGTCGTACGGTGACACGAACTGGTCCCTGGCGAGCGGCGCCGGAAGACAGGCGAGGGAGATGCTTCGATGAGCATGGACCGTGATGCGCCGACGCCGCTGTACCACCGCATCAAGGAAGAGCTACGGGCGGCAATCCGACGCCAGGAGTACACCCCTGGCTCGCCCTTCATCACCCAACGGGAGGTCTGTGAGCGATACGGCGTCAGCACGACGACGGCGATCCGAGCTCTGAACGATCTAGTCGCTGAGGGGGTCCTGGTTCGACGGCGTGGCCGGGGCACATTCGTCACCGATCAGACCGAGACCGACGCTACCTCCCGGCGACCGAAGCCTACGTCCAAGAGTCGAGTCGCGACGATCGGATGCATCGTCCACGGCCTGGAGGGCCCGCACTCCACCAGTGTGGTGTCGGGTGTCGAGTCGATGTGCACGGAGCTTGGCTATCGCATGCTGCTTTCCGATTCGTACGGCACACCGGAGCGGGAGGCGCAGGCACTCCGCGAGGCGGTCGATGCTGGCGTGGCCGGCGTGGTCGCCTATCCGGTCCAGGGGCGCGCAAACACCGAGGTGTACGCCGAGCTTCGGCGACGCGGCCTCCCGCTCGTCGTGGTCGACCGTTACCTACCCGACTTGCCCACCGATGCTGTCGTACCGGACAACTTCGCCGTGGGATACGAGCTGACCAGCCGACTGATCGAGCTCGGCCACGAGCGGATCGCCACCCTCTGGAGCGAGACCGAGTGTACGAGCGCGCAGGAACGGCTGGCCGGCTACAAGCAGAGCCTGCGCGAGCACAGTCTGCCGGTCCGCCCGGAGTTCTCAGCCCTGCGTCGATACTCCACCTATGCCGACGGCACCGACCCCACGTATCTGCCGGAGCTGCTGGCTCTCCCGGAGCCCCCGACCGTTCTACTCTGTGCCAACGGGTTCGTCTTGGCGGCGGCTGCGAAGAACCTCCTGGAACTCGGTATCGAGATCCCCGACCAGATGGAGTTGGCCGGGATGGACACCGCCGGCCCCTTCGATCCGCTACCCATCACGACCGTTGCCGCCGTGTTGCCGTCCCGTGAGCTCGGCCGTGAGGCGATGCGCATCCTGGCGAAGCGCATTGCGGAGGGCTATGACGCGATGCCGCTGCAGCACATCGTGCTGCCCATCACGGTGACGAGCCGCGGCTCTGCCGCCGGCTACCTGCGCGCTGTCGCCTCCCCCCGCGACTGACCGGCTTCAAGCAATTGACGGCCGAGCTACAGCGGAAAATCGCTGTGCCAGGGAGCATCCAGTTCATCCGGATCGACGCCTGCTTCTCGAACCGCATCATCGACATCATCAAGAGTTTCGACGATCTTGAGATATGGCGTTGTCATATCTTCTTCGAAGAAGCACTTGTCCTCATCCACGAGATGCTTCGGCACTTCGATCGCAGCTACTCGAAATTTCCCCGAGTGCAGTGGTATCACCCACACCCATGAATAGCAATCAGTCTGGGTGGAGTGTCGCCGCGCGGCTACAGCTCCACGGGTCATAACTAAGCGATTCCTAGCCTGCACCTTCATCAGGGATTCCAGAAAATTCGTATGATTGGACCTTCGAAGGTATGGATCTGCAAGTGCGGTAGCGCACCATGCACATTTCCTTCGCCGTGTCCCTCTACACGACCCTCGGCGTCGAGCCGGTCATCCCAATGGTAGGTTCCCCGCTTCTCTCCAAAGTACTGCCTCGTGCCCTTTCCATCAAAGCCTGTCGCGTTCCGATATCCAGCACCTTGATACAAACGTAGGAAGAGCTCCTCGGCCTCGGAACGAGACCCAACCGTGATGCTAGTGGCACCCGCCTCCAGCTGACGGGCTGCTGCGCTGACGCGCCCACTACTCCAAGGGATCTCATCACAGTTGTGAACCAGTACTGAGACGTCGCCAGCTACAACATAGTACGTATGGATGGCATCAATGGTCAGATCGTAGGTGCGCCGCCTGTCGTCGTACTCCCGGATACCAACGACCTTGACGAACCTTCCGCTTAGTGCGCGGAGTCGGTCACCCGATTTGACATCTCCCGCATCGACCCAGCGCTGCTGATCCGTTGACCAGAACGGATGATGTTCCGTGGTCGTGATGGTGTGCTCACCGCCGCCCGCAGTGCGAACAGTGACGTCCACGAAGTCCTTGTCCTGGTCAGTCCGGATGGTGTGGGTGACCTGGCGCTGCTCGGTCCTCCCGGACCGCGGGTCGGTGGCCAGTACCGTGTCGCCGGGCTCGATCTTCTCGATCCGCTTCGATGAGCCGTCGGCGAGCAGAACCGTGGTGCCGGCGACGAAGCTGTGCCGAGGCAGCGAGGCGGGACAGACCTTCGGCGTGTCATCGGCGCTGGTTCGTGGCGCGTCCTTCGCGTTGCCGCCACCGGTCTTCTTGGCTTTCGACCGTGCGGCTTTTGCCTTGGCGGCTGCCCTTTCTGCAGCCTCTTTCGCGGCTCGTTTCGCTGCCGCTCTGGCGGCAGCTGCCTTCTTCGCCGCCTCTCTCGCTGCTCGCGCGGCAGCTTCTTTAGCGGCCCTGGCGGCGTCCTTTGCACCTTTGATGATGGCGCGAGCCCACTTGAGCTCCTTGGCGAAAGTGACGACGGCCTTGCCCGCACGATAGATCGCCTCTGCGATCTTCTTCGCCTTGAAGATCTTGCCCCACGGCAGCATCCCGACAACCAGGGACACACAGCCGACGAGGTCGCCGTTGAGGCAGCTGAGCAGGTCGTTGATGCCGAGGAACTCCATCAGCACCTGGCCGCCGGCCTCGATGATCACGTCGACCCAGCTCTTGCTCTGGATCTGCTGGGCTTTGGCCAGCTCCTCCGGGCTCGGCCCGTTGACATCTTCTGGGCTCGGCCCCGGGTCGGGCTCCGGAGTCGGACTGATGCTGCCACCGCCTCCGCCGCCGTCCGCGGCCAGCATGGCGCCGGTCGGGTCGGTGTGGGCGAGCGGGTTGTTGTTGACATAGGCGTACGACGAGATGGCGGTCAGACTGTCCGGCATCGGGTCGGTGGATGTGAACCGACCGGTCCCGGGGTTGTAGTTCCGTGCCCGCAGGTAGTAGTTGCCCTCGCCGAGCCTCGAATCCTGGTACGACCCTGCGAACCGCAGCGGGTTCTTGGGTCCCGCCGCCGCAGTGTCCGCCTTGCTCTTTGCAGCTGGCGCCGCAGGCCGACTGGCCTTCTTGCTGGTCGCAGTCGGGCTCGGTGTAGGCCGAGCCGTCGAGCGGTCGGATCCGCTGCCGAGCAGCTCACCGAGCAGGCCACCGCCCGAACCGTCGGATGGGTCCGTCGATGATCCGCCCAATATGCCACCAAGCAGACCGCCATCCGAGCGATCCGATGTCTCGCCGGAAGAGCCACCCAACAGACCGCCAACGAGGCCGTCGCTGGCTCCCCTGTCACGGTCGGCAGGCTCGCCTTCGGCCTCTTCGGTCTCCTCGCCACCGCCGAGGGTCGGCCCCTCACGCGGGTTGCCGAACGGGTCGTAGTCGTAGCCGGCTTCCACCTGACCGGTCGGCGACAGCATGTTGGCGACTCCGCCGAGCCAGTCGTGGGTATAGGCGTGCGCGCCAGTCGACGGATCGAGCAGCGCCAACGGCTCATCGTCAGGGCCGTAGGTGAAGCCACGCTTCTCCAGCGTCTGCCCACCCGCGCCGGTGACCGTGTCGAGCGCGATCTGCGGAAGAGCACCGTTGATGTCCCAGGACCACCGTTGTGTAGCAACGTTCTGGCCGCTACCTATGCTCGCCGACACCCGTAGCCCGGTCGCCTCGTAGGCGAACCTGGCAGTCTGACCGTCGACGGTGGCCTTGGCCAGGCTGTGGTCGAGGTTGTAAGTAAAGGCGTCCTTGCCTGCTCGGATCTGGTTGCCCTGGACGTCGTAGTCGTAACCGGTGATGTCGACACCCAGGTCGACATCGAGTCCTAGCAGAGCCTTGACGTCCAGACGGGCACCCAGATCGTCGAGATCGAGCTCGAGGAGGGCATCGACGTCCAGCCGCGCGTCGATGGCGGGTCCGGTTACCTTGAGTTCTTTCTGCAGCTGGTCAGCCGCGTCGTAGAAGTAGCGCGTGACGTCGTGACCCGCGCTGCCGGTGCGCTTCTGGCTGGTCCGATTGCCCACCAGGTCGTAGGTGTAGTCGATCCGACCAGCCGATTTCCCATCGCAAGAAATCGCCGCATAGCAAGCCGAAACGACCCGGTCGGCTGCGTCGTAGGCATAGGCCACCGACTCCGACACCCCGCCGCGGGTGGTCACCACCCTGATCGGGTTGCCAACCTCGTCAAGGGTGAGTGCGAAGTTCGAGACCGGATCTTGCACGTCCGGACGCGGCTCTGCACCAGGCGCGCGGATCGTGCCGATGTTCGTGAGTCGGCCGGCATCGTCGTAGGTGCGCCGCTCGACCAGCCCGATCGCCTCCGGGAACGTGGTCGACGTACGCCGCCCCGCAACGTCGTAGCCGAATCTCCACGTGGCTGGCTCCGAGCCGGCCGCACCGCCTACCGTCGTGAGCCTGGTGATCCGGCTGTCGGCGTCGTAGCTGGCGGTGATCCGGGTGCCGTCGGGGTAGGTGCGGGACGCGATGTTGCCCCGGGGGTCGTAGCCGTAGGTGAACCGCTCCCGCGCTCCACCTGCCCACTCACGAATGACCTCGGTGATCTGGTCTTCGTCGTCGTAGCGCACCAGGCGACGCCCCAGCGGGTCTCCGTAGGAGACGATCCGGTCCTCGGCGTCGTAACCCCACGTGTAGACAGGACCGTCGGTGCCGAGCCTCCGTTCGGTCCGACGCCCGACGATGTCGTAGATGTCGACGATGGTCCGCTCGGCGCGCTCGGAATCCGACAGCCTCTCGTGCCTGCCGATGGTGATCACCGAGATCGGGTTGTTCTCGGCGTCATAGCCGATCTCCGTTCGCCGACCGAGCGGGTCGGTGCTCCTGATCAGCCGCCCGGCCTCGTCGTAGTCGAACGTCGTCCGGTGATGGTTCGGATCGGTGACCGAGGCCAGCAGACCGTCGTCGTAGTAGTCGTAGACGGTGGCGCCAAGTGACGGCAGCAGACGTCGCTCCACTGCATCCGGCGCGATCGCGGTGCGAATCTGGTCGTCTTCGCGGTAGCTGTAGCGAGTCGTATTGCCCTTGGCGTCGGTGACGGCGATGAGTCGGTTGTTCGCGTCGTACTTGTACGTCGTCGTGTGGTCGAGCGGATCGATGACCTTGGTCAGGTTTCCAGCCAGGTCGTACTCGTAGTGGGTGGTGAACCGCTCCTTGTCGGCACCCGGGACGTTACCGCGCGGCTCAGTCATCGCGACCAGGAAGCCGTCGTCGTCGTACTCCCAGGTGGTCTTGCCACCGGTCGCCGTCGTGGCACTCGTCCTGTTGCCGGCCGCGTCGTAGGTGAAACGGGTGCGGTTACCGCCAGCGTCTGTGATACCGGTCTGCCGACCGTTCTTGTCGTACGACATGCGCGTCGTACGACCCAGCGTGTCTGTTGCCGCGGTCAGGTTGCCGGCAGGGTCCCGGGTGAACTTCGAGGTCTTGCTGAACGGGTCCACCGTCGAGGTGGTCCGGTCGAGTGCGTCGGTCCTGATGTCTTCGTGGACCATCCGACCGCCGGGATAAGGACGAGAGATCCGGACCAGGTTGTCGTTGGCGTCGTAGCGATACAGCGTGGTGAAGTCTTTAGGGTTCGCTCCCGGCACGTTGCCACGCGGTGACGTCACCGACCGCAGAAGACCCTTGGCGTTGTAGGCGTACGTCGTGACGAGGTCGGGCTCGTCATCCATGTGCACGCGAGTCTCGATGCGGCGGCCAGCGTCGGAGTAGGCGTAGGAAACCTTCCGGCGCGTGTCTTCAACCGACCGCAGGTGGCCATCGGCGAAATAGCGGAATCTGGTCGTGACACCGGCTGGGTTCTGCCTTTTCACAACACGGCCGGCCGCGTCGTACAACGTTCGCGAAGGGTGGCGCTTGCCCGGCTCGTGAACTGCGACGATGCGGTCCTGCTCGTCGAACGTGAACCGGGTGGTGAAGTCGTCTCGCACGTCGTCGTCGACCGTTCCGCGCGGGTCCACGACGGCGATGCGTCGGCCGGTCTCGTCGTACTCGAACTCGGTCCGGCGACCCATAGGGGAAACGACCGCCGCGAGCAACCCCGCATTGACGTCACCGTCAGGGAAGTATTCGTACCGGGTGACCTTTCCACGTTGGTCGGTGCGGCTCACGAGCAGGCCGCGCTCGTCGTAGGAGTAGCGGATCCTGTGCTTCTCGGCGTCGATGCTCTCGACCAGCTCGTTGTATTCGTTGAACTTGTTCGTCCATTTGTTACCGCGCTCGTCGACGAACTCGATCGGGTTGTTCCGCTCGTCGTACTTCGTCTGCTGGTCGAAGTTCAACGGCTGCGGCGCCATCCCGACGAGCTGGTTTCCTCGTGCGTCGAACGCCGCTTCGTTCTGGTTCTGCTTGCCGTTGACCACGAGGCTGCGGTTGAGCTTGCGGTCGTAGCGGTGGTTGTCGACGTCGCCGTTACCCCGCTGGCTGTAGATCAGGACGTTGTCGTGGTAGCCGTCCCACACCACGACACCGTCGGCGTCCGTGGTCTTCGCCTCTTGTTTGTCGGGGTTCCAGGCGAACCTCGTCGCATGGCCCAACGCATCGAATTGCCGTACGACCCGACCGTTCGGACCGTACTCGTTACGGATCGCGACCACACCGGGCTCATCGCGGTCCCGCTTGCCCGTCGCCGGCTCCACGACCTCGGTCAGCAATCCGGCGGCGGAGTACCGGTACCGCCAGACGTAGCCTCGCGCGTCCTTGACGGCGACAAGCCTGGAGTTGTCGTCGTACGCATACCGGACGTTGCGACCATCCGGCAGGCTGATCTTGCGGATCAGCCCGTCCTTCACCCGGGCTTTGGCGACCCTCCCTGAGGCGTCGGTGAGCCTCACTTCGTCCTCGGTGTAGGTGAGCCGCACGCCGACCTTGCGGGCGGTCAGCACCGACACCAGGCGGCCTCGAGAGTCAAAGCTGTAGGTGATCTGCTCGGGGGTGACGAGCTCCCAGCCGGCATCAGTCTTGCGCAACGTGGAACGGACGCCCGGGGGCCGCTCATAGCGGCCGCTGTTCAACCGGTACTCCACGATCGCGCCGTCGTCGGCGCGCACCAACGCGCCACGGTCCGACCGTGCGACCTGCATCCCGTACGACCATGCCCAGCCCGGACCGAAGAAGCTGTTCGGCGGGTTGGCCGAGGAGTACACGCGGACCGAGACGAACGGCACGCCGAACGACGCCATCGCCAGGTCTTGTTCCACCCGGCTGAAGGCCCCCGTCGCGGTGTTCACGCCGACACCGCGCACGGCTTGCCTGGCATCGGTCAGCCCCAGCGCGTCGCCGCAACCACAGCCAGCGGCCTGCCGGTCCGGGATCGGCGGCGGCAGGATCGTGCGTCGCGGATGGGACCGCTCGCTGGGCGGCGACGGGACCTCACGGTCCGGGAAGACCGCCGTGATGGTGAGGAAGTACTCCTTGGAGGGATCCAGGTCCCATCCGTCAGTGGCGCCGAACGACCGGCAGTACTCCCGCTGCGCAGCGCAAACAGACTGCCGCAGGTCATCCCTGGTCAGTACCGTCGACGCCTGCTCGGTTTGTGACTCGGCGTCGTAGAGCGTGACCCGCCATGAGGTCCACGGCTGGCTTTCGTCGACGTCGAAGTACGCCAACAGCGACGTGTCACCGAGCACGTAACCCGGCCGGAGCAGCAGCCTGGTGAAGGGAGCATCGTCTGCCTGTAGCAGTCGCACGGCATCGGGACGTGACACCCTGCGCCACTGCTCGGCGGACAGCTCACGAGGCTCGCCGCTTGCGAAGACTCCACGGGGGACGACAGGCGGCCGCTTGCTCGGAGTCACCGCCGAGTCCCGTGTGGCAGCCGCAGGTGCCGGCCGATCGACCGGGCCAGCCCCCGGAAGTGCCCGAGGAACCACCGCGGCCTCGGCCTTTTGCGGCATCTGCACGGGATGCAAGACCGATGCCACGAGGGCTAGGCCGCAGATGCCGACAACCCACCGAACGCAACGAGACCAACGTGGACGCTGATCCGCCATCGTCCCCCCGAGGGATCAGCTACATGCCAAAACAGCACATAGCGGCCGACAAAGGTAGAAATTTCATCTTTGTCGACAATTCGGGGCGATCGCAAACTCGACCCGCTCAGCGGGACACGTTTCGGTTACGTATCGTGACCGTCGAGGGTCAGTGGTATGCGGGGGCGGGGACTAGGCGACTCTCTCATCGGCGTATCGAGGCGCTAGCGAGCGCCGCGCCGACGGTCTGCTCAAGCAGTCCAGCCTGGCTGGACCGCTTGTTCACCAAATAAATGTGACCTGGGAGCACCGTGGGCAATGCACCCACCGTGCTCCCAGGTCTCGCCTGGATCTCAGCTGAGGACGAGATCTACTTCGGCAATCTTGCCCAGCTCGGCTTGCACCGAACCCTCGCCCGTCGCACCTTTCGGCGCCAAAGCTCGCACCGTCCAGGTGCCGGGCGCGGCGAAGAACCGGAAGACCCCGTCACCGTCGGTCGGTACCTCGGCAGCAAACTCGCCGGACGCATCCAGGAGGCGTACGTACGCACCGCTCACCGGCTGTGAGTCGCGACGTACGACGCCTTGGATGACCGCCTCGTTGGCGAGGTTCACCCCGGCGAGCGCAGCACCGCCCACGGGCGCGCCGCAACCGTCGCTTGCTGTGGCACCTGCTCGTGTGTTCACCGTCGTCATGAGGCCTCTCCAGGCTGGTCACCGAGAACCACGGGTACGCCGACCAGCGAGCCGTACTCCGTCCAGCTCCCGTCGTAGTTCTTCACGTTGGGCTGCTCGAGGAGCTCGTGCAGCACGAACCAGGTGTGCGAGCTGCGCTCACCGATCCGACAGTAGGCGATGGTGTCCTTGTCGAAGTCCACGCCCGCCTCGCCGTAGATCTTGCGAAGCTCCTCGTTGGACTTGAAGGTGCCGTCCTCGTTGGCCGCCTTGCTCCACGGCACGTTGACCGCGGTCGGAATGTGGCCAGGCCGCTGCGCGACCTCCTGCGGCAGGTGAGCAGGTGCGAGCAGCTTGCCCGAGTACTCGTCCGGCGAGCGCACGTCGACCAGGTTGCGCTGACCGATCGCAGCGACGACCTCGTCGCGGAACGCCCGGATCGAAAGGTCGGGGTCCTTGGCGACGTAGGTCGTGGGCTCCCGAGACGGCACTTCCTCGACCAGCTCCCTGCTGTCCAGCTCCCACTTCTTGCGACCGCCGTCGAGGAGGCGGACGTCGGCGTGTCCGTAGAGCTTGAAGTACCAGTACGCGTACGCGGCGAACCAGTTGTTGTTGCCGCCGTACAGCACCACGGTGTGGTCGTTTGCCACTCCGCGCTCGGACAGCAGCTTCTCGAACTGCTCCTTGTTCACGAAGTCACGGCGTACCGGATCCTGCAGGTCCTTCTTCCAGTCGAGCTTGATCGCGTTCCTGATGTGCCCCTTGTCGTAGGCACTGGTGTCCTCGTCGACCTCGATGAGGACCACCTTGGGGTCGTCCAGGTGCTCCTCGACCCACTCGGCGGTAACGAGGGACGTCTCACGGCTCATGCGGAAGCCTCCTTGCTGCTGGAATCGGTGGTTGACGGTTGGATAGCGGACAGGGCGCGACGGCCGAGCAGGTAGACCTCGCAACCGAGGCACAGCCCGAACGCGGCGTTCAGGAACGCCGCCACAAACGCGAGCCCGGTGGCGACTGCGCCCACGATCGTCGCCCCGGACAGGTAACCGACGAGGCCGACCACGGCGAAGGCCAGGCCGACCCCTTGAGCGAACCTCGGTGGCGCCTCCTCCTCGAGCTCGGCCGGCGGTGCCAGCCTGGGCCGAATCAGGTGGGCGTACACGAGGCCGTAGGGCGATCTCCGTACGCCGAAGATCACCGCGATGGCGAAGACCACCGCCTGCAGCGCGAGCAGCCAGGCGGCGTCGGTGAGGAGAACGACCGCCAGGACCACGGTGGTCACGGCTGCGGCGAAGCGGGGACCACGCGGGTCCAGCCCTGACCGACCCGCACCCGATGCCGCTGAACCGGCCGGCGCGTCGTTGCGGGCCTGCGTGGTCTCGGATTGCTCCTGGGATCTTGGTGGGGGTTCCGGGTCAGACATGGCGATCGACTCCTCGCGGGAGGTGGCGGAATTGCCGGTTGATGGAGCGTCGGTCTCCCAATGGGTGGAGGGTCCGCGCTCGGGACGGCGCTCGGCGAAGCTCGTGCTCGGTGCTTGCGTTCCAGCGCTCAGGGACCGCGGAGGCTGGACAGCGCCGTCCGATCAGTACGTACGACAGAGACAGGTAGAGGTGCGGCAGTGATCGACAGCGCGCCGCTTGGTCAACAACGTCGTACGGAACACGTCGTTCAGGCTACGGATCGGAATCACGGGTGTCACTGTCGTCTCACATCTTGGTACGGCCACCTCGGGACGTGAGACAACACCCGCGACAGTGCGTCACATCGGGCCGTCGCCGTCCACACCGCCGGTCGGACCGCTCCGCCCGGCATCTACCTGAGGACGCCACGAGGAGCCCTCGACGACGACTGAGGCGGTGCCACGAGGAAGCCCCGGGAACACCAGGCGGTGTGACGAGGAGCCTCGCCCGGCCTCGACGCTGTGCGAGAGGCGCGAAGGCCCTCCTCACCTGGTCATTTGTGTGGGATCAGGCGATGAGGCGGCGGGACCGGAACGGCCCCCGCCTGCCGGGGCGCGTCACCCGGGTCGCCGAGGCGGCGCGCCGGACCGCCTGGCCGTAGATGGCAGCCATCCGCTGCGCGTACGCCGCCGGCGTATTCTGCTCGGCCCGCCGCCGGCCCTCCTCGCCGACCCGCTTGCGGTAGTCAGGAAGCGTGAGGAGGTCTTCCAGCGCCTCGGCGAACCGCATGGCGTCGGTGCTTCCGAAGACCCCGGTGCCAGCGAGCGGACCACTCGAGTACAGCGCCTCGTCCGCGAGCACCGTCGGCAGCCCGGCCAGCGCAGCCTCCTGCACCACGAGCCCTTGGGTGTCGGTCAACGACGGAAACGCGAACACGTCGCTCGCGGCGTAGGCGTGCGCCACCTGCTCCGGCGGCAACTGTCCGGTCAACACCGTCCGCCGCTCGATCCCTGCACGTTCCAGCAGGCGGTGCACCCACCGGGGTTCGTACACCGCGCCCACCAGCACCAGTCGTGCGTGCGGCACGACCCGCGCCAGCCGACCGAACGCCTCGGTCAACAGGTCGATGCCCTTCTCGCGGTTGACCCGGCCGACGAAGAGCACCACGGCCTCGTCGGGTCCGATCCCATGCTGCCGTCGGAAGAGCTCCCCCGCCCCGGGCGGGGTCGGCGGCAGCGAGACGCCGGCCGGCGCAAGGTAGATCCGCTCGTCCTCGACCGGCAGATGGCAGCGCTGCAAGATCGCCGGAGTCGGCACGAGGACCGCATCGGAGTCGACGAGCAGGACGCGGGTGGCGGCGTCCACCACCGCGGCACGGCGTTCGGCACGCGAGACAGGCCGCGGGATCTCCGGCTTCGGGCTGCTCAGTCGGCGTGCCGCGCAACGAGTGATACCGGCGAGGACCCGGGAGGGCAGGCGGTAGGCGTCCGCGTACGCCCGAAGGTCGGTGTGGTACGTCTGCACGAGCGGTAGGCCCAGCCGCCGGGCGGCGAGGATGCCGAGCAGGCCCACCGTGCCGGGGGTGTGGACGTGGATGACGTGCGGAAGCCAGTGCGCGATCCGCTCGACGTGCTTCGCGCGCGGCCACGCGGCCATGCGGTACTGCGCGATGCCGCACGGCACCGAGCGAATCCGCAGCATCTCGACGCCGCGGCCGAGCCCGTTCTCGCCTTCGTCGGGATAGCGGGGCACGACGAGCAGGCTGGTGTGACCCTCCTCCGACATCGCGTTGGTGAGCGTCTGCAGCGCGGTCACGATGCCGTCGCGCCGGGGCAGCCAGGTGTCAGAGAAGTGGGCGACCCGAAGCGTAGGGCGACCTGTGCGGGCGGCAAGCGACGGATCGAGAGGGAGCACCGCCGCACCATTCGACCCGATGCTTGTGAGGTTCCGGATCAGCCGTCGCGGCCCGAGGGGCCGCACGATGAGCTTGCGGAGGTCCATGGACCCGGCTTCCTTTCTGTCGCTGGACGTCCTTCGGCCAGCGACTCGTCAGCGGCACAAGCCCCCCTCGCTCCCAAGGGTCACAAGCCTGGCACGGATCCCCTCGGCGTTGGTCGCGCCGAGGTAACGTCCGGGGTGACGTTCGGTGCAACACTCGCGTCTTACCGTGTCTCTACCCTCTGGAGGGCACGGCAAGACCCGACGTGCGCAGGACCTGCCGCGCTGCGCTGCCCCGCCCGGTGCGGGACCGGGCGGTAGGTTAGCCGACCGGAGACGTTTCGGCACCATCCAGCACGGCGAGAACGCTGGCCCGGTCCGGCCGACCCGAGGCTCTCGCCAGCACCTTGCCTCGTCGATCGAGGATGAACACGGTCGGCGTCCGCATCACGCGCAGCCGGCGTACGAGGTCAAGATGCGACTCGGCGTCGATGTCGACGTAGCTCACGCCAGGGCGTTTGGCTGCGATGTCGCGCAGCATGACGCGTGTGGCCCGGCAGGGTGCACAGAAGGCAGATGAGAACTGCACCAATGTCGCCCGCTCGCCCAGCTCGGCACCGAGCTCGGCCGGTGTGAGATGCTCCACGTTCGGCGGATCTCCTGCCGGTCTCCGGGAGTCGTGCCTGCGGAACCGTCCGTTACGACGGAGGGTCACCACACCCACCGTCGCGCCGATCACGAGCGCGACGACGAGGACTCCGACTCCGACGGTCACCGTTTCAGCGTACGGCTCACGGCCTGTGCCCGCCCGGGGGCAGTGCTCGACCGACATCACACGCCGGCGTCGGCACAGACCCGGGAAGCCACGTCCAGCTCAGCCCTCCAGCTCGACGAGTGACTTGTCCCCGGGGGCGTAGACCTCGATCCGCACCACCTGGTCGGCCGGCACGGCGACGCCACCGCTCCACCGCACGCCCTGTGCGTACGCAACCCGCCAGCTTCCGGCGTCCCACCGACGGCCGGACTTGTCCAGGACCGCCAGCGAGCAGATGTCGCCCTTCTTGACTCCCTGCAGGACGATGTCGATCTTCGTGCCCCAGGGTACGGGGTTCATCCGGACCGTGGCGCTCACGTGCGACCGCGGGTCCACCCGGGTCCACTCGATCGGAGGCGCCGTCAGCCGCGGTCCCGGCTGCGGCGACGGGGACTGCGGCGTGGGGGTCGGTGTGCTGGGAGACGACGCCGTTGGCCGCGGCGTGTCGACGGCGATCGGCGGACCGAACGGATCGACCGGGAACGCCCACCGGCCGAAGGCCCAGCCGCCCAGCCCGAGCACGATCACGGTGGCAGCGGCCGACATCGCGCCCCTCCACCATGCCCGCCGGCGTATCCCGCGCAGCTCCCGCTCCCGCTCCGCACGCACCCGCGCTTGCAACCGCTCCAGGGCGCGCTCGCCGGGGTGGGGCAAGCCCTCGAGGACCTCCTGAGCGCTCACCAGATCGAGCAGGGTGGGGACACCGGCGAGCTCCGCCTGCGCAGCCCGACAGTCGGGGCATCCCTCGAGGTGTTCCCGCAGCGCGGCCTGTTCGCTCGGCTCGAGCGCACCGAGCACGTCGACGCCGAGCGCCGCCCGGGCATCCGCACACGACAGGGGTCCCTGACCGGATCCGGAGGTCATAGCGCCACCTCCGGGGTGATGCCGCGCTCCTCGAGCAGGAGCTTGAGCTGTCGCAGGGCGTAGTACGTACGACTCTTCACCGTGCCTTGGGGCACGTTGAGCAGCTCAGCCACCTCGGCCACCGAGCGGCCGCGGTAGTAGACCTCGACCAACACTTGTCGATGGTGTGGCGCAAGTTCCGCCAGCACCTCCATGACCTCCCACGACAACATGGCCCGATCGAGGTCGTCCTCGGCGGCCGGTAGGACGGCCAGCGCCTCGTCGCCAACCTCGGGCGGGCGAGCCCGGCGAGCGCGTTCACCGTCGACGACGATGTTGCGGGCGACGGTGGCCAGCCAGACCCGCAACGGGCCTCGTGCCGGGTCGAGCGACTCTGGGTGGCGCCAGGCGCGCAGCAGCGTCTCCTGCACGACGTCTTCGGCCCGCTGTCGGTCTCCCCTTACCAACCGGAGCACGTAGCCGAAAAGCGGACCCGCGTGCTCGGCGTAGAGCGCGCGGACCAGCTCGTCGTCTGCAGCCGGATCCCGCGACGACCCTCGGCTCGCCACCCCGCCCCCCACTTCCCCGACCGCAGGGCCCACATTCTCCTCACGCGGAGAGTGGCGGGACGGTTCATTCGGCACGCCGCGATCGTAGTAGCCGGTCACGCTCAGGCGAACCCTTTGGCATGACCAAGTGGCTCGAGCGGCGAACGGTCGATCACGACCTGGTGCCACAACCCGTCAGCGGCGACCTGACACACCCGCTGCCAGATCGCCCGTCGGCTAGGAGTCGGCGACCCCGAGCCGTTGGACGGTGGATCTCCCCTCGCCGATCCTCGGGAACGGCTCGAGGGAGAACACCGCCTCCACCGGCACGTCGAAGTAGGCGGCGATACGCAGCGCCAGGTAGAGGCTCGGGCTGTACTCGCCACGCTCGAGATAGCCGATCGTCTGGTAGTGCACACCGAGCGCTTCGGCCAGCTGCCTGCGAGACACGCCGCGCTCCACGCGCAGGAGCGCGATCCGGTTGTAGACGGTTTCGCTCATCGTCCCGACCGCTGCAAGGCTCGTTCCCGCCGCGCCTCCACCGCTGACCCGGACTCGTGACGCGCCATCCGGCGCAGCACGACGGGCGCCAGGATCAAGCCCATGATCGCCCAGGTGCCGAGAACGGCGGCCGTCTCCAGATGCCGCCACGATCCCCCGATCTCGAGAGCCGCCTGGCTGGCTGGCAGCAGTCCGGATCTTGCCCCGAGACCCAGCCAGTAGAGAGGGAATGCCTGGGCGATCCCCTGCGCCCAGCCCGGGTACGCCGTGATCGGGTAGAAGATGCCCGACGTGCCCACGAGCGCCATCCAGGGCAGCATGACGAGCCCCAGGTGGCGCGGGTTGGAAAGAAGCGAACCGAGAACCGCTCCGATCGGCAGGGTGGCCGCGAACCCGAGCAGGATCACCCAGATAAGATGCAGCCAAGCGCGCGGATCGTCGGTGAGCACGTCGCCGAAGAGGACGACGCCGGGGACGAAGCTCACGAGGCATCCGGTGAGGGTCATTCCCGTCACGGTGAGGATCTTCCCGATGAGATAGCCGAGCATCCCGTTCGGGGTGGCTTTGGCCCTGAGCAGCGTGCCGTCCTCGCGCTCGACGGCTAGCTGCTGCGCCAGGAGGATCAACCCGAACCCGACGCTCATACCGAGGACGCTCGGCAGGGTCCGCGCGCCCAGAGAAACGGGCATCCCAGGGATCGTCGCGTGACGCTGGAAGTACATCACCGCGACGAAGATCGCGTTCGGAAGGATGTACCCGGCGAGGTCGTTGTAGTTCGTCAAGCTCTGCCGGAACTCGATCCAGCCACGCGTGAGACCGGCACGTGCCGCTATCACCGTCGGGTTCATCGGACCACCTCCGAGAAGTCACGCACCGCCGTCGTGGTCCGACCGGCCTCGAAGTCGCGCACGAGCGTGATGTACGCGTCCTCCAGACTGGGCCGCCGTACCTCGAGGTCGCCGATCGCATCGCCGTACTGCTGGAACAGGTTCCGCACGAACGCCGTCGAGTCGGCTGTCGCGTGGACGAACCGCTGACCGTCCAGGGTCCACCGGATCTCGGCCTGCGCCGAGATGCGACGGGTCAGCTGGTCGGCCGATCCCTCGGCGATGATCGAACCACCCGCGAGGATCACGATGCGGTCGGCCAGCTTCTCGGCCTCGTCCAGGTCGTGTGTGGTGAGCAGGATCGTGGTGTCGTCGATGTCGGCGAGCCGGTGCACGAGGTCGTGGAACTCCCGACGCGCCTCGGGGTCGAAGCCCGTGGTCGGCTCGTCGAGGAACAAAAGCTCCGGCCGGCCGACGATGCCGATGGCGACGTCCAGCCGGCGTCGTTGCCCTCCGGACAGCTGGCCGACCCGCTTGTTCGCGTGCTGGGCCAGTCCGACGGTCGCCAGCAGGTCGTCGACCTCCCAGGGGCGCCGGATCCGCTCGGTGGAATAGGGGGCGTAGTAGACGCCCAGGTGGGCGAGCAGCTCACGGACCTGCCACTTGGCATGGTCGCGCCACGACTGCAGCACCACCCCCAGCCGGGCACGCCACGCCTCGTCACCGTGCTTGGGATCCACGCCAAGCACCGAGACCTCACCGGCGGAGCGCATACGGAAGCCTTCGAGGATCTCGATCGTCGTGGTCTTGCCGGCTCCGTTGGGACCGAGGAGAGCAAGCACCTCGCCGCGGTGGACCTGGAACGTGAGACCGGCCAGCACGTCGGTCGAGCCGTACCGCATCCGCAGGTCGCACACCTCCACCACGGCGGATTCGCTGGACGGCTCGGCAGCTCGAGCCGGCGCGCCAGACCGCTGCACGGTGGCCATGGTTGTACCTCGCTTCGTATAAGGGCTAGTGCAGACGATAGCAGACGTACTACATCTGGGAGCGGACCTGCTCTCGCTCGAGCCGAGCGATGTGATCAGCTAGCCACCCGCAAAGGGTGGGAGTGCCTCGATCCGCGCACCGTCGGTGAGCACGACAGACGCCGGATCGCGCTTCCCGACCGGATCCCCGTCGATCAGGAAGGAACAAAGCCCCAGGACCTGCGCGAACCTGGGCCGATCGGCATGCCGGGCCCGCACGGACGACAGCGCATCAGCAAGCGTCGCCGCCTCGACCTGCTCCTCCACCAGGCCGGCGGCCTCCCTCGCTGCCGCCCAATACCGAACCGTAACCGTCACGTTAGGGGACACGGTGAGTTATCCTTCCTGCAACCGAGCCTGGGCGACAGCGGCGTCATCAGATTCCAGGTCGAGATCAAGCTCGAGGAGATCGCCCGGTGAGCACACTCTTGTTGCTGACGAATGCGCTGCAGCCCTCGGCCGAAATCGTCCCCGCACTTGGACTCCTCGCCCACAAGATCCGGGTTGCTCCGGCGGAGGCTAGCGCACTTCTCGACGTCGGACCTGCCGACGCCATTCTGGTGGATGCGCGCACGGACCTGATGCAGGCCCGCAGCCTCACCCGCGTCATCCGTACGACCGGAACCGAAGCCCCGCTCTTCGTGATCGTGACCGAAGGCGGCATGGCGGCGGTGAACGCCGACTGGGGCATCGACGACGTGATCCTGCACACCGCTGGGCCGGCGGAGGTCGACGCTCGGCTGCGGATCGGGATCGGTCGGGTTGCGCTCAAGTCCGCAGCCGAGCGGCAGCGCCCCAACGTGATCCGGCGTGGCGACCTGGTGATCGACGAGGACACCTACACCTCGAAGCTCGGCGACCGCACCCTCGACTTGACGTTCAAGGAGTTCGAGCTGCTCAAGTTCCTCGCGCAGCACCCGGGACGGGTCTTCACCCGTCAGCAACTCCTGCAAGAGGTCTGGGGGTACGACTACTTCGGGGGCACGCGCACCGTCGACGTGCACGTACGCCGGCTGCGGGCGAAGCTGGGCCCGGAGCATGAAGCCTTGATCGGCACCGTACGCAACGTCGGATACCGGTTCGTGGCCCAACAGCCCGTGAACGACCTGCCTCCCGCCGAACGCGAGGACGAGCACCACGTTCCGAACGACCCACGCGCATTGACGTCTCAATGACCACGCGGCGCTGCGGCACACCAGCCACGGCATGCGTCGGCGCCCGTTGAGGGTACGGATCGGCACCTCAGGCGATCACCAATGCTGCCTCGACGGCCGTTACGGTAGAGAGGTGAACCCGCCGCGGAAGCCGACGATCCACGTCCGCGATCGTCTCAGTCCGTCGGAGGTGGCATCGATCGAGCATCTCGTCGTGGCCGCGGCCGGCGTCGACAAGGTGCGAGCCCTCGACGAGCAAGCCACCCTGCGACTTCACCACTCCGTTGCGCCTGCGAACGACGCCGAACGACGTGCCGACGGACGAGCCGACGACGTTCCGGCCACCACCCACCTGCTGGCGATGCAGGACGACGAGATCAGGGGGTACGCCTATCTCGACCGACCCGATCCCGAAGGCGACGCGTCGGCCGGCGTCGTGGTCCATCCGGACCATCGCGGACACGGGCTGGGCGCCACGCTCGTCGGCACGCTGCTCACCAAGGCGGACGGAGCACCCGTCCGCATCTGGGCACACGGCCCACACCCGGCAGCCGCACGCCTCGCCGATGCGTACGGGTTCGTTCCGATTCGCGAGCTCGCCTGGATGCGACGCCCGTTGACCGGACCAGAGGCGGCGCCGCTTCCAGACGTACCTCCGCCCGTTGACGTCACGATCCGCACCTTCCGACGGGGGCAAGACGAGGACGCGTGGCTCGCCGCCAACGCCGAAGCGTTCGCGAGCCACCCCGAGCAGGGCCGGTGGACACGTGCCGACCTGGAGGCACGACTCGCAGCGCCGTGGTTCGACCCGGCGGGATTCTTCGTCGCCGACGACCCGCGCCAGCCCGGCCGGCTGCTCGGTTTCCACTGGACCAAGGTGCACGAGGGCGAGACCCGAGGCGGTGAGCCGGGACCGGTCGGGGAGATCTACGTCCTCGGAGTGGTGCCGCGTGCGCAGGGCACCGGTCTCGCCAAGGCCCTCGCCGTGGTCGGGTTGCAGTACCTCCGCCAGCGCGGGCTCGGTACGGTCATGCTCTACGTCGAGGCCGACAACCCCGCGGCGCTGCGCCTCTACCAGAAGCTCGGCTTCACCCACGCCGCGACCGACGTGATGTACCGCCACCCGGGCTCGACCCGAGCCTGAGCGACGGCGACCCCACCGAACCGGGTCAACCGTCCGATTCAGGGCGTCCGGAGGGATGCACGCTGATCGATCACGCGAGATCCTTACCGCTCGTCAACGTCGTGGTGTCACCATGGCAGCGTGAGCACGCACCTGGTGAAGTCCGACGTCGCCGAGTACGACATCGAGCCGCCATACGACGTCACCAGTGGCGATCTTCCCGACGACCGGTTCCTCGATCGGGAACTCTCCTGGCTGGAGTTCAACGCCCGCGTCCTCGAGCTGGCCGAAGACCCTGCCATCCCCCTGCTCGAGCGGGTCCGGTTCCTGGCGATCTTCGCCAACAACCTGGACGAGTTCTTCATGGTGCGAGTCGCCGGTCTCAAGCGCCGGATGGCTGCCGGTGTCGCGGTACGGGCGGCCTCAGGTCTGCTACCCCGCGAGGAGCTCGAGGGGATCTGGGCGCGTACCCAGGAGCTCATGGCCCGGCACGCCGACTGCTTCCACAACCAGATCCATCCCGAGCTCGCGAAGCACGACATCGAGATCCTCCGCTGGGCCGAGCTCGACGAGGACGCCCGGAACCGGATGCACGAGCTCTTCGCCACTCGCGTGTTCCCCGTGCTCACTCCGCTCGCCGTGGACCCGGCGCACCCGTTCCCCTACATCTCAGGGCTCTCGCTCAACCTCGCGGTCGTCGTCCGCAACCCCCAGACCGGCACCGAGCACTTCGCCCGGGTGAAGGTCCCGCAGATCCTGCCGCGCTTCGTACCCGTCGAGGAGCAGCGGTTCGTGCCGTTGGAGGACGTCATCGCGGCCCACCTCGACCAGCTCTTCCCGGGCATGGAGATCCTGCAGCACCACACGTTCCGGGTGACGCGCAACGAGGACCTCGAGGTGGACGAGGACGACGCGGAGAACCTCCTGCAGGCGCTCGAGCGTGAGCTGATGCGACGCCGGTTCGGCCCGCCGGTACGCCTGGAGGTGGAGGCGTCCATCGACCAGCACGTGCTGGACCTTCTCGTCTCCGAGCTCGGAGTGACGCCGGCCGAGGTGTGCAAGCTCACCGGGCCGCTTGACCTCACCGGCCTCAGCGCGATCGCCGAGCTCGACCGGGCCGACCTGAAGTACCCGGCGTTCGTCCCCGCGACACATCGGGATCTCGCCGAGAGCGACAGCGCGCACCCGCCCGACATCTTCGCCGCCCTACGGCAGCGTGAGATCCTGCTGCACCATCCGTACGACTCGTTCTCCACCAGCGTGCAGCGGTTCATCGAGCAGGCCGCGGCCGACCCCCAGGTGCTCGCGATCAAGCAGACGCTCTACCGGACTAACGAGGAGTCGCCGATCGTCGACGCGCTCATCGACGCTGCCGAGGCGGGTCGGCAGGTGCTCGTCGTCGTCGAGATCAAGGCGCGGTTCGACGAGGAGGCCAACATCCGCTGGGCCCGCAAGCTGGAGCAGTCCGGTTGCCACGTGGTGTACGGCTTCGTGGGGCTGAAGACGCACTGCAAGCTCGCCCTCGTCGTACGCGACGAGCCCGACGGGATCCGGCGCTACGCGCACATCGGCACGGGGAACTACAACCCGAAGACCGCGCGACTGTACGAGGACCTCGGGCTCCTCAGCGCTGATCCCGTGCTGTGCGCCGACCTCAGCCTGCTCTTCAACCACCTGTCCGGATACGCGCTCACCACCGACTACGAGCGGCTGATGGTCGCACCCCGCTCGATCCGCGAAGGGCTGATCGAGCGCATCCACGCCGAGATCGACCACCACCAGGCCGGCCGGCCCGCGCGGATCCGGATCAAGGTCAACTCCCTCGTCGACGAGGCGGTGATCGACGCGCTCTACCACGCCTCACGCGCCGGCGTGCCGATCGACCTGTGGGTCCGCGGGATCTGCGCGCTCAAGCCAGGTGTGCCCGGGCTCTCGGAGACCATCCGGGTCCGCAGCATCCTGGGTCGGTTCCTCGAGCACTCGCGGGTCTTCTGGTTCGAAGCCGGTGGCACACCCGACGTGTGGATCGGCTCGGCCGACATCATGCACCGCAACCTCGACCGCAGGGTCGAGGCCTTGGTGCGGATAGTCTCCCCCGAGCACATCGCCGAGCTGGACAGCCTGTTGGACCTCGCGTTCGAAGAGGACACCGCGGCGTGGTACCTGGAACGCGACACCTGGCGCCAGCACCGTGTGAACAGCGCAGGTGAGCGGCTACGAGACCTGCAGGGGTACCTCATCGCGACCAAACGGCGGCGCCCATGACCGACCCGGACACCTCACCGCCCGCGTCGCCCGCGCCAGTGGAGGCGGCCGGCGCCATTGTGTGGCGGCGTGGCGAGGCTGGGAGCGTGCAGGTGCTGCTCGTCCACCGGCCGACGTACGACGACTGGGCGTTCCCCAAAGGCAAGCTCGAGCCTGGCGAGCTGGCCCACGCTGCCGCCGTGCGCGAAGTGCGCGAGGAGACGGGTCTTGGCGTACGACTCGGCCCGACGCTCCCCACAGCTCGGTATCCACTCGCGGATGGCCGACCCAAGGTCGTGCGCTACTGGTCCGCCGTCCCGCTCGAGGCGACCGTCGAGCGGCCGAACGCGACACCGGATCCCACGGCTTGTTTCGTCCCGACGTCCGAGGTCGACCAGTGCGCCTGGCTGGAGCTTCGAGAAGCCGAGCTTTCGCTCACCTATCCGAACGATCGACAGCTGCTGCGCCACCTGTCGCCCGTACCGACCCGCACGTTGATCGTCCTGCGTCACGCGCAAGCCGTGAGCCGCGACGCGTGGCAGCACGACGACCTCGACCGGCCGCTCGCGGACGTTGGCCATGCGCAGGCCACGCGGCTGGCGCCGGTGTTGGAGGCGTACGGCGTGACGTCCGTGATCTCCTCACCGGCCAAGCGCTGCATCGACACGGTGGCGCCCTACGCCACGAGTCGAGGCCTGCCGATCGAGACCGACTCCGCACTCACCGAGACCAGCCCGCAGCAGGCGATCGAGACCGCCATCACGCGACTGAAGAACACCCGAGAGCCGACGGTCGTGTGCACCCACCGACCGACCCTCTCGACCATCTTCGCCACCCTCGGAGTCGACGCCATCCGCCTGGAGCCGGCCGCCGCCGCCGTGATCCACCTCCCGACGAGCAGCGATCCCGGGGAGCCCGGCCCCTGGTGTGCTCCCTTCAGCATCGACCACGTGTCGATCCCGTGACGCGACCGGCGACGTCCCGACCTCGCGTGTGCTCACGCGACGGCCGTCACGGTTTCGCATGATCGTCATCATCCCGCCGGCGGACGTTCATTCTGCGTTCACACACCTCCCAGAGCGCTTTCACCTCGCCGCCCTAGCGTCCGAAGCGACCGCACAGAGGAACGGAATGCGAAGGACGACGAAGGTGAACCAGAATCGGTTCGCAGCACTGGCTGCCGCAGCGCTCGGCAGCACCCTCGTGCTCGCCGGCTGCGGAGGCCAGAACCCAGACTCCGACTCGGACAGCGCGACCGGCGGAAGCGGCGACGGCATCTCGGGGGAGGTCCGGGTCGACGGCTCGTCGACGGTCCAGCCGCTGACCGCAGCCGCCGGTGAGCTGTTCAAGGAGCAGGAGCCCGACGTCGACGTCTCGGTCGGGACCAGCGGCACCGGCGGTGGCTTCGAGAAGTTCTGCGCCGGAGAGACCGACATCTCCAATGCCTCTCGCCCCATCGAGGAGGACGAGACAGCCGAATGTGAGCAGAACGGCATCGAGTACGTCGAGATCCAGGTCGCCAACGACGCTTTGACGGTCGTGGTGAACCCGGAGAACACCTGGGCCGAATGCCTCACGGTCGACCAGCTCAGAAAGATCTGGGAGCCGGAAGCCGAAGGAAAGGTCACCACCTGGAAGGACGTGGACCCGAGCTTCCCGGCCGAGCAGCTCGACCTCTACGGGCCTGGCACCGACTCGGGCACCTTCGACTACTTCACCGACGTGATCAACGGCGAGGAAGGTGCGTCGCGCGCCGACTACAACGCGTCCGAGGACGACAACGTGCTCGTCCAAGGCGTTGCGGGGAGCAAGGGTGGCATCGGGTACTTCGGTCTGTCGTACTACGAGGAGAACTCCGACAAGCTGAAGGC
>DATCKU010000091.1:0-4589 GCA_036564245.1 Actinopolymorphaceae bacterium
GGTCATTGTCGAGGAGAGTCGGGCACGGGTCTACCGAGTGCGAACTCACGCTGCGGCCGCCACACCGAGTCGGCGCCGTGTTCGTAGAGGCTGAACGCCTCGACCGTGAACGAGCACTCGTACAGATCCAACGCTTCGTACGCCTTGGTGAGCAGCTCGTCGGACAGGTCGTGCGCGACCGTCACGTGCGGGTGGTACGGAAACGCGAGGTCACGTTCCAGCGGCCCGCTGCGAATCCGGTTCGCCAGGACCTCACACGACGAGATCCCCTCGGCCACCGCGACGAACACGACGGGCGACACCGGCCGGAACGTACCGGTCCCGTGCAAGCGCATCGGGTACGGCCGCATCGAGGCGGCCACCCGGAGCAGGTGCTGCTCGATCGCGGGCAGGGCGTCGTCTGTGACCTGGGTGGGGGGCAGCAGCGTCACATGCGTCGGGACGACCTCGGCGAGCGGGTCGCCCAGCGCAGAACGCCAGCGCTGGAGCTCTCCTCCGTACGGCTCGGGGATCGCGATGCTGACGCCGATCGTGCGCACCCTCGAAGCCGCCTTATCGCTTGGCTGGGACGAAACCGATGCGTTCGTTGACGGTCCGCAAGGTCTCCGAGGCCACGCTTCGGGCCCGGTCGGCACCTCGCGCGAGGATCTGGTCGAGCGTCTCACGATCTTCCAGCAGTGCCAGTGTCCGCTCCCGGAACGGTGTCACGAACTCCACTACCGCGTCGGCCACGTCACGCTTCAGGTCGCCGTAGCCCTTCCCGGCGTAGTCCTGCTCCAGCTCGGGCATCTGCCGGCCGGTGAGCGCCGAGAGGATCGCCAGCAAGTTTGACACGCCCGGCTTCTCGTCCGGGTCGTAACGGATCTCTCGGCCGGAGTCGGTCACGGCGCTGCGAATCCGCTTGGCCGACACCGACGGCTCGTCGAGCAGCTCGATGATGCCGTTCGACGACCCGGTCTTGCTCATCTTGGCGCGCGGCTCCTGCAGGTCGTAGATCTTCGCCGTCTCCTTGGGGATGAACGACTCGGGCACCACGAACGTCTCGCCGTAACGCGAGTTGAACCGCTGCGCGAGATCTCGCGTGAGCTCCAGATGCTGGCGCTGGTCCTCTCCGACCGGCACCTTGTCGGTCTGGTACAGCAGGATGTCGGCCGCCATCAGGATGGGGTACGTGAACAGGCCGACCGTCGCGCTCTCTGCGCCCGTGCGGCTCGTCTTGTCCTTGAACTGCGTCATCCGGCTGGCCTCACCGAACCCGGTCAGGCACCCCAGGATCCACGCGAGCTGCGAGTGCTCGGCCACGTGGCTCTGGACGAAGAGCGTGCAGCGCTCCGGGTCGAGACCTGCGGCGAGGAGCTGGGCGACGGAACGCCGGGTACGCTCGCGGAGCTTGGCCGGATCATGCCCCACCGTGATCGCGTGGAGGTCGACGACGCAGTAGAACGCGTCATGGTCGTCCTGCATCGCCACCCACTGCCGGAGGGCGCCGAGGTAGTTGCCGAGATGGAACGAATCCGCCGTGGGCTGGATGCCCGAGAACACGCGAGGTCGGGACATGTCCTGCATTCTGCCAGCCGCCGGGACCGGCGAGCCCTCAGAGGGTCTGCTGGCCCGCGTCGTAGACGAGGAGATCATCTTCGCGCCTCCGGGCCAGCTCGCTTGGCTGGTGCCGCGCCAACCGTCCGTCATGGAACAGGTGGTAGACGGGCACGTTCCTGATCAGGACGAGGTAGTCGGACAGCATCTGCCGATGGCACCGCCACCAGACGCTCTCCGCGCACATCACCGCGGTCCGTCGCCGGGCCGCGTCGGCCAGTAGGTCGTCGACCGCCTCGGCGAACTCCGGAGTGCGCATATGCGCGGCATATCCGGCGAACGCCCGCTGCCGCAGCGCGACGTCGGGCGAATCGGGCCGTGCCTTGCGCCAGCCACCCAGTCGACGCTCCCAGCGGTAGTCGATGCCGTGCTCTGGCAGCCAGCGCTGCATCTCCGTGCGGGCGACATGGGGGTGGCGTCGGCTTCCGGGTGCGGTACGGATGTCGACGACCAAGCGGACGTCAGCCGACCTCACAAGCGATACCAGCTCGTCGGCGGACGCCGTCCCGTGGCCGAACGTGAGCAC
The DNA here is from genome assembly GCA_036564245.1 of Actinopolymorphaceae bacterium. Classification (GTDB taxonomy): domain Bacteria; phylum Actinomycetota; class Actinomycetes; order Propionibacteriales; family Actinopolymorphaceae; genus Thermasporomyces. Next base: position 2,123 of record DATCKU010000091.1, read on the forward strand.
CTCCACGCTCGTATCGTGTCGTCCCCCGTGATCAGATGGGGGCAAATGCGTCACCAGACGCCGAACGCTCGCTCGGTCGCCGTACGGATCCCCGTGCACAGCTCCTCGAGGGCGATGCCGGTGACCTCGGACAGGCGCCGGACGGTGAGAGGGACGAGATAGCTGGCGTTCGGCCGTCCGCGGTACGGATGCGGCGTGAGGAACGGCGCATCGGTCTCCACCAAGAGCTGGCCGAGCGGCACGACGGCTGCGGCCTCACGGAGTTTCGCCGCGCTGGCGAAGGTCACCGTTCCGGAGAAGGAGACGAAGTAGCCGCGGCGTACGCATTCACGTGCCATCGCGGCATCGCCGGAAAAGCAGTGCATGACCACGCGTTCCGGTGCGCCCTCCTCGGCCAGCACCCGCAGCACGTCGTCATGGGCGTCCCGGTCGTGGATGACGAGCGTCTTGTCGTGTCGCTTCGCCAGTGCGATGTGCGCGCGGAAGCTCGCCTCTTGCTGCTTCCAGCCGGACTCGGACGTACGGAAGTGGTCCAGGCCGGTCTCCCCGATCGCGCGTACCCGGGGACTCGCCCCGGCCAGCCGGTCGATCTCGGCGAGTGCGTCGTCGAGCTCCCGCGGATCGAGGCGCGCTGCCTCGTTGGGGTGCAGTGCGACGCCGGCCACCAACGCGTCGTAGCGCTCCGCAGCGTCGACCGCCCACCGGGCGCCCGGGATCGTACAACCGATCTGCACGATGCGCGGTACACCGACGGCCGCGGCGGAGCGGATCGCCTCGTCGACGCTGAGCTGCTCCCCCTCGCCGGTGTCCTCGCGACGCATGTCGAGATGGCAGTGGGAATCGACGACGGGAGCAGGAAGGGGCGGAGGGAGCGGTGGCAGCGCGGAACGGCCAGCAACCGCAGGTCCTTGCGCACTCACAGCGTTTCCGGCTCTTCCTCGATTCGCGGGAACAGCGGATCGGCCTTCGTCACCGCCGAACCGGGTGGCAGGATTCCCCACCGACCCGCGTTCGTGAGCGGCTGCACGTCGAGCTCGCCGATCGTCGCCGGCGCACCGAGCTGACGCCACAACGCGTGCGACGCCTTCGGCATGACGGGGTTGAGCAGAACCGCCAGGCCACGTAGGGATTCTGCCGCCGTGTAGAGGATCGTGGCCAGCCGGTCACGCGCCGCCGGCGTCTCGTCTCGCGCAACCTTCCACGGCTCCTGCTCGGTGACGTACCCGTTGACTGCGGAGACGAACGACTCGATGGCGGCCAGGGCCTCGTGCAACCGCAAGCCTTCCACCGCCTCGTCAGCCGCGCGGACGGTCTCGGCGAGCTTGTCGACGATCGCCTGTTCCGCAGGCTCGAGGTCGGCCGGCGCCGGCACCGTGCCGCCGAAGTAGCGACCGACCATCGCAGCGACCCGCGACGCCAGGTTGCCAAGGCCGTTGGCGAGCTCGGCCGTGTAGACCGCCCGCAGATGCTCCCAGGAGAACGAACCGTCCGAGCCGAACTGGATCGCCCGCAGCAGGTAGTAGCGGAACGCGTCGGAGCCGAACGTGTCGACGATCTGGCTCGGCGCGATGCCGGTCAGCTTGGTCTTGCTCATCTTCTCGCCACCGACCAGCAGCCAACCGTGCGCGAAAACCGTGCGGGGCAAGGGAAGTCCAGCCGCCATCAGCATCGCCGGCCAGATCACCGCGTGGAACCGGGCGATGTCCTTGCCGACGAGGTGCAGGTTCGCCGGCCAGATCGCCTCGAACGCCTCCTCGTCGTCGCCGTACCCCGCGGCGGTGACGTAGTTGAGCAGCGCGTCGACCCAGACGTAGAGCACCTGCTCCTCGTCCCACGGCACCGGGATGCCCCAGTCGAACGTCGAGCGCGTGATGGAGAGATCCTGCAGGCCCTGCCGGATGAACGAGACGAGCTCGTTGCGGGTGCTCTCCGGCTGCGCGAACTCCGGGTGCTCGTCGTAGAGGGCGAGCAGCCGGTCGGCGAACTCGGACAGCCGGAAGAAGTAGTTCGTCTCCTTGATGATCTCGACCGGGCGGCCGTGGATCGGGCAGAGCTTCTCGCCGTTCTCGCCCTCGTCGAGCTCGCTCTCGAGCTTGAACTCCTCACACGAGACGCAGTACGGGCCCTCGTAGTGGCCCTGGTACACGTGGCCGGCGTCGTACAGCGCCTGCCAGAACCTGCGCACCCGGTCGACGTGACGCTGCTCGGTAGTGCGGATGAAGTCGTCGTTGCTCACGTCGAGGACGTCGAGCACCGGCCGCCACTCCGACTCGACCAGCCGGTCGCACCACTCCTTCGGCGTCACCCCGGCGGCCTCGGCGGACCGCATGACCTTCTGCCCGTGCTCGTCGGTGCCTGTGAGGAACCGCACGCGCTCACCGCGCTGCCGGTGCCAGCGCGCGATCACGTCCGCCGCGACGGTGGTGTACGCGTGACCCAGGTGCGGCACGTCGTTGACGTAGTAGAT
>DATCKU010000092.1:0-98811 GCA_036564245.1 Actinopolymorphaceae bacterium
GGCGACAAGGACCCGATGCGTGACGAGTCGTCGTTCGCCCTGCTCTGGAGCATTCGAGGCGCACCCCACCTGCACCGACGGTCCGACCTGAGCTGGCTACCTGCGGCCCTGTGGCCGCTGAACGACGACGATGCGCTGACCCGGATGACGGTCGCCAAGGCCGCGATACAGGGAGCCGGCATCGACGGCCTCGTTGCCTTCACAGAAGCGGCCCGGGCCATGCGTGCGGTGGTGACGAAGCCACTGCCGAAGGGCGACGTCAGTGCCGCGGTGACGAAGCGCCTACCGGCGGCGTATTCGTACGCCTGCCGATCCTGCCAGGCCACGCATGTCTACGGTTCCATCTTCCAGTTGGTCGGGCTGCCGGCCGGCGTACGGCTGGTGCCCGACAGTTCCCCGCTGACCTTGGTCCCGTTGGAGAAGCGCGTGGCGATCCCTCGGCGGGCTGCGGGCATCGAACGGGTGATCACGGCCTATCTGCGGCTCTTCGGCCCAGCCACGCCGCGCGAGGTTGGGGCGTACCTGGGGACGACCGGCGGTCAGGTGCGCAAGGTGTGGCCCGCCGATCTGGCAGAAGTGTCTTTTGACGGCCGCCGGTGTTGGCTGCCGGAGGAGCACCTCGACGCGTTGCAGACGGCGGAGCCACCGCGCTACGTCCGTCTGCTGCCGGCTCTCGACCCGTGGCTGCAGGCACGCGACCGGGACGTGATCGTGCCCGATCGTGAGCATCAGAAGGCGCTGTGGCGGATCCTGGGCAACCCTGGCGGGCTGTTCGTCGATGGCGAGGTCGTCGGCACGTGGCGGGTTCGGGTAGCGAGCCGCAAGTCCGGCATGGATCGTCTGGCCCTTGCCGTCGAGCCATTCGGCAAGCTGAGTCGTTCGGTGCGCAACGCGATCGACGAGGAAGCAGCCCGGATCGTCGAGCTCCGCGGCGCTGCCGACATCGACGTCACGTATACGTCCTGACGTCGTGCCTGCGCTTGCGGGTAGCTGCGGACGACCTGGTACACGACATCGGAACGCCACGCGTCCACAGTCGATGTCGTGTACCAGGTGAGCCGTGAACGACTGCCTGCGAGATCAGGCCAGGCCGTTCTCCGTCAGCCAGTCCTTCGCGACGGTCGCCGGGTCTTCCTTGTCGACCTCGACCCGAGCCACGAGATCACGCAGGGTCGGCGTGTCGAGTTTGGCCGAGATGCCGTTCAAGGTGTCGACAACCGTCTCGCTCGCCTTGTCCTTCGAGATGAGGGGTACGACGTTCTGCGCGGTGAAGAGCAGCTTCGGGTCCTCGAGCACGACGAAGTCGTTCTGCTCGATCGCCGACTGGGTGGTGAACAGGTTGGCCGCATCCACCCGGCCGCCCTTCAGCGCCGCCACCGTGACCGGTCCAGCCACATCAAGCGGAATGAAGGACTTGAACTCCGCTCCGTAGACCTCCTTCAGCCCAGGGACACCGGTGGGCCGGGTCTTCCACTCGGGCGGTCCGCCGAGCACGAGGTCCTTGGCGTGCGGGGCGAGGTCCGCGATGGTCTTCAGGTCGTACTTCTCGGCGGTCTCCCGCGTCACCACCACCGCGTCCTTGTCCTCGGCCGAGGACTTCTCCAGCACCATGAACTCGTCTGGCACCGCCTCCTGCAGGGCTGCGTACACCTCGTCCGGCTTGGCGGCGGTGGCCTCCTTGTCGAAGTACTGCAGCAGAACACCGGTGTACTCGGGCACGAGGTCGATCGAGCCGTCCTCCAACGCCTTGATGTACGCCTCGCGCGCGCCGATGTTCAGCTTGCGTTGGACGTCGACGTCGTGGGCTTCGAGTGCGGCGGCGTAGATCTCACCAAGCAGCACCGCTTCGGGGAAGTTGGCCGAGCCGACAATGATGGAGTCGCCCGACTCGGACGTGTTCTGTTGCTCCGTGTCCTCACGTAAGGGGTCGTTTCCGCTCCCGCATCCGGCAAGCGCGAGGACGCCGACGGTCAGCGCGGCGAGAATGGCCCTGGTAAACGACATGGATGGTGTCCTCTCCGGTTGGGTGAGACCTTCCTCGTAGCGGCTCGAGTTGACGCGGGCGAGCAATTCGAGCCGAAACCCTTTGTTGCTAACGTGAGCGCGACTCCCGAGCACCGACCGCGAGTCCACGCGGTACGGTGAGCCGTTGCGCCCCGGCGAGTACGACCTCGACGACGACGGCAAGCGCCGCGACCAGGACGGCGCCGGCCAGCATCTGCGAATAGTCGCGAACCGCCAACCCGTCCAAGACGTACCGTCCGAAACCGCCCAAGCCGACGTACGCTGCGATGGTCGCGGTCGCGACGATCTGCAGCATGGCGCTGCGCAGTCCGGAGAACACGAGCGGCAAGGCACATGGTGCCTCGACCTTCGTCAGTACCTCCTGGCCGGTCATGCCCATGCCGTACGCCGCATCCTTCGCCGCCAGGTCGACTCCCTGGACTCCGGCGTACGTGCTGGTGAGGATGGGCGGAACGGCGAGCACGACGAGGACGGCGATGCTCGGAACCAGGAATCCGAGATTGCCGGGCAATCGACTGATCAGCGGCAGTGTCACGAGGATCAGCAAGCCCAGTGTGGGAAGGGCGCGCAACGCATTGGCCAATCCAGCGACCAGAAACGTGCCGCGACCGGTGTGGCCGATGTACATGCCGAGCGGAATCCCAATCAGCGCGGCGATGGCCAAGGCGAGCAAGGAATAGCCCAGGTGCTCGAGCAGGCGCTGCGGAATCCCCTCTGGTCCTGACCAGTGGGCGGGATCGGTAAGCCAGGCGACGAGCTCGGATATCACGATGCGCGCCCCACTTCTGGCAGACGTCGTAGGCCGTTCTTCGGCGAGCCGACAACCGCGCCTGTCGCGCGTTGTTGCTCACGTGCCGCCCGCTGCCACGGTGTCAGGACTCTGACCAGGCCCATGATGATTGCGTCAAGGATGAGTGCCAGCAGGACGCACAACACGATGCCGACGATCAGTGGCGCCATGAAGTTGCGCGAAAAGCCGTCAGTGAAGAGCAAGCCCAACTGCGTCGTGCCGATGAGCGCGGCGACTGACACCAGGCTGACGTTCGACACGGCAGCCACCCGCATCCCGGCGCCGATCGTGGGCACCGCGACCGGCAGCTCGACCTGGAGCAGGCGGCGCAACGGTCGGTAGCCCATGGCGGTTGCAGCCTGGATGACGTCGTCGGGTACGGCCGCAAGCCCGTCGGCGACGGTTCGCACCAAGAGCGCCACGGTATAGATGGTCAGCGCGACCACCACGTTGATCGGGTCGAGGATCTTGGTGCCGAGAATCACCGGTAGTGCGACGAAAAGCGCAAGTGACGGGATCGTGTAGAGCAGACCGGTGACACCGATCATCGGTGGATAGAGCGAACGGTGTCGCCTGGCCAACCAGCCGAGCGGAATGGAGATGGCAAGACCCAGCACCAGGGGCGAGACCGCTAGCACCGTGTGCCATGCGAAGTAGTACGCAACGGTGTCGGCGTTACTGGAAAGCCATTCGATCATCCAGGCGCTCCCGCCGTCGGCGACGCGGAGCCACGACTGTCCGGCGTGCCTGTGCCGTTCGTCGAACGGGCACCACCGTTGCCGGAGCCGTCAGGTGAGGCACCGATGAGGGCCAGGACGGCGCCCGGCGTCACCGCCCCGACCAGCCGGCCGTCAGCGTCGGTCATGACGCCGCGACCCGCCGGAGAGGAGAGCGCGGCATCGAGCACTCCGCGCAACGATCCGGTGATGCTTCCGACCGTTCCGCCTCGGTGCAGCACCTCGGGTGTCACGGTGGAATCGAGTCGGCGTACGTCGACCCACCCTTGTGGCCGCTGCTCTGAGTCGACAACCAGCACCCAACCATCACGAGCTGTCGCGCGTGCTTCGGCCGCACTCGCACCCAGTGTCACTGCGGGTTCTGGGTCGCACGTGATCTGCTCGGCTGGAGTGAACGAGAGGGCGCGATAGCCACGATCCTTGCCGACGAAGCCGGCGACGAAGTCATCCGCCGGCTGCTCCAAGAGCTCCTTGGGTGTGGCGAATTGCGCAAGTGTGCCACCGGTGCGCAGCACCGCAACCTTGTCGCCGAGCTTGATGGCTTCGTCGATGTCGTGCGTGACGAAGAGGATGGTCTTGTCGAGCTCCTGCTGCAGGCGAAGGAACTCGTCCTGCAGGCTTTCGCGAACGACCGGGTCGACCGCGCTGAACGGCTCGTCCATCAGCATGACCGGAGGATCGGCGGCCAGTGCCCGTGCGACACCGACACGTTGTTGCTGCCCGCCGGACAGCTGCGCCGGATAGCGTTTCGCAAGCGAGCGGTCGAGCCCCACCCGGTCCAGAAGCTCCATCGCGCGTTGGCGCGCCTTCTGTCGTTTCCAGCCGAGGAGGTAGGGGACCGTCGCGATGTTGTCGAGCACCGTACGATGCGGGAAAAGTCCTGCCTGCTGGATGACGTACCCAATTCCACGCCGCAGTGTGGCTGGATCGGTGGCGGCGTGGTCGGTGCCGTTGATCAGGATTCGCCCACTCGTGGGTTCCACCATGCGGTTGACCATGCGAAGCGACGTCGTCTTGCCGCATCCTGAAGGTCCCACGAGAACTGTGATCTCGCCAGATTCGGCATGAAGGCTGAGCTCGTCGACAGCGACCGTGCCGTCGGGGTAACGCTTAGTAACTGAGTCGAACTCAATCACGCCGCCTCCTCGCTTCCATGTCGGCTTGGCGGCCACCGAACCCACCATAACCGTGCGTTCGGACAAACCGCATGGCCAGGCGCGGGGGCGCTCCAGCTCAGGCACGACGCGGCGCGGCGTTCCCGCCTAACGGACACCGTCTGGTCGGTGACCACCGGAGCGACCAGCGGTCGCCCCTACTGAACGCCTGAGCCCGTGCGCTCGGAGAGCGCCGACAGGTCGTCGGCCGTGGGCAGGCGCTCTCGCTCGTCTGGGCGGTTCGGCAGCACGTCGGTGAGGTAGGCGCGGGCCGCGTCGACCAGCGGCACCTCACGCCCGGCACGCTCGGACAGGTACCAGCGGTGCTCCAACACCTCGTGGAAGATCTCCGCCGGCTCCAGTCGACCGCGTAGCTCGTCGGGGACCATCCGGACGACCGGCTCGAAGACTTCTGTCAACCACTGGTGCGCGACGATCTCCTCGTCCTCGTTCTGCTGGTCGGTGGCAGCTCGGAACACGTCGAGGTCGTTGAGCAGCCGTCTCGCCTGGTTCTCCTCCACGTCCAGCCCGGTGAGGCGCAGCAAGCGCCGGCTGTGATGTCCTGCGTCCACGACCTTCGGCTGGATCCGGATGTGCCGACCGTCGATGTCGGTGTGGATGTCGAGCTCGGCCACGTCGAACCCCAGTGCGTTGAGCCGCTGGATACGGTGCTCCAGTCGGTAGAGCTCGTCGGTGTCGAACTCCTCGGGAGCCGTCAGCTCCTCCCACAGGCTCTCGTACCGCTTGACGACCGTATCGGCGAGCTCGAGCAACTCGATGTCGTCGGAGAGGAAACCGCCGGCCTGCAAGTCGAGCAGCTCGCCGAAGATGTTGGTGTGCGCGAGCTCGAGATCGTGGGCGCGTTGGCCAGGGGACAGTTCGTCGTGCAGCTCGCCGGTCTCGGCGTCGACGAGATAGGCCGCAAAGGCGCCCGCGTCGCGGCGGAACAGCGTGTTGGAGAGCGAGCAGTCGCCCCAGAAGAAGCCCGCCAGATGCAGTCGTACGAGCAGGGCGGCCAGAGCGTCCACCAGGCGTACGACCGTGTCGGGACGGGCGGCACGGGAGAAGACGGCACGGTAAGGCAGCGAGAACGACAGGTGTCGGGTCAGCAGGATCGGCTGGAGTGGCTCGCCGTCGGCTGTGGCCCGGTCGAGTACGACACCGACTGGCTCCACCGCGGGTACGTCGAGCCGTTCGAGATCGCGAAGCAGCCGACTCTCCCGCAGGACGTAACGTTCCTCGGCCTCTTTGACGGCGTAGATGTGTCCGCCCCACCGGATGAACCGCACGACGTGGCGGGAGATACCACGCGGCAGGGCGACCGTGTGCTCCTGCGGCCAGCGCTCGAGCGGGAGGTGCCACGGCAGCCGCAACAGCCCAGGATCGGCCGGGACGGAGACGAACCGAGGCATACCACCTCTAAACCGTCCGACCAGGCGTGATTATTCCGGACAGGCCTCCCGAACTACCTGGCAAAGACGTACCCTCCCGAGGCCAGGAGGCCCGGGAGGGTACAGAAGACCAACTGAACGTGGTCGTTTCTAGGTGGGGATCAGTCGCCCACGCGCTCTCCGGTCGCGGTGGAGAACAGGTGGATGCGGTCCGGGTCAGCGGTGAGCTTGACCTTGGTGCCCTTCTCCGGCGGGCGGCGGGCGTCGATCCGCGCGATGATCTCCTTCTGGTTCTCCGTACCGCCGTTGAGGAGTCCGTACAGGTAGGCGTCGGCGCCAAGCTCCTCCACGACCGCGACCTCGACCTCGAGGCCGTTCTCCTCCGGACCGACGATCCGGAGCGCCTCGGGACGGACACCGACCGTCACGGATCCTTCGCCGTCCAGCTTGGACTTCACCGAGGCCTCGATCGGGACGGTGTAGTTGCCCACGTCGATCCCGGAGTTGGTGACCTTGCCGTCGAGCAGGTTCATCGCGGGCGAGCCGATGAAGCTCGCGACGAAGAGGTTCTTGGGCTTGTCGTACAGGTTGAGCGGGGTGTCGCACTGCTGCAGCACACCGTTGTTGAGCACCGCCACCCGGTCGCCCATGGTCATCGCCTCGACCTGGTCGTGGGTCACGTAGACGGTCGTGATGCCGAGCCGCCGCTGCAGGGCCGCGATCTGCGTACGGGTGGAGACCCGGAGCTTGGCGTCCAGGTTGGACAGCGGCTCGTCCATGAGGAAGACCTTCGGCTCGCGGACGATCGCTCGGCCCATGGCCACCCGCTGGCGCTGACCACCGGAGAGTGCCTTCGGCTTGCGGTCGAGGAGCTCCTCCAACCCGAGCAGCTGCGCCGCCTCGCGGACCTTCTTCATCCGCTGGTCCTTGGGTACGCCCTGCATCTTGAGCGCGAAGCCCATGTTCTCGGCCACGCTCATGTGGGGGTAGAGCGCGTAGTTCTGGAAGACCATCGCGATGTCTCGGTCCTTGGGTGGCAGGTGGGTGACGTCCCGCTCACCGATGTAGACCGAGCCCTCGTTGATCTCTTCGAGTCCCGCGAGCATCCGCAGCGAGGTGGACTTCCCGCATCCGGACGGCCCGACGAGGACCATGAACTCGCCGTCTTCGATCTGCAGGTCGAGCTTGTCCACGGCGGGCTTGTCCGTGCCGGGGTAGGTCCTGCTCGCCTTCTCGTAGGTGACTGTTGCCATCGGGTAACCATCCCTTCACCGGCAGGAACGTGCCGGACGATCCGAGCAAAGGGGTTCCTAGCGGCCGTGGCGACCGCCAGCTTCAGCCCACGCGGGTGGTGCTCATCGTGGCTTTCGGCAGGGGCCTTGAGCCACGACAATCCGCATGGGCAGCTCATCGTGACACGTCTCTCATCTTCCTGTCACGTGTCAGGTGGTGGATGAGCCCGAAACTGGACGTTTCATGTCCGTTTGGTTGCAGAATTTCTTGCGAAGTCTTTCAGCAAGTCCTGGCCGATTCTTGCGGACCCGCCTATCGGCGTCTGTGGCTCGTCGACGGGAGGTTGCAGCGTGGCGCCGCCCTCTCCCACGCCGGGCAAGCGTGCCCGCCTGAGTGACATCGCCGCTCAGGCGGGAGTGAGTGAGGCCACCGTCTCGCGGGTGCTCAACGGTCGCCCCGGCGTCAGCCAGGCCAGCGTCCAGGCGGTTCTGACCGCTTTGGACGTGCTTGGGTACGAACGACCGACCCGGTTGCGGCGCCGCAGCTCCGGCCTGGTCGGCCTCGTCGTACCCGAGCTGGACGACCCGATAGTCGCGGCTTTCACCCAGGTCGTCCAGACCAGCTGCGTCCACAACGGGTACATTCCCGTGCTTTGCACCGAAACGCCGGGTGGCATCGGGGAGGACGAGTACGTCGAGATGCTGCTCGACAGTGGGGTGGCCGGCATCATCTTCGTGTCCGGCCTGCACGCCGACGCGTCTGCCGACACCTCGCGCTATCAGAAGCTGACCGGGCGGGGCTTGCCGATCGTCCTGGTGAACGGGCCCGCCGATTCGGTGGATGCGCCGTTCGTCTCCACTGACGACGCCGCGGCGGTGGAGCTCGCCGTCGGTCACCTCGTGAGCCTGGGGCACAAACGACTCGGCTTCGCAAGCGGGCCGGACCGCTTCACGCAGACCCGGCGCAGGCTCGCGGCCTTTCGTGCCCTGCTCGAACGCGCCGATCTGCGGACGGCCGGAGTGACGGGCGTGATGGAGCAGTCGCTCTTGTCGGTCGAGGGCGGTCACGCGGCGGCGGTGCGCCTGCTCGACGCTGGCGTGACCGGGATCCTGTGCGGGTCCGATCTCATGGCGCTGGGTGCGATCCGCGCAGCCCGGCAGCGTGGTCGCGAGGTGCCGCGCGACGTTTCCGTCGTGGGGTACGACGACTCGCCGCTGATCGCGTTCACCGATCCGCCGCTCACGACCGTGCGCCAGCCCGTGCCGGCGATGGGGCAGGCGGCCGTACGAGCGCTCCTCGACTTGATCCACGGGCACTCCGCCCCGCACGCTGAGTACCTCTTCCGCCCGGAGCTCGTCGTACGCAGCTCCACCGCTCCCGCACGACGCTGACCAACCGCGGAAATGACCACGTAAAGATGGGTGCTGCCGCCTTTGCACGGCGTCGACGCCAGGCGCGGGTCACACATGCCGCATGAGGCGGTGCCCAGGCATCGGTGAGGCTCAGCGGTGTGCCCACGCGACGGAAGCCTTAGGACTGGCGCACACCACGCCCGGCTCAGCTGTCGGCCACGCCGGGGTGCGGCTTGCGGTCCTCGTCCTCAGCTCTGCGGCGAGTCTCGCCACGATCGACGAACGCCTGCGAGACCTTCTCGAGCGCCGAGGTCACCTCGCTCGGAATCACCCAGAACGTATTGCCCTCGCCCTTCGCGAGCTGGGGCAGCACCTGCAGGTATTGATACGCGAGCAGCTTGGGATCCGGGTCGTTGCGGTGCACGGCTTGGAACACCCGGTCGATCGCCTTCGCCTGCCCTTCGGCTCGCAGGATCGCGGCCTGCTGGTCACCCTCGGCCGTGAGGATGGCGCTCTGCTTCTCGCCTTCGGCGGTGAGGATCTTCGACTGTCGTACGCCTTCCGCGGTGAGAATCGCCGCGCGCTTCTCCCGGTCGGCGCGCATCTGCTTCTCCATCGAGTCCTTGATCGATGGTGGAGGGTCAATCGCTTTGAGTTCGACACGATTGACCCGAATCCCCCATTTCCCAGATGCTTCGTCGAGAACCCCGCGCAAGGTCGAGTTGATGTGCTCCCGCGACGTCAGCGTCATCTCCAAGTCCATCGCCCCGATGACGTTCCGCAGAGTCGTCACCGTGAGCTGCTCGATGGCCTGGATGTACCTGGCGATTTCGTACTCCGCCGCACGTGGATCGATCACCTGGAAGTAGAGGACGGTGTCGATGTGTACCACCAGGTTGTCCTCGGTGATGACCGGTTGCGGCTGGAAGCTCACCACCTGCTCGCGAAGGTCGAGGAGTGGTCTCACCCGGTCGACGAACGGTATGACGAAGTTCAGGCCGGGCTCGAGGGTACGAAGATAACGACCCAGTCGCTCGACGTTGCCGGCGCGCGCCTGCGGCACGATTCGTACCGATCTGAAGACCACCACGATCGCCACGAGCGCGACGACCAGCCCGACTATCAGTTCAGCCATGGTTCCTCCCGAGGGTGCACCAGCGCGGTCGCGCCGTCGATCGCGAGGACTTCAACGGTGGTTCCAGCGGCGATGACGAGCGAGGGGTCGTACGGGCGAGCGGTCCATTCCTCGCCGCCGATCATGACTCGGCCACCGGTCGGCGTGACGTCGACGGTGACGCGGGCTTCACGCCCGGTCAGCGCCGCGGCTCCGGACCGCATCACTGGAGGTTTGCGCATGTGCCGTCGGGCGAGCGGGCGTACGAAGAGCAGGAGGCCAAGCGCAGTCAAGGCGAAGGCCGCAAACTGGAATCCGACTCCCAAACCCAGCGCAGCGACCAGCGCCGCCACCAGGCCTGCGACGGCGACAAGCGCGAAATCGAGCGTGAGCGTGAGTACCTCGGCGATGCCGAGCGCCAAGGCGATGACGAGCCAGACGACCCACATGGACATGGGGCTCACCGCCAGTGCCCGGGTCGGTGCGTCGGATCCGGTCGGGTCCGTACTAGGGAGACAGCGACCCTTTCCTGCCACGGTAGCGCTGTTTCAGTCGTACGACCCCATCCGGACAGCACCCAATGTGTCGGGATGGAGGGCATCGGAGGAGTATCCGACTCGGCTACGCGCGGGGCGGCGCCGCAATCCGTTCAATCGCGAACCTGACTGTGCTAGGGCTGGATCGGGTTCCCTTCCTTGCCCGCCGAAGTACTGCTCGATACGGTGGCAGCCGCTGCTGTGAAGCGTCCAGTGGCGCCTTTACTGGAGGTAACGAGATGACCGATCCATCGGCGACGCTGGAACCGTGGGAGCAGCCCGGGTGGCTGGGCCCGGAGGAGTTCAAGGCATCCGAGGGTGTCGAGGACTGGCGGCTTCTGGGCGAGGGGATCTGCGCCTTCTTTCGTACGAACTCGTTCGCAGAAGGGGCCCGTCTCGTGCAGGCCATCGCCGAGCTACCGAACATCGCCGATGCCAATCACCCTCAGGTCGACCTGCGCCACGACGGAGTGACCGTACGCCTGACTACCCTCACCGAGGGGCTCTTCTTCTGCGGGTACAGCACGCGAGACGTCGAGCGGGCGCGGCAGATCTCCGCCGTCGCTCGTGAGTTGGGAATCCCCTCCGATCCCACGCGTCTGCAGCACGTGCAGGTCTCGATCGATGCGCTCTCGATCCCGGACGTGATGCCCTTCTGGCGGGCTGCGCTCGGTTACGAGTTCCGTCGTGACACCGAGGAGGACGTCGTCGACCCCAGAGGCCGTGGACCTTCGTTCTGGTTCCAACAGATGGATTCCCCGCGGGCCCAGCGCAACCGCATCCACTTCGACATCGGCGTACCTCCGGAAAAGGTCGACGACCGAGTCGCCGCAGTCCTGGCAGCTGGCGGCCGTCGACGAGATCCCGAGCACCCGTGGATCCTGTCGGATCCTGAAGGCAACGAGATCTGCCTGGGCTGACTATTCCTCGGCTGGTCGTCGGCTAGCTGAGGGAAGGAGCTGAGACTCAGCGCTTCGATCTCTGTAGAGCAGAGGTGCCGCTTGTCATGTCATGGGCCTCGACTCAAGGTCAGCACCACGTCAGCCGGGTCGGAACGCCGGACCGTGGTTGGGGTCGTAGCGGGGAGGTCGCATGGGGGGAGCGGTCCCGGAGTCTCGCGGTGCGGCATCGTCGCTCGGCTTGGGCATCGTCCGCCGGCCTTGGACGATCTCGGCTCGCATGCGAATGATGTCGACCCTCCCCTTGTTGGTCCAGGGTGGGGGGAGTCGGTTCTTGAGCCGGGTGACTTCGTAGGCGTCAGTCACCGGCTCGGCGTGACCGCTGACGATGACAGTCCAGCCGTACCCGTGTTCTGGGTCCACGTAGTCGATTTCGAATCCGGCGTAACTGTGCTTGGTTGCAACCTCGAGCTTTGCGCCGCCATTGCTTTGGAAGACCACACTGGCGCCATCAAAGACATAAGCGACCGGATGGGCAACCAGCAGCATGTGGTCGACGAAGATGAACCGGCCAACCCTGTTCTCACGGAGGAGCCGATAGCACTCGGGCTGGCTGAGCACTTCGAGGCCGTACGCGTCATACATACCGCTTTCCCATCGTTAGGAGGCTTACGAGGGCAGTAGCGCACGCTCCAGCCTGCCTTCGTTCCGAACATACGCACGGGCACAAAGTCCCCAGGCATCCGGGACCGTCGATAGAGGGCCTGCTCGGCGCCCTGAGCAGCTAGTATTTGCCAGTATGTCCGCTTCGGCCGGTCGATTCGGCGAAGACGGGCTGAGGCGGGTCGAGGCCGTGACCGAGCCACAGCTCGCTCAGCTCGATGTCGAGGAACTTCTCGTCGAGCTACTTGATCGGGTCCGTGAGTTGCTCGACGTGGATACGGCGGCGGTGCTGCTGATGGAGCCGAGCTCGCAGGAGCTCGTGGTGACCGCGGTACGTGGGCTGAACAAGAGCGATCTGCAGACCTTCAGGGTCCGGGTTGGTGAGGGGTTCGCAGGTCGGATCGCCGCAGAGCAGAAGCCGTTGACGGTGGACAAGGTGGACCGCACAACCGTGCGCAACCCGGTGCTGTGGGAGCGGGGCGTGCGGTCGTTGCTTGGCGTTCCCATGATTGCCCAAGGGGTGTTGGTCGGCGTCCTGCACGTCGGCGCCCTGCGGCCGCGCAAGTTCACCGACGAAGACGTCAACTTGCTTCGTCTTGTCGCCGATCGGGCGGCGCTCGCCACCCAGACCTTGTTGAGCAACGTGGACCGAGCGGCAGCAGTCGCGTTGCAGCGTAGCCTGCTTCCGTCGAAACTGCCGGACGTCGACGGTGTGGACATTGCCGCCCGCTATGTGGCTGGCTCGGGCGGTGTGGGAGGCGACTGGTACGACGTGTTCGTCTTGCCGTCGGGTCACCTGTGCCTGGTCGTCGGCGACGTCATGGGTCGAGGACTGCAGGCGGCCATCATCATGGGCAGGCTGCGCTCTGCGCTTCGTTCGTACGCGTTGGAAACCAGCGAACCGGCCGACATCCTGGCAAGGCTCGACGTCAAGACCCAGCACTTCGAGCCCGATTGGATGGCCACGCTCGTCTGCGCGATTGTCGAACCTGCCACCGGGCTCATGCATGTCTCGTCGGCGGGCCACCCACCACCGGTCCTGGCTCTGCCCGATGAACGCGCTGTCGTTCTCGAGCTCGAGGCCGACCTGCCGATCGGCGTCGGGCTGGACGAGAAGCGCCGCTCGGCCGACATCCAGCTCCAGCCCGGCACAGTGGTCTGCTGCTACACCGATGGGTTGGTCGAGCGTCGCGACACGCCGCTCGACGACCGTCTCGAGCTGCTCTGCTCGGCCGTACGAACCAAGCGCGCCGACGACGTCTGCGAGGCCGTCCTCGCTGAGCTCGTCGGAACGACACGTACCCACGACGACATCGCATTGCTCACGGTTCGGTGGACCGGCACGGCGACGGTGCCCACCTAGGTCCTTTCCTCCTCGCCTGTTGTCTTGGCGAGCCGCGCGGCCTGAGCCTCGAGGTAACGCCGCTCGGGCGCACTTGCCGTCCTACGGGCCGCCTCGCGGTAGCCGGCCTCGGCAGCTCGCAGGTCGCCGGCAAGCTCGAGCAGGTACGCACGGACGGCGGCGAGTCGGTGGTGGCCTGCCATCCGCTCGTCGGCGTCCAGACTGGCCAGCATGTCGAGGCCTGCCTTCGGCCCGTCCACCATCGCCACCGCGACCGCGCGGTTGAGCGTCACGACCGGGCTCGGCGCGATCCGGTCGAGCAACCGGTAGAGAGCGGCAATCTGCGCCCAGTCGGTGTCCTCTGCCCGGCGTGCCTCGGCGTGGACGGCGGCGATCGCCGCCTGCAGCTGGTACGACCCGAGCGGAGCGCGAGACAAGGTGTCGCGGACGAGTGCCGTGCCCTCCTCGATGAGCTGCTGGTCCCACCGCGACCGGTCCTGCTCAGCGAGCGGCACCAGCGAGCCGTCGGGGGTGAGGCGCGCCGGCCGGCGCGCGTCGGTGAGCAGCATGAGCGCGAGCAGGCCGGCGACCTCACCATCGTCCGGCAGCAGCCGGTGCACCATCCGGGTCAGGCGTATGGCCTCGGCGGTGAGGTCCACTCGTACGGCCTCTGGGCCCGACGTCGCGGCGTAGCCCTCGTTGAAGAGCAGGTAGAGGACGTGCAGGACGACCCGGAGCCGGGCCGGCCACCCCTCGGGCGCCGGCTGCTCGAACCTCGCCCCGGCCGCGCGGATTCGCTGCTTGGCCCGGCTGATGCGCTGCGCCATGGTGGCCTCCGGTACGAGGAACGCCCGCGCGATCTCGGCCGTGGTGAGGCCACCAACGGCGCGCAACGTCAGAGCCAGCTGCGACGACGGTGTGAGCGCCGGATGGCAGCACAGGAACAGCAAGGTCAGCGTGTCATCGTGGCTCGTACGCGTTGCCTCGTCCGCCCCTGGCTCCACGCGGTCCGGCTCCGCGTGTGGACCGGCGACCGCCCACTCGCGTCGCCGTCGCGCCTCGTCGGATCGGATGCGGTCGACAAGCCGCCGGGACGCCACCCGGATGAGCCACCCGGTGGGATTGGCGGGTACGCCCTGCTCCGGCCACTGCAGAGCCGCATCGACCAGGGCCTCCTGGACGGCGTCCTCGCAGTCGTCGAACCCGCCGTACCGGCGAACCAGGGTGGCGAGCACCTGCGGGGCGAGCTGGCGCAGCTGATCCTCGACACCGACAGGCGTCGTCACATCTCCACTCCATCAGGGCTGAGGATCGGGCGCACCTCCATGCCCCACAGCCGGGCATCCGGCCAGCGCGCCGCGATCTCCACCGCCCGCTCCATCGTGTCGCAGTCGACGATGCAGTAGCCGACGACCTGCTCCTTGGCCTCGGCGTACGGACCGTCGGTGACGATGGGCTGCCCGTCCCGCACTCGGACCGTCTTGGCGGTGGCTGGATGGGCGAGCCCTTCGCCACCGACCCACTCACCGGCCCGGGTGAGCTCGTCGACCAGCGCGTCGGCCTCGGCCATCAGGGCCTGCTTCTCCGACTCGGGCAACTCCTCGACGGCGGCGGGGTTCTGGTAGATGAGCAACAGGTACTTCACGAGACTCCCTTCGACGTGTGGCGCCTGGTGTGAGCGCCGTTCCACCTCCTCGTCGGAGCCAACCCGTCCCGTCTCGACATCACCGCCGGTCGACTTGGCGCTCCACGAGATTCTCCTCGCCGCCATGTCGAGATCCCTGTGCCGGCCCCGACACCCGGGTGGCGGAGCGAAAGACGCTCGCTCCGGCCGGATTTCGGACATAGGAGGACAAACCATGGCAGGACGGGTCTTTGTCGATCTTGGGATGTCGCTCGACGGCTTCATTGCGGGACCGAACGCCGGTCCGCACAATCCGCTGGGCGACCACGGCACCGACATCCACCAGTGGATCTACAAGACGGCGGTGTTCCGGGAGCGTCTGAGCCTCGGCGGGGGTGGTGAGACCTCCGCGGACGATGCCATCGCCCGGGAGACGTTCGCTCGCGCCGGCGCCTACATCATGGGTCGGCGCATGTTCGACGAAGGTGAGGTCGGCTGGCCCGAAGAGGCGCCGTTCCACGCCCCGGTGTTCGTGCTCACCCACTCCCCGCGTGAGCCGTGGGTCCGGCCGGGAGGAACGACGTTCTACTTCGTCACTGACGGCATCCACAGCGCGTTGGAGCAGGCCAAGTCGGCTGCCGGCGAGAAGGATGTGCAGATCTCAGGCGGCGCGGAGACCGTCCGACAGTACGTGGAGGCGGGTCTGGTGGATGACCTCCAGATCCACGTCGCACCGCTTTTGTTGGGGGATGGGGTGCGGCTGTCCGCCGGGCTTGCCAAGGCGCCCTTGTCTCTCACCACGGTGGGCGTCTGTGACTCATTCTCCGGGGTGACCCACCTGCGCTTCCGCATCCCGCGATGACGCAGCGGGGAAGCGACTTGCCCCCTGACCATTCCTGCGCGTCTCGTCGCCGCTTCGGGTTGTCGTCGCTCCGCGACGAGCGCCACGGTCAGGGCCGCGAGGTCTGCCGCCCCGTGCGCCGTTGCGCGTAGCAACGCCGCGAGGTGCTCCGGGCCACCGGGCGGTAGCTCGCCTCGCTCCTGGGCGCGGACGACAGTCTCGTGGAGCGCAGTGAGCGCTGCGGAGGCGGCGCTCGCGAGCTCCGGCGACGCGATCGACCACGGCCCGAAGACGAGCTTGAACCGCGCAGGGTAACGGTGCGCTCGATCGGCGTAGCGGCGCAGGCGTCGCCTCGTGCTCACGCACGGGTGGCCTGGCTCGTTCGTCGGGTACGTCGACGTCATCGGTCCGTTGACTGATCCGCGCCGGTATGGAGCTGACCCAGCCGATGCCTTTCATGTGGTGGTGCCGTCGGTGCCGGGGTTCGCGCGATGGCGCGGGGTACGCCGACATTCAGAGCACCCGTCCACACCCTGGCGTACGCACTTCACGCCCCCCGGGCTGGCGAGCTCGCATGGGTCGTCGAGAACTTCTGGGAGTGGACGGATCCCACGAAGGAGTTGCCTGACGAGGCCGTCGACCGGGGCCAAAGCCGTCTCGGCTTAGCTTGTGTTGGGAACGAAGCTTTGAAGTCCTCGTCCCAGAACCCCATGAGGTGACCCTGGATGGGCGGTGCCGTACCCGGTGTGCGACACGACGGCGCCAAGGAGAACTGTCATGTCCTGGATCGTTTTGATCTTGTCCGGTGTGCTGGAGGCCGTGTGGGCCATAGCACTCAGCAAGTCGCAGGGATTCACACATCTCGCCCCGTCAGTGACCTTCTTCGTTGCGCTGGCGGCCAGCATGGCCGGACTCGGCTACGCCATGCGGGAGATACCGGTCGGAACCTCCTACGCGATATGGGTGGGAATCGGCGCCGCCCTGACCGTCGCGTACGGCATGGTGACCGGAGCCGAGACCGTGTCGGTCATCAAGATTCTGTTGCTCGCCGGCATCATCGGCTGCGTCGTCGGGCTCAAGGTCGTGCACTGAGCATGAACAGAGCCTGCGATGGGGCTGGCTCGCACCGTTGCGGACGCGAGTCTTCGACGTGCGTCACCAGGGGTCTCGCTTGCTCAGGAGGTCGGGGAAGTTCGTCTGCAGGACGCAGAACTCGTTGCCCCATGGGTCACGCATCACCCAGAAGTCGAAGCCGCGCTCCTGTTGGTGGTCCCAGCGGACGGCGCCGAGGGCCTCGAGTCTTCGTACCTCGGCCTCGACGTCGTCGGTTTCGAGGTCGAGGTGCATCCGCTCTTTCGAGGTCTTCGGGTCGTTTGTGTGCTGGAGCAAGATCCGGATCTCGGAATCTGGGAGTGTGAGCCTGCGGTAGATGTGTCGGCTTGCCTCGCGGAGCGGTTCCTCGGTCGCGCCGAGTGCCGCCGACCAGAACGCGACGCCGCGGTCGAGGTCATCCACGTCGATGACGAAATGGCAGAGGCGGCTGCGGTGTGCCCTCATCAACGCTTCTCCGGTCATGAGGAAGGCCCTCAGCCACGGGGGAAGCCGAGGGCCTTCAGCTCGAGGATCCTACGCGCTCACACCGTGCTTGGCTAGGGCTGTGGCGGTATAGCACTGTTATGTGATCCAGCCGGGCGCGGACCGTATCCGATCGTGAGCGGTCGTTCACCAAGGGTAGAGCTTGGTGTGGCCGCAGGACTGGTGGACCAGCGACGGTACGAACGAGCAACTGACTCATGGGCGACGTCATGGACGTCGAAAGGCCGGGACGGCGCACCGCGGAAGTCCACCTGGCCTCGTCCTCGTTGCCTGGCGAGACCTGGCTCAACCCTCCGTCTACGAAGAGCTCGGCCTGAACTGACCAGCGCAACGGCGACGGCTCAACGGGTTCCGAGTAATCGCGTCGCATGCATACTCGCTTGAGGTCTTGCAGAAGCTGCTTTACGCACGCCGTACGGTGCGCAGCTGAAACCACGGCCTCCGGAGGGATTGCTACATGACGTGACTCCGACGCCTTCTGTCGGTTCAGCTGATTCACAGTGGTGCGGCGGCCTATGCCACAAGCCCCTCCGTCAACTCGTTGACTGGGCTTCGTGTGTGTGCCAGGCTGTGGCCCTCGTGGTGCTGGGAGAGCGGTGGGCGGACTTCTTCCGCGACCGCGGCTTGGATGCGCGTTCGTTGACTGCGAACCGCCTTACTGGTGGTGAAGTCAACGACAACTGGCGGGTCAGTCGATCAGATGGTGCCGAATGGGTCCTGAGGCACTACCAGCGCACGGTCGACGCAGACGAGCTTGCCTGCGAGCTGGCTGCTGTGGACAAGCTCGCACGTAGCGGCTTTCCGACACCAGCTCCAGTGCCAGCGACCTGCAAGGACGGAGAGCGCCGACTCTGGGACGTGATGGACGGCCGGCCTGCGGCTCTGTTCACCTTCGTGCGTGGCCGCCACCCGGTGCAAAGACCAGGTGGCTACGGCTCGATGGATCTTCGCGCTGGCGAACGAGCCGCCCGGGCGGCTGCGCAGATGCACATAAGCCTGATGCACACGGAACTACCAGGGAGCAGGTCGCCAGAGCGCGACCCATGGAGACAGATTGGCGCGTTCCTGGATGGAGACCTTCCTGCGGACCCGCTGTTTGCAGACCTCCGTGACCCGCTACGTCAAGTTCATGCGCGGCTGATGCCGATCTATCAGGAACCCGGCGCTGTGCCAGCAGGGCTGATTCACAACGACATCACTCCGTTGAACATCCTGCTCGGCGACCAAGACGAGATCGTCGCGCTCTTGGACTTCGACGACTGTGCCCAGACATTCCTTGCGTACGACTTGGGTGCAATCATCTCAACCTTCGGCAAGGACGAAGAGCGGCAGTTGGATCGCGGGCGCGTCTCGCGCCTGATCGCCGCGTACGAATCGGTGCGCCTCTTCACTCCCACAGAGCGAGCTGTCCTCCCTGACCTGCTGACTGCACATGCCGGGGCTCAGGCAGTCCAAGTCATCACACATTGGATCCGGTCAGGGCGCACCAACATCAGTGCTACAGACAGCTACAGCGCGTTGGATTTTCTGGAGCTCTCCGAGCGGCCGCTATCGCCGTGAGTCGATTGCCGTCGGCAACGCCGCAACTGCCCGCAGCGGCCCATTGATATGCGGCAGGCCAGCTCTGGTGTGTCGACTCCAGAGGCTCGGCAGGATCCGGCCAATGACGTCAGGGCAGCTTTCGCCCATGCCGCTGACGGCCGTGGTCCTTCAAGGGGTCCTCTTGCCCGTTGTAGACCATATTGAAGCACCTTTGCTAAATTCATCACTGTTGACCAGTTGGACCGGTTATGCTGCCGCGCAGCGATCGTTGCTGGTGGCATGAGGATGGCCGCCCATTGGGCTGGTGTGTCGGAGGGGTTCCATGCACGGGGGAAGTGGTCTGCGTTTGCGCGTCAGCAGCCTTGCCGCAGGTGTTCTGTTGCTGGTGTCGGTGGGCTCGACAAGCTCGTTAGCTCAACCTGGTGTTCAGACGCCTGGTGAGCAAGATGCGGCGGGTGCCGTTCACCGATCCGCGGCGCAGCCGGCCCAAGACAACGGGCCAAGCCGTGTGCTCGCCAGGTCCTTCGACGTGGACAGAGCGCTGCGTGAAATCCTGCGGCGGCATCTTCTGCGACCGGAGCGTGACCATGACGAGCTGAGGCGTGAGCTCGCCAGCATCGGGGCGAGGGACATCCAGATCGGCCGAGTCTCTGCCGCCGATGGACGGGCATCCGAGCCGAATGCTCGGACGGCAACTCGCAGCTCTGACGGTGTACAGACGCTGCAGGAGGGCGACGGCAAGTGCCCGAAGCCGTCGGAGCAGACGCATCGGTTCAATTGCGAGCTGCTGTTCTTCCATGAGACTTCTCCAGGGGGCACGTTCCAGTCCGACGTGGCCGTACTCATGTGGGACTTCATACCTGTTGGTGGCAACAAGCCCAAGGGCGGTCCGCTGGACGACATCGCGGCCATCGACTTCGGGAACTACAACGAGAAGTGCTAGAAGCCGGGTATAACCTCGCAGGCGGCCTGGACCTACCTCCCTGGCCAGAAGTTGAATGGCAAACCCGCGCAGGATGTGAGTCACTTGGTGACGCGGGAGTCTCAAAACCCGGACGACAACGCTACGGTCTGGCGCGTCCATGACGAGCCACAGCCTCCCGGCCCGGATCTTCCGAAGACGCTGGTCGGGTATGTCGAGGTGAATCTGGAGCACCGGCGCGGCGACGCCAGACCAGCGGACTGTCCGGAGGAGTACGAGGAGGTTCGTTCCCAGGGTCACTTCGTGCACTTTCAGGAAGGCGAGGGGGACTGGAACGGTGTGTCGATAGGCGCCGGGTTGGGTCCGTTGTCGGTGTCGTTTGCCCCTGAGACCAAGCCTGGTCAGGAGACCCGGGCCAGCACCGGGGTGCTGGCTTTGCACAGCCCTTCCGGTGGCGCAGGGGGACGGACCACCAACATCACGTACACCGGCCCCCGGAGCATCCGCTTCAACCAGCCGTTCACCGCCTCGGCACGATTGACCGCGACTCAAGCCGCGCCGGCCGCTTCCACGGCGGTGAGGCCTGCTGCTCGCCCCATGGTCCGGCAGACCGTGCCGGTACCCAACGTGCCGATCCAGTTCATCCTCGGCTTCGGCGGCAAGGGTCAGAGCTGCACCGACACCACCGATTCCAACGGGGTAGCCGCATGTGTGCTCACCCCCAGACAGCAGGCGGGCCCGACCACGCTCACCATCAGGTATCCCGGTGATGACGGCCACGCCGCGAGCAACGCATTCGTGGCGTTCACCATCGAACACCAGCTGACAAAGGTCTCCTACACCGGACCTAAACGGCTGGCGAACGGCAGGTCGGTCCGGCTCTCTGGCGTGCTACGCGAGCAGGGTGGCGCGCCGATCGCGGGTCGCAGACTCAGACTGGCCGTCGGTAGCGGCAGCAGCCGACAGACATGCACAGGCACCACGGACTCGTCGGGCAGGGCTCGCTGCACGATTGATTCGGTTGACCAGCCATTGAACAAAGACGCGACCGTCCCGGTCTCCGTGGCCTTTGGCGGTGATGACTTCTATCTGGCGTCCTCGACGTCGGCAACAGCCCTGCTCGAGTACTACACGGGCCGCGCCTACGGTCTGACGGCCCACGTGGCCCTACCAGGCCTGCTCAGTGCCGACTTGCCGCCGGCACCTGACACCGGCGGGGTCCGGGTCGCGCGCGCATCGGAGTCCGCGACCGGGTGTATCGCGAGCGTGTCGACACTTCTGCTCGACGTTGACGGGATGTGCCCACACGTCACGACGAGCCTGGCGCCCGGCACCTCTCAGAGCACCGCCAGCGTGCAGCACGCCACCATCGGTCTACCAGGCCTTCCGGTCATCGAGATCGAAGGTGCAACCGCCCGCTCGACCAGTACTTGTGCCAACGGTGGATCCGCCACCGGTACGACCGATCTGAGGTTGCGGATCGGTGGAGATCTGGTCCAAGTCAACGGCGAAGCTAATGCCGTTGTCGACCTGCCTGGGGTGGCGAAGCTCGTGATCAACGAACAGATTCCCGTACGCGGCGCCGAACACGGGCTAACCGTGAATGCCGTCCACCTCACCGCCATTGGAGGAACAGACATCATCATCGGCTCGGCCCGAAGCGATGTCCACAACTGTGTCGCGTCGTAGCTATGTATGACGTCGTATGCTCTTGCTCGGCGAGTACGAGAGGGCCCACAGCTCTCCCCGCTGCGGCCGGACGCCTTCTCACGCCCACGCGCTAGCAGGACTGACTCTCGAGGGCACGAGAGACGCACGGGCTGGTGCGCACGAGCACTGACGATGCCGTGTCCTAGGCACCCTGCTTGCGGCGCACCATCTCGGTGATCCAGATCGGCGCGAACGGAGACGTGCAGCCCGGAGGCGTCGGATAGTCCTTGAGGACCTCGAGGCGCTCCCCGATGTCGATCGCTCGGGCGCGGTGCTCGCCGTGCTCGATCCCGATCTGAGCCAGGCAGTGGTTCATCGCCCACTGCAGGCGCTCCGGGGCGTTCTTCATCTCCGCCTCGATGACGTCGAGCAGGCCTGCGAGGTCGAGGCCTTCGGGCTTCTTCGTCACCCGTTCGGCGGTGAGTGCCCAGCCGGCGCTCGCGACCACCGGATCCGGATCGGCGAACCAGGTCTGGCGCAGCTCCTCCGCGTGCGGGCTCTTCTTCACCACGTAGTTCACGAGCCAGTCGTGGACCTTGGGGGAGCGAGCCTCGCGCAGCATGCGATCCAGCTCCTCGCGCTCGAACGCCTTGGGCCGGCAGATCAAGATGGCCAGAAGCCTTGCCGCGGTGTCGTTCGTCTCCCAGAGCTGTCGCGCGAGGTCCTGCTGTGTCTTCAGCCGTTTCGCGAGCGCGCGCAGCTTGCTGAGGTTCACACCGTAATCGTCACCGCGCTTGGCGTTCGCCTCGCGGATCTTCGGATCTTCGAGCTGGGCCAGCTCGGCCATTACCTCGGCGACCGTGGTTCCGGTCAGCGTCGTCTCAGCCACGTTGGTCTCCTGTCGTCCGGTGAGAGTCCGAGCCTACGGCCGAGGCCTGCCTCTTGTCTCGTATCCAGCATGGCAGTCGGATCCGCGGTGAACCCGTCACCTACCGAGCCTGTTTCACGTCCGTCGTCCGCGCTATCCATCCGCCACGGCTCGGGCAAGCTCGATCGCCAGGCAATTGAGCTGTCCGGCCGGACCGCTGTCGGGCAGCCGGACACGTAGCCCATCGGCAGTCTGCTCCCACCCAACATCGCCGTAGCCGAGTAGGCGGACCGAACGCACGCTGTCGTCGGACGTGAGGCTACGGATCAGTGTCGAGCCTCCGGAGGGCCAGCGCATGAGGAAGGCATAGAGGGTGTTGTCGCGTTGGGTGAACCGGATGTCTTCCGGTGTCCACTGGACCTGGTCCTCCCGGAAACCGTCGATGACAACCCGACTAGGCCCTTCCCCGAAGACTCGGAACGGTCGGGTACCGAAGATTCCCTCCCCGCAGACGCTGATCCACCGAGCCATCTCGTCGAGTAGGAAGCTGCACTCGTCGTCGATCGTGCCGTCCGGTCGCTGTGGAATGTTCAACAGCAGGTTGCCATTCTTTGCGACGACATCGACGAGGATTTCTAGCACATGTTCCGGTGTCTTGTAGCGGGCGCGCACATCGTAGAACCAGCCACCGACACAGGTGTCGGTCTGCCACGGATCGGGCCGGATGTCTGGCTCCTGGCTTCGCTCGATGTCCAACACACCGATCCTCACCAGCTTCGGGTCACGCGTCTTCTGTGTATAGACCGCCTGGTTGACTCCTCCGTGCGCGGCGGCGCTGGTGTTGTACAGGTGGGCGACCGCCTGTGCACCGGCAGCGTACCCGTCGGAATCGAACGGCAAATGACCGTCTGTGTAAAGCAGATCGGGATGAAACTTGTCGATCATCTCGGTGACGAGGGCGAGCCAGCGCCGGTGCCACCAGGTGTTCGGCGTGTACCAGGGCGTTTGGACAGGCTCGCTTTTCTCGCTGTAATGCTCCTCGTTGGGCAGGTAGAGGTCCTGATAGCTCGGGTCGGTTCCGTCGTACGGCACACCCTTATAGGGGCCTTCCTTGTCCGCTCCCTTGTTTGTCGCGAACCAACTGAACGACGCGCCGAGGTGCTCGCTGAGGCCGAACGGCAAGCCACGTGCCACCGCAGCTCTCCGCCATGCCGCCACGATGTCACGGCGCGGGCCGACCCGTGCCGAGTTCCATCGATGCAAGCCCGAGTCATAGTTCAGAAAGTTGTCATGATGCACCGCTTGCGCGACGAAGTACTTCGCTCCAGCGGCGACGTAACGGTCCATCAACTCCTCGGGGTCGAACCTCTCCGCTCTCCACAGCGCGACGACATCCTTGTACCCGAACCGCGACGGATGTCCATAGGTGCGGACGTGGTAGCGATACTGTTCCGAACCCTCCCGGTACATGTTGCGCGCATACCAGTCGCCGAACCTGGGGACCGACTGCGGGCCCCAGTGGGACCAGATCCCGAGCTTGGCGTCACGGAACCAGTCTGGTACCTCGAACCCGGCCAACGACTCGACAGTTGGTTCGAAGGGACCCTCGGCGAGTTGTGGGTTCACGATTCCTCCGCTCGGATTGGGGCACATTCCCTACCACAGGCTGGATTTGGCGAACTTTCGAGCGATCTGGTTGGCGAGGACGAGCAGGATGAGGCCGACCACGGATCGAAACAGCCCGATGGCCGCCGCATATGAGAACTGCGGCAACGGTGCAGCTAGCCCGACCTTGTAGACGTAGGTGTCGATGACCTCAGAGGCAGAGAGGTTGAGACTGTTCTGCATGAGGAGGACCTTCTCGAAGCCGATCGACAGGATCGATCCGATGTTGAGGATCAGCAGGATGACGGCCACGGGCATGATGCCTGGAAGATCGATATGCCACATCCGCTTGATGCGTGAGGCTCCATCGACGACTGCCGCCTCGTGCAGTTGGGGATCGATGCTGGATAAGGTCGCAAGATAGATGATCGCAGCGAAGCCAAGATTCTGCCAAGCGCCCGACCAGACGTAAATGTGGCGGAAGTAGTCCGGATTTCCAAGCAGGTCGAGCGGCTCAACCCCGAACAGCGCGAGAAAGTTGTTCAGTAGTCCTGTGCGCGGGTCGAGCAGGACGACCAGCATACCGACGATGACGACCGTGGATATGAAGTGCGGCGCGTAGGTGATCATCTGCACTGAACGTTTGAACCATTGCAGCCGAACCTGGTTGAGCGCCATTGCCAGGACTATCGGCAGGGGAAACGTGGCGAGCAGCTCGTAGGAGTGCAGGATGATCGTGTTGCGGATCACGGGCCAGAACATGTAGGACCCGATGAAGCGCTCGAAATGCGTGAGGCCGACCCACGGACTGCCGCTGATCCCATCGACCACGTTGTAGTTCCTGAACGCGATCTGTATGCCGTACATCGGCCAGTAGTGAAAGATGAGGAGGTAGACGACGGGTAGTAGCAGCATGAGGTAGAGCTGCCAGCAGTTGCGGATTCGACGCCACGTCCCCGCACGAGGTGCTTGGCGCTGGTTCACCGCACCAACTCGACCTGTCTCCGACCGTCGGAGCACAGTCACCATCGTGCTTCCTCCTTGCCTCGCACGACACCCGCCAAGCTCAGCCCTTGAGGGAACCGATCATGATGCCTCTGACGAAGTGCTTTTGAACGAACGGATAAGCTAGAAGTGGTGGGATGCTGGCGACGACGATGAGGCAGTACTTCAGCAGATCTCGTAGCTCTCGCCGGCGGGCGAGCTCGGCAGCATCCGCCATCGTCGGGTCGATGTTGCTCTGGATCAGGATCTCGCGTAGCACGAGCTGGAGCGGAAACAGCGCTTCGTTTGTCAGATAGATGAGCGCGTTGAAGAACTGGTTCCAGTGGCCGACAGCATAGAAGAGGGCGTTGACGGCGATGATGGGCTTCGACAGCGGAATAACGATCCGCCAGAAGAAGCCGATGTCGTCACAACCATCGATACGAGCGGCCTCCAGCAGCTCGTGAGGAATGGTCACCTGGTAGTAGGTACGCGTGATGATCACATTCCAGACCGCCATGGCGGTTGGCAGGATGAGCGCCCACCGAGTGTTGAGCAGCCCGAGGTCGTGCACCACTAGGTAGGTCGGGATGAGGCCGCCTGAGAACATCATGGTGAACACGAACAGCATCATGAACCAATTGCGGCCCACGAGGTCGCGACGGGACAGGGGGTAGGCGGCCAGCAGGGTGAGCGTGACGTTGACGAGGGTTCCGACGACGACGTAGAAAAGCGAGTTGGCGAACCCGCGCACGATCGGCTTGTGCTTGAGGATCTCCTCGTACCCGTTGAAGTTGAGATCGACAGGCCACAACCAGACCTGTCCTGATGATACGGCCAGCGGGTCGCTGACCGATGCGGATACGATGAATATCAATGGATAAAGTACGGCGAGGAGGAACAACGTCAGGACGACGTAGGTGACGATCATGAAGAACTGATCTGACCGGGATTCTCTGATTCGCGTTGGTCTCCTGGTTCTGTCTTTCCTCATCCGGATCGCTGTGGTCGCCACGTCGACCCTCCTCGCCAGACTTCTTCGAGCTTCGTAGCTTGGTCTACGCGCAGCTAGGAGTACTTGGCGTCGAAGGCCTCTTGGTACGCCCGAAGGTAGTTCTCCAGGCCCATCCGGTCCAGCGTGTCGACATATGTCTGCCAGGCATCGTCGTCATTGATGTCGAGCTGCCCCATCGTGAACTTTGCCTCGTGCTGCAAGACATGGTTCTCGATCGAAACTGAGATCTCACTCGTCACGGCAGCCTGCTCCTCGGTGAGGTACACCGGTGGTAGCTGTAGGCTCTGGTCCTGACGAGCGTCGTAGTACTTCTTCGACTCCTCGTACAGCGGCTTTTCAAATGTCGGAGCTTTCGGATCGACCGCCTCGGCAAGCCGGAAGTCGTTCGACCGGTAGCTGAGGCCCAACTGCCCCCACCACAGGCCATCCTCGGGAGGCCATGTGATGAGCGCCTTGTAGAGCGCTTGCTTGCCGTTGATGCCTGCTTCACCCTCTTCCGCCCAGCGCCACCCCTTGTTCAGGTCGCCGTATGACGCGCGGAGTTGCGCCTCGAGCTCGTACTGACCGTCCGCCCACTGCACCGCGAGGCCCGGGTACTTGCACGCCTTGGTCACCACAAAGCCAGCGTTGTTGCCGGCCTTTCCGTAGTAGTTCCACATCGAGATCGCTGTCCCGTCGGGACCTTTCAGGGTGGGTACGCACACGTAGCCGTGCCAGCGAGCGTCGGGATCAGAGGCGTCGATCGTGAGGAAACTTCCCCAGTCCCAGGCACGGACGACGCCGAGGATGTTGTCACCCTTCCGGTTTCCGATGCGCTGCAACGCCTCGATGTCCTGCGTGAAGCACTCCTTGGCGATCAGACCCTTTCTGAACAGGCGGTTCTGATAGCGAAGCCCTTCCCGCCATCCGGGCTTGTTGACAACGATGTCGACCTTTCCGTTGTTCAGGTACAGCCATGGATATGGGCGGTTACTCGCCGGACCGCCTGGATTGTAAAGGAACGACCCCATGAAGAAGTTGCTGAGTGGTGCTGGCCATGCGGGAAGGGAGTGAGCCATGAGCGGAAGCTCATCTCGCTTGCCGTTACCGTTCGGATCCTCGTTGACGAATGCCGTCAGAACTTCCTCGAACTCATCCAATGTCGTCGGCATGCTCAAGCCGAGCTCGTCCAGCCATGGCTGGTAGATCCACATTCGCTGGATACCACAGTTGCAGTGGAAGCAGTCGTTGACGTACGGCATCGTGTAGATGTTGCCGTCGTTGGCAGTGATGAGCTCTTTGACGTCTGGATACGCCTTGAATATCCGCTTGATCTCGACACAGTAGTTCTCGATTAGGTCGTTGAGCGGAACGAACAGGCCCTGCGAGCCATAGAGCATCTGCTGCGCCGGGCTGAAGTCGATGTTCATGAATGCGTCTGGAAGGTCGCCCGACGCGATCATGGCGTTCACTTTCGTCATCGCGTCGGCAGACCCTGCCTCGCCGGCAACTACGTGCCACTCGATGTGCACGCCCGTGGTTTCTTCGTACCACTTGGTGAACTGATTGTCCTTCCAGTCGCCGACCGCGGTGTTCTGCGGCACGACGATCCGAAGGGTGACCTTCTCCTTGACCAGTGGCTGCTTGTGCGATGCGACCGGTCCGACGTAACCCTCCGGGTAGATCGGATCGGCGTTCTGCGTCGACTTCGGCCCGCCCTTCTTCGCCAGCGGGTCTGCACCGACAGCGCCGCCCCCCTCCGGATCCCCACCACCACTGCATCCGGCCAACAACGAACCGGCTGATGTCGCGGACAACCCGACACCCAAGGCGCGGGTGACGAACTGCCGCCGCGACATACCGTTCAAGGGAAAGGCGCCTGATGCCCCGTGGCGTTCTGCCATGTCGTACTCCTCTTCAAGTACCGGGAACGTTGTCGTAGGGCCAGCCCCCGTCAGCCTTGGCTCGTGGATCGGCTGCATGTGCGTGCCAACCGCGTTCGCTTCACCACTCGTTCGCGGGCGCGTGTCAACGCTGGCGATTCGAGTGGCATATAGCGGCCATGCGGGGCCTTGGCCCGTTCTTGCACGGGACGGGATCGCCGTCGCTGACCATGTGCGTCGACGAGGCCTCGGGTGCATTGCAACCCGGCCGATGCCAGAGAGTCGCAGTTCGATGAAATCTATACGAGATACGAGATAGATGTAGAGTCTAGGCTCGTGGCCAAAATCGGTCGCGGATCGAGTTCGGCAGGATGCCGATGCATGGACGTACGCGCATGCACGACGTCAGACAAGAGTCGGAGCGCTGTGTGACTACTCGACTACCCAGAGGCGTATCGGACGCATAACGGCAAAGCTGAGCACGGCCATCGCCGTGGTCAGCGCTGCTTCAATGGCTCCTTGACGTGGCGCTGACCTGATCAGCGAGTCACTCGGCGGACGTACCGGCTGAAAGTTGCGACTAATATAGCCTATATATTTAGGCGTCCTTGTTCTTGAGGAGCATCGGCTTCAAGGTGGTGGCATGTGTCGTCTGATCCGCTTCCGCTTGAACGGCTTGCACCGCGTCGGGTACTCGTCGACGAAGTAGTCGCTGCGATCCGCAACCTGTTGATGGATCAGACCATCAAGCCTGGTCAGAGCTTGATCATCGGGCGGCTTGCCGAGGCACTCGGGGTCTCACATACTCCGGTCCGCGAGGCGCTCGCCAGTCTCGAATCAGAAGGGCTCGTCGTCAAGCGGCCCCAACGCGGATACTTCGCCACCGAATTGCTTACCAACGACGAGATGATTGAGCTCTTCGAGCTACGCCTTCTCCTCGAGCCCTGGGCTGCCGCACAAGTCGCCGCAGCGACTCGTCACATCGACGTCAGTGGACTACGGGCCGAACTCGAGAACTTCACCAGGGCCCTCCGGTCCGGGCCGGAGCCTCCCTACCGGCTGCTCTGCGACCACGACATTCGCTTCCATGGCCTGCTGATGGAACTGTGCGGAAACCGACAGGTGGCGCAAGCCTTCGCCCGCACCCACTGCCACCTACATCTCCTCCGGGTCCAAAGCCGTGCCTCGAAAGCGGACGTCACCATTGCCGAACATGAAGAAATCGTGACCGCGATCGAACGCCGTGACGTCGACGGTGCGGCCGAGGCGATGCGCACCCACCTCACTGAGTCCTGCAAACGGGCGATCACCCTCCGAGACCAGGTATAGACGGAGACCCGACAGAACCTTTGCCCGCACCACCCGACTCGTCGCGGAGTCGACAGTTGGGGTGCGGACCAGCTGGGGCGCTGCCGCGCTCGCTCAGCCGGTCGGTCGTTGGCCCCGGCGCCACAGCCACCAGGCGCCCGTCGCGAGAACGCCGATCCCGGCGGCGGTGCTGAGCCCGACGACGAGCCAACGTTGCTCGCCCTCGGGCGTTGACGCCGGGTCAGTCGCTCGCACTGCCGCGAGCGCCCGGCGAATCTCAGGTGTCACCGGACCGGTGCCGTTGCAGCGGTGTGCGACGAGCTGTCCCTGCTCGACGGTGAGGTCGGGATCGTTCGCGGTGGCGTACACGACGAACGGCCCCGAGTCCTGAAAGTCGAGACCGCAGGCCGTCGTCTGGACGTGGGAGACAACCTCCTGCCGCTGTCGCACCTTGCCCTTGTAGACCTTGGCCACTTCGAAGGTCCATACCGCTGTGTCGACCCCCGTCGGAATGATCCAGGGGAAGGAACGGTCGACTTTCCGTCCCACGACGCGTCCGACGAAGACGGCGTCCGCGTGCTCGAATGCCTTCTGCGCGGTCGGAGTTCCGCAGTCGCACGCGCAGGCCGTGCCGGGCGCTGCCACGAGGATGCCGGCGGCACATAGCGGGATGAGAAGAAGAGTTGTCACGGACCGAACGACCCGCTGGAGTCTGCGCCAACGGCTCATGCACGCAACCTCCACGTTCTACGAAGCTTCCGAGCCCTTGCGTCCCACACGACGCCCGAAATCTCTCCGACGGTTGCCGCCGATTCGGGTCAGATTGGTACGAACAGAACAGCCGCTGCTTGTCGGCGCCTCAACACCGCGGGCCATGAGAGCGGTCGACGTTGGTGGGGCCATCGGTGGCCAATGGCCTGGCGCTCCCGAGGCGCTGCAGGGGTCTCGTCAGCCGGCCGGTCGTCGGCGTCGGCGCCACAACCAAAAGGCGCCAGCCGCGAGCACAGCGACCCCGGCGGCGATGCCGAGCCCGACGACTGGCCAACCTTGCCCGCGCCCCTCAGGTGTTGGGATCGGGTCGGTCGCCGGCACCCGATCAAGCATCCGCCGGACCTCAGCTGTCACCGGGCCAGTGCCGTTGCAGAGGTGGGCGGCAAGCTGCCCCTCGCCAGGGGCCGGCATGTAGTCGACCGCGTCGTGGGTGGCGTACACCGCGAACGGCCCCGAGCCTTGCAGCTCCAATCCGCAGGAGGCGCCGAATGCCGGGGTAACCACCTCCTGGCGCTGCCGCACCTCGCCCTTGTAGACCTTGGTCACCTCGAAAGTCCACACGGCCGGGTCGTTGCTCGACGAGAACGGCCAGGTGGACCGCTCGACGTCTCGCCCCACGACGCGTCCGATGAAGACGGCGTCCGCGTGCTCGAACGCCTGCCTGGCCGTGAGGCCCGCGCAGCTGCACGCGCACGCCATGCCAGGCGCTGCCACGAGGACACCAGCGGCGCACAGCGGGATGAGGAGGACTGTTGTCACGCGCCGAGCGATGAGCTCCAGCCTGCGCCACCGGTTCATGACACCTCCCAGGCCCTGCGAAGCACCCAGCCCTTGTGCTCCACACGACGCCCAGGCCCTTCTCGTTGGTTGCCGTGAACTTTGGGTTAGACCCGACCTCGCACGCGTACTGGTGCCCGCGGGATCGACGTGCGGGCAGCGCTAGCCGATGAGGTTGCCCGGTGCCCTTGTGTCAGGTCTCGAGGTCGACGTGGAGCGGGATGGCATCGGGGGCGTGGTCGCTGATGCGCAGGTAGCGGACGGCGTGTCGGATTCTGCCGTGGTTTTCTGCGACGTCGGCTTGGACGTCGACGACTGTGGCCGGTTGCACCTTGACGTACGAGGTGGGTGTGGCCCGCCACGTGGTGGCGATCTGGTCCGGCCACGGATGGTCGGATCCGGCAGGCATCAGATGCCAGGCGATTTCGTCGGCTTGGCGTGGGGTGAGTCTGCTGGTACGGCCGATGTAGCGGAGCTTCCCGGATGGCTCGTACCGGCCAAGCAGCAGCGCTTCGGGCTGGGCGAGGCTGCCGGTGACCCCGCCGACCACGGCGGAGATGACCCGGTGGACTTTCAGTTTCTGCCAGCCCCGCTGGCCTGGCAGGTACGGGCTGTCGGCTGGCTTGATCACCAGCCCTTCGACGCCCACGGCGGCCAGGTCGTCGAACCAGCTCCTGGCGACGTCCGGGTCGTCGGTGTGCAGACCGAGCGCCAGATGCGACCCCGGTCGAGCCCGCGCCATCAGCTGTTCCAGCTCACGCCTGCGTACCCGCAGCGGCTTGCTGCGCAGATCACCGGCGGTCTTGGACTCCAGCAGATCGAACAGCACCAGGTGACACGGATGCGTGACCGCCAGCTCCGCGGCCTGCCGCCGCTGTGCGTATCGATATTGCAGGGCCGGGAAGTCGAGCCTGTCGTGCGCCCATCGGATGATCTCCCCGTCGACACATGTGCCCGGTGGCAGGCCCGCGAACAACGCGCCGGCAAGCTCCGGGAATACGTGGTCGAGCCGGGTGCCGCGGCGGGACCAGATGCGCACCTCGCCGTTGTCCAGCACCGCCGAGATCGCACGGTAACCATCCCACTTCGGCTCGAACCGCAGCCCACCCGTCTGAGCCGGGAAGCGGTGGACCGTCTTGGCCAGCATCGGTTCGATCGGCCCCCGTATCCGCACACCGGCACCCCTACCCACCTCGCCCCTGAGGCCCTTCCGCCGTGTGCGCCCCCGGTACAGTCCGGCTCGCGACTGGTCAGGCCGCTGTCGAGCATGTCCGACAGATCACGGGCCATGAGCGATCGGCTCGTCGTACGCACCGGGCGGTGTCCCAGCCGACTGGTACAGTCCCCGGCCGCTAGGGGCTCAACGACACCGTCGGGGAGGAAGCTGGTGGCCTCGCAGTTGCACGCCTACATAGACGCCTGGCGCCGCCATGACGTGCCGGGGTGCTGTCCACGCTGACCGACGACTGTGTGGTGATCGAGTCGTACGGGCCGGTCTATCGCGGCCGGGAACGGGTCGAGCAGTGGATGCACGCGTGGTCCGCCACCGGTGGATCGGTCGACGGCTGGGAATCACGTCGCACAGCGAGGCGGGGGAGGTCATGGTAGCCGAATGGCACTTCAGCTGTACGTGGCAAGGGAAGGGGTCGACATTCGAGGGAGCCACGATCGCGAGGCTCCGTGAAGACAAGATCGCGTATCTGCGCGAGTACGCGACGACGGCTCCGCTGTACGACTGGACGGGTCAATGGCGCGACTGACTTGAACGGCACGGTGATCTCACTCGCTGGCAAGGCGGTAGGTCGACGTACCAGCGGCTAGGTCCGTGGCGAGCTCGAGGAAACGCCGACGATGTCTGCGCACAGCCCGCACCTCGCCATCGCCGCTGACCACCCGGTAGGTGGGGCCGGCATTCAGCCCCGGGACGCAGAGGAGAATCGAGGCACGATCGACAGGCTGGGGCGTGCAGGCGGTCACGACCAGACTGTCATCGGATCTGGCAACGACGATGCGAACGTGTCGACGCTTGCGCTCCCAGGCGTTGATCTCAGCGCTCGTCCACCACGGCATTCCCCGACGCCGACCTTCCGCCACCGTCTCCAGGACGGCGTTGCGTACCTCCTCATGAGCGACGATGTTGCGGCCGTGGAACAGGAAGTGCGCGACTCCGTGGTGCTCGAGCGCCTGGTCGAGGAAGACGGCGCGGTTGTCGATGACGTTGGTGAGCCAGAGGTCTTGGGTCTGCATGGGTAACGAGAGCACGCCA
The DNA here is from genome assembly GCA_036564245.1 of Actinopolymorphaceae bacterium. Classification (GTDB taxonomy): domain Bacteria; phylum Actinomycetota; class Actinomycetes; order Propionibacteriales; family Actinopolymorphaceae; genus Thermasporomyces. Next base: position 32,868 of record DATCKU010000092.1, read on the forward strand.
ATCAGGCGGTTCCCATGGGCTCGATCCGACATGGGGAACGTGACGTGGCAGGTGCCGAAGGGAAAGCCGACGTTGCCCTGTTTGCTCGGTCCGCGCGACTGGTCGATCTGGATGCCCAGCCGTTCACACCACAGGTAGAACTCCGCCCAGCCCTCCCAGCGGGTGTAGTGGTTCTTGTTGGAGACGATCGAGTCGGTCCCGGTGACCTGCCGGACCCACGTGAGTTGGGCGGCGAGATAGTCCTCACCCCAATAGGCCAAGTCTGACTCCGCCATGGCGTTGTAGTGCAGCGCGGGCTCGTGCCCGGCGGCGATCACGTCCTTGTAGATCTCCGCCGAGTAGCCGCCCGGGTGGAGGAAGCACCACGTCACGCGTACGTCCGCCGCCTCGAACGCATCGAGGGCAGCTCGAGCGGAGTCGTCGGTGTTGCCGTCGCTGTCGTGCGACATGTGGGCGACGGCTGGGATGCCCACGGGCCAGTAGCCAAGCCACCCAGCGGGCCGCCCTACCTTTTCCATCGTCCAAAACAACACCGCGGCGAACACGTCTCGCCACATGTCAGCGTGCGGACGGTGGAACATCGGTGCGGGGCCGCTCGGCGGCGTTTCGTAGCGGAATGGAGTCGAGAACGCTTTGGCCGTCGGCGCAAGTCCACGGTCGCGCTCGTAGGAGAGAGCGATCCCGTCGTCGCACTTCAGGATCCCTTCGTCGACCGGCGCGGTGCCGTCCTCTGGTGGTACGCCGTCGCCGGTGACAGGCCACCCTTGGTGAATGCGGACGAGCGTCTGCCACACGTCGACGCCAAACGTCGTGACCATCCCCGCGCCTACGGCCCGGGTCGTGACGGCGGTCGCCTGACCAGCCTGCCCGCCAAGACCCCCAGGATCCCTCACCCACTCGGCTAGCGTGGCGGCATCACCACTGGGTTGCAGCGTGGTGCCACCGAACGCGCGCAATGCGACGTCCGGAGCGGGCTGCCAGGGTCCAGTGGGTGCACAAGTGACGTGACCCTCCTCCACCGTCACGTCCGCCCAGGCGCCGGCGAGCTCGGCGAGAGGGCCTGGATCGCCGCAGATGATGAGGCCGCCGCCGGACGACACCCACCGGGTAAGCGTCCGCACGTGGTCGCCCACGAGTGCGGACACCGTGGGGAGGAGAAGAACGAGGTGCCTGGCACAGGCGCGGTCGAGCTCGGCGAAGCGGTACGTGTCGTAAGCCAAGGCCAGGTGTCCGAGGACCTCCCGGTGGTAGAGGAACCACGCCTCCTCGCCGCGGACCCATGCCTGAGGCGCTGCTGATCCATCGAGGACGACTCCGAGCGAGGCGATCGAGTCCTGGTCGCGGTAAGCCATGTGTTCGACCCCTGTTGCTATGCGGTGGGCGCCGATCGGAACTTGAACGCCACTGTAGAAAGGCTTTGCAGGACGCGCCAACCACTGTCCACGACCTCTCGCGGCCAATGTTCCAATCAGTACGACGGAGCATCGGCGTTGTCCGGAGCCGGTCATTGACAGCTTCGAGATAGAAAGGCTTTTCTATAGGCGGCCACAACGACGAGCTTCGCGAAGTGGAGCGGTCACTCCTCAGAAGGGCTGAGACGGTGATGCGAGGACGCGGGACAGACGCCAGGTGGAGGAGCGGTCGTCCTTTCGGACCGCAAGGGCCCAGTAGGCGCACGGTGCTGGGCGGAGGGCTCGCTGTCGGTGCCGCGTTAGCGCCGTTCCTGCGAGCGCCGGCCACGTTTCTGGCACTCAGGGAGGATACCCGGTCGGCGAACATGGAAAGTCTGATCACGACGGCGACGTCTGCGACACAGCCTGTCAAGCAGGCGAGCACCTACTACACGCCCGAACGAATCGCCGCGGCGCGACGCAACATCGAGAACTTCTCGTGGGCGCGGCAGATCCGTGACCGAGCGGTCAGCTACGCCGATCGGATCGTGGACCAGGGCGACGAATGGTTGTGGTCGCTCGTCACGAGCCAAGGACTACCACGAAGCATCAACGTCAACTACGAGCTCGGATCGCCCGTGACGGGACGGGACGTCTATCAGCTCGGCTTCTACCCGTTCCGGATCGACCAGTGGAACATGCCCTGGAAGATCGTCGATCCGCTCGCCGAGCAGCGAGGTCTGCCCTACATCTTCCCGACCAACGACTTCGCCGCCTTCTATCGCAGCGCTCTGGATGAGCACGGCAACTTCGACCGTGAGCGTGGGGACCGCTCGCTCCTCGTCAACGAGCTCTATCCGGAGATGGGTCCCGACTGGGGAGTCGACGACGGCTTCGGCTACATCGACCCCGATGGTAACCGGTGGACGTTCATCGCCTACTACAACCACTACGGACTCTGGTGGACCGGCGTGTCAAGCATCGGGGCCATCGCGCAGATCTACAACAGCCTGCTGACGCTGCGCGACTCCTTCGTGTATACCGGCGATCTGCGGTACGCCCACGCGGGCGTCATCCTTCTCGACCGAATCGCTGACGTCTACCCGGACATGAACACCGGGGCGTACCCGTACCCGGACTTCCGCAACAACGACCCCTACACCAACAAGGGCAAGGTACTTGGCTCGATCTGGGAAACCGGTCTGGCGCAGCACCTGGTGAGTGCCTATGACGCCTTCTTTCCCGCACTCGCCGACGGCGACGCGGCGAACGTCGTGCCATTCCTGTCGGCGAAAGCCGAGCAGTACGCCCTGTCGCCGAAGAACACGGTCGAGGACATTCGTCTCAACATCGAGAACGGCATCCTGCGCCAGATCTACCCCGCGGTGCGCAATGCTCAGATCTACGGAAACTTCGGCACCCACCAGGCCGCGCTCGCCCTCGCCGGTATCGTCCTCGACGAGCCCGACGAGGCCAAGGAGTGGTTCGACTTCGTGTTCCAGTCCGGCGGCATCGTGAGCGAGCCGGACTGGCACGTCACGGGCGGCAACGTCTACGCGACACTAGTCGACATCGTCGACCGGGATGGCTGGGGCAACGAGGCGTCACCGTTCTACAGCAATATCTGGTTCGACAACCTCAAGATCGTCGCCGACGTGCTCGATGGCTACACCGGCTATCCGGGCGCGGACCTCTACACCCACCCGAAGTTCCGCAAGATGTTCACGGCCGGCCCGCGGCTCGTGGCGCTCAACAGGTACATGCCGTCGATCGGCGACTCAGGAGCCTGCGGGCAGCCGGGGATCGGTCTGAACAAGACTAACTACGTCAAGGGGTTCGAGGAGTACGGCGAGCCCTTGACCGCGCAGTTGGCGTACCTCCTGAACGGCAACGAGGTGACCGGGCTCAACACCGGCATCTTCAGCGAGGACCCGGCCCGGACGGAGCAGGCGATCCAGGAGGTCATCGATGAACACGGTCCGCTGAACCTGCCGAGTGACAACCTCACCGGCTACGGCCTCGCGTTCCTCCGGGACGGCAGCGGCGACACCCGGCGGGAGGCGTGGATCTACTACGGCCGCAGCATGGTGCCGCACGGTAGCCGGGACATCCTGAACCTCGGCCTCTATGGGTTCGGTCTCGACCTGTCGCCTGACCACGGGTATCCGGAGGCGACCGACTATTCGAACTTCACGGTGGAATGGACGAAGAACACGGTCGCCCACAACACCGTGGTCGTCGACGAGAAGGCCCAAAAGGGCAGATTCGATGACGTGCAGTGGGTCGGCACGCCGCACGGGTTCGCCAGCGGCGAGCGAGTCCAGCTAGCCGACATCGCCGCACCCCAGGTGTACCCGCAGACTGACGTCTATCGGCGGGTCACCGCCATGGTCAGGGTCGATGACGAGAACTCCTACCTGGTGGATGTCTTCAGGGTGGTCGGTGGCCACGACCACGTGTACTCGTTCCACGCCGCCGAAGGACCCGCCAGTGTGAGCGGGCTCAATCTCGTCGAGCAAGACGGCGGTACCTACGCCGGCCCGGACGTCCCGATGCCGGAGCGTCTGGCGAATCCGGCTCGCTGGGAGTCGCCCGGCTTCGACTGGCTCGACCAGGTGGCCCGTGACAACGCACCAGTGGCCCCGTTCAGCATCGACTGGCAGATCGTCGACACCTGGAACGCGGTGGATCCTGACCCTGACGCGCACCTGCGGCTGACGGTCGTCGGCGACGTCGATGACGTGGCACTCGCCAACGGCTACCCGCCGCAGAACAATCCTCGGAACCCGCGCAGCCTGCGGTATGCGTTGTTGCGTCGTCGCGGCACGAACCTCGCAAGCCAGTTCGTGTCGGTCATCGAGCCGTACGTAGCAAGTCGTTTCGTGGACGCGATCGAGGCGGTTTCGGTCGTACCGCTCAAAGGCAGGCTCGCGTCGCACGAGGTCTCCGCGGTGAAGGTCAGCCTCCGCAACGGACGCGTCGATTACGTCGTGAGCTGCCTGCGCTCAGACGTGCCGGTGCGGGTCGATGGTCGCTTCATCGTCAAAGGCGGCTTCGCGGTCTGTTCGCTGCGAGACGGCGAGCCGGAATACGCGTTCACGCACAACGCGAGCATTCTCGAGCCCGTCCCAGGCCTACGGCCAGGACCTGCCGCGGTGACCGGCGAACTCGTCGACTTCACACGGGAGCTGTCGGTGCGCAACGAGCTTCTCGTGGCGGTCGACGGGCCGATGCCCGCCGCGGATGAGCTCGTCGGCGGCTATGTCTACGTGGCGAACGACGGCGTACGGAACGCCGCCTATCGAATCGTGGCGGCTGAGGGACGCGGTGCCCGCACGCTCTGGCTCGACATCGGAGACGCCACCACGGTCCGGTCCTATGTTGACGCGAACGACTTCTCCAAGGGTTTCCAGTACGACGTCGCGACGGGGGCGTCGGTCCGCATCCCGCTCACCCGCGAGTGGCGACGTTCCTAGGTAGCCGCGTGGTGTCCGCGTCAGCACGGTTCCCGTTCGTGATCACTAGGAGGTAACCCGCGATGAACGACCGTGCGACTCCCTCTGGTGCGAGGCACTTCGGATCATCGTCTCTAGGCCAAGGCCGGCACCGAGCATGCAAAGAATGGGCTTCGGGACGTCCTTCGCGCCGCGACGTCCTGTGGGCCGGCGGCACAGCCCTGCTCGCCACGACGTCGCTCGTCGGCTGTGATCTTCTTTCCACCGAACCGGAAGGCCGGTCTAGCCGAGAGGGTGCGAGAAGACCGTCCAAGGGCAAGGAAGCTCCCGGTCTGGCTGCGCAGGTGAAGGCAGGAAAGTTGCCTCCACTTGCGGAGCGCCTTCCTGTGAACCCGCTCGTCGTGCAGCCCGCGGACCGCATCGGGGTCTATGGCGGTGAGTGGCACACCTGCCTTCTGGGCCCATCCGACACCGTGTGGCTGTTCAAGACGATCGGGTACGAACACCTGGTCAGCTGGGATCCAGAGTTCACCGAGCCCGTGCCCAACGTCGCGGAGTCGGTTGAAACATCGAAGGACGGCCGTACCTACACCTTCGTTCTCCGGAAGGGCATGAAGTGGTCCGACGGAGAGCCGTTCACCGCTGCTGACGTGGTCTTCGCGTACAACGACGTGCTCGCCCATCCGGACATCGATGCCCTGCCTGACGTCCTCACGGCTGGTGGCAAACCCGCGACCGTACGGGCGCTCGACGAGGTGACGGTGGAGTTCACCTTCGCCGAGCCGTACGGCCTGTTCCTGCAGCAGCTCGCGAGCCCAAGCGGTACAACGCTCACCAGCACACCGCGGCACTATCTCGAGCAGTTCCATCCTTCGTACAACCCGTCCGCCGAGGAGGAGGCGAAGCGGGCCGGCTTCGCCGACTGGGTGGAGCAGTTCGACGACAAGGGCGGCATCGGAGGCATGATCGGCGGGCGTTGGAAGAACCCCGACGTTCCAACGCTCGGGCCCTGGCGTATCACCGAGCCGCTCGGTAAGGGGACACGCGTGGTGGCCGAGCGCAACCCCTACTACTGGAAGACCGACCCCGATGGCAGCCAACTGCCCTACATCGACCGCGTGGTCTTCGAGGTCGTCGGCAGCGAGGAGGTGATTCTGCTCAAGGCAAGCAATGGCGATCTCAACTTCCATAGCAGGCACATCACGTCGCTCGCCAACAAGCCGGTGCTCGCGCGCGGCCGGGCGAAGGGCGGCTATCACTTCGTGCCAATGCGTCCATCTGGTGAGAACGACATGATCGTGGCACTCAACCTCGCCCACGAGGACGCTGCGCTCCGGGAGGTCTTCAACAACAAGGACTTCCGGATCGGACTCTCACACGCGATCGATCGGGAGGAGATCATCGCAGCGGCCTTTCAGCGGCAAGGCCGTCCGTGGCAGGTCGCGCCACGGCCGGACTCGGAGTTCTACGACGAGGAGATGGCAACACAGTACATCGAGTTCGACGTAGCGAAAGCCAATGCGTACCTCGACCGAGCCGGCTACGCCGACCGAGACGATGAAGGCTTCAGGCTACGGCCCGATGGGAAGCGGATCTCGTTCACGATCGAGATCGCTCACCCGGCCTACATCACGTACTGGGTCGACGGCATGCAGTTCGTCGTGAAGTACTGGCGCGACGTCGGGATCGACGTACGGCTCAAGAGCGAGGACCGCACGTTGTTCTACGAACGCAAGGCAGCCAACAAGCACGACGCGACGGTCTTCAATGGATTCACTGGTATGGCCAACGCCGCCATGCTCGATCCGAGGTGGTACTTTCCACACAACGCCGAGTCGAACTTCGCCATCCCCTGGGCAACGTGGTTCGCCAGCAACGGAGCGCAAGGCGAGAAGCCGCCGGCTGCACCACTCAAGCAGATGCAGCTCTACCGCCAGATGCTGCAAACCCCAGACATCGACGAAGCCAAGCGAATTTTCGCCGAGATCCTTCGAATCGCCAAGGAAGAGTTCTACGTCATCGGCACCGTCATGCCGACTGAAGCGTACGGTATCGCCGCGAACGATTTCCGCAACGTCCCCTCCATGCCTGTCTCCTGGATCTACCCCGACCCCGGACCGGCGCGACCGGAACAGTTCTTCGTCGCGTAGCAAGCTCGGCATCCACCGAACGGCGAACCGTTGGCACGAAAGTAGGAAGGATCGGCACGCGGCAATGATGACGTCTGGACGTAGTGATTCCGGCGACAAGGTCGACTGGGGACGGCTGGCACTTCGGGGCGGAACTCCGGTGCGCACCGATCCGTTCCCGTCGGTCGCCAATGCATCGGGGCGCACCCTCGGCGTGGAGGAGGCCGAGGCGGTGGCACGCGTCCTGAGGTCCGGCATGCTGTGCAGCGTGTGGGGAAGCGAGGCCCGGGCGCTGGAACGCGAGTTCGCCGCGATGTACGACGTACCCCACGCGATCGCCTGCAGTTCCGGTACCGCGGCGCTGCACCTCGCCGTTGGCGCGGTCGACCCGGATCCCGGTGACGAGATCATCACGAGCCCGCTCACCGACTTCGGCACGATCATTCCGATCCTGCGGCAGAATGCCGTTCCGGTCTTCGCCGACGTCGATCCGGCGACGGGCATTCTCGACCCGGCGAGCGTTGAGAAGCAGATCTCGGAACGCACCCGGGCAATCCTTGTCGTCCATCTGTTCGGAATCCCCGCGCCGATGGCGGACTTCCAAGCGCTGGCTCGCGACCACGGGCTCGTCCTCATCGAGGACTGTGCGCAGGCGTTGCTCGCCGAGCCGGAGCCTGGACGGTACGCGGGCACGTACGGCGACATCGGATGTTTCAGCCTGCAGCAGACCAAGCACATCACGACCGGCGACGGCGGCCTCGTCATCACCCGTGACGACGCTCTTGCACGACGTATGCGGCTGTTCGCTGACAAGGGCTGGCCACGCGACACCGGTGAACGAACCAACCTGTTCCTCGCCGCGAACTACCGCATGACCGAACTTCAAGCTGCCGTGGGTCGCGCGCAACTCACCAAGCTGCCAGATGTCGTCGCTCGGCGTCGGCGTACCGCCCAGGCGCTGACTGACCGGATCGGCCCGCTAACGGGACTCAACCCGCCTGCGCTACCAGGAAGCGTCTACTGGCAATACCCGATCGTGATCGACCCGGAAGCGGCCGGCGGCAGCAACGCGACCTGGGTCGAAGCGCTCGCTGCCGAAGGCATCCCGGCGTCGGCCGGCTATCTGCACCGGCCTCTCTACTTCACACCTGTGCTCGCCGAGGGTCGCACGTACGGTCGCTCCCGCTTCCCGCTCACCTCGCCCCCCGCTCGAAAAGAGTGGACATACGGCCCAGGACTGTGTCCGGAAGCTGAACGCCTGATCGACGAGACACTTGTCGTCATAGGTTGGAACGAAAACTACACAGTCGCCGACATCGACGACATCACGGCCGGGATACGCAAAGTACGCGCTGGTCTCACCCGACCCTGACCGCGGTCCGCCGGCCTGGCGAGCGCGCCCCCAGAGGAGCCGGGGCTATCCTGGACGCGCCTGTAGATCGGGAAGGGATGACCATGGCGGTGACGCTCGCGGACGTCGCGGCTCGGGCAGGAGTCTCGCCCGCAACGGTCTCGCGAGTGCTGAACGGCAACTATCCCGTAGCCGAGGAGACGCGGCGTCGCGTCGAGCGGGCGGTGCGCGACCTCGATTATGTCGTCAACGCCCATGCACGTGCGCTGCTTCATGCGACGAGCGGCATGATCGGCGTCATCCTCGCCGATGTCGCTGATCCATTCTTCGGCGCGATCGCCAAGGGTATCCACGCAGCTGCCGCTGATCTGCGCCGCCTGGTCGTTGTCTGCACGACCGAAGGCAATCAGGCCGAGGAGCTCGCCTACATCGAGATGCTCCGCCGCCAGCGTGCCGAGGTGGTCATCCTCGTCGCAGGATCGGCCGCGGACCGCTCCTACCGCCGAGAACTGTCCGCTCATGCTCGGGGGCTCAAGGCGCAGGGTGCACGGCTGGTGCTCTGTGGTCGCCCAGCAATCAGCCGCGCGCTCGCGGTCGGGCATGTGACGTTCGAATCTGCTGCGGCGAGCAAGGCGCTAGCCGAGCATTTGGTGACGGCAGGTCACCAACGGATCGCGTACATCGCGGGGCCCTCCAACCTCAGCATCGCGACCGACCGCCACACCGAGTTTTCGCGGGCCCTCCAGCAGGTGGGCCTGGAGCTCGACGAGCGTCTGACGATTGCCGGCGATTTCAGTCGGCAGAGTGGCTATGACGCGGTCAAACGGCTGCTCGCTAGTGGAGCTAACTTCACGGCCGTCTGTGCGGCGAACGATCTCATGGCGATCGGCGCCCTCGCCGCATTTCGCGAGGCTGGCGTACGGGTCCCCGACGACGTGTCACTTGCAGGCTTCGACGACATCCCAGGTGCACAGGATGTCACGCCAGCGTTGACGACCGTTCGACTTCCGCTGGAACAGGCAGGTCGCCGGGCCGTCTCGTTGGCGTTCGCTGGAGCGGGTTTCACCGAACCGGTACGCATCACTGCGCAGCTGGTCGTCCGCGAGTCTGTCGCGCCAGCGCGCCGGAGGCGGCTGCGTACGTCGGCATAGTCTGCGTTCCTATGTGCTCGCTCGCACGAGCGTGCCAGGGTCTCTCAGCAGGCCCGTACGCAACCTCACGCCATGCCCTGGTCCGGCGGGTGGTGCGATCGTGCCGTTTGAGATGTCCGGCAGGGCAGCGGCGACCTCGGCGTACCAGTCGGTGACGTACTGCTGAACTGTCTCCTGGATGACAGCGTTCGGAGCGCTCACCGCGACATGGGTCGCCGCCGCGAGCAGAACGGGGCCAGCTCGTCCGTACAACGTCAACGGCAGACGGTACTCCGCTGCGAGCGGAGCGACATGGGACGCCGCCGTCACGCCGCCGGACCAGCCGAGGCTGAACATCACGATTCCAGCAATTCGACGGTTGAAGAGGTCCCGGAGTTCGTACCTGCTGGACAGTGGTTCGCGAAGCGTCATCGGTAGACGGACCGCCCGCGCATAGGCGGCGAGCGTGCGGAGGTCGTCACGACTGATCGGCTCCTCCAGCCACAGTGGCTCTACCTCCTCGACGGCGCGTGCGATGCGCTTCGCTGCGGGGACGTCCCAGCGAGAGTGCAAGTCCAGCATGATGTCCAGCGAGTCGCCAAAGCTCGCTCGCACCTCGCGGAGCGGCGCCACGAGCCGCTTCACGTCATCGGACGAGATGTCCCTCCCGCCTGAGCCATCATGGGGCTCGATGGGAGGGTCGACCTTCATGGCTGTGATCCCACGAGCGAGCAACTCCTCGGCGTGGGTGAGAAGCATCTGCTCAAACGAAGCTCTTCTCGCTGTCGACGTCCCGATGCGAGAACTGGCAGTCGAGGGAGCGGTTGCCCGCGTCGGGGGCGGACTGTCGTAGACGCGGATGCGCTCCCGACAGGCCCCACCCAGCAGGTCTGCGAACGACCGACCTGTCGCGTGTCCTACCAGGTCCCACAATGCGACGTCCACGGCTGAGGCACCTCGTCGCTGTGCCGCCTCACGGCCGCGGAACAGCGGCTTGAACGCGCGGTCGAAGTCCGGACGCGTAGGGCTTTGACCGAGGATGCGCGGAGCCACCACTTGGTGAACGTACGCCTCCACCTCGTCAGCGCTTCCGAAGGCCTCACCCAGCCCGATATGGCCGTCCTTGCCGAACACTCGGACGTACACGAGGTCTGACAGTTGCGCGAGGCGAATCGTCTCGACCCGACGGACGATCGTCGCAGCCTCGTCACACCCGGCACGGACTGCCGCACGCGCCAACGGCGACGCCTCCTGGGCGATCTGGTCCTCAGCTTCGTCGGCACGAGGCTGGTCGTTCGACCAGACGAGATAGGGCCGCCGATGCATAGCTGAACCTCCGGAGCGCGGATCACCGGCCCTTTGGTGGACACGGACGAGTGCACGGCCCCCGCTAGTTCATCTCCATCGTCTCCAAGAAAACGAAGGCCAGGCAAGCACTGCTCCTCTTCCGGTCGTACCCGAGACCGGAGCCGACCGCCTCGCTGCTAGGCCCACGTTCGACTGCCGTCCGCCGGTTGTCAGTTGCCTGATCCCGGACGTGAGAGCAGGAGCAAGTCAGCGCTGGGTGATAACGCGACTTGTACACCCACCGCGGATCCGGAGCGATTGTGGGTGCCGAGTCGCCATGGAAGCAGCATGAGCGACGCCGACCGGCTCGACCCCGACACCTACGCCGACAACCCGTTGGTGGCGGCGAGCGAGACGACGCAATGACTGAGGCCGACCGAGTATTCATGACTGGGCGTCTGTTTGCCTAATACGAGGTTGTGTCGCTTATGCAGCAGCAGGCACTCGCCTTCGGAATCGAGTTGAGTGAGCTAGCCCTCGATGACATTGACCCTGACCGGGATCTTTTGTGAAGGACCGCACGTCGACGACGGTGGGCTGCACCTATTCAAGTACGCTCCGCTGCCCGTATCCCCATCAAGGCCGAGCTCGGCGCCTCGTGATCGTAAGCAGAAAGCCAGCAACTGGCCTGACACCACTCCGCGTGATACTTCTCGAAGGAGGCGGGTGCCACTGCCACCATCCGCGGAGCAGCGGCGCAGGTCGCCACCGACCCGGCCGAACAAGCGCAGCAAGTAGCTGAGGCCGCCCAAGCCGGCCGGACCTGGCGCGCTTGATCGACCCTGCGCTAGCCGGTGCCGTTTGGAGCCGTAAAGACGTAGTGAAAGTTCTCACAGCCAGTCCGCCATAGACTCCCCAGGTATGGAAGACGAGGGGAGTGACATATGAACGACATGCTGGCAGATGCTGGCGATAGGCCGGAACCGTTGCCGAGGTCAAGCTTGCCCGCGGAACGAGCAGAGGTGACAGGCATCCTTCGCAGGCTCGCCTCCGAACACTTGACGCTTGCAGTAACTGGTCTTTTCTCCCTGTGGTCGGTGATCGTGCTGCTACGGGTGTCGGATTGGGATCCATTGACTGCGAAGGCGATCCTTGAACAGTCGGGAACTGCGAACGTTCTGCTCGGTACGCTTGTTTCGTTTATTACTGGCTACCTACCTAGTGCAATAGCCATAACAATCAGAGTTCTGCTCCATGAGCATGCTGCGGGTCGTCGGAAACTTAATGTATGGGCATTCTCCGGACTTTTATGCTGCGGAGGTATTCTGCTAGCGCGGGCAAATTTTCTGTGGGGACTATCTTTCGGTCTGCTGATGGTCATTTCTCTTGCATCTGGTGAATGGCGGTGGCATGGCGCCTAGCGGGCCTGGAATGTACTGGCTACGATCATCGCCTGCGTGTTCGGGTTTATTGGATACGTACCCGGTGCGATGGGCTGGATGCCTTCAGAAGTCGTGACTCTGAAGTCCGAAAAGAAGCTCGTCGGCTATGTGCTTCATGACGGTGGCGATGAGCGCTGGGCAATCCTCAAAATGAAACCGCGAGTTGTCGTTTATGTAGACGGGAAGCAAATCGCATCTCGAGCCTTGTGCGTGGAACCCGTGCCTTGGTTCTTGAGTCGACGTTTTCCGCGCCTGGAAGAACCCATGCGGCGGTACGAATTGTGCCCTACCAAGCGGTCGAGCTAGCTCGGATTCTCTTATCGCCGGCGGGCACCGGGGGGCACCGCACTTGGCAGCCTGAGCAGTCGGTTTCCCTCGTGGCTGATCGTGGGTCTTCGAGCGTCGCCGCCCGCAAAGCGACAGGCCCGCGACGCCAATTCGTGTGGCTGTCGAGGCTGTCTCGCCGACCTAGGTCAAGGAAGGCCGGACCGGTGCTCGGCTTCCACCTCTGTGGTGGCACTTCCCGCACCCCACGTTTGGAACGTGGTCTGCCTCAGGCGAGCCACTACAGCTGCCACTCTCCGTGATCTTCGGCACATCCACGCGGCGACACTCCTTCTCAGCGGCACGCCTGTTCATGTCGTCGCGGCGCGTCTGGGTCATGCTGACGGTGATCACTCCCCGTGCTTATGCCTGTGTGATCGACGATCATGCTGCTGGGGTGGCTGATCGGTTCGCCCAAGCCGTTGATCTTGACGGGGGAGATCCGCTGAACAGGGATGAGTCCTCGGCGGCTGCGCCCCCGCCGGGTTAGCAGAGTCGTCAGCAAGCGGTTGAAGATGAGAAGGATACCCAGGCCGGAGCCGCTCTGACCTGGGCGTTTGCTGGAGCCAGCGATGGGACTCGAACCCATAACCGCCCGATTACAAGTCGGGTGCGCTGCCAGTTGCGCCACGCTGGCGAGATCGGCACAAGCTTATCTGGACTCGGCTTGCCCGTGCGGCTCGGCCCGCTTCCCGAGCCCAAGCCTCACATAACGGGCATAACTTGCATAACCCCAGCCCGCTCGGTGCCAACAAGAGACGCTAGCGCGGGACAATCCGGGCCGGATAAAGGATCTTCATGGTGGTACGCACTCACGAGCCTGACGGATACGACTGTCCGATCTGCCGCTTGCTCCGCGGGGAGGCGACGTCGCTGACGACACCGGACAACATCGTTCGCCGCGAGGAGCAGACTGCAGTGATCGTTCCTCCCCCACTGGTGGGTGGGCAACCCAGAACACCATGAGCCTGCCGGTGGTCAGGACATGTGGCATTTCCACATCCACGTCATTCCGCTCTGGAAAGGCGATGCGTTCTTCTGCGGCGAGCACGTCATGCGTCTCGCAACGCTCTCCAAGTAGCATGAGCACGCGGCGAAGCTCCGGGCCGCCAGGAGCTGGTCGACATAGTGCCAGGCTGGAAGGCTCAATCCTCCAGGCTAGGAGGCTTGACCCTCGGGCGGGTCAGAGCTCGTCGAGCCCGACGAGTCTCAGGTCATGCTGGTCGACCGACAGGGCAGCATGCAGAGGCCTCTTGTGCGCGAGACCGACGATCGCCAAGACACGTCCGCCGGGCGCGAACGCGGTGATGGTGCGCAGACGTGCGGCCATGTACAGGTTTCGCGTTCGCCATTGGGCGAGCCTGATCCGGTTGACCGGAAAGGCATCTACTATTCGTACGAGGACACCACTCTCGACTTCTTCAGACTCAGTGACCCTGTCGTCGCTGTTGAGCAGTTCCCAGTACGGCCAGATGTTCTCCTTCAACACGTCGGCCGGAGGATCGGAGCGGTCCACCAACGGTTCGACGAGGTCCTGGTAGCCGGCCGCGCACAATCGCTCCCACCAGTCTTGGCCGGCGAGGTTCAGACATTCCAGTCCTGTGTGGTCGTCGAAGTGATGCAGCCGATCGAGCCCTAGTTGACGGGCAAGAGGTACGGCGACCCGTGCAACCTCGCCGACCTGGGCGGCGTGGCGTGCAAGCGCCTCCTGCACGTCCGGCGGGAGGTGGGAAGAATGGTCGGCTGCAAGGAGGGCATTCCAAGGCTCAAAGGCGATGAGCCATGCGAGCACGCGGTCTTCTGCGGACGTCTCAGGCGCGGTGGCGATTCGAGCGGCCTCCGGCCGAGGCCAGGATCGGTGATGACGTCCGATGGCGGCCAGCTCACGCGCGGCATCAATGCCACCGACGTCAAGGCTCTCGTAGATTTCCCCCTTCCCTCGTGCACGCATCGACCAACTCGCCCGGAAGTTGCTCCACCGCGATGACGTCAGGCTTCCACCTGGCGAGTCTCTCGATTGCGGGAGCCAGTGCGGCATCCTGTACTCGGTCGGTGAGATGCGCGATGCCGAGGACGAGGAGTTCGGTAGGGCGGGTGCTCTTTGATTGACCCTTCACGCGGCTCACCTCCGACATGCACCACATCCAATAGCGACTCGCCCTCTACTGCAAGGGGCCTCCGCACGCGAAAGATAGGAGCGCCGATCTGCCGTACAATCCGCCAATGACCTGGTCAGGTTGGACGATGGAGCGCGGACGACGCTCGCACCTCCCGGTGACCATCTGCATGCATCGTCGTGACACCCCACGGGATGATCGACTGTGACCGCAGTGAAAGACGTGGTCAGAAGGCTGCCGATGGGGCCCGGGGTCTATCGGTTCCGTGATTCCGCCGGCCGAGTGCTGTACATCGGGAGAGCCAGTAATCTGCGTCGCAGAGTCCAGTCGTACTGGACGAACCTCGGCGACCGTCCGCGGTTGGCACCGATGGTTCGCCGCATCAGCCGAGTCGAAGCCGTCTTGTGTGACTCCGAGCACGAGGCGGCCTGGCTGGAACGCAACCTGTTGCAACACTCGATGCCTCGCTGGAATCGAGCCGATGGGGGGATGGAAGTCGTCGGCTACATCCGGCTCGAGACTGGAGCGGCAGGATCCGGCCTGCGATTCGTGCATGAGATCACGCCAAAGGCACGCCACTTCGGGCCCTACCTCGGAGGTCTACGGGTCCGGCAGGCGATCTCGGCGATTCGTCGCGTCCTGCCGTTGGAGTACGCCACTGCCAGCAGTGGGTCTGCACGTGCATTCGGACAGCTGCTTGGCATCGGTCCGGATGATCGCGAGGAGCTCGAGCAGCGGTTGATCGCCGTGTTGGAACGTGATCCGGCGGCGGTGGCGGCGTTACGCGCCGAGTTGGTGCGTCGGAGGGATGCTGCGGCGTCAAAGCTCCAGTTCGAACTCGCAGCCAAGCTGCATGAGGAGATCGCGGCATTTGACTGGATTGTCGCAGAGCAGAAGGCGGCATTACTGGACTCATGTGATGTCGACATCCACGGCTGGGCTGACGGGGTCCTCGTGCGGTTCGAGGTACGTCGCGGTCGCATGTGTACGTGGACGCAACGAGCCGTTTCAGAAAAGAAGGCTCGCGACCGAGTGGCTGAGACGCCTGTGCTGTGGCGGACTTTCGCGCAACGCAATGCCGAGCTTGCTGCACTGCTCGTGCGTAGTGCGAAAGTTGCGTGAGGGAAAGATCCCGCGGCCGGCGGCGACGAGACACATGTCACATCTGCGCCCGTCACATCGTGTGGCTCAGGTCCGTCAAGGAGGTGTGCAACGACACGCTGAAGGAGATCACACGATGGAAGTTCGCTTGAACTTGTTCGGTAACTCGACTGGACGCGAGTTCGCAAAGCACTTGAGGACGGCGTACAAGGTGCTCGCTCAGTCGACCCTCCCGCTCGCGACGCAGCACCTGGTGATGCTCCGTGCGAGCCAGATCAACGGGTGTGGCTTCTGCGTCGACATGCACACCAAGGACGCGATAGCGGCTGGCGAAAGCGTGCAGCGCCTCAACCTCGTCGCGGCCTGGCGGGAAGCCACGGTGTTCACTGAGGCCGAGCGGGCCGCGCTGGAACTCGCGGAGCAGGGCACCCGCATCGCGGATGCGGCTGGTGGGGTCACCGACGAGGCCTGGGCGAACGCCGCCAAGCACTACGACGAAGAGCAGCTCAGCGCTCTGGTCTGCGTGATCGCCATCATCAACGCCTTCAACCGGGCGAACGTCATCGTCCGGAACCCGGCCGGTGACTACCAGCCCGGTCAGCTCGGGTGACGGGACCCTCGCTCGGAACTCCTCCGACGTCCTGATTGGGGCGCGGGAGCAGGGTTCCAACCGCTGAGGTCATGTCAGGGGTACACCAGGGGCCGACGACCAGGAGGCTCCACCGAGACCATCTAGTCGGGCTCCGTTGGGGAGTCGGACTGATTCCACAGCTCCACGTAACGAGTGGCGCCACATGCCCGGCAGTAGGTCTCGATGGCCTCTTCGTCGGCCCAGGTGTGCCCGTAGTCGCGGCACAGCACCGGGATGAGGCGCGGCAGGCTGATCACGATACGCCGGCGGCGGCTGCGGGTGAACTCGAAGTCAATGTCATCAGCCATGGCGGGGATCATAGCCATCGCGTGAGGAATGAGCATCACCCCGATACCTCTGAGGAGGACAGCGGGACACTGCCGGAACCGGACACGGTCGGTGGACGGCGATGCGTGATGGCGTGTCGTGGATGATCACTTCTACGTGGCCGCAAGCGTCCTCGCTCAGACGTTCGAGCGACGAGCGCTCCGTCCCGTCTGTCGTTACGAGGACGCAGCAAGGCAACGAACAGCGCAGTAAGACGGGGAGTCAACGATGCCAGGTCGACGCGCTATGCGCGTTGAACGTGCCTGGTCCACTCGGTGACGACGTCCGCAAGCACCGACAGGGGCAGATTGCCGTGTGAGAGAAGTGTGCGGTGGAAGTCGGCGAGTACGAAGTCGCTCCCGAGGCCTGCAGCCGCCTGCTCGCGGAGCCGCTGAATCTCCAGCCTGCCGACCATGTAGCCCAACGCCTGACCTGGCCGGGCGATGTATCGGTCGACCTCGTTCTCGATGTTCTTCCGGGTGAGCGCGCTGTGCTCCTCCATGAAGCGAACCGCCCGGTCGCGGCTCCACCCGAAGGCGTGCATCCCGGTGTCGACGACGAGCCGACACGCCCGCCAGAAGTCGAAGGAGACCATGCCGAGACGGTAGAGGTCGCTTGTGTAAAGACCCATCTCGTCGGCGAGTCGCTCGGTGTAAAGTGCCCAGCCTTCGGTGAACGCGGTGGCACGCGCGTGACGTCGATAGTCGCAGAGCTCGGGAAGCTCCCACAGCAAAGCCAGCTGGGTGTGGTGGCCGGGTACCGACTCATGGAAGGTCAAGGCCTGCAGCTCGAACCGCGGTCGTGTCTCAGGCTGGTGAGTGTTCAGCCAGAAGCGACCTGGCCGTGTTCCGTCGACACTCGGCCATTGGTAGTAGCCGAGATTGCCGCTTTCCGCCTCATATATCGACTGCTCGAGCACCTCACAGCCGATCCGTGGCACGATACCGAGCCAGCGGGGGGAGGCCTCCTCGGCTCGCGCAAGCGCCGACTTCGCCCCGTCGAGCATGTCCGCGGCGCTCGTGAAGCGAAGGGATTCGTCCGTACGAAGCCTGCTGATGATGTCGGCGAAGTCGTTGACTCCGAGGACCGCGGCACCACGGGCGCGCATCTCCTCGATGAGTCGTTCGACAAGTTCGAGACCTAAGCGGTGCAACTCCTCGACGCTGTGGTCGGTCGTGGTGTGCGTCGCCGCAAGCCGTTGGTACAGCTCGACGCCGTCGTCAAGCGCGGCCAGGCCAGGAGCGGTGTCCGGTCGCGCTGAGGGAAGAACGTCCTGCACCAGGTAGTCGTGGTACGCGGACAGAGCAGGACGTACGTCATCACGTACGACTTGCGCGACCCGATCACGCCAATCCGATGGGACCTCGTTGGTTTGCGGATTGATCTGAACGAGCGGGTCCTCCGAGATCTCGGTGGACAGGTAGCTGGCCACCTGCTCAGTGGCGGCCGTGACGAGACGCGCGACCGGCTGACGACCGGCAGACCTGCCGGCGTCGAGGCGGCGACGTGCTTCTGCGAGCCACGCCGGAACCTTGGCCAGGCGTTCCAGATAACCCGCAGCGTCAGCCGCTGTGCGCAAGGTGAGCTTCGGCAGGCTCACGATGAGCGTGGCCGCAGATCCCATGGAGGGCAGCGGAGTCACGGTGTATTCGACCGCTGCGGTATCGAGACCCACCAGTGCATCGGACGTCGTGCGAAGCAGGACCTGCCGGGTGATGCGTCGTTCCGGATCGAGGTGCCTGGGGTCGATGGCCTCTGCACGCTTCTGGAAGCTCAGCAGCTCGCTCCGGCGGCGTTGCTCGCCCGCGACTGATACGTCAGGAAGGTCGCCGGCGTACTCGGGGTAGCCAATCTGACTGGCGTAGAGCGGCGACCACGCGAGGAGCGCGTGGAATGCCTCGTCGGCAAGACGATCGAGATCGCGAGCTGCAGTGGCGTCGTCGGTGCGCATCGCTGGCTACCCTCAGCAGGTCGTACGTGGCAACGCTCATGAACCGTGCGGCGATCTCAGCAATTCTTCCGCGGAAGATGGCTAGCGGCCAGAACGGCTATCCGGTCTCGGCCGAGAGATCGCGGAAGCGGTCGGCCGCTTCCTGCACTCGTGCGACGTACTGCCGCCACTCCTGCTCTCCGCCGAAGCTGGCATAGTCGACGCCACCGGTGCCGTCGATGAGTTCGCGCACGACGTCGGCGTGGCCAGCGTGCTGTGCCGTTTCCCCGATCATCCGCAGGATTGCGCGTCGTAGCGTGAGGGCGCGTTTGCCTTCCGGCCACCAGGACACCTCCCCAGTGGCGTCGAGGTGGAGCTCGGCGATGGTCTGGTCGGCATGGGCGCAGGCTCGGTGGTACAGGCCGATGATGTAGTCGCTCGACTCGTCTGGGGTCGCCCACATGTCAGCGCCCTGCCAGATCGTGCCGTCTTCCACCCACGACAACGATTCCGGCGCAGGCCGCTCGAAGACCTCGCCAAGGTAGCCGTATTCCACCCCGGCGAGATGCTTGACCAACCCGAGCAGGTTGGTGCCGGTGGGCGTCATCGGTCGGCGCAGGTCGTATTCCCCGAGGCCTTCGAGCTTACGGATCAAGCCATCTCGTGCTGCCTGCAACTGCATCTGCAGGGCAGACTTCTCGGATTCGTCATGAGAACATTCCATTGGTTCATGTAACCACCATGCACCGACAACGCAGGAGTCGCGAGGTGGAAGTGAGCCAGCACCGGTAGGCCACGAGTCCCGGGTCCTCGCGGCCTACCTGATGTGTGGGCGCTTCGGTCAACGAAGCGACACCGCCACCTCTTCGAGGAGATCCAGCGCATCCTGTAGGCCGGCCTCCATACCCGAGGCAATGATCGCGTCACGAACTTCCTTGCTGGGCGCTTTCGTCTCGATCGTGACGGTCGTACGACCGTCAACTTCGATCAACGTCAGAGTGTTGACCGTACCGACCTCGGGTTGGCCTTCTTCCTGAGGCGCACCCTCGAACACCTCCGTCGACACGATCCGTTCGTTCGGAACGATCTCGCGGTATTCGCCGTGGAAGGCGACCTCCGTGCCGTCTGGAGTGACCATCACGTACCGCCACCTGCCGCCCACCCGTAGGTCGATCTCGCAGACCGTCACCTCGCCACGTTTGGCGTTCCACCAACGCTTGACCAGTTCGGGTGTCGTCCATGCCTTGTAGACGAGGTGCTTGGGTGCGTCGAACTCGCGGGTGACGAGGATTGTCTCGTCGTCTGGGAGTGTGACTTTTGCGGTTCCTCTACTTGTCATGTCCATCTGCTCCTTCCTCTTGTCGTTTGAGTTCGTCCAAGACGACATCCAGCTGCTCGAACCGCTCGGACCAGGTCTTCTCGTACTTGCTGACCCAGTCATGGACCGGTTTGAGAGCGTGTCCGTTCAGTCGATAGAGCCGTTGTCGCCCGTCCTCGCGCACGGTGACCAGGTCGACCTCCCGGAGGACACGCAGGTGCTTCGACACCTGTGGTTGCGCCAGGCCGAGTATGCGTACGAGATCGTTCACCGACCGTTCACCGTCGGCGAGTGCATCGAGGATCTCCCGCCGCCGAGGCTCGGCGATCGCGTTGAACGCATCTGTTGTTGTCGGTGCCCGGGCCATGACACAGCATCGTATTCCCATATCGGAATATATGCAACCATGACCACTGAGTTGGGCGTTGTGACAAAGATTCACGATGCGCAGCCACTGTGGGATACTTTGATCACAAGACTGCGGCGCGCTCGGGAGGATTCAATGGAGTTGCTGATATTCGGGGCCGCTGCGGGGGGTCTTGCGTTCGTGGTGTACGTCCTCCTGGCGCTTGTCCTTCGCGTCCGAGGCATCAATCGCGGCAGGCGCTACCTCACCCCACACGTCCCCGGCAGTACGTCGCTCGGCTCCGGCCTAGATGGAGCAGGGGACTGCGACTCCGGCGGTGGCGGAGGCGGCTGCTAAGGCGTCAGTGTCGCGTCGACGTCGGCTCAGTGTGGTCTGGTCAGACATACGATTTCGCCAGAAGCTCATAGAGCTCCGCATAGAGTCCGCCCAGCGCCATGAGCTCGTCGTGACTTCCCATCTCGACGACCCGACCGTTGTCGATGACGAGGATCAGGCCGGCAGACCGAACCGTGGAGAAGCGGTGGGACACCAGCACGGTTATCGTCCCGCGCGACGAACCGGACCGCGAAGCCTCAGCGTAGCGCTCGAACGTACTCATGCGGGGCGGCACTGCGGATCGGCGCTGCAAGCCAGAGAAGTGTCAAGGATCGAGCCGGATGCCAGATACGCCTAAAGGCCGGCAACGATCTCGGGAAACGCGTCGTCGAGCGTGTGCCCCGTCGAGAGATCAGCCGAGCTGACCCGTGGTCGTCGATCTTGGCTAGGGCCCGGAACCCGTCCAGCTTGACAACCCCGCTCCGGCGGGTGACGATCCGGGCGTGGAAGTCGACCGCAGAGGTCTACGCCGACCCCGAGATCGCCGAAGTCCTGCGGCGGGGCGTTACCGGAGATTACGGCCCTGTGCCGAAGCCTTCGCCCGTTCCGCAGCGTGCGAAGCGGCGGAAGCGTTCAGCCGCTTGAGCCAATAGTTCCGCATTTGGTGTCAGCCTGTCGGTGGCGTGCTTACACTGTTGATCACATATGAGTGATCAGCTGCATGTGTCAACCGGCCCTGCAGCGAGGTTTCGTTTCGTCCCAGCGAGGCGGGAATGAGCCCAGCCAAGCGGGGGGATCGTGTCGCGCCACCTGCAGGTGATGGTCAGTGGGAACTGAAGGTCGGGACGACCGATGCAGCAAAGGGTTGGGGTGATCTGTGTCAGCAGGCTCCCCGTAATACGGCACGGGCGTGGGAGACCATGCGCAACGAGCCGGTTCCCACTGTCCAAAACTCGCGTCACCACCGTCTGAAGGGCGAACTCGCCACTGGCACGTGCGGCGGGCGAGATCTGCCGCAATGGCAGTCGAGGTCACTGGCGGCGGTCGGATCTGGTACCTCGTCGACGAGGAGACGCGAACCGTCTGGGTCGTGCAGGCGTCGACGAAGCATCCAAAAAGGACGGGCGGATGACGCAGCGGCCAGGGACCCGTACTCTGCCAGCTCATGCCCAAGGCCGCGCTGAATCGACCGGCTCCTCGGCGCCCACGTATGCCTTGAACTCCTGCCACGCCAGCAGGTAGTTCCTGAACGCGTCGTCGTTTTTGGGCTGGCCGGAAATCGGCAGCCCGGTCCAATCGCTCTGCGCCAGCGCCGCGAGCTGGGGCCACTCCTACTGAGTCAGCCTCTCCCTGAGCGGCCTGTCTTGTCCCACCACGTCCCCTCCCGCCACGAGCAGCTCGACGTGGCCGATCTCGGTGAGCCTGCGCATGGCGTGCCGAGCGTGGTCCTGCCGCTGACGGACGACCTCGAGGAGCTCGTCCCGCTGCTGCCTCGTCATCCCGTACGCCTCCGCGAGGAGGGCGAGCCGACGGCGACGGTCAACCGCCGGCCAACCCATCTGCCTGGCGTACATAGGCCCGTGCAACGGGACGAGCCACCACGCTGCGTACGCGAGGTCCCAGACTCGCCGGCCGGGTGCGGCACGGGTCCAATCGACGATCGCGACGACCTCGCGCTCGCGGTAGACCAGGTTGAACGGTGCAAGCTGGTTATGGCAGATGACCTCCGCCTGACCGGTCGGGTCGGCGCTTCTTGTGTCCCACTCCAGCCGCTGCCACTTGGCGAAACGCGCTGACAGGTCGTGGAAGCCGCGAATCGCCTGCGCAGCACTGATCAACGCCTCGTCCGAGGCGATGTCGTCGGTGATTGGCGAATAGCCCGTACGTCCTTCGATCCCGTCGAACGCTTCGCAGCCGTCACCGTTGACACCGGCTGGCTCGGGTGCGCGTTCGAACCCGCTATGTCGTAGGTACCGAAGGAACGTCCGGATGGCCAAGTCCTTCTGTCGCGCTCTACGGCGAACGACGCCTCCAGGATGGGGCGTGTGTGCTGTGACACCGCTGGTCAACGTGTGGTCGTACGGACTGGGCACTCATGCCTCCGAGCTCGCGATTCTCATGGCGTAGGCAGAACGGATGACGCTGCGAATGAACGGAGGCAGCAACGGAGGCCCGCGAGCAGAAGTGGTCGCTCGCGGTGTGAGACGTGATCGCCCGAAGTGATCGGCTACCTAGCGAAAGCCCACGACATCGGAGTCTAGCGAGGCGCTGTCTCAGGTTCGGCGACCACGTGGTGGGTGAACCACTCCGTCATCGGACGAAGATCTGCGTAGGCCTCGAGTACCCGATCGACGGCGGCCGGCGTGTGCAACCAGTCATCGCAGCCGAGCGGTCGCACGGCGACGACGGAGCGGCGTCGCAGCAGATCTGCACGCGGATGATCGGCCGGATATCCGCGCGGTCCGCGTTTCATCGTGTCGCCTCGGATCTCGAACCCTCGCTCGACGAGGACGTCCAGGACTTTGGCTAGGTCCGGACCCGCTGTGGCGTCGGCAACCGCTGCGCGATAGCGCGCGATTTGGTCGGACCCGGCGTACCACCAGGCTCCCTGGACTTCCAGGCCGTCGAGGTCGAACTTCATGCCGAGCTCGAGGCTTCGCCCAAGTCGGATTGCCGCACACTGGTGTTGCCACCACCAGATCATCTTGCCGTAGCCCCAGACCGAGAAATCCTCGTACGCCGGATCTGCGTCCGCCACGTCCTGCAGCAGCGCGACCATCGGCTCACGCACCAGGCGCTCGCGATCCTTGCTGAGCGCCTTGCGTACAGACTGTGGCGGATCACCGTCGAGGCGTAAGAGCACGTCAAATGCGTTTTCGGGCCACCCGGTGAATCGTCGACTCATGCGGCGTAGCCTGCCACCGCCCACCGACAGCGGCCCTGCACAATGACCAGGCGTGGCGAGTGTCTGCTCGCCATGGCGGGGGCCGGCGCCCAGCGCCGCTATCACTCACCCAGCGAGTTCTCGTCACCACAGTCAAGAATGCTGCAGACCTTTGAGCAAGTGGCGAGTTTCGCCGAATGCTGCGAATGGGACGGGACGAGATCGGTTCATCTGAGCATGAGTAGCTATTGGAGAATTCAGACGTCAGCACGAGAACCTGGATTGACAACTCGCTTCCTCGTTCGGTGGTGTCCGACAGGGTGAGGTTTTCCATGTCAAGGAACCCCTTACATGGCCGGAAAATCTGTTGAGTCAGGCTTCGAGTGCTTGTCGGTCGAGCGAATGAGCGTGAACCGAATAATGTCTACTCGGTCTGCTTGGCAATTAGCATCACCTATTTCCGAGGACTGGCGACTAATCTTATGAAATGCCTCATCGCTGATAGCGTCCTCATAACTGAGAGTTCTTCTCATGAGGGGGGCGCGCTTATGGGCCTCGGTCCAAAGCACAAGAAGAGAGTCTGGTACACCGCCGCGATCGGCGGAATAGCAGGAATCACGGGCCTGACCACGTTGGGTGTGATGACCGGAATGACGCCGGCGTCCAGCCCGAGCCAAAGCAAGGACCGGCAGGCTGCAGCCGCGAAGACGCTCGCCCGTCCGGCGATGGATGGCGGAGCCAAGAAGGATGGCGGAGCCAAAAAGGACGCCGTGGAGATCGGCTGTGATGCAGATGAGCTGATCCAGGCAATCATTGACGCTAATGACGGAGGCGGCACGATCAAGCTAGCCGCGGACTGCACGTACAACCTGACGCGGTACAAGTTGGATGACGAATTCAACGAGCCGGTCGGACTTCCGGAGATCGAGGATCAGATCACGATCAAGGGTCACAACTCGACGATCCAGCGGGATGCAAGTGCGGATCCCTTCAGGATCTTCGACGTCGACACCGGCGGTCACCTGACGCTCAAGAATGTCGCGGTCAAGTACGGCGATGCCCGAAACGTCGGGTTGATCACGAGTGAGGGCGGCGGCGGTCTCCTGGTCGAGGACGGCGGCAAGGCGACGCTGGAGAATACGAAGTTCGCCTTCAACCGTACCGATAGCTTCGGTGGTGCGATCGCGAACTACGGCATCACCAAATTCGTCGGTAGTGGAGAGCACGGCAAGGACGCGGTGTCGTCGTCCGATACCTGGGCCGATTCGGGAGGCAAGGACGGTACGGGTAAGTCGAGCGGCGACATCCATGACAACAGTGCAGACGACTCTGGTGGCGCGATCTACAACGACGGCTACCTGGACGTCAAGAAGGCGCGAATTGCCTACAACAACGCCGAGTTCGGTGGCGCCATCTACAACATCACCGTGGCGAAGCTGACCAAGACCGAAGTCGACCACAACTTCGCCCACTTCGAGGGCGGTGCCATCTACACCGACGAGATCGCCAAACTCAAGGAGAGCTACGTTCACGACAACACCTCAGGCGATAGCATCGGTGGCGGCATCTACAACTTCGACCAGCTGTACTTGGAGAAGACGAACTTGACCCGCAACTTCGCCGAGTTCGATGGTGGCGGCGTCTACAACGACGGCGAAGCTGCTCAGTTCGCGGCGAATGAAAGCAAGATCAACCAGAACACCAGCCGTGAGGATGGCGGCGGCATATTCAACTTCGAAGGCCAGGTCGGGCTCACCAACAGCGAAGTCAACAACAACAAGGCCGTCGGTCCGAACTCAAATGGAGGTGGAATCTACAACTTCGGCGATGGGTTCGTCCGCCTGTCCGACACACAGGTCAACGAGAACCTCTCGACGAACGAACCGGGCGGCGTCCGCAACGCCATTGGCGAGGTTGAGCTTGCTGGAGACTCGGAGATCATCAAGAACCGGCCAACCAACTGCGGCCCAGCAGAGATTGAGGGCTGCTTCGGCTGATCAGCTCGCTGAGATCGACAACTTCATAAGGTAGGTACGACAAGCGGTCGCGCCCGGGTGTTCGGCCACACAGCCATTCGCTCGGGCGCGACCCGTGTCATCGAGACCGGCACTGCGAAGGCGTCTTCTGGGATTGTGCGCTGCGGCCAGCCGTGATCCCATGGTCGGGTGGGCGCGGTGGTCTGTCTGCCGCGCCCAGGTGGCATGACGTGCTGGGAGGCTGGCGGTGTCGGTGCGATTGCATCTGGTCTCGAACCTGGCCGACGGTGTGCTCGCCGCAGGTGGCGAGCCGCTTCGCCTGTCGTGGAAGGTGGCGGCCGGGCCCGGGGCGTCGCGGCAGGATGCCTACGAGATCCACGCGTCGCGCAGCCCTTCCTTCGACGACCTGTTGGCCACAACGGGCGTGGTCGAAGCAGATCGTCAGATTCTGGTCACGCCACCTGGCGAACCACTTGCCAGCCGGGAGGTGCGCTTCTACCGGGCACGCATTCGCACCGCCGAAGGCTGGAGCGACTGGAGCGAGCCGCTCGCGGTCGAGGCTGGTCTGCTCCGTCCGAGCGACTGGGTGGGTTCGGCCATCACCTTGCCTCATGATGCCGGCGCACGGGAGCAGTCGCCGGTCATCCTTCTCCGCAAGACGTTCAGTCTGCCCGCAGAGCCAGTACGTGCCCGGCTCCACGTCACGTCGTACGGCGTGCATCGGGTACGACTCAACGGCAAACCGGTTTCGGAGAACCTTCTGGACCCGGGCTGGACGTCGTACCGTCGCCGGCTGCTCGCCATCACTCACGACGTCACATCCCTTCTGAGGAAGGGAGAGAACGTCCTCGCCGCGATGCTCGGTGACGGCTGGTATCGCGGACGGCTCGGAGGCAACCCCAAGGGTCGTTGCTGGTACGGCGACCAGCTCGCCTTGCTTGCCCAGCTCGAGGTAGAGCTCGCTGACGGGCAGACGATGACCGTGCCGACCGACGACACATGGCGCGTCGGCACCGGGGAAGTGAGGCGCGCCGATCTCTACGACGGCTGTCACGTCGACCTACGCCACCGGCAGCCTGGATGGGATGCGCCCGGATTCGACGACAGCACCTGGCAGCGGCCGCTCCTGGTCCACCTCGACACCGCCACAATTGAGCCTCAGATCGCCTCGCCGGTACGACCGATCCAGACCTTCCCCCTCGACCTCGCCCAGACCAAGCGACCGCGACCCGGACTCCTGCGGGTCGACGCCGGTCAGAACGTGGCGGGATTCGTTCGCCTCACGGTCGAAGGAACAGCCGGCCAGACCGTGACCGTACGCCATGCGGAGGTTCTCGAGCCGGACGGCTCGCTGCACCTTCGCTCGCTGCGTACCGCCAAGGCCACCGACACGTACGTCCTCGCCGACGACCACCCGACCGTGCTGGAGCCGGTCTTCACGTTCCATGGATTCCGCTACGCCGAAGTGGAGACCGATGCCACCGTCCACGCTGTCGAGGTCGTGGCGATCAGCAGTGCCCTGACGCCGCGCAGCGAGTTCTCCTGTTCCGACCCGACCGTCACCCGACTGCACGAGAACGTCCGGTGGTCGCAGCGGGACAACTTCGTCGCCGTGCCCACCGACTGTCCGCAGCGCGACGAGCGACTTGGCTGGACCGGAGACGCGCAGGCGTTCGCCTCGACGGCCTGCACCCTCTTCGATTCCCGGGCGTTCTGGTCCAGCTGGCTGCGCGACCTCGCGCTGGACCAGGAGCCGGACGGAGGCGTGGCGAGCGTCGTGCCGAACTACGGCCGCACCGGTGTCAAGGCCTACGGCCGAGCCGGCTGGGCCGATGCCGCGACCATCGTGCCGTGGGCGGTCTACGAGTCGTACGCCGATGCTGACCTGCTGAGACGCCAGCTCCCCAGCATGGTGGCGTGGGTCGGCTACCTCGAGGCACGACGCCGACGCGACGACCTGCTCGGTGGCGAGGAGCAGTACGGCGACTGGCTCGACCCCGACGCGCCAAGTGACCGGCCGTCGCTTGCCAAGGTGGACGCCGACTTCTTGGCCAACGCGTTCTTCGCGCACAGCGCCCAGCTCGTGGCCCGCACAGCGCACGTGCTCGGCGAGACCGACCTCGCGGCTCGTCATGCCGCTCTCGGCGACGAGGTCGCGGCAGCGACCTGGCAGAAGTGGGCCGACCACATCCCGACGACCCAGACCGGCTGTGCCGTCGCGATCTGCTTCGACATCGCACCGGCGGACCAGCGACAGGCGGTCGGTGACGCGCTCGCCAGGCTGGTCCGAGAAGGCGACGGCCGCATCGCGACCGGCTTCCTCGGAACCCCGCTCGTGCTTCCCGCCCTGACCGCGACAGGCCACGTCGACGAGGCGTACCTCATGCTGCTGCGCCGCGAGACGCCCTCGTGGCTCTACCAGGTCGAGCAGGGTGCGACGACGGTGTGGGAGCGCTGGGACGCGATTCGGCCCGACGGGACGATTCACGACGGTCGCATGGCGAGGGCGGATGGCCGTACGGGCACCATGCTGTCGTTCAACCACTACGCCTACGGCGCGGTGATGGACTGGATCTATCGCACCGTCGCCGGCATCGCTCCGGCCGCCCCGGGCTATGCGGAGGCACGGCTGGAGCCACGGCCGGTCGTCGGCATCAGCTGGGCGCGGGCAGCGGTCGAGACACCCTACGGTCGGCTCGCTGTGCGGTGGTCGGTCGGCGGGGACGCGAGTTTCGAAGCCGAGTACGACATTCCGTACGGCGTGCGCGCCACCTTCGTACCACCGGCGACGACGGGGTCGTCGGTTCTGGTCGACGGCGAGCCGTCAGCTGCTGAGCCCACAACGCTCAGCCACGGACACCACCAGGTACAGGTCACCCGTGCCCGGCTCGCTCGTCCACGTGGGACGTCGGCGAGGCACTGATCACCGGCTCGGGTTGGGGCGGTGCCATCGGGCGAGCTAGCGTGTCGTGTCATGGTCGGACAGGTCGCGAGTGAGAACAGTGCGCCGCGACGTGTCGAACGCATCGGCTCCACGATCAGGCGGCCGGTCGCTCCCTGGACGCCGGCCGTCCACGCCCTGTTGCGACATCTCGAGTCGGTCGGTTTCCCCTACAGCCCACGGGTGCTCGGCTTCGACGAGCAGGGCAGGGAGGTCCTCACCTACATCGAGGGCGAGTCGGGCTCGGCCGGATGGGCCAAGGTGGTACCCGACTCCGGCCTCTGGGCCGTCGGTCGCCTGCTGCGCGAGTACCACGAGGCGGTCAAGGGGTGGAAGCGTGATCCCGACCTGCTGTGGTCGAGTGGCATCGTCGAGCCAGGCAGCGACCCGAACAACCCAGACGAGATCGTCTGCCACGGCGACTTCGGTCCGTGGAATCTGGTCTGGCAGGGCGACCGTCCGGTCGGCATCCTCGACTGGGACTTCGCCTATCCCGCACCGGCGCGCTGTGATGTCGTCTACGCCGTGGAATACCTGGCGCCATTTCGTAGCAATGCCGAATGCATACGGTCGCTCGGTTACACCGAGCCTCCGAACCGGCCACGCCGGGTAGCCCTCTTCGCCGAGGCGTACGGCTTGTCCAGCCCGGTGGAGCTCGTGGACGACGTGATCCGGACCCAGCGGGAGACGTTCGATACCGTACGCAGGCTGGCTGCGGAAGGCTGCGAACCACAGCGCACGTGGGTGGCGCGGGGCTTCCTCAACCTGCTGCAGCAACGCATCGAGTGGAGCGAAAGGTTGCGCAGTCTGTTCCTCTAGCCAGCGTGGCGGTGAAGAGATCGAACGGGCGCGGTAGCTGACGACGCCGGTCTGTTCGGTCTTCACGGGCGGTCGAGCGGTGAGGGGGCGTGCCGTGACAACCGGCAAGGTGCGGGCGGACGGACAGAAGGGTCAGCCAGCTCAGGGTTTCCACGACTCGGGATCGAGGCTGCGCGTCGTCGGACACTGGCGTCGCGTTCGCACGACGATCCTGGTTTTGCTTGTCTTGCTGCTGGTCCAGTGGCCGATGCGGCACGCGGTGTCGACCGGTGACGTGGGCTGGCTGACCCGCGAAGGCGCTGGGCTCGCGAGCGGCATTCCGCGGTGTCTCGTGCCGGGCCGGCTGGCTCTGCTGGTGGGTACGGTCGCCATCTACGTGTACGTCCTCGCGGCGTGGCGGGCGCGGAACTTCGTCACGGTACGAGCGCCGGAGTCGCGCACCGTGGCGCGGTGGAGCCTCCTCGGTGCGGTCCTGGTCACCATGGCTGGGGTCGCGGATCTGGTCGAGAACGTCGTGGCTTGGCCGCGGTTCGGTGAGCTCTCGGCCAGAGACAGCCTCGTGCTGCAACGCGCTGCGGCGACCGAGGCAGTCTGTCCGAGCCTCGACGTCGTGCCGTTCAGTTACGTGCTGAGCGGACTCGGGCTCGCCGGGTCCCTGGTGTTGGTCGGCACCGTGGTCGGTGCGATGCGGGTCGCCCGGCGCTCGGCGAACGTCGCCGCCACCAAGCCGCCACTCGACGTGCAACGGCACGATGCGAATGGCCAGATCATCTGCTGTTCCGGGGGTGGGATCCGGTCGGCGGCGTTCTCGCTGGGCGCTCTGCAGGCGCTGATGGAACGCGGCGAGTACCAGAAGTCGTCGTCGGTGATCGGAGTCAGCGGTGGCGGATACATCGCGGCCGCGTTCCACATGCTCCGGCGGTCCCTGCTCAGCCTCCCGTCGGCCGGCGGGAAGGAAGCCGACGCCAAGGCGGCCCTTCCGTACTCGTTGGGCTCGCCCGAGCTCGCCCGGCTGCGTCGGCACACCGACTACCTGCTGCCGTCGGTGGCGGTCGGTGCCCGTGGCGTCATGTCGTTGTTCTACGGCGCCATCGTCAACCTCGTGCTGATCGGTGTCGCGTTACGCGTCACGGCGTGGATCCTCGGCTGGCTGATCGCGGAGGTCGACATGGTGCGGGGTCTCGGCACCCGGAACGCCGTGGTCGCCGTCGGCGAGCTCCCCGTGTGGTATTGGGTTGCGGCGCTCGGACCGCTCGGGTTGATGGTGCTTCTCTTCCTGGCCGAGGTGGTCGTCGACCGGTTCCGTGTGCCGCCGAAGTGGTTGCGGACGGAAGGGCGCGCGCTCGCCCAGTCGCTGTTCTTCGGTGGGCTCGCCACCGCTGGGCTGCTGCTCGGCGTTCCGTACGTCCTCGTGGCCGCCAACAACTTCGGACAGAGCCGACTCGACATGGCGGCCACGTCGGATACCGGTCCAGGGGACATGCTGACCAGCGGTGCCGCGACCGCGGTGGCGAACATGGTCGGAACCGGCGCGTCCGGTGCGGACGTGGCGCTGGACTCGCAGTTCGGTCTCGGAACGTTGGCCACCCTCGGTGTGGCGTTCCTCGCCCTTGCCCGGTCAGCGTGGAAGGGCCTCGAGGCACTGGGCGGAGTAGGGGCCCGATCGAAGAAGCGCCAGACGACCGATTGGCGTGCGCGGCTCTTGCGGTGGGTTCGTACGAAGCTCGTCCCCTGGTTGGGATCGGCTCTCCTCGTACTCGCCGGCCTCATCGTGCTGCTGCGGTGGACGGCAGGGTATGTCGCGAGCGAGGAGTGGCGTGCCCGCTGGTGGGTGGCGGCAGTCTGCGCCGGCCTGGTGCTGCTGATCACCGTCTGCACAGACGCCACGCGTACGTCGTTGCACCCGTACTACCGCGAACGCCTCTCGCGGGCCTATCTGGTGCGCAGGACCGGGCCGGATGCGGCGGAGGAGTACGACTACGCGTTGCCGTTGCCCGTGTCGACCTGGGCGACCGCGACGGACGGCGGACCGCAACTTGTGATCGTGGCGTCGGCCAACGCGTTCGACCCGGAGTTCATCCCGTCCGATCGTGGGTGCGCTCCGTTCGTCTTCGATCCCCAGCTGACCGGAGTCGCGGGCGATGTGACGCTTCCGGACGGTGGGTTGGTGCCGACTGCAGCGTACGAAGTTCGCGCCGACTATCACCAACGCGACGTCACGGTCGCCGGGGCGGTGGCGATCAGCGGCGCGGCGTTCGCACCTCTCACCGGTCGGGAGAACGCCAGGACCCGTCCACTGCGGTTGCTCTTCGCGGTCGTGAACGCCCGACTCGGAGTGTGGCTTCCCAATCCCTATTGGGGAACGGCCGCCAAGGCCGCCGAGCTCGCCGACACGTGGGCAGAGCGGGCCGCGCGGGGCCACGCTGGCCTCGGCGTCCGAGTGGTGGCCCGGCTGGCCGAGATCTGGGCGCATCTTGTGAGCACTGTCGACAAGCCGGGTCCGTACCGGCTCGTCAAGGAAGCATTCGGCCGGACGTCCCTTTACGATCGGCGGCTCTACGTCACCGACGGTGGCCATTACGACAACCTCGGGTTGCTCGAAGCGCTGCGTCGCAGGCCACGACGGATCATCGTGATCGACGCATCTGCTGATGCGGTCGGCAGTTTCTCCACGTTGGGTTCGGCGATCGCCACCGCGCGAATGGACCTCGGAGTCGAGGTCGAGCTCGATCCGCGGCCCCTGAGACCGTCGCGTGAGGCGGCTTCGGGTGATGGGGGCGACCGGGTGCAGCGAGCGTGGGCCCGCGGTGTCGCGCGTCATCCCGACGGTGGCGAGACGGAGATCCTCTACGTCAAGGCGATGCTCGCGGGAAAGCTCTCGTGGGACATCGAGGCCTACGCGTTGGCGCACCGCGAGTTCCCGCTGCGCACCACGGGTGACCAGATCTACGGCGAGTTCGACTTCGAGGCATATCGCGCCCTCGGTCACGCGCTCACGAGCGACATGTTGGACTCGCTCCGGCAGGAGTCTCCGGCAGTCGAGACAGTTCAGGCGAGCTCGCCGAACAGGTAGCGCTCGATCGTCGGCGCGACCAGCGCCACGACCTCGTCGCGCGGCAGCGACGCGAGCGGTTGCAGTTCGGCGATGTAGCGGGCGAAGGCGAGCCCGAGCATCTGGCTTGCCACGAGTGTCGAGCGCAAGCCGATCTCCGACTCCGCCACGCCGTGGTCGGCCGCGAGCGTGCGCAGCCGACGCTGGATCTGCCGGCTGAAGAACTCGCGGACGAGTCGGGCGGAGACCTTGTTGGTCGCCGCGCTGGCGACGAGCGCACGGAACGCCTGACCACTGACCGGGTTCTCCCAGGTGTCCATGAACGTTCGCAGGATCCGCTGAGGCAGGGTCTCGCGGTCGCCGGCGAAGACGGTCGGAAGCACAGCGCCCGGGTCGAGCGGCACCTGGATTACCGCTTGGAACAGTTGCTCCTTCGTACCGAAGTAGTGGTGGACGAGGGCCGGGTCTACTCCCGCGTCCGCTGCGATTCGGCGGATCGACGCCTTGTCGTACCCCTCCTCGGCGAAGACTTCCCTGGCGGCGTTGAGAATGGTCTCGCGGGTGTCCTGCTTTCCGGGGCGCCGGCCCTTCTTGCGCACCACTCGACCCATCTTGTCATGAGACGCAGGCCGGGTCACGGCGTTCGTCGGCGCAGTGTCGCTGCTCCGAGGATGAGGGCGAGCACCGCTGCGCCACCGATGATGGCGAGGTCGCGCCACATCGTGGTGGTCGGGTCCGCGTGGCCACCGATCTCCAGCAACGCGTCGACGGCGTACGACATCGGAAGGACGTCGCTGATCGCCTGCAGCCACCCGGCCATGTCGTCGCGTGGGACGAACAGCCCGCACAGCAACGCCTGGGGCAGCACGACGACCGGCATGAACTGCACGGCCTGGAACTCCGTGCGCGCGAAGGCACTACACAGCAGGCCCAAGGCGACCCCGAGCACCGCGTTGGCGACCGCGACGACGATGACGAGCCCGAGATGTCCCGCGGGGTCGAGATCGAGCAGATAGTGGGCGACCAGCGCGGTGATGGTGCCTTGCAGTGCAGCGACGATGCTGAACGCGACACCGTAGCCGAAGAGCAAGTCGAGTTTGCCGAGTGGGGTTGTGAAAAGGCGTTCCAGCGTGCCGGATTGACGTTCCCGCAGCATGACGATGCTCGTGATCAGGAACATCATGACGTGCGGAAAGAGTCCGAGCATCACAAGGCCGACGCGTTGGAACACCATGCCGTTGGCGTCGAACATGTAGTACAGCAACGTGAGAAAGAGCGACGGCACGACGAGCAGCAACCCGACGGTACGCCGGTCGTGACGTAGCTGCAGCATGATGCGATGTGTCGTACCGGCAAGGATCCGGCCGGACATGACGGCCATCAGCCCACCTCCAGGGATGCCTCTGCCTGCCGTGCGCGAATCATGGAAAGGAACGCGGTGTCGAGGTTGTCGGCCCCGGTCGCGGACTTGATTGCTGCCGGGCTGTCGTCCGCGATGAGGTAGCCGTCGCGGATCAGCAGCAGTCGGTCGCAGTGCTCGGCTTCGTCCATCACGTGACTGGAGATGACGAGCGTCGTGCCGGCACGGGCGAGCTCGCGGAACTTCGTCCAGAGCTCGTCGCGAAGCACCGGGTCCTGGCCGACTGTCGGCTCGTCGAGGATCAGCACGTCCGGCTGGCCGACCAGCGCGCAGGCAAGTGAGGCGCGGCTGCGCTGCCCACCGGAGAGGGTGCTCACGAGTTGTCGCTCGGCGTCGGCGAGACCGACGGTCTTAAGGGCCTCGGTGACCGCATCGTCGCCGCGACCATAGAGCGTGGCGAAGTAGCGGACGTTCTCGCGGACCGTGAGATCCGGATAGATGCTGGGCGACTGGGTGAGGTAGCCGACTCGCCTGCGCAGCTTGGGAGAACCAGCCGGATGCCCCAACACGGTGACGCTGCCGGAGTGCACGACCTGTACGCCGACGATGGCACGGAGCAGGGTGGTCTTCCCGCTGCCGCTCGAGCCCAGCAGTCCGGTGACGCTCCCGCGTGCGACCTGTGCGGTGAGTCCGTGGAGCACCTCACGCCGGCCACGATGCACGACCAACTGATCGACTGTGATCGCGGACTTGCCCATGGAATTCAACGCTAGATGAATTCCTCAGTCGCAGCAAGCCTCCGGCTGGCTTCATTCAGCGAACGAAAGAAGGGTGTTGAATCGCTGGCATGAACGAGGACCAGGCAGGAGACGGCTCGAGCCGGCGTACCCATCGCGTGGCGGTCATCCCGGGCGACGGGATCGGCGTCGAGGTGACCCACGAGGCGTGCCGGGTGGTGGACGCGGTCGCGCGACGGCACGACTTCGAGGTCGAGTGGACCGCGTACGACTGGAGCTGCGAACGCTACCTCTCGACCGGCCAGATGATGCCCGAGGACGGGCTCGACCAGCTGCGTCCGTACGACGCGATCCTGCTCGGGGCGGTGGGCTATCCCGGCGTACCCGACCACGTGTCGCTGTGGGGACTGCTGATTCCGATCCGGCGGGCGTTCGAGCAGTACGTCAACCTGCGGCCGGTGCGGTTGCTGCCCGGCGTCACCTCGCCGTTGGCCGGTCGAGGGGCCCGCGACGTCGCCATGACCGTCGTACGGGAGAACTCCGAAGGGGAGTACTCCCAGATCGGCGGGCGGCAGGGGATCGGGGAGCACGAGATGGCGATCCAGACCGCGGTGTTCACCCGACGTGGAGTCGAGCGCGTGATGCGGTACGCGTTCGAGCTGGCCCGGCAGCAAGGCCAGCCGCTCTGCTCGGCGACCAAGTCGAACGGCATCATCCACTCGATGCCCTTCTGGGACGAGGTTTTCGCCGACGTGGCGAGGGACTACCCGGACGTCGCCGCCGAGCAGTGTCACGCCGATGCGCTCGCCGCCCGTATGGTGCTGCAGCCGGATCGGGTCGGGATCATCGTCGCGTCGAACCTCTTCGGCGACCTGCTGAGCGATCTCTCCGCCGCGATCGCCGGCGGCCTCGGCGTCGCACCCGCGGCAAACCTCAACCCGGAACGCCGCTACCCCTCGATGTTCGAGGCGGTGCACGGATCGGCGCCTGACATCGCCGGTCGCGGCATCGCCAACCCGGTGGCCCAGATCCTCACCGCGGCCATGATGCTCGAGCACCTCGGTGAGGTCGATGCGGCAGCCGGAGTGCAGCGTGCTGTCGACACGGCCCTGTCCGACCCGGAGAGCCGGACACCCGACCTCGGGGGACCTGCGACCACCACCCAGTGCGCGGACGCGATCATCGCGGCGCTCGACGTATGATCCGACCCGGGTGCCAGTCGAGGACAACGGCGTCCGTGATGAGAGACAGTCGTCCGTTTCCTGGACGAGCCCACCTAGGGTCGACCGTGGACGGTGGTGTCTTCTGTCGGCCGGGCACCTCGACAAGGGCGGTGCCAAGTGGGCCGGTGCCGGCGGCATCGTCCATAGGCCGGTACGAACCAAAGGAAGGTGCAGGTGTCACAACGCGCCGAGCAGGGCGAGCACGACACCCGTACCCGCGACGGTGAGGCGGCCGATCCCTCCAGCGACCGGCAGAGTGGCACACCAGGCTCGAGGCGACGGCTCGGCCTGCGCCGGCTGATGATGGACACCCGGCCGCTCGCGATCCTTCCGTACCGGCGGCTCTGGGCCTCGACCATCGTCACCTCGGTCGGCAGCCAGCTGACGGCTGTGGCCGTGCCGCTGCAGATCTACGACATCACGGGCTCGTCCGCCTACGTGGGACTGTCGGGCCTCGTCGCCCTGGTCCCGCTGGTCATCTTCGCGCTCTGGGGCGGGGCGATCGCGGACGCGGTGGACCGGCGACGGTTGATGCTGGTCACGAACAGTGGCATCGCCGTCACGTCGGTCCTGCTGTGGGCGCAGGCATCCGCCCGTGTCGACTCGGTGTGGGTGCTCTTCGCCCTGCTCGCCGTGCAGCAGGGCCTCTTCGGCGCCAACCAGCCGGCTCGCAGCGCCTCGATCCCGCGGCTCGTCCCGTTGCACCTGCTGCCCGCGGCCAACGCGCTCAACTCCACGGTCTTCATGACCGGCGCGATCGTCGGGCCGATGCTCGCCGGCGCGTTGATCCCGGTCACCGGGCTGCCACTGCTCTACCTGATCGACGCCTGCGCGCTCTCGGTCACGCTATGGGCGGTCTGGCGACTTCCGCCGCTACCCCCGCTGGACGGTGCGCCGAGACGGGCCGGCATCCGACACGTGCTGGAGGGATTCGGCTACCTCGCCTCCCGCCGCGTGCTCCTCATGTCGTTCCTGGCCGACATCATCGCGATGGTGCTGGGCATGCCGCGCGCGCTGTTCCCCCAGATGGCGCACGAGACGTTCGGTGACCCACCGGGCGGGGGGTTCGCGTTGGGCGTGCTGTACGCGGCGATCCCGACCGGTGCCGTGCTCGGCGGGCTCTTCTCGGGCACCTTCTCCCGGATCCGCCGCCACGGTGTCGCCGTCGTCGGTGCGGTGTGCGCGTGGGGGATCGCCATCATCGGCTTCGGGCTCTCGCCCTGGCTCTGGGTCGCGGCGGCCTTCCTCGTGATGGCGGGGATCGCCGACCTCGTGAGCATGGTGTTCCGCGGCACGATCCTGCAGAGTGCGGCCACCGACGAGATGCGCGGTCGGATGCAGGGTGCGTTCACCGTGGTCGTGGCCGGCGGGCCGCGGATCGCCGACCTGCTGCACGGCGTCGCCGGTGCCGCGGTCGGCACGTCCCTTGCAGTCGCTGGCGGTGGCGTCCTGGTCGTGGTCGTGATGCTCGCCGCAGTGGTGGCCTTCCCGGTGTTCTGGCGCTACCGGGCGCCGGACGAGTAGGTCACTCGGGCGACGCCGTCCGAACTGGCCACCTCGATCGGCTGATTTCGGCGCATTTGCGGGTCTACGCTGCGTTTCGCCGCATTTCCGCAGGGTTGACCCACCCGTGGAGGCCAGCATGCGCCGATCCCGTGCCCTGTTGCGTCGGGACCACACGTCTTCGGCATGTGGCGGGCGGACACCTGCCCGCAGGATCAAACGGTCGCCTCGCTCACCTGCCCGATCGGTCACCTGGCCGGTCGTTCTGGCGCTCACCGCGGCGACTGCCCTGGTCGCCGCCGGGCCGGGTCAGCAAGCGGCTTCGGCCGCCACGCCGTACACGGTCCGCCCGGTCGAGGTCGACGTCACCGTCGGACCCGCCGACGACACGCGGTGCCGGATCGTCGCCGACCTGTACCTCCCGGAGAGTGCGACACAGCAGACCCGGCAGCCGACGATCCTCACCACGCACGGGTTCGGTGGCAGCAAGGACGACCAGGCCGGTCTCGCTCGCCGTCTGGCCGAG
Source organism: Actinopolymorphaceae bacterium (assembly GCA_036564245.1). Classification (GTDB taxonomy): domain Bacteria; phylum Actinomycetota; class Actinomycetes; order Propionibacteriales; family Actinopolymorphaceae; genus Thermasporomyces. The sequence continues at coordinate 70,504 of DATCKU010000092.1, forward strand.
CGCGACTACGTGGTGCTGGCGTACTCCGGTCTCGGGTTCGGTGGCAGCACGTGCAAGATCCACCTCGACGATCCGGACTGGGATGGTAAGGCGGCGAGCCAGCTCGTCGACTACCTCGCGGGGACACGGAAAGCGGTCGACGGCTCGACTCTCGACGTCGTACGACTGGACGGGCCTGGCGATCCGCGGGTGGGAATGTTCGGCGGCTCGTACGGCGGAGGGGTGCAGTTTGCGGCCGCGTCTCTCGACCAGCGGATCGACGCCCTCGTCCCGGCGGTCACGTGGAACGACCTGGTGTACGCCCTCGCGCCGACGAACGCAGGCCTCGAGCCCGGCAGCGTCACCACCGACGAGCCGGGCGTGTTCAAGCGGGTGTGGGCGGACCTCTTCGCGGTGACGGGCATCGTACGCGGCGTGGAGTACGCCCTCGGTGACCCGCGCCGGCTCGTCGGCTGCCCGAACTTCGCCGAGGAGATCTGTCCCGGACTGATCGAGGCCAACGTGGCGGGCTATCCGTCCAAGCGCATCCGCCAGATGCTGCGGCACGCGTCGGTGGCGTCGTACGTCTCCCGCGTCAAGGCGCCGACCCTGCTCATCCAGGGCCAGGACGACACGCTCTTCAACCTCCAGGAAGCGATCGCGACCTACGAGGCGCTACGTGCCCAGGGCACGCCGGTGCGGATGATCTGGCCCTCGTGGGGGCACTCGGGCATGAGCCCGGCGCCAGGAGAGATCGACTTGTCAGGTGAGCGGGACCCGGAGACGACGTACGAAGGCCGCCGGGTGCTCGACTGGTTCGCCTACTGGCTGCGCGACGACCACAGCGCCTCGCTTGGACCGAACATCGCGTACTTCCGGGACTGGATCGACTACGACGGCGACGCACCCGCCGGTGCGGAGCCCGCGTACGCGACGGCTGACAGCCTGCCGATCGGCGCGACCCAGGAGCTGTACCTGTCGGGCGATCGCGTGCTCACACCGGAGCGGTCGAAGGTCGTCCGGGGATCGCAGACCTGGGCCAACCTCCCCGGCGGGGTCGCGTCGTCGTACTCGGAGCTGCCTCCCGAGATGGAGCTGATCCCGCCGTACGACACGGCCGGAACCTTCGCGGCATGGACGACCGCGCCCTTGACCGAGGACGTCGTCACCGTCGGCGTGCCCACGCTGGACGTCCGGCTGACCTCGGCTGCGGCGGCCCTCGGCCAGGTCGCGGGGCCGGTTGGTCGACTGATCGTCTTCGCCAAGCTGTACGACGTCGCACCCGACGGCTCGCTCACCTTGGTGCACCGGCTGGTCTCGCCGGTGCGTGTGGCCGACGTGAGAGAGCCCTTGCGCATCGAGCTGCCGGGGATCGTGCACCGCTGGGAGTCCGGCCACCGGCTCCGCCTGGTGCTCGCGGCGTCCGACGCCGTGTACGCCAACAACCTGGCGGTGTATCCGGTGACGGTGCGCACGGATCCGGCGGCACCGCCCGTGCTGACCCTGCCGGTCCACGGCGAGGGCCGGGTCCGGTGACCAGAGGCGCCGGCCGCCGTCCGCGTGCCCGGGAGCTCGGTGGATGATTAGCGCATGCCAATGCGCTCGACCGACGAAGGCCAGCAGGACCGTCCACGGAGCCGGGTCCTGGTCACCGGAGCTGCGGGAGGCGTTGGCCGCCTGCTGCTGCCCGGGCTGGTCGATTCGTACGACGTGATCGTCACCGACCGGGTGCCGGTCGACAACAGCTGGGGACTCGACGAGGTAAAAGGTGATCTTGCCGACCGAGGGTTCGTAGCGGAGATCACCGACGGTGTGGACGCGATCGTGCACCTCGCGGCCAACCCGTCCGCCGGCGCGACCTGGGACGAGCTTCGGGTGCCGAACATCGAGGTCGTGGCGAACGTCCTCGCCTCCGGCGTCCGCCGGATCGTGTTGGCCAGCTCGGTGCACGCGATGGGTGCCTACCGTGGCGAGGGACGAGTGCCGGTCGATCCGGACTGGCCGCCGGCCCCGTGCTGTCCGTACGGCGCGACGAAGGCGTTCGCCGAGGCCCTGGGCCGGGCCCACACGTTCCAAGATCCGGACGTCACGGTGATCGCGCTCCGGTTCGGTGCGACCTCGGCCGAGCCTGGCGACGTGACCGCGCTGACCAGCTGGTTGGGTCCGGCGGACCTGCAGCAGCTCGTCGTGCGCGCGCTGGAGGCGGACGTGCGATTCGCCGTCTGCCACGGTGTCTCGGCCAACACCCGAAGCGAATGGATCACTCGGAACCCGCTGGGATACGAGCCGACCCTGGACTCCGAGGCCTACGCCGACCGGGTGCCAGACGGCACCTATTGGTCGTTGTGTTCCGCGCCGGCGCCGGACGCGGGGTAGTGTCCATCTCATCGCCGGGAACGCTGCCTCGGCGAGGACCTTGGGGGAGAGCTCACAAGGCGGATGCTGTGGAAACTGAGAGTGTGCGGTGACGAGTCGGCATCGAGTGATCCTCGACACTGACATCGGCACCGACGTCGACGACGCCCTTGCGTTGGCGATGCTGTTCGGTGCGCCCGATGTCGACTTGCTGGCCGTCACGACCGTCTACGGCAACGTCGCCGTTCGGGCGCAGATCGCACGGCGACTGGCCCGGTTGGCCGGTCGCGACGCGTTGGCGGTGGTTCCCGGCAAGTCGAGGCCGCTTTCTGGTGGCGAGCCCTGGTGGGCGGGGTTCGAGGGTCGGTTGTACGCCGACCTCGAGTGCGAGGCGTTCGCCGAGGACCTCAAAGCACCAGAGTTCCTGGTCGAGCGGGTCGTGGCCGCTCCGGGTGAGATCGACATCGTGGCGACCGGTCCGCTGACCAACATCGCGGCGGCGCTGCGGGCGGATCCACGGTTCGCCTCGTCCGTGCGGATGCTGTACGTCATGGGCGGCCGGTACGACGGCGAGGACCCGATCGAGCACAACTTCCGCTCCGACGCGGTGGCCGCGGCGGAGGTCTTCGCCTCGGGGATCCCGGTGACGGTCGTGGGCCTCGAGGTCACCACCCAGGTACGGATCGGACCGGACGAGCTGGCCACGATCGCGGCAGCTGGTGCGCTGGGTCGGCAGCTCGAGGCCGAGGTCCACCAGTGGTGGGACTACACCGGCCGCGAGTGGAACCACCCGCATGATCCACTCGCCGTGCTGGCCATGCTTCGTCCGGATCTCGTCGGCATGCGGCGCGCCAAGGTGCGGGTGGAGCCACGTGGCGAGAACGCTGGCCGGTGCGTCACGGAGCCGTTCGACGGCACCGAGTCTCCCGAGAGCTTCGGGACGTGCGTCGTCGACTCGGTGAAGATCACCCCAGCGGTGACCGAGATCGTCGAGCTGGTCGAAGCCGCGGGACACCAGGGTCCGTCCGCGTAGCGCCGGCTCGGTGGACGTGCCCTCGGCGCTCGGCACAGGGTCACGCAGGGGTCGTCGTGAAGGTCGCCGTCGCGCCTGCGGGGAGCCGGTACGTGTACGTCGTACCTGCCCAGCTGACCTCGAACTCGGTCGCCTTCCTGCCGGCGTTGTAGACCACCTCGAGGTGCGTCCCGTCCGGCAGCCGGGCGGTCTTGCGCTGCAGGTCATCGTCCGGACGCTCGCCGGTGGTGACCGCCATGAGGGAGTCGCCGCTCGGCGTCGAGGAACCGGCCGCGCTTTCGGGCGCACCGGACGTGTAGACGTTCAGCTCGTGGATCGACCACCAGCTGCCGGAGCTGCCGGTGTTGACGATCTTGATGTAGCGAGCCTCGACCGCTGGCAGCAGCACACGCAGCTGGGTCCGCCCGCCACCCCGCGCGATGGGCTCGCCCCAGCTCTCCCCGTCGTCGGAGACGTAGACCTCGTAGCCACGGGCGAAGTCGCCTGGGCTTCCCGACGTGTCGAGGGAGATCTCGCTGAACGACCTGACCTCGCCGAGGTCGACCTGGAACCAGTCCCCGGGTTGCATGCCGGCGCCGGTGCTCCAGCGGGTCGCCGGATCACCGTCGATCGCGTTGCCGACCGGGTCGTCCGGACTGCTCGCCGACGCGCTGACCGTCCAACCGTCTCGCGGCAACGCCTCCGGTGTCCCCGGCGCGTCGAACGCCCCGCCGGTCGGCACGGAGTAGCCCGTCCACGCATCGCCGATCCGGACCTGGTCGAGCGAGGCCACGAGTCCGGCGTCGTAGGTCACGATCGGCCGGCTGCCGTCGTTCGCCCGGAACGTCAGGTCGACCGAGCCGATCGTGGCGGCATCGGTGTGGCCGGCCTGTCGGCCGCGCCAGACGAACGTCGCCGCCGCATTCGGTGCCAGCGTGGTGGTGAACCACCGCTTACCCCACCGCACGACGAACGTCTTCGCCGTCGTGGCGGAGTTGTGCGTCACCAGCACCTTCGAGCCGTCGGGGTTGACGAACGCGACGTCCTGGACGTCGCCCGGACCGAGTGTGTTGGAGGCGATTCGTCGCGCACCTGTCCAGACGAACTTGCTGGCATGGCCCAGCGCGTAGTAGTCGACCGTCTTGACGTAATCCCACGTGCCGTCAGAGTTCTGCGTCACCGTGAGGACGCCACGGCACGTGAGGCAGCCGCCGTTGGTAGGGCCGTTGTTCTCGTCCAGCGCCATGTTCCACCGCACGACGGCCTTGGCCCATTCCCGCGGTGCGTTGATGACGAGATACATCGCACCGGCGAATCCGTTCTCCTCGCTGCCTTCCCATTCACCACCGGAGCATTCGGTGTGGTAGGCGGGCTTGCCCGGATAGTTGTTGTGCGACAACGACTGGGCGCGTACGTCACCGCCGTAGCAATGCCACGCGGTGCCGTGGACATACCGCGCTGTGTCCGGATCGGCGTAGAGGGATTCCGGATAGCTGATGACGTCCCAGTTGTGGTCGTAGCCCAGGATCCTGGTGTCGAGGCCGTACCGGCGAAGTGTCGGACCGAGATGGTTCTTGATGAACCGGGACGCCTCGTCGGCACTCATCCCCATTCCCGGATAGCAGCACGGGATGTAGAGCGGCTCGTTGTTGGGCGAGACGTACGCGACGTCGACTCCCTCCTCTGCGTACGCCGTGACGAACTTCGCGAAGTACTCCGCGAGCGGCTGGTACGCCTCGGGCTTGAGTGTGCCGCCAATCATGTTGTCGGAGGTTTTCATCCAGCCTGGCGGACTCCACGGCGAGGCCATGATGGTGAGCCGCGGGTTGATTGCCTTGGCCTGCTTGAGCAACGGAATGATGTAGGCACGGTCGTGGTCGATGGAGAAGTTCGCGAGCGTGGGGTCGGTTTCGCCGGCCGGCATGTCGTCGTACGAATAGTTGCCCTCGACCGCGAAGTCGCTCGCGCCCATGGGCTGACGAATGAAGCTCAGCCCGATTCCCTTGCTCGTGCTGAAGAGGTCGCGCATGGCGGCGGCACGCCGATCGTCGCTGAGCCTCGTCCCCACCAACCATGCCGAGGAGTCCGTGAACGACGCCCCGAATCCCTCCATCGTCTGGTATCGACGAGTCTCGTCGACCGCTATCGTCGGCTGGTCTGGTGCCTTACCGGACCGCCACGTGATTGCTTCGGACTTCACGAGATAGCGGCCGGTTGCCGGATCACTGCGCCAGACGGCGACCCGATGTCCAGGCTCCGCGTGGGATGACGGACTGGCCGAGGCGACGGTAGGCAAGGAGGCCGCCGAGAGCAGGACAACCAAGGCAATCACAGATTTCGCCGATCCACTCCACGCGTCACCGAGCCGCCTAACCACGATGCCTCCCATACGTCGGCCTCGACATCCCTGCGACCACCAGAGCGTCCGCCCCCGAGCGGCTGAGAGCACATGCATGCGGAACCCCGCCGCGCACTAGGCCGCACGGTACGAGGCTTGCCGAAGCCGGTCAATCCCTTGCCCTGGGGACGACCAAAGCGGCCACAGGCAGCACACGAAACCTGTGCAGAATGGATATGAGGGCTGCGACATCGCGATGGTTCATCGAGGCGACGTTCGAGCGCGAGCCCGAGCGTAGAAGGGTCGGCGATGACTGACCACAGCAATTCCGCGCAAGGCGTTGGCAGGCGAGAGTTCCTGAAGGCGATGGCTGTCGTCTCGGCAGGTACGGCTGCCGGAGCATTCACCTCGTGTACGGCAGGAGACGGCGGCGCTGACCAAGGCGGGTCGGTGGACGTGACCCTGAAGACCGGTGGATGGCCCTACGGTCCGATGCCTCCTGCCAAGGACCAGAAGGAGAACCCGGCCACGAAGGCGTACGCCGATGTGTTGCGCGCCTGGTTGGACCAGAACCCCGGCGTCAAGCTCGAGGCCATCGAGTTCGACGTCTGGGACCAGCAGGCGCTCACCACGGCCGTGACAGGCGGCACCGCCCCCGCCTTCTATCCCGGCAACGTGCTCGGTGGTTGGAACAACGCCGCCACGAAGTCCGCCTTCGTGCAGGGCCTTGCTGCTGATGTGACGGCCCTGATCGAGGAGTACAGGTTCGCCGACAAGATGGCCGACTATGTGCGGCCCATCTGGGACTCCTGGCAGCTCGACGGTGCGTACTACGCAGCGCCGCAGGGGTTCGGTGCGGGCAACGGCGTCTACTACCGGCGTGACCTGGTTCGCGAGGAGGGTCTTGCCGAACCACAGCCCGGATGGACCTGGGACGACCTCGCGACGCTTGCCGTGGGTCTGACCGAGGGACAGCGCAAAGGCATCGCGTTGCAGGCGTTCGGTCTGGAGTGGTGGCTCAACACCGAGGGATGGTCGCTGCTCACTCGAGTTCCGGCACCGGCCACATCGTGGAACTGGACGTACGACTACACATCGCGCGCCGACGTCTGGATCGACATCGTCGGGAAGTACCGCACGCTCGCGTTCGACGACGGTGCGGTCCTGTCCGACGTGAGCTTCGCCGACCCTGACGTCACGGCGGCGTTCAGCCAGGGTCGCGTGGCGATGATGCCGAACAACCAGTTCTTCATGCTCGGCGATCCGAACACCGCGGACACACCCGGCAATCTCGCCAAGAAGCTCGGCAAGCCCATCAACGACGTCGTGGGGTGGATCCAGCATCCCGTTGGGACGCACGGCAACATCGGCAACACCCAGCCCTTCCTGACCGTCCTGTCGTTCTCACCAGACCTTGACGAGGACGCGCTGGACAAGGCGATGAGCCTGCACGACTACATGACCTTCGGCGACGGGTACGTGGACCAGAAGAAGGCCGCGTACGACGCGACGAAGGATCTGCAGAAGGTCTACACCGACCCCACGCCTTTGCGGAAGGATGCAGAGATCGAGGGTGTGCCGGGCACGCTTGCCGACGCATGGGGCGAGCAGTACGCCGAGGCCGTGCGCGCCGCGGCGGCGATCCCGCTGCTGCCGGCGCCGGACCAGTACCTTCCGGTGGAAGCCAACCAAGGACCCAACGAGACGGCGGAGCAGGACGCTCAGTCACGGTGGATGTACGAGCGCGGCGACCTCGACGTCCGTGCGGATCTGCAGAAGGTCGAGCAGACGCGCAACCAGCAGGCCGAGAGCTTCACGTCCAGCGTGTCCGACGAGGAGTTCGTCGCAGGCGCGAAGGAGTACTTCGCCGCGCTCGACGCGTTCTGGGCCGAGCATGCGCCGGAGTTCTCCAGCCAGGTCTTCCGCCCGTGGTACGAGCAGACGGTGGTGCCGGCGCTCGCAGGCTAAGTCGACGAAGAGGTGGGGAGTCGGCCTAGGCCGCGCTGCGCGCCTCGACGAGCATTGTGACCTGCGTGGTGATCCTGTTCACCGTGACCGCAAGCCGGATCGAGGCTGGACGGTAAGCGGTCAGCGTCTTGGTCGCGGGGTCGAACACAGCAGCGTGCCAGGGTTTCCGGTCGTCCGGGTCTCCGATCCAGACGTTGGACGAGCCCGACCACGCCGCGGTCGCGGGATAGGCGAGCGGGAAGCTCACGTCGTCTTGCGTGACCTCGACGGTCACGGTCGCAGACTCACCGACCCGAAGCCGATCCGGTGCCTGCAGCGTCAGCGCGTCGACATGTGGGCGTACTTCCACCGCGATCCAGTCGCGGTCGCCCTTTCCGGGCCGGACGCCCCACAACGACCATCCCGTGAAACCGCCGCGCTCCGGTGAGGTGGCAGGAGACTTGGCCGAGTTCCCGTTGATGAAGTACGGCACGCCGTCGACGTGCTCGGCATGGAACGTCCCGACGTGTGCGCCGATGAACGCCGCGTGCTTCCCCGTCGTCTGTTGGAACTCGTCCAGCCAGCGTTCGACGGTGATTGCCTCCTTGCGGTCGACGAGCTGGCTCGCCTTCGCGGGCGTCGGGTCGCGCGGCGGCACGTGCTGCACGACGACGACCGAACGAATCCTCCGATCCTTCGCGGCTCGGTCGAGCTCGTTGCGCAACGTACGAAGCTGCGTCCAGTCGCTGTCTGCGTACGAAAGTCGCGACGTGTCGAACGTGAGGAACCGCGTGCCTTTGTGGTCGAACACCCGTGAGGTCTCGCCGAACACCTCACGGAAGTTGTCGATGCTGCCACCCATCACTTCGTGGTTGCCCGGCACGTAGTAGTACGGCAGCGTGCCGTCCAGCTCCTCGTCGAGGATCCGTTTCGCGAGCGCGAAGTCCTCTGGTGTCGCCTCGTCGACGAGGTCGCCGTTGATCAGCAGGAAGTCCGGCTTGCTCGCCCTGATCTCGCGCAGGGTACGCCGCGCCTTCTCCACCAGAGGGCTGTCGGGCTCTCGTGCGACGAACTGCGCGTCCGACATGACGGCGAACGTCCAGGCAGCGTCGTCGACGCTGCCGTTCTGGACGACCAGCCGGTCTTGGCGAATTGGCGCGGGTGGAACCTCGATCGAGGGCGCGACCAGTGCCGTGAGCTCGTCGATCACGATCTCGCTCGTGTACTGCGCATCAGGCCTGGTCTCGGCCGAGTAGTAGCGCCGGAGGCGCAACGGATACTGCGTTCCTGCCGGCACGGGGAACGTGAGCTGTTGCCAACCGGTGGACGTCAGGTAGCCGGCGCGGAAGGCCGGCAGCAGCGCGCCGGTCGCGTCGTAGACCTGCAGGCTCGCCCATTCGCCGTGACCCGCCGAGTTCACCCACAGCCTCAGGGCTCGTGGCTCACCGGGGATCTCGATGCGGTTGACCGAGAGCGCCCCACCCGTGCGGGTCGCTGTCGACTCGTCGAAGTTGTAGCTCAGCTTGAGGCCCTGACCGACCTTGCCGGGAGCCGGCGACACGCTGCCGGTGGCCCGCTCACCGAAGTAGGCCCACTCCGAGGGATCCTCGAAATCCGACACCAGGACTTCCTCGAGCCCCACGGTGATCGGCAGCGTCATGCTCACGGTGCCGGCTGGTGTGTGGGCGCTGATCGTCGCCAACGTCGCGCCACTGTCAGCTTTCGCGTGCGCGACGAACCAGCCGTTCTCGTCCACGGAGATGTCGACCAGCGACGTGTCGTACGAGAACGTGAGATCCCGCGGCTCGATCGGTGCGCTGTAGCCGTCGGTGTCGTGTCCGAGGACTCCGAACCTCACCTCGTCGTCGGCCTCGATCAGTGTCACCTGGTCGGTGGTGGCGGAGAGCCACGACAGCGCTTTGAGCACCGTCAGGTGGGTGGAGCCCTTCACATGTCCATCGGATGCAGTCACAGTCACCTTTCCCGGTTTACGGGCACGGAAGAGCCCGTGAGAGTCCACGGTGCCACGCCCGATCGAGCTGGTCCGCCAGACTGGCTCGGCGTCGGCCGGGCCGTACGTCTCGTCGTAGCCAGCCGCCGTGACCTGCCGAGTGAGCCCGGGGAAGACTCGGTCGGGACGCGCCGGGGCGACAGGAGACGAACCCGGGCCTCGATCCGGGTCCAGCGCGGTCTCCACCCACAGCCCCTTCAGCCGGCCACTGCCCTCGGGTGCGAAGAGTGCGAGGCCGTTGGGGTCGTTCCGTTCCTGGCCGTCGGAGGGCCGGTTCTCGACCTGCACGGTCGTGGCGCCCGGCTCACGTGCCACGATCGTCGTCGAGCCACCGCCGTCGAGGTTGACCGCGTTGTAGGCGCCGAGCTCGACCATCATGTTTGCGAGCTCGTCCAGGCCGAGACCGGTGGCGAACGCCGGCTGCCTTCCGTCGGCGGTCAGCAGGAACATCTTCGTGCCGTCCTTGGAGAATCCCACGGCCGTCCGCGGCGCTGGCGGGACGTTGTTCCCCTGACTCGCCTTCTGCGGCACGCCATTGACCACGAGCAGCTGGCGGCCGTTCAACGCCGTGCGGATCTCCTTGTCGTCCACAGTCCGCGCCTTGTAGTCGATGGTCACCGCGTCACCGACGGCAAGGCTGGCGAGCGTGTCCGCCCCGGCCTCCCGACCGACCAGGATGAAGCCGTTCTCCGGAATCGGGCCTTCGCCCGCTTCCGGCCGCACAGCTGTCACCTTGCCGTCCACGACCTCGACCTCGGTCACGCGGCTCGCGTCCCCGGTCGCGCGGCAGCGACAGTAGGTGCCCCACAGTGGCGTGAACGCCTCGATCCCGTCGGCTGCGAGGGTGGGCTTGTTGATGCCGTCGAGCGGGACGGTCGTGCCGTCGGGCAGCGCGAGGGCGCCAGAGAAGAGGACTTCGCCGATCCGGCCCAGGCCGTCGGTCGTGAAGATGGCCGCCGACTTGTGCCACGTGGGATCGGCGTCCGGCGACTGGATGACCTCGCCGTCCTTGATGCCGACGCCGAGTGGCGCGTTGGAGAAGTTGATGTCGAAGAAGTCGCCGTTGACCGCCGCCACCGCGCCGACCCGGTTGGCCTGCACAGAAATCGGCTCACCCGCGGCGACCCGGCCCGGGAAGAGGTAGCCGGGCAGTGTTCCCTTTGTGAGGTCGACGGTCAGGCTGTCGGCTTGCAGCCAGGTGGGTTCGCCGGTGTAGGCGTCGGGGCCGTACCGGTCGAACGACCGCAAGGTGACGCCGGGTGCGACCGGTCGGGTTCGTTCGTACGTCTCGATGCGTGGCTCGACAGCTGCGGCCTTGGACGTGTCGCGAGCGAGCGTGTCGAAGCCGACGAGCGCCTGGTCGGACGTCGAGCTGCGCAGGTCGTACTGCGGTGGAGCGGTTGGCGGCGGTGCGGGCTTGCCCAGCTCGGCACCGGCGGGTAGCGCCAGGCCGGTCGCACTGGCGAGCGCCAACACGATGGTGAGAAGGACGAGACGCCACGTGCGTGTGGTCGTACCCCTGGGTGCCACGGCGTCCTCCCTGCAGGCGGGCTCGTCTCGAGGCAATCGTGCGGGACATGCGTCGGTGACGGAGTCGTACGCAGTGAACCGCAGCTGGAGGGAATTTTCCAGCCCACAAGTTTGACCGAAATTAACCAACATGGCCCGCCCAAATGACCATGTGCACTACGCCTGCCTGGCCTGTGACACGTGTCGGCACGTGTCACACCTCCGAAACCACGTAGGAGTACCTCGGCAGGCCGCCGTACTGGCGACGAAAGGCGTGCGGGTCTACGGCGTACGGTTACGCCGGCTGGGTCAGCACGTGGATCGGCTGGCCGGCGAGGTACGCGGCGATGGCCTCGACCGCGCCCGCGTACCACGTCTCGTACGTCTGGCGGGTGACGAACCCGATGTGTGGTGTGAGCACGGTGTTGGGTGCGCGGAGCAACGGGTGGTCCGGCGGTAGCGGCTCATGGCTGTAGACGTCGAGCCCGGCACCTGCGAGCTGCCCGCTCGTGAGCGCGTCGACCAGCGCGGAGTCGTCGACGATCGGGCCGCGTGAGGTGTTGATGAGGTACGCCGTGGGCTTCATCAGGGCGAGCTCCGACCTCCCCACCAGGCCGCGGGTGCGGTCGCTCAGCACGAGGTGGATGCTCAGGAAGTCCGAACGAGCGAAGAGCTCGTCCTTCGTCACGTAGGTGGCGCCCTTGCTCGCGGCGACCTCGGCGGTGAGGTTCTGGCTCCAGGCGATCGTCTCCATCCCGAACGCCCTCGCCACCGGCACCATGGCGCTCCCGAGGCGCCCGAGGCCGAGCAACCCAAGCGTGCTTCGGGCGAGGTCGGTGCCGATGGTGTGCTGCCAGCGTCCTTGCCGCAGGGCCGCGTCCTCGGCTGGCAGGTGGCGTGCGACCGCGATGATGAGGCCCCAGGCGAGCTCCACCGTTCCGGGGGTGCCGCCCGGCGTGCCGCACACCGTCACGCCATGGTCTCGAGCAGCGGCGAGGTCGAGCGACGCGTTGCGCATGCCGGTGGTGACGAGCAGCTTCAGGCGCGGAAGCCGGGCGATGAGGGAACGCGGCATCGGTGTGCGCTCCCGCATGAGGACCACGACGTCGTACGGCTCGAGCCGTGCGACCAGCGCGTCGTGGTCGTCGAGATGGTCGTGGAAGAAGTCGACCCGCACCCGTTCGGGCAGGCTCTGCCAGTCGGCCAGCTGCTCTGCGACCTCCTGGTAGTCGTCGAGCACCGCCACCCTGGTTGTGGAGTCTGCGGTTGTGGCCGTCACCAGCTACACCCCCGCTTCAAAGCCTGCGCAAGCACACGGCTCAACCCGCGTACGGAAGGACCGGGAGGCCGCGAACCCCCGGGGATATGGCGAAGACCGCGCCCGCCTCCGGCTGCTCGCCCTCCGGCAGGCCGTGCCGCGACGTGGTGATGTAGAGCTCGTCGAGGTCGGAGCCGCCGAACGTGCAGGCGGTCACCTGAGACACCGGCAGCTCCACCACGCCGTCGAGCCGGCCGTCGGGCGCGTAGCGGCGGACCGCGGAGCCGCCCCACATGGCCACCCACAGGTAGCCCTCGGCGTCGACCGTCATCCCGTCGGGTCCGCCGTGCTCCGGCGGGATCGACACGACGGTGCGCCGGCTCTCGACGATGATCCCGCGAGCCGGGTCGTAGTCGAAGGCGTCGACCCGTTGGGTGGGCGTGTCGATGTAGTACGCCGTGCTGTGGTCAGGGGACCAGGCCAGGCCGTTGGAGATCGTGACGCCGGAGAACACCGTGTAGACCCGCTGGTCGGTATCGAGGAGGTAGACGGTGCCCGCGCCTGGAGTCGAGTCGTACGCCATCGAACCGCAGTAGAAGCGTCCCTGCGGATCGCAGCCGCCCTCGTTCATGCGGATGCCGGGATCCGTCCAGATGTCGCCGAGGCGATGGATCGCACCGTCGTCGGAGATCAGCACGAAGCCGCGCTCAGCAGCGGCCACCATGCCGCCACCCACGCGAGGCCGGAAAGCCGCGGCCACCTCACCGATGTGGAGCCGTGTCGCACCTCCGGTCGCGAGGTCGACGGTGATGATGTCACCGGCGAGCATGTCGACGAAGCGCAGCCCACCCCAGCCGGGATACCACACCGGACCCTCGCCGTGATGTGCGTACGGTTCAGTGACCTGCTCCAGATCGGCCATCGCATCCTCCATTCGCGGGCTGGGCGGTGCACCTCCTGTCGAGATGATGCCTGATCACGCACCACTCAGCCAGTCACCCCCCGGCGCGCATGTCGCCTGTGACGTCACGATCAGGCAGGTAGTGGCCATCTTCGTTCATGGCCGGTGCGAGAACACGCCGCGCATGCTGGAGGGGTTCGCCCAGGAGGCCGCGCGGTGATCCGCGGAACCCACGATCGAGCCGTCGAGGTGTTGCCATGTCCGTGATCGAGTCGACCAGCGTGTCCGGTGCCGCAGCTCCGCATGCGCTGCAGACCCCAGCAGCGAACCGGACCCAGGTCGGGCTACATGAAACCATCTCCGACGCGCTGATCGAGCAGATCCGCGAGGACGGCTACGGCGTGCTCGTCGACGCGCTGACTCCGGACGAGGTCGCGGAGATCAACGCCGATGTGGCACGGCTCTGCCGAGGTGAGCTCGGCGAGGTACACGGCGTGACACCGGCATCACCGGACGAGTCCGACGAGGACGTGATGCGGAAGTATCTCTGTATCCATTTCCCCAACAAACTCTCCGAGGTCATCGCACGCTCGCTGCATCACCCGCGGGTCGTCGAGGTCCTGACCAAGGTGATCGGGCCCAACGTCAAGTGCATGCAGTCGATGCTCTTCATGAAGGCCGAGGGCAAGCCAGGTCAGGCGTGGCATCAGGACGAGTTCTTCATTCCCACGCGGGACCGGTCGCTGACCGCGGCGTGGATCGCGCTGGACGACGCCACGATCGAGAACGGCTGCCTCTGGGTGCTGCCCGGATCCCACAAGCGAGGGGTCATCTACCCCGACCGGGAGCAGGACGACGAGCGGTTCGACTGCACGGTCGAGGCGTACGACTTCCCCCATCGTGACGAGGACGCGGTGCCGGTCGAGATACCGGCCGGTGCTGTGGTGATATTCAACGGCTATCTCCTGCACCGCTCCTTGCCGAACACCGGCCGGCATGGTTTCCGTCGCGCACTCGCCAACCACTACATGAGTGCCGAGTCACTGTTGCCGTGGCATCAGGTGCCGGAAGGCGTCCATGTCGCCAAATGGGACTGGCGCGACATCGTCCTGGTGACCGGCGAGGATCCGTATGCGTACAAGGGAACCATCGACGTGGCCCGTCCCAGTGTGCGGCCCGACAAGGAGAGTGGCTGCGACCGCTGACGCCATCGCCAATTCCCGTGCGCGACCCGATGTCCTCTGGTCGCGTCCCATTCTGCTGGCTTTCGAACCGGAGATTTCGCATTGTCAAACAAACAACGTATTCCGTTGACAGCAATTTGGCTTGTGGGGTAGAAAATCGATTCACCTCGATGAACGCCGCAGAGTGGCCCAGCTGGCGGGACGGTGTGACTGATGGGACGGCTCGTATCTCGACCGTCGGCCTTCGACCGCGAGCCGCCACTGGTCATCGCGCACCGAGGAGCCTCTGGTGAAGCGCCGGAGAACACGCTTCACGCCTGCGAATTGGCAATCGAGCAAGGCGCGGATGTCCTCGAGATCGACGTTCGCCGCACGGCCGATGGCGAGGTCGTGCTGTTCCACGACGAGGACCTGGTTCGTGCGACCAACGTGCGGCAGGTCTTTCCTGAACGTTCCCCTTGGTTGCTGAAAGACTTCACGCTCGCCGAGCTTCGGATGCTCGATGCGGGCTCGTGGAACGACCAGCGGTTCGCCGGCGCGCGCATCCCGACGCTCGACGAGATCCTCGAGCTGGCAGGCGATCGGGTCGGACTCCTGATCGAGATGAAGCAGCCCAGCCGCGATCCAGGTCTAGCTCCCGCCGTGGCCGCGAAGCTGGAGGGGAGAGACCGGGACAACGTCGTAGTGGCGTCGATCGACCGGGAGCACGCCGTGCAGTACGCGTGCCAGAATCCCGGCGCGCCCGTCGCTGCGTTGACGGTGCGTCCTGACACGGCGCTGGTCGAGCTTGGACGACTGGCCGAGGTCGTGGCGTTCATCGGCACTGGCCTGGGGGAATTCCCGCTTCATCTGGTGGAAAGGGTTCACGCGCTCGGTATCGGCGTGCTGACCAACAGCAGCACAGCCAGCGAGGTGCGCACGATGGCCGAGCGTGGCCTCGACGGCGTGATCACCGACTATCCCGGCCGCATGGCGCGGGCGTTGCGCTCCGATCGCTCGAGCTCGGTGTGGATCGAGGCCGAGTCGTTGCTGGACCGGGCTCGCGCGACCTGTCCCGTGGTCGTGCAAGCCAACCATGGGATGAATGGCGGCAAGTGGTCGAACGACGCGCAGCTCCTGATGGAGGCCACGGGTCCGAACGAGACTCTCGAGCTTCCGTTCGACATCGACGGCGATGGAGAGTGGGAGCTCGCACTCGTCGTGAGCGGAAGCCGGCACGGAGGCGTTTACGAGATCTCGGTCGACGACGAGCCGCTGGGACGCCCCTTCGACAGCTATCGGGCGTCGGTCGCGCGACACACACTGAGGTGGTACGACCGCGTGCTTGGCAAAGGCAGGCACGTGCTTCGATTGCGTACGACAGGACGCCATCGGCAGTCGGCCGGCTTCACGCTGGGGATCGACGTCATCGAGCTCGTCCGTAAGACGCGGAGACTGGTATGACCGAGCAGGTCATCGCTCGGGCCACGGGCTCGACGGTGTCGAATCGCGATGAGCGTAGGCGACGCCGCCGCAACCTGCGGCCCTACCTGCTGTTCGTGCTCTTCGTCGGTCCCAACTTCACGCTGCTCGGCGTCTTCACGTACTGGCCGCTCGTCTACCAGCTCTACCTCAGCTTGACCGACTGGGACATGCTCTCGCCGGCCAAGGAGTTCGTCGGCCTGGCCAACTACATCACGATGCTCACCGATCCACGGTTTCTCGGTGTTCTCGGGAACACCGTGTACTTCGCGTTCGGTGTCGTCGGCGGGAGCGTCGTCCTCGGACTGGGCCTTGCCATGCTGCTGAACCAGAAGCTCAGGGGGCGAAACCTGGTTCGCACGGCGGTGTTCGCGCCGGTCGTGCTCAGCGGTGCCGCCGTGGCGCTGCTGTGGGCCTACATCTTCGACCCGAACTACGGACTGTTGCGTCCAGTGCTCTCGGCGGTCGGGCTGTCGTCTCCTGACTGGATCAACGATCCCGACTGGGCCATGCCGGCGGTCATCATCGTCTATCTGTGGAAGCACATCGGCCTCAACACGGTCATCTTTCTCGCCGGCCTGCAGAGCCTTCCGGCCGAGCTCTACGACGCGGCCAAGGTCGACGGTGCCGGTCCGTTCAGGTGCTTCTGGCGTCTCACGCTGCCGTTGCTGTCGCCGGTCACGTTCTTCGTGCTCATCACGACCGTCATCTTCTCGTTCCAGGCCTTCGACATCGTCGCGGTGCTGACGGCCGGTGGTCCGGCGTCGGCGACGACGACGCTGGCGTGGTACGTCTACCAGGAAGGATTCGTGACCTTCCGGACCGGGTTCGCCGCCGCCGGCGCGACGATGCTCTTCGTGGCTCTGCTGCTCGCGACCCTCATGCAGGTTCGCTACGTGGGGAGGAGAGTCCACTACCGATGACGCATCGTGCCGCGCGGCATCTCGTCCCGCGCGACCCCGCGGCCCGACGCCAGACCGGCGGCGGACCTACCCGGTCGCGAGCTGTGTCGGCACGCGGCGCGGCGCGAGTCTTCACGTTGTACGTGCTGCTCGCGATCGTGGCGGTGATCTTCGTCTTCCCGTTGTACTGGCTTGCGTCGTCGTCGTTCAAGGAGCTGGAGGACATCTACACGTATCCGCCGGTGCTCCTGCCAAAGCACCCGACGCTCGCCAACTATCCGGCCGCCTGGGGTGCCGCGCCGTTCGGCAACTTCTACGTCAACTCGGTCGTCACGACGCTGGCCGGTACGGGGCTCGAGCTGGTCAACGCGGTCTTCGTGGCGTACGCCTTCGTCTTCCTCCCCTTTCCGGGGAAGCAGGTGCTCTTCACGATCCTGCTTGCCTCGTTGATGGTGCCGATCTACGTCACGATCCTTCCCAACTACCTGACCGTGGCGAGCCTCGGGTGGCTCAACACCTACGAGGGCATCGTGATCCCGAGTGCGGCGGTGGCGTTTGGTGCGTTCCTCTTGCGGCAGCACATGTTGACCCTGCCGAAGGAGGTCATCGAGGCGGCCACGCTGGACGGTGCGGGACACCTTCGGATGCTGTGGCACGTCGTCTTGCCGCTCTCGCGACCGATGGTCGTGACGTTCGGGCTGATCTCGTTGGTCGGGAAGTGGAACGACTTTCTCTGGCCGCTCATCGTCACCAACACGGACCGGATGCGAACGCTCCCCGTCGGCATCAGCTTCCTCTTCCGCGAGGAAGGCGTGCTCGACTGGGGTCTGATCATGGCGGGAACGGTCTTCGTCGTGCTGCCCATCTTGCTCATCTACCTCGCTGGGCAGCGTCACATCGTCGCCGGCCTCAGCCAGGGAGCCATCAAGTAACGAGCAAGCCCCATGGAGGTGAAGCGAAATGTCTGGGCACAAGGGAGTCGGTCGGCGGGCGTTCCTGTCACTCTGCGCGGGTCTGGGCACACTCGCGGCGGCTGGCTGCCGTGGCAACGTCGCCCAGCCGGGGTCCGGCCCGGTACCCAAAGGTGCCGAGGGCAAGGTGCGAATCGTGTGCTGGTCGGCATTCGCCGAGGCGACTGGCAAGGTGCTGCAAGACCTCGCCGATTCGTTCAACACGTCGCAGGACGAGATCTTCGTCGAGATCCAGTACCAGGGCTCGTACGACGAGACCGCCCAGAAGCTTGCGACCACGCTGCAGGCCAGGCAGGTGCCGGACATCGTCAACTTCTCCGACCTCACGTGGTACCGGTTCTATTTCAGCAACCACCTCGAGCCGTTGAGCGGCTACTTCGACTCGAGCTTTGCGCCGTCGGTCTACGTCGACGAGTTCATCGAAGAAGGACGGGCACAAGGGGAGATCTGGTGGTTGTCGTTTGCGCGGAGCACGCCGATCTTCGTCTACAACAAGGACATGTTCAGCCAGGCTGGGCTGCCGGACCGCGGGCCGGAGACGTGGTCCGAGCTTCGTGAGTGGGGCCCGGCGCTGCAGGGACTGGAGGCGACGCCGGTCGTTCACACGTATCACACGGCGCCGTTCAACGCGTGGTACTTCCAGGGGACGGCGTGGCAGTGGGGAGGCGCGTTGTCGGACGGCTGGGAGGTCGTGATCGACGAGCCGCCAGTGGTCGAGGCCGGCGAGTGGATCCGCCGGTTCATCCACCAGGACAAGATGGCGGTAGCCAAGCAGGATCCTGGCGCGGAGTTCATCAACGGGCTGACCGCGACCGCGATGTCGAGCACTGGCGCGCTCGGCGGGTTCAGCGAGGCGGCGAAGTTCGAGGTCGGCGCGGCGATGCTGCCGGCCGAGAAGGAGTTCGGGTGCCCGACCGGCGGCTCGGGCTTCTCCGTCCTGGCGGCGGCTCCAGACGAGCGGAAGCAGGCCGCGTTCGAGTTCTTGAAGTTTCTCGCCCAACCTGACCAGGCAGTCGAATGGGCCAGGCGAACCGGCTATCTGCCCGTCACGAAGGAGGCGGCCCAGTCCGAGGCCATGCGGAAGCACTTCGCGGAGAACCCTGCCTTCGAGGTGGCCGTGAAGCAGATCGAGAAGGCGCGCATCCCCGACCCCGCCCGGCTCGTCTTCCCCAACTCGAATGCCACGATCGGCGCCGGCCTGGACCGAATCTTCACGAAGAACGAGCCTGCCCAACCGGCTCTCGCAGACGTCGCGCGGCAGCTCGAGCAGGATCGGGACACGCTGCCCGACGACGCGCAGGACATGCTCGAGAAGTGATGACTCGGCTCCGATACGTTGTCCCCAACCCGTGAGCGGGTCGGGACCAGCATGCCGTATGATCTCGTCTCCTCGATTGTGTGATGAGGCCACAAGGCCTCGGAGAAGTACACGTTCCGTCTTGCGAACCGGAGGAATAGGTGTACCTGTCGCTAGCGACCATGCCGCCTCAGACGCCGACTCCGATGGGGCCACCGGCTGGGCTTCTCGCCGTCATGAGCCTCATCTGGTTGGCGGTCATCGTCTTGGTGATCGTGTCGAACTGGCGGGTCTTCACCAAGGCGGGCCAGCCCGGCTGGGCGTGCCTGATCCCGTTCTACAACATCTATGTGATGCTGAAGATTGTCGGTCGTCCTGGGTGGTGGCTGGTCCTCTGCCTGATCCCGTTCGTCAACCTCGTGGTGGCGATCATCTTGACGCTGGATCTGGCGAGGTCGTTCGGGAAGAGCGCCGTGTTCGGCTTCTTCGGGCTCTTCCTGTTCGGCATCATCGGGTGGCCGATCCTCGCGTTCGGTAGCGCCCGGTACGTCGGGCCGGCTGCAGGAGGCCAGGGGAACCCGGTTCCGGCCACCGCCTGAGGTATCCGGCGAAGCGATCGATCAGCGAGTTCGCAGCCAAGCTCCAAGGTCTGCGCCGGCACATGTCGCGCCCTCGGGGGCCGACGAACCGGCGCAGACCTTGTGCTGTCTGGACTCTCTCCACCCGAGCGGGTGTGGCGTCCGGTCGTGAGTCAGGCGGGCGCCCTGCGGTTCGTGGGACCACTTATGGTGGGGAGGGGCCACGATCCAAGCCGCGACGAGTCATGGATGCCGTGCATCCAGGGGGACTGTGATGGACAGCGAAGAAGGCCGGTTGGTCGCCGGTCGGTATCGCCTGCGGGAACGCATCGGCGCTGGGGGGATGGGCGTCGTCTGGAAGGCGTACGACGAACGCCTGAGCCGCACCGTCGCGCTGAAGCGTCTGCTCCTGCCTCCCCACCTCGACGGCAAGCAGGCAGAGGACGCCAAGCAGCGCGCGATGCGTGAGAGCCGGATCGCCGCACGCATCCAGCACCCGCACGTCATCGCCGTCTACGACGTGGTCGAGGACGAGGGCCAACCGTGTCTTGTGATGGAGTACGTCCCGTCGCGCAGCCTGTCCCAGCTGCTCGAGGAACGTGGCACACTTCCGCCGGCGGAGGTGGCGCGGATCGGATTCCAGGCGGCCGAGGCTCTGGCGGCCGCCCATGCGGTTGGTGTGGTGCATCGCGACGTCAAGCCGGGCAACGTGCTCCTCGGTGAGCGCAACAACGTCAAGCTCGTCGACTTCGGCATCGCCCGAGCCACGGGCGACGTGACCGTGACGATGACCGGCCTGATCTCGGGCACGCCGGCCTTCCTCGCACCAGAGGTCGCACGCGGCGAGCGCGCGTCGTACGCCTCCGACGTCTACTCGCTGGGCGCAACGCTCTACGCGGCGGTGGAGGGCGAGCCACCGCTCGGTCGTACGGACAACGCGATAGCGGCGCTGCACCGGGCGGCGTCCGGCCAGATCAACCCACCACGACAGGCTGGCCCTCTTGGCCCTGTGCTGCTGCGACTCCTCGATCCGGATCCCACGCGTCGACCCACCATGGACGAGGTCGCGGGGATGCTCGAACCGGTCGCAGCGCGCGCTCCGCTCGGAGCCGGCTTTCCCGTGGCAAGCGCGGATGCACCCGGTGGACCTGGCGACGCCTCGTACGGTTCACCAACGCTTCCGGAACAGCAGGCGACCGCACGTCTGCCCGCGGAATCTCCGTACGTCTCACCTACCGCGCCGACGCAGCCGGTCTCGCCAGCATGGGGTCCGGAGCCAGGCCCGCCGCCGGGAGATGGATGGGACGGTGACGACGACTACGCGGGCGACGAGCCGGGCAAGCGGTCGCGGAAGACCGGGTGGCTGCTGGTCGCGCTGGCCTGCTTCCTCGGGGTCGCGGCCGCGATCCTGCTGCCCACTTTCTTCGACGATGACGAGTCGGGCGAGAGCCCGCAGGCTAACCCTTCGACCAACCAGCCTCGACCTCAGGCGTCGCGGACGCCGAATCCGCCCAAGGAGACGCCAAGCCAGACGCCGACCGAGAACGACGAGGAGGAGGCCGAGGCCTCACCGTCGCCAGAAGACACCGCGGACAGCACACCGACCGAGCCTCCCGTGGACCCCGAGGACCTGGCCGAGGCGGAAGCCGAAGCGGGACAAGCGCTCGAGGACTACTACAACAACGTGATGCCGGAGGACGTCGAGGAAGGCTGGAGCCGGCTCACGCTGAAGTATCAAGAAGAGGTCGGAACGTTCGAAGACAACTACGAGCCGTTCTGGAGTGGCATCGCGGACGTCCAGGCCACCGTCCTCGAGAGCGAGGCAGAGTACCTCGAGCAGGTCTACGTCACGGCGCGGGTCGTCTACGAGAAGACCGACGGCACGACCTCCGACGAGACCCACCGCTACACGATGGTCTTGGTCGACGGCGACTGGCTGATCGACGGGTACGAGATGGTCAGCTAGCGCCCGACGCGACGAAAGTTGCAGGCCGCGAGCGACGTTCGGGCGACGTCAAGCGGTGCCTTTGGCCAGCAGCATGCTGGCCATGATCCAGGCGAACGGACTCACCAAGGCGTACGGCGACACGATCGCCGTCGACGATCTGTCGTTCGAGGTGCGGCCGGGCGTGGTCACCGGCTTCCTCGGCCCCAACGGGGCTGGCAAGTCGACCACGATGCGGCTGATGCTCGAGCTCGACCACGGCGGTGGGGAAGCGCTCTTCGACGGTCGGCGCTTCTCGGACATCCGCCACCCGATGCGCGAGGTCGGCACCGTCCTCGAGGCGAAGGCGTTCCATCCCAAGCGATCGGCTCGCAACCACCTGCGCATGCTCGCCGCGGCGAACCGGATCTCGACCCGCCGCGTCGACGAGGTACTCGCCATGGTAGGGCTGGCCGATGTCGCACGAAAGAGTCCCGGCGGCTTTTCGTTCGGAATGGGCCAGCGGCTCGGACTCGCAGCCGCGCTGCTCGGCGACCCCGGAACGCTGATCCTCGACGAGCCGTCCAACGGACTCGATCCTCACGGCATCCAGTGGCTCCGTGACCTGCTCAAGAAGCTCGCCGCCGAGGGGCGGACGATCTTCGTCTCCAGCCACCTCCTCGCCGAGATGGCGCTCATGGCGGACGACCTCGTGGTCATCGGGCGCGGCCGGCTGATCTCAGCAGGCCCCGCCGCGGACTTCATCCGTGACTTCACGCGGTCATCGGTCGTCGTCCGAAGCCCCGACAGCGATGTCCTGGTCAAGGCGGTTCTCGAGACGCTTCCGGCCGTCGAGGTCAGCACCGCCGCCGACGGGAGCGTCCGGTTCGGCGGCGTCGAAGCCGCGACGGTCGGGGAGGTGGCGGCGCGGGTCGGTGCGGTGCTGCACGAGCTCACCTCGTCGACGGCGTCGCTGGAGGAGGCCTTCCTGCAGGCGACTGGAGCGTCGGAGGAGTACGTCGGGACCGTGCTGCCCGCGTCGTCGTCGGTCGCGCCCGCCGAGTCTGGAGGTCCGGCATGATCGACGCCTTGCGCTTCGAGTCGGCACGAATTCGTACCGTCTGGTCGACCTACTGGCTCGCCGGATCGGCGTTGGTGTTGTGTGCGCTGGCGACGCTCGCCTTCGTGTACGACACCGACCGGTCCGAGCCCATGAGCTGGCAGTTCGTGGCGACGGTGCTCACCGCGGGCGGCGCCGAGCTGCCGTTCTCCATGGTCGCGGTCTTCACCTCGCTGATCGGGATCTTCGCGACCGGACACGAGTACCGGCACGGCACGATCCTGCCGACGTTGACCGCCATGCCACGTCGTACTGCTCTGCTCGCGGCCAAGGCGATCGTGGTGGCCGTGGCGTCGGCGCTGATCGCCCTCGCCAGCCTCGTGGTCTGCTGGACGACCGGCACGGTGGTCCGAGCGGAGCCGATCCCGCTGGGCGAAGGCGACACGCTCGCCGTGCTGGCTGGCTATGTCGTGCTGGTCACACTGTGCGGAGTGCTCGGGACCGCCTTGGGTCAGCTCACGCGGGCGATCCCGGGGCCGATCGTGATCATTCTCATGGCGCCCCTCGTCGTCGAGCCGTTGATCCAGGCGCTCGCGCAGCTCGAGGCCCTCTCCTTCCTCCGTCACGCGCTGCCCTATCTGCCCTTCGCCGCCGGCATGCAGCTGGTGCGGGCCGAGCCGGTGAGCCCGGTGGACAGGGGCAGCCCGGTCATCGAGCTGCTGTCTCGGTGGGAAGGCGGCACGGTCTTCGCACTCTTTATCGGGGTCGTCCTCGTTATCGCCTGGCGACTGTTCCTACGGCGCGATGCCTGACGTGCCGGAGCTGTCATTCTCGGCCCGAGCGGCTGGACGCCGGGTGGCCCGGCTGTCGGTGAACGTGCTTACGATGGTGGCCCACTGAGCGGTACGTCTGGTCGGGTCAGCGGCTAGGAGGGACCTGACCAGCGGCCAGGAGGGACTTGGTGCCGACATGTCCAGCACCGCGGCGAGCTCCGACCGGCTCGAGGCCTCGGGCCTCGAGGAGCAGCTCGAGCACTATCGCACCGAGCTGACCGGCTACTGCTACCGCATGCTGGGCTCGATCTTCGAGGCGGAGGATGCGGTGCAGGAGACGATCCTGCGCGCCTGGCGAGCTCTCGACCGCTTCGAGGGGCGTTCGGCACTTCGGTCCTGGTTGTACCGCATTGCGACCAATGTCTGCCTCGACCAGTTGCAGGGTCGACAGCGCCGAGCCCGGCCCATGGACCTCACCGAGCCGAAGACCGCGGACACGGCGCTGACCCCGCCGCTCCCTGAGGCGACCTGGATCCAGCCGGTTCCCGATGAGCGAGTCGTCGCACGTGACGCCGATCCGGCCGAGGTCGTGGTCGCGCGTGACAGCATTCGGCTGGCTTTCATCGCCGCCTTGCAGCACCTCCCGCCACGACAGCGGGCCGTGCTCATCTTGCGGGACGTCCTCGCCTGGCGGGCCAGTGAGGTGGCCGCTCTGCTGGAGACCTCCGTCGCCTCGGTCAACAGCGCGTTGCAGCGGGCGCGGGCGACGCTCTCGGCCGCGCAGATGACCGACGCCGGGCCGGTGCAGCCGATGGACGACGAGCAGCAGAAGCTGCTGGCCCGCTACGTCGAGACGTTCGAAAGCTACGACATCGACTCGTTCGTCTCGCTGTTGCACGAGGACGCAGTGCAGCAGATGCCGCCGTACGAGCTGTGGCTGCGTGGGCCGAGCCAGGTGCGGGCCTGGATGCTGGGACAGGGCATCGGGTGTAAGGGCTCGCGACTCATTCCGACGACCGCCAACGGAATGCCGGCATTCGGTCAGTATCGGCCGGACGGTTCTGGCGGCTTCAAGCCGTTCTCGCTGCACGTCGTGGAGATCTCGCGGGGAAAGGTGGCGGGACTCAACTTCTTCCTCGACCCCGACCGGCTGTTCCCGCTGTTCGGCCTGCCGCCGCATCCCTGACGCCACTTTGTGGCTGACCTTTGCATAAACGAGCGGCTGCCCGCAGACCTCCTCACGATGTTCTCGACGCAGCGTGACGTCAGGCGGATGTCAGATTTGCCGACAATCTGAACGCCCTCCTCCTCGGCAGCCCGGGAAGACGATCGCTCGCACATGCTGCCGACCGCGGCTAGGTTGGAGATCGCGGGATCATCCCGCGCTCGAGGCATGGCCTTCCGGGCTCGCCAGGCGTGTGGACGCCGGGCGTGAGCCACACGCTGTGCTGAGATCGTCGGACGGTGAGGAGGTTGCCCAACGATGAGCGCCGATCCACACAGCGAGGGTGGGACAGACGAGCGGGCGGCAATCGCTGCCGTGCCGAAACACCTGCTCATCGGTGGCGAGTGGCGCGACGCGACCGGGGGCGCGACGTTCGAGGTGGAGGATCCGTCGACCGGCGAGTCGTTGTGCCGAGTCGCGGACGCTACGCCGGAGGACGGACTCGCCGCACTGACCGCCGCAGCCGACGCCCAGCGAGCATGGGCCGCTCATCCGCCCCGGGCACGCGGCGAGATCCTCTCGCGTGCCTACCAGATGCTGCTCGACCGGCAGGACGAGCTCGCTCTGGTGATGACCTTGGAGATGGGCAAGCCGCTTCCCGACGCCCGAGCAGAAATCGCCTACGCCGCCGAGTTCTTCCGGTGGTTCGCCGAGGAGGCGGTACGCATCGAGGGTGGTTATGCGGTCTCTCCTGACGGACAGTCCCGGTTCATCATCCACCGCCAGCCGGTCGGCCCATGCCTGCTGATCACTCCGTGGAACTTCCCGATGGCCATGGGCACACGCAAGATCGGCCCGGCGGTCGCGGCCGGCTGCACCATGGTGGTCAAACCGGCGCCGGAGACACCGCTGTCGATGCTCGCCCTGGCTGCGATCTTGCAGGAGGCGGGCCTGCCGGAGGGCGTGCTCAACGTCATCACGACCAACCACGCGGCCGAGGTCATGGGTCCGCTGATCCGCGACCAGCGGTCACGCAAGCTGTCGTTCACCGGGTCGACCGCAGTTGGTCGGTTGCTGCTCGAGCAGTGCGCCGCCACCATCAAGCGGACGTCCATGGAGCTCGGTGGCAACGCGCCGTTCATCGTCTTCGAGGACGCCGACCTCGACGCGGCGGTCGACGGTGCGCTCATTGCCAAGATGCGCAACATCGGCGAGGCGTGCACCGCGGCGAACCGGTTCTACGTCCACGCGCAGGTTGCCGACGAGTTCTCACGCCGGTTGGCCGACCGCATGTCCGCCATGCGTATCGGCCGAGGTGTCGAGGAGGGTGTGCAGGTCGGCCCGCTGATCAACGCGGAGGCCCGAGCCAAGGTGCAAGGACTGGTCGACGACGCGCTAGCCCACGGCGCCAAGGCGCTGATCGGCGGCTCGGCGATCTCTGGGCCGGGGTACTTCTACCAGCCGACCGTCCTCACCCAGGTGCCTGCGCAGGCTCGCATGTCGCGTGAGGAGATCTTCGGGCCGGTGGCGCCGGTCATGACGTTCGAGCAGGAGGAAGAGGCGATAGCCGCGGCCAACGACACCGAGTTCGGACTGGTTTCGTACGTCTACACACGCGATCTCGCGCGAGGCATCCGGGTGAGCGAGGCGCTGGAGAGCGGAATGGTGGGACTCAACCGCGGCATGGTGTCCACCCCGGCTGCCCCCTTCGGGGGCGTGAAGCAGTCAGGCATCGGTCGCGAAGGCGGGCGGCTCGGAATCGAGGAGTTCCTCGAGGTGAAGTACATCAACGTCGCGGTCAGCTGATCGCCCGCGTCTCGACGCTCGGCGGCCGAGGCTCGTCTGACGGCAACCTGATCGGCCATCCAGGTCGTTCATATGTGAACCCCGGTTGTTCCTATGTGAACTGTCCTACGTCTCGGGCCGGAGAACGCTACGAATACAGCCACACGCGTGCACATTCTTGTCGTCGCACTCGCCGCAGGCTATCCGTCCGTTGCGTAGAGGGAACGAATTGTTGACATCCATACGGTACGCCGATAGCTTCCTGGGAGTTTGAAGGCGTGGCCGACCGCTGCCGGTTGGCCTGACGTCGTGGGCCCGCGTGACGTGCAACTGGCCTAGGGCTCGTGCGCATGACGGCAGGCGCAGACCTGCTGCGTGGCACTGTGGTGAGACGTACGCCGCTAGGTGGCCGTAGGTCTTCTTCCTGTTGTGCTCACTCGTCCGACTGTTGCGGGAAAACTGACTGGAGAAGACGTGACCCGACAAGTTTTGAGCCGACGAGTATTCCTCAACCGGACCCTCGCAGGATTCGGCGGCGTGGCCGCGCTCGGCGTGGGTGCGGGGAGTCTTGTGAGCTGCACTAGGACAGGTGCAGGCGACACACTCCAACGAGCACAGGAGGAAGGCGTCATCAAGGTCGGCATCGCAAACGAGAAGCCCTTTGGATACAAGGAAGGTGACAAGGTCACAGGTCAGGCTCCCGAGCTCGCTCGCGCCATCTTCAAACGGCTTGGTATCGACACCATGCAGGCCGAGACCGTGACGTTCGACGCGCTGCCTGACTCGTTGAACAACGAGACCTTCGACGTCATCGCCGCGGGGATGTTCATCACACCCGAGCGCTGCGATGCTGTCATCTTCTCCAACCCGGACTACTGCATGCAGACCGCCCTGCTCATCCTCAAGGGAAGTCCGGCGGAAAGGGCGGCGTCGTTCGAGGACGTCGCGGCCAACCCGGACATCAAGCTGGGAACGATGGGAACTGGTGTGGTCGAGTACGGCTGGGCGCTGGAATCGGGTGTGCCGGAAGAGCAGATCACGCCGGGGTTCGACGACCAGGCGACCGCCGTGAGAGCCCTGGCGAACGGGCAGATCCACGCCTTGGCGTTGACCAGGCTGTCGCTGCAGACACAGCTGGAATCCGACCCGAATCCCAATCTCGAGCTCAGCGAGCCGTTCTTCCCCGTGATCGACGGTGAGGAGCAAGCCGGATGTGGCGGCTTCGGTTTCCGCAAGTCCGACACGGCCTTGCGAGACGCCTTCAACGCCGAGCTCGAGAAGATGCAAGAGAGCGGTGAAGTCTACGAGATCGTCAAACCCTTCGGAATTCTCAAGGAAGAGGTCGACGCAGCTGCGGAGAAGACCGCGAGCTCGCTGTGCAACGCGAAGGCGTGATCGCCGCTTGAGGAGAAAGACCGAGCACAGACCATGGAATGGTTCGATGACTTACTAGTTCCTCTCCTCGGCGGTCTTCCGACGACGTTGCTGCTCACCGTCTTCGGTGGCCTTGCGGCGCTGGTGATGGCGTTCGTCGCCGGCATGTTGCGGCTCAGCAAGTGGGCGTGGGTCCGAGGCGCTACTCGGGTCTACGTGGAGTTCTTTCGCGGGACGTCGTTGCTCGTCCAGCTCTTCTGGATCTTCTTCGCGTTCCCCCAGCTGACCGGCTATCGACTCGACCCGATGTTCGCCGCGATCATCACGTTCGGGCTGAGCTACGGCGCCTACGGCTCGGAGGTCGTGCGTGGCTCGATTCTCGCCGTACCGAAGGCGCAGTGGGAGGCGACCACAGCCTGCAACATGTCGAACGTCGACCGGATGCGTCGGGTCATCCTGCCGCAGGCGATCCCCATCATGTTGCCGTCGTTCGCCAACCTGCTCATCGAGTTGTTGAAGGGCAC
>DATCKU010000093.1:0-1551 GCA_036564245.1 Actinopolymorphaceae bacterium
TCGAGGTACTCGCGGTACATCGCGTGGCTGCCGCCCGCGTGGGTGTCGGCCGAGATGACGGTGTACCGGCGGTCGTCGTGGTCGCTCACCGCGCCCCCTCCCGAGGAAAATTAGAACGCGGTTCTAGGTTGGCACGGTGAGTCACCGTGTTCAAGGGGCAGCGGCCGGTCTGCGGCGGGAGCCAGCCGTACCCGACCGCCATGCCGTCGCCCGACCAAAGGGTCACGCTACGATCAGTGCTCTGGGAACCAGGCGGGCGGACAACCGGGAGCGATTCCGACGCGGCGGAGCCAAGTTGAGTCGGAGTAGCTCGCTGGCTGGGTCTCGCCCGGTCCCTGAGGCGCAGACGGAACCCCAGCGGTTCCGAGGTCTCAGCTGAGCGGCCTCTCGAGAAACCGCACGGGACCGCGCGCAGAGATGTCGGCAACACACAGACAGGGGGACGGAGCATGGGGCTCCTCGACCGGTGGCGCACTCGGCTCACCGAGCAGCGAGCCGTGACGCCCTCAACCGCAAAGGTGCGTACGCTCCCGGGTGGCCGGATCGTGAAAGTCGTTGGCGAGGCCTACTACCAGGAATCGCTCGACCAGGTGTGCGGAGGGCGCACTGAGGACGGGCATGCGCGCGAGTGCACCGCCACGCTGGTTCCCGAGCCAAGGAACCCCTACGACCGCAACGCCGTGGGCGTCTGGATCGACGGGCGCCAGGTCGGCCACCTCTCACGAGAGGACGCTCTGCGGTACAAGCCGGTCGTACGTCGCCTCGCCGCTAACGGCGAGATCGGTGCCTGCGCAGCCCTGATCCTCGGTGGGTGGGCACGACGCCTCGGCGACGTCGGGCATTACGGAGTAACGCTCAGCCTTGCGTCGCCAGGCGACTGCCTCAAAGCGCTCGACGGCGAGAACACGGTGTGGCCCGATCCTTGGGTCGTGCTTCGCCAGGAGCCTGGCTACCGAGCGCACCGCGAACGTACGCGCCGGAAGGAAGCCGAGCAGGCTGGCTACGTCCGCGGCCGCTTCTACACCGAGTGGGTGCCCACACTCGACAAGCTTCGGGCCGAGAAGCGGGACGACGAAGCGCTCGAGCTGCTGCTCGAGATCATCGACGCCACCGAGCGAGCCAGCCAGATACTTGGGGAGGTACCGCCTCCCGCGTACACAGAAAGAGCCGCGATCATCCTGCGCCGGAAGAAGGACTACGCGGGAGAGGTGGCGGTCCTCGAACGGTGGATGGCGGCCTGCCCACCCGGAGCGGGAAGCGATCGCTTCATCGGGCGGCTCGCCAAGGCCCGAGCACTTGCCGTCAAGGCCGGTCAGCTTCCGCCCACTTGACCGTCTGCACGGCGGGGATCCGGTCACGTCGGTCGTCGAGGCGAAGACGACGACCGGCCGTCCAGCCCGACACCTCACTCCGTGCCCCCGGCAGGATTCGAACCTGCGGCCTACCGCTTAGGAGGCGGTCGCTCTGTCCACCTGAGCTACGAGGGCGTGCCCTTCGACGGTAGCCGGGGCCGCGACCGGTGCCGCCACCCGCGACGACCGCTGACCACGC
>DATCKU010000094.1:0-2007 GCA_036564245.1 Actinopolymorphaceae bacterium
GAGCAACGTGGTCGGCTGGGAGTTCCGCGACGGTCTCTTCGAAATCGAACGCGAGATCGAAGACGGCCACCAGTTCCAGGAAGTCGCACCACCGGTCGTCCTCTGTGCACTCTCGGCCTTGCCGCAACCACGCTTGCCGACCCTGCGCGGGATCATGGACGCTCGCCGCAAGCCGATCGAGCGGCTCGCGCCGGTCGATCTCGGTATCCAGGTGGATGCACTCGTGCCGCTCGTACGATGGGAAGGGCTGCGCCAACCGGCTGCCAAGGCTGCCGGTATCGTCCTGCAGGACGTTCCGCCCGAGGAGGCGGTGGAACAGCTCCTCGCTTTCCTGGAAGCGCGTGGTCTCTTGGGTTGAGGAAGGGTGCAGGGGACGATGGCAGCGAACGGTGTCCTGGTCGTCATCGAAACGTCGGGTGGCCAGCCGCGTCCAGCTGCACTGGAACTGTGCGGGGCGGCCCAGGCAGTGCGGGAGGCGCTCGGTTCAGCGACTGCGCTGGTCGTCGGGCAGGGAATCGGTGCGGCAGCCGAGTCGGTCGGGCGGCTGGGGGTTGCTCGCGTGTTCACTGTCGATGCGCCGGAATTCGCGGAGCCGGTTGCCGAACGGGTCGCACGAGCAGTCCTGGCGGCGTGGGAACGGCTCGATCCAGCGCTCGTCCTCTTGCCGGGTACGACACTCGGTCGCGATGTCGCCGCGCTGGTGGCAGCACGCCGTGGGGTGCCGCACCTCGTCGATGTTGTCGCGCTCGAGGTGACGGCGGACGAACTCGTGGTGACGCGACCGGTGTATCAGAGCAAGCTGCTCACGACGGTTCGGGCCAGCCGGACGCGTGTGGCAGTCGTCACCGTTCGGTCCGGTTCCTTCCGGCCGCCGGAACCCGGAGAGCCAGTGGCGATCGAACGACTGCCGGTCGAACTCGAGGACGCTGACCGACGCGTGCGGGTCACGCGGATGGTCGAGAAGCCGCGTGGACAGGTCGATCTCGAGGGCGCACCGGTGGTCGTCGTCGGCGGGCGCGGGATCGGTGGGCCCGAGGGGTTCGAGCAGCTCGCCGCACTGGCCGAGCTGCTCGGTGGCGCGCTCGGCTGCACCCGGGCGGTGAGCGATCTCGGCTGGCGGCCGCACTACGAGCAGATCGGCCAGACGGGCAAGCAGGTACGGCCGAAGCTCTACCTCGGTGTCGGCGTCTCGGGAGCGGTGCAGCACACCGTCGGGATGCAAGGGAGCGAGACGGTCGTCGTGATCAATCGGGATCCGAACGCACCGCTGGTCAAGCAGGCCGACTTCGCGGTCATCGCCGACTGGAACGAGATCGTGCCACGACTCATCGCCCGGTTGCGTGAGCGACGGGGGCGCTTCGCATGAGCCAGGAGCGCGTCGAGGTCATCGTCGTCGGGGCAGGGCCGGCTGGGGTCGCGACTGCGCTGACGCTCGCGCGGGCGGGTGTCGAGGTGATCGTGCTGGAACGGGGGGCCTACCCGGGCGCGAAGAACGTGATGGGGGGTATCCTCTACCGCCAGCCGACCGAGGAACTCGTACCGGACTTCTGGCGTGTGGCACCGCTCGAGCGGGCGATCATCGAGCAGCGCTACGTGCTACTGACCGATGAGGACGCGATCGGCCTGAGCTACCGAACTCCCGTCTTCGGGCAACCGCCGTACAACGCGTTCAGCGTGCTGCGTGCCGAATGGGACCGCTGGTTCGCCGAGCAAGCCGAAGCGGCCGGAGCGCTGATCGCGACGGGTGTCACGGTCGAAGATCTCCTCTGGGAAGACGGGCGGATCGTCGGCGTTCGAGCGGGCGAGCAGGGTGAGCTGTATGCGAACGTGGTCGTGCTCGCCGAGGGGGCGAATGCACTCCTCGTCCAGAAGGCCGGGTTGGCGCGCGACTGGCGACCGGAAGAACAGGCGCTCGTGGCGAAGGAGCTTTTGCGGCTCCCTGCCGAGGAGATCGAGCGGCGTTTCGCCGTGTCCCCCGGACAGGGGGTGGCTATCGAGGCGTTCGGT
>DATCKU010000095.1:0-2189 GCA_036564245.1 Actinopolymorphaceae bacterium
TTCTCGGAGGGGTTCGAGAAGATCTTCGCCGTGGTGTCGAACTCCACCAGCACGCCGGTGCGGTTGCCGGTCGTCTCGTCGGGCCGGGCGGTGAGGAACGCCGTACGGTCCGACACGCGTGCCGCCTGCTGCATGTTGTGCGTCACCACGACCAGCGTGTAGCGCTCCCGCAGCTGCTGCATCAGGTCCTCGATCCTGGCCGTTGCGATCGGGTCGAGTGCCGAGCACGGCTCGTCCATGAGGATCACGTCGGGCTCCACCGCGATGGTACGCGCGATGCAGAGTCGCTGCTGCTGCCCACCGGACAGGCTGTACGCATTCTGGTGCAGCTTGTCCTTCACCTCGTCCCAGAGCGCGGCACCGCGCAGTGCCTTCTCCACCAGCTCGTCCATGTCGTCGACCTTCATGCCGGTCACGCGCGGGCCGTAGGCCACGTTGTCGTAGATGGACTTCGGAAACGGGTTGGGCTTCTGGAACACCATGCCGACCCGCCGACGGACCTCGATCGGGTCGACGTCGGACGCGTAGATGTTCTCGCCGCGAAAGGTCACCTCACCTTCGACCCGGGCCTCCGGCACCAGGTCGTTCATCCGGTTGAGACAGCGCAGCACCGTGCTCTTACCGCAACCCGACGGACCGATGAGCGCGGTGATCTCGTTCTGGGCGAACGGAAGCGTCACGTCCTGCACCGCATGGGACGACCCGTAGTAGACGTTGAGGCTCCGGCACTCCATCACGGCCACGGGTTCGGCCGCGAGCTCCTGCTGCGGACTGAGCCTGGACTCGACCAGGCGCCGTCCGTCGACCCGGCCAAGGCCGTTCTCCGCGCTCTCGGCAGTTCGGGCAGCCGATGTCTGCCCGACATGGATCGTACGATCGCTTTGTGCCATGGATGTGCGCCCCATCATGGTCGGATCACCACCGCCGCTGATAGCGGTTGCGGATGTAGATGGCCAGTCCGTTCATCGCCAGCAGGATCGCGAGCAGCAGGATGATGGCCGCGGAGGCCACCACCTTGAAGTCGGCCTGCGGGAGCCCCGCCCAGTTGTAGATCTGGATCGGCATGGTCGTGAATCCGCTCAGCAAGCCGTTGGGGTCGTACGTCACGAACACGAGGCCACCGAGCACCAACAGCGGCGCGGCCTCGCCGATCGCTCGAGACAGCGCGATGATCGTGCCGGTGGCGATGCCTGGTATCGCGGCTGGAAGCGTCTGGCGCCAGACCGTCTGCCACTCGGTGGCTCCCAGCGCGAGCGAGGCCTCCCTGATGTCGTTCGGTACGGCGCGCAGCGCCTCCCGGGCGGTGATGATGATGACCGGCAGGATCAACAGCGCGAGTGCGAGCGCGCCGCCGGCGACGATGTTCTTGTTCTTCACGCCGAGTAGAGCGAGAACGCCGAGCGTCAGGATGCCGTAGATGATGGACGGCACCGCGGCGAGGTTCTGGATGTTCAACTCGAAGAGCCGGTTGTACCACCTGTGGCGGTCGGCGAACTCCTCCAGGTGGATCGCCGCCGCGACACCGAGCGGCACGGCGAGCAACGCGCAGAACCCCACGACCATGAGCGATCCGAGGATGGCCGCCCGCGCTCCGGCGCGTTCGGCGAAAGCCGACGTGTAGTTCGTGAACAACCTGACGTCAAGCCGTGGCAACCCTTCGATGAACGTGGTGATGACGAGGATCGCGAGGAAGACGAACGAGAAGAAGAGGCTGAGCCACAGCACGACGAGAAACGCCAACGACACCAGGCTGCGCTCGCCGCCACGGCTGCGGCGGAGCCCGGCGGGTGCTGCAGGTGTCGAGACGGCCGCCATCTAGTACGCCTCCCGGAAGCGTCGGACGAGCCGGACGCTCACGAGGTTGACCACGAGCGTCATCGCGAAGAGCAGCAGCCCGACGGCGAAAAGCGTGTTGTACTCGAGCGATCCGACGCGACTGTCGCCGAGCGCCGCGGAGGCGATGAAACCGGTCATGGTCTGCCCTGCCTCGAGGGGATCGCGCAATATCACCGGCTGTTGGCCGGACGCGATCGCGACGATCATGGTCTCGCCAACGGCACGAGAGATGCCGAGCACGATCGCGGCGATGATGCCGGACATCGCCGCGGGGACGACGACCCGCACCGTCGTCTGCATCCGGTTGGCGCCGAGTGCGAACGATCCCTGTCGCATGCTCATGGGAACTGCCG
>DATCKU010000096.1:0-265440 GCA_036564245.1 Actinopolymorphaceae bacterium
GTCGCGTCGATGCTGAGCTACTTCGGCGGGCCGTTGGTGCCGGCGTACTCCGCGAGCAAGGGTGGCGTGGTCCAGCTCACCAAGTCGCTTGCCGTCGCGTATGCCGACGACAACATCCGGGTCAATGCCGTCGCGCCGGGCTGGATCCGTACGCCGCTCACGGCCGAGCTTCGTGAGGATCCCGCAACGGAGCGGCGCATCCTCGAACGCACGCCCATGCGGCGGTGGGGGACTCCCGAGGAGGTCGCCCACGTGGTGACGTTCCTCGCCTCCCCGGCGGCGTCGTTCGTCACCGGTGCGATCGTCCCGGTCGACGGCGGTTACCTCGCGGCGTGACGGAACGGCTTCGTACGAAGGGAGTGAGCGACCGGATGGCCGACAGCAAGGAAATCGTGTTCGGCAAGGTCACCGAATCCGAGGGCGTCCTTGCCGAGATCGCCCTGCCCGCGATGCCCGACGACGAACGCATCTGGGTGCAGCAAGAGCCCAACGTGTGGTTTCGTCCGTTGATGTTCAACACGACGCTCGGGCAGTGGTGCAACCTGCTGCGGGTCACGCGGTCGGGTGTCGTCTCGCGGCATCGGCATCCGGCCGCCGTGTACGGCTACGTGATCAAGGGGAAGTGGCACTACTACGAGCATCCGTGGATGGCCGAAGCCGGACACTTCGTCTACGAGCCGCCGGGCGAGATCCACACGCTCGCGGTGCCGGACGACTGCCCCGAGATGATCACCTTCTTCAACATCACCGGCGCGATGATCTATCTGGACGAAGCCGGCACGCAGATCGGGTACGAAGACGTCTGGACCAAGATCGAGCTGTGTCGAGCGCATTACGCCGCTGTCGGGCTCGGTGCGGATTTCGTCGACCAGTTCATCCGGTGAGAGCCAGGCCACGCACGGTCGTCGGCGTCACACCACCGCGCCGTCGTCCCCTTCATTCGGCGGCCCGCCCTTCATGCGGACCACCAACGTCACGAAGCCTCCGATGAAACCGACGACACCCGCGAACACGAGCCAGCGCGGGAGGTAGATGCCCGCAACCGCGCTCACGAGCAGGATGAGCGGTCCGCCCAGGAAGGCCGCCCAGGCCAGCTTGGTGAGCGGTTCCAGCTTGGGAAGCGGCGGGGGAGGTGGGGGAACGAAGCGGTCCTCGTCGGAGGCGTCGGTTGGGTTCGCTCCGGCGTCGTCGCGGTCTTGGGCGTCCGCGGTGACGTGCATGCCGTCTTGTGTCGAGTCCTCGGTGAGGTCCTCCGCTGCCGGCCATCGGGGTACGACGTCGGTCGCGGGCGTGTTGAAGCCGGCCACGATCTGCTCCCAGGCTTGCGCGTCCGATTCCTGGGCTGGGCCATCGGGCTCGTGCGTGTCGGGCTCACCTCGGTCGTCGCCGGACTCACGCTGTCCAGACGTCGAGTCGGATCCTTCCGGCGAGGTGTGCGGGTGCCGGTCAGACTGGTCGACGGTGCTTCGCAACCTCGTCAGGTGGTCGTCCATCACGCTCCGGGCCTGCTGCTCGGCCGCTTGGTCGACGTACAGCCTGACGCACGGCAGCGACGGCAACCGGGCCTCCGGGACGGCGCCCACCGCGGGTTGGCACGGCTCGGTGTAGGCGGCGATTCCGGCATCGCCAAGGATCGTGAGCAAGGCGTCGGCGATCCTCGGGTCGAGGTCGGCAACGGCGACGTACGACTCGGCTCGCAACCCGTTGTCACGCACAGCTGCTCCAGGTCACCTGAGGGGATGAGCGTGCCGGAACCGATCCTCGACGACCAGCCGTCACCTAGGCCAGTGTCTGCATCGCCTTCTCACCGAGACGTTTCACGAACGCGAACGACTCCGCGAAGATCGTCGGCGCATCGTAGTCGAGCGTGGCGACGTGGTAGCTGTCGGCCAGGGCGTGCTCCTCGATCTCGCGGGAACCGACCCGGCGTCGCAGCAGGCGCACACTCGACCCGTCCAGCACGTGGTCTTGCAGGGAACGAAACAGCAGCAAGGGATGCGTGACCTTTGGCAGGTCGGCGGCGACGATCCGCCACAGCCTGGTGAGCGAGTACAGCGCGGCAAGTGGCGTGCGATCGTAGGCGCCCTCGTGCATCCCCGGCTTGTTGATGTCATGACCGATGGCAGGCACCGACGCCACGAACCGTCGCAGCACCGGCAAGGCGAGCAAGCGTGGGTCACGGCTGCGGAGTGCCGGATTGACCAGCATGATCCCTGAGATCCGCGAGGGATGCACCTGAGCCAGTCGCAGTGCGAGGCATGCCCCCATCGACTGGCCTCCGACGACCACCATCTCGCAGACCTCGCTGAGCTTGATCAGCTCACGTTCGACGCATGCGTACCAGTCCTGCCAGCCGGTGCGGTTGAGGTACTGCCAGCTCGTTCCATGGCCGGGAAGGCGTGGCGCCACGACCCGCAGGCCACGCTCGGCCAGGAAACCGGCCCACGGGCGCATCGAGGCCGGCGAGCCGGTGAAGCCGTGACAGAGCAGAACGCCGATGTCGCCGGATCCACCATGGAACGGCTCTGCGTAGGGCTGAACGTGCACCGACATGATCTGTGAGGATATCGGCCGCAAACCGGGACGGCGTCGGCCTGCTCGGCACGGCTCGCCGGGTCGGCCTCGACACGGGCACGGGGCGTTGCCCTGGCGCAGAGGGAGGCCTAGTGTGCCGAGAGGAAGTCGGAGGTGAAACTTGCTCTACTGGTTCCTCAAGGTCTTCGCCCTTGGACCGCTGTTGCGGGCGATCTTCCGGCCGTGGGTCGAAGGGCTGGAGAACATACCGCGCGAGGGCCCGGCCATCTTGGCGAGCAACCACCTGTCGTTCTCCGACTCGGTCTTCTTGCCACTCGTCGTGCCGAGACGAATCACGTTCCCAGCGAAGATCGAATATTTCACCGGCATCGGGCTCAAGGGCCGGCTCACCGCGCTCTTCTTCCGGGGTATCGGGCAGGTCCCGATGGACCGGTCCGGCGGTCGGGCCAGCCAGGCGGGCCTCGAGGCAGGACTTCGACTTCTGCAGCGCGGCGAGCTCTTCGGGATCTATCCCGAGGGAACCCGTTCCCCGGATGGGAGGCTCTACAAGGGAAAGACCGGCGTCGCGCGCCTGGCCCTCGCCTCTGGGGCGCCGGTGATCCCGGTCGCCATGATCGGGACCGACAAGATGCAGCCGCCGGGCAAGGCGTTGCCCAAGATCATGCGACCAGGAGTCCGGATCGGCAAGCCTCTCGACTTCTCCCGGTACGAAGGCATGGAGGACGACCGGTTCGTCCTGCGCTCGGTGACCGACGAGATCATGTACGAAGTGATGGAGCTCTCCGGCCAGGAGTACGTCGACGTCTACGCGCAGCGGGCGAAGGAGGAGCTCGCTCGCGGCCGCAAAGTCGGGGAGAGCGGGACGTCGCACGACCAGGTGTCGGCGGTCCCCGGAGGCGCGGCTGGCCGGTCGTCGGACATCCGTAAGGTGAGCTGACCGGTGAGAGCACGACAGGCGCCGGGGCAGCCTGGTGTCGGAGCCACCGGTGACGGCACGGTCACCGAGTCGCTGTGGAGAGGGCTCGTCGTCCTCCGGTTCATCCTGCTGGCCCAGGCACTCGTCATCAATCTGGCGCGCTCGGCCGACCTGGAACGCCCTCTGCTTGGCTGGTCCGTGCTGGCCGGGATGGCGGCGTGGACGCTGCTCATTTCGTGGGTGTACGACGCGCCGGAGCGCCGGCGCTGGCCGGCGCTGGCGGCCGACCTGGCGGTCGCTGCCGCCGCGTTGCTGTCCAGCAAGTTCATCCTGAGCGAGGAGATGCTGCGCGAGCACGCCTTCTCCGTGCCGAGCTACTGGATCGCCGCGCCTGTGCTCGCCTGGGCGATTCATGCCGGGTGGCCGGGCGGCGTGCTCGCTGCAGCGGCCATCGTTCCGGCGGACTTCTGGAGTCGGTACAAGGTCACCGCGACGACCTTGGGGAACTCGTTCCTCCTTCTGCTCGCGGCTTTCGTCATCGGGTACTGCTCGACCCTGATGCGGGAGGCGGCCGCGGAACGCGCTCGAGCGACCGAGCTGGCGGCGCGTACTGCCGAACGCGAACGACTCGCGCGGGCC
Source organism: Actinopolymorphaceae bacterium (assembly GCA_036564245.1). Classification (GTDB taxonomy): domain Bacteria; phylum Actinomycetota; class Actinomycetes; order Propionibacteriales; family Actinopolymorphaceae; genus Thermasporomyces. The sequence continues at coordinate 4,091 of DATCKU010000096.1, forward strand.
GTCCACGACAGCGTCCTGCAGGTCTTGGCGTACGTCGAGCGCCGGGGCGCGGCGATCGGGGGAGAGGCCGCCGAGCTCGGACGGGCGGCTGGTGAGCAGGGCGAGCGGCTGCGCAGCCTGATCCGAGGGGGTCCCGGCCCCATCGAGGCGTCCGGAGGTCGGCTCGACCTCGTCCGGTGCCTGGCCGATTTCGGCGCGACCGACGTCACGGTCGCCCTCCCCGCCGAGCCCGTCCTGGTCCCGTCTCCGGTCGCGCAGGAGCTGATCGCCGCGGTTCGGGAAGTGCTCGACAACACCCGGGAGCACGCGCCGGGCGCACACTCGTACATCCTCCTGGAGCAGACCGACGACGACGTGACCATCAGCGTCCGTGACGACGGCCCTGGAATCCCCGCCGGGCGGCTGGAGGAGGCGGCGGCAGCCGGTCGCATGGGCGTGAGTCACTCGATCATCGGCCGGATGGAGGAGCTCGGGGGCAGTGCCAAGTTGCGCACTGCGCCCGGCGAAGGCACCGAATGGGAGCTCACGATCCCGCGGTAGGCCGACGGTCAGCGGCTGGCAGCCGAACCGCGTCCTTGCATAAGGTCTGGTCCCATGATCAGCGTGATGGTCGTCGACGATCACCCCATGTGGCGCCGGGCCGTCGTGCGTGACCTCGAGGAGGCGGGCTTCGAGGTCGTAGCCGAGGCGGGGTCGGGTGACGAGGCCTTGCGCCGAGCCGAGGCCACCCGTCCTGATGTCGTCGTCCTCGATCTGCAGATCCCCGGAGTACCTGGCGTCGAGGTCATTCGCCGCCTGGCGGAGACCCATCCGGAGACCCGCATTCTCATCCTGTCGGCGAGCGGGGAGCAGGCCGACGTGCTGGCCGCGGTCAAGGCGGGCGCAACGGGCTATCTGGTCAAGTCGGCGTCGGCCGAGGAGTTCCTGGACGCAGTACGCAGGACGGCCGACGGCGATGCCGTCTTCACCCCGGGCCTCGCCGGACTGGTGCTCGGGGAGTTCCGTCGCCTGTCGAGCAGCAGCTCGCCTTCCAACAACGAACCGGACACCCCACGGCTCACCGAGCGGGAGACCGAGGTCCTCCGCCTGGTCGCCAAGGGCCTGAGCTACAAGGCCATCGCCGAGCGGCTCGTTCTGTCCCACCGCACCGTGCAGAACCACGTCCAGAACACGCTGCGCAAGCTGCAGTTGCACAACCGCGTCGAGCTCGTGCGCTACGCGATGCAGCGCGGGCTGGACGACGGTTGATCACACGTCCGCGATCGTGGTCGCCGCGGGGTGACGCCCCCACTGGGTCTGCCGCGGCCCAAGCAGAGGCCCTCCCGTCGTGTCGTCACCTCGTGGGTCTACGCTCGAGAGGACTAGTTCGTACGGTCTTGTGAAAGGACCTGTCCATGCGCGTTGGTGTGCTCACCGGTGGCGGTGACTGCCCTGGCCTGAACGCGGTGATTCGCGCGGTTGTTCGCAAGGGTGTCTCGGAGTACGGCTACGAGTTCCTCGGCTTCCGCGACGGCTGGCGTGGGCCGTTGGAGAACGTCACCTGCGAGCTCGGTATCCCGCAGGTACGCGGCATCCTGCCGCGCGGCGGCACCATCCTGGGGTCCTCGCGGACGAACCCGTTCAAGGTCGACGGTGGCGTCCAGCGCATTAAGGACAATTTGGCGGCCAATGGGGTCGACGCCTTGGTCGCCATCGGTGGCGAGGACACCCTCGGGGTCGCCACGAAGCTTGCCGATCTCGACGTGAAGGTGGTCGGTGTCCCGAAGACCATCGACAACGATCTCGGTGCCACAGACTTCACGTTCGGCTTCGACACCGCGGTCAACATCGCGACCGAGGCGATCGATCGACTTCACACGACGGCCGAGTCCCACCACCGGATCGTCGTCGTCGAGGTGATGGGTCGGCACGCCGGCTGGATCGCCCTGCACGCAGGGCTCGCTGGCGGTGCGAACGTGATCCTGATCCCGGAGCAGCCGTTCGACATCGACAAGGTGGTCGAGTACGTCGAGAGCCGGTTCCGCACGAACTACTCGCCGGTCATCGTGGTGGCTGAGGGTGCGGTGCCCAAGGACGGGACCCACTCGCTGCACAGCGAGGAGGTCGACGCGTTCGGGCACGTCCGGCTGGGCGGTATCGGCGACCTCGTGGCCAAGGAGCTCGAGAAGCGCACCGGCAAGGAGGCTCGCGCCGTCGTGCTCGGACACACCCAGCGTGGCGGTACGCCGACCGCGTTCGACCGCTGGCTCGCCACGCGGTTCGGGCTGCACGCGATCGAGGCGGTACGCGACGGCGACTTCGGCAAGATGGTCGCGCTGCGCGGTACGGAGATCGTGCGGGTGCCGCTGGCGGATGCCACCAAGGAGCCAAAGCTCGTGCGGCCGGAGCTGTACGCCGAAGCCAGCGTTCTGTTCGGCTGATCCGGCCGGCCCGACGCCTGGGGTCGGTGTGTCTGCAGCTACCCTCGTGCCGTGACTCACTCGCAGGACTGGCGGTCCCTTCCCGCCGCCCAGCAGCCGGACTGGCCGGACCAGGCCGCGCTCGACGCTGCCGTGGCCGAGCTCCGCACCTTTCCGCCGCTGGTCTTCGCGGGTGAGTGTGACGCGTTGAAGGCGCGCATCGCCGACGTCGCGGCAGGGAGGGCGTTCTTCCTGCAGGGCGGCGACTGCGCGGAGACGTTCAACGGCGTCGGCGCGGACGCGTTGCGCAACAAGCTGCGCACGATCCTGCAGATGGCCGTGGTCTTGACGTACGCCGGCGGCGTTCCGGTCGTGAAGGTCGGGCGGATCGCCGGCCAGTACGCCAAACCCCGCTCGAAGCCGACGGAGATCCGTAACGGTGTCGAGCTACCGGCCTACCGCGGCGACGCCGTCAACGGGTTCGACTTCACCGCCGAGGCACGAACACCGGACCCCAGGCGGCTGGTCCGGATGTATCACTCCAGTGCGGCCACCCTCAACCTGGCGCGTGCATTCGCGACCGGCGGCGAGGCCGACCTGCGTCAGGTCCACGCCTGGAACACCGACTTCGTCCGCAACAGTCCGGTCGGCGAACGGTACGAACGCATGGCCCGCGACATCGACCGGGCGATCGCGTTCATGCATGCCTGTGGCGCCGACCCGGTCGAGTTCCACTCGGTCGACTTCTACTCAAGTCACGAGGCGCTCCTGCTCCACTACGAGGACGCCCTGACCCGGATCGACTCCCGCACCGGCAAGCCGTACGGCTGCTCGGGTCATTTCCTGTGGATCGGGGAGCGCACCCGGCAGCTCGATGGTGCGCACGTGGCGTTCGCGAAGGGGATCAGCAATCCGATCGGGGTCAAGCTCGGTCCGACCACCACGCCGGAGCAGGCCCTGGCCTTGGTCGACGCGCTCGATCCGGATCGTGAGCCAGGCCGGCTGACCTTCATCACGAGGATGGGCGCGAAGCGGGTGCGTGACGTGCTGCCTCCGTTGGTCGAGAAGGTCACCGCCAGCGGTGCCACCGTGGCGTGGGTCTGCGATCCCATGCACGGCAACACGTTCGAGACACCGACCGGCTACAAGACCCGGCGGTTCTCCGACGTGATGGACGAGGTCGAGGGATTCTTCGAGGTGCATCGTGAGCTCGGCACGATCCCGGGTGGGCTGCACGTGGAGCTCACCGGAGACGACGTGACCGAGTGCGTCGGTGGGGGCGATGCGTTGCAGGAGGCGGATCTTGCGCACCGGTACGAGACCGTGTGCGACCCACGGCTCAATCGTGCGCAGTCGCTGGAGCTCGCGTTCCTGGTCGCCGAGATGTTGCACCGGGACTGAAGGTCTGAAGGTCGGACACAAGGACGCAGGCCGAGCTACCACTCGGGGGTCAGCTCCAGAGCCGGTCGCGCAGGATCTCACCGTCCCAGATCGAGGTCTCGGCGAAGTACGACGGGTCGCGAGGATCCAGGTGCTCGCGCATCAGCTCCTCGTTGATGTCGTCGAACCCCAGGCCGGGTCGGTCCGGCACCGTGATGTGTCCGTCCTGGACGAGCGGGCTCGGAAGGCCGGTCACGAGATCGCTCCACCAGTCGATGTCGACCGCGTGGTGTTCTAACGCGAGGAAGTTGTGGGTGGCGGCCGCGACGTGGACGCTCGCCATCGTCGCGATCGGGGTCCCCGCCATGTGAAGCGCCATGGCGATCCCGTGCTCTTCGGCGAGGTCACCGATCCGCTTGGTCTCCAGGATTCCGCCTGCCGTGGCAGGGTCCGGGTGCGCGATCCGGATGGCGTGGTTCTCGAGCAGTGGTGCGAAGTTCTTGGCGAGGTAGATGTCCTCGCCGGTGCACGTCGGCGTGGTGAGGGACGTGGTGAGCTCCCGCCACTGGTCGGTGAACTGCCACGGCACCAGGTCTTCCAACCAAGCAAGCGTGAACGGTTCGAGAGCCTGGCCGAGCCGCAGGCAGGAGCTCACGCCGATGTGCCCGATGTGGTCGATGGCCAGCGGGATGTCGTACCCCACGATGGTGCGGATTGTCCCGACATAGGCGGCGAGCAGCTCGATGCCCTTGTCGGTGATCTGGATCCCCGTGAAGGGATGCATGGCCTGGGACTCGCGTGCGCCCGGTGGTGCGATCAAGGCACCGGGAACGTCCCACAGGAGGTCGATTCCCACATCGCACTTGAGGAACTGGTAGCCGCGCTTGCGGCGGGCGAGGAGCCTCTCGCCGAGCTCGGTGGCATCGGTCGACCGCGGTGTGTCGGCGTAGCAGAGGATCCGGTCGCGGTACTTCCCGCCAGCCAGGGCGTACGCCGGGACTCCGTACGCCTTTCCGGCGAGGTCCATGAGCGCCATCTCCACACCGCACACACCGCCGGCCTGACGACCGTGGTGGCCGAACTGCTTGATGCGGCGGAAGAGCTTGTCGATGTTGCAGGGATTCTCGCCGAGGAGCCTCGCCTTGAGCAGCAAGGCGTACGTCTTGCTCGCCCCATCACGCACCTCGCCGTACCCGGAGATTCCCTGGTTGGTGTCGATCCTCACGATGGTGGAACGGAACGGGACGCCAACCAGCGTGGCGATCCGAAGGTCGGTGATCCGAAGATCGCTCGGGCGCGAGTACGTGTTGACCTTGTCCAGTAGGCGTTCTGGGTCGGTCATGACGCGGATGCCTTCCACTGCTGGAAATCGGCCTCGATGTGCTCCGGCCAGGTGCTCACGTCGATCTCGGCACTCGTGTAGACGCCTTGGGACAGGCGCAGCTTGCCGAACTCGTCCCGGGCACGGATGTCCTCACTTGCGATGGCTACCTGCTCGGCGAGGTGAGGGGGGATGAAGATGACGCCGCTGGGCGTACCCAACACGACGTCGCCAGGTAGCACCGTCGCCTCGCCGATGCGGACGGGGAGGTTGATGCCAGCCAGCGTGACGTGCCGAATCGGTGTCGGATCGACGTCGCGGAAGAAGAAGTTGACGCCCTTCAGCTCGACGATTCCCTGGTAGTCGCGGACTCCGCCGTCGATCACCGCGCCGACGCCGGTGCGTGCTGCGACCGCCGTGCTGAGGTTGTCGCCGACGACCGTGCCTTCCTTGACCTTCCCGAAGATGTCGCAGACCATCACGTCGCCTGGCTGGAGCTGCTGGATGACCCAGGAGTTCTGTTTGTCCGCCGCGGTGTGACCCTCACGGGCGCCTGCCGATACGACCGCGGCGTCGAAGTCCGGCCGATGCGGAAGGAACTGCGACGTGAGAGCGCGACCCACCAGGATCGTGCCCGGATGGGTCTGCCGCCACCCCCCGGCGAACTGCCGGTCGTATCCCGCGGCGTGCAGCACGCTCCATGCCTGCTCTGTGGTGGCCTGCCGGATCCGGTCGAGAATCTCGTCGTCGACGCGCGGCCGCCCATCGGACATCCGATCGCCGGACCACGCACTCGTGAGCTCGACCACGTCCTCGGGTGTCGGCTGGACGCGCATTGGTTCAGCATCTCTCAGGCTGGACGCAGCCGACTGTGCGCATTCCGGGATCGGTCAGGGCAGCGGGTGAGCAGTGCCCTCGCTGGGCGCCGATCCCCACTGCGGCGAGTGCGTACTCGCCACGCCTGGTCATTGGGGGGTTCGGGTACGGTTCGCCTTGTGACAGACGAACGAGGCGTGGTGGATCTGCGAAGTGACACGGTGACCGTGCCCACGGAGGGCATGCGCGCTGCCATGGCGCGGGCGGAGGTCGGTGACGACGTTTACGGCGAGGATCCGACCTGTCGGTTGCTCGAGGAGCGGGTGGCGGCGCTGCTGGGAAAGCCCGCGGCCCTTTTCACGACGACCGGCTCCATGGCGAACCTGCTCGGGGTGCACGCGTTGGTACGACCCGGCGAAGAGGTCCTCTGCGAGTCGCGTGCGCATATCGCCCGCGCCGAGCTCGGCGCACACGCGACGATCTTCGGTGTGACCACTCGCACCTGGCCACACCCGCGTGGCCTGATCGACCTGGCTGCGATCGAGTCGATGCTCGCGCCCAAGGCAGGGCCGCACCTCGTCTCGACAGCGGCCGTGTCGGTCGAGAACACGCACAACTTCGGGGGTGGCGCCATCCAGTCGCTCGACGATCTCCGGCGGCTGCGGGATCTCACCGCGCGGGCTGGTCTGGGTCTCCATCTGGACGGCGCTCGGCTGTGGAATGCGAGCGTGGCGTCCGGGGTCTCGGTCCGCGAGTATGCCGAGCAGTGCGACGTGGTGTCGGTCTGCCTGTCCAAGGGTCTCGGCGCGCCGATCGGATCGCTCGTCGTGGGGACGACGGAGCAGATCGCCGAGGCGCGGGTCTGGCGGAAGCGGCTGGGCGGTGGCTGGCGGCAGGCGGGCGTCCTGGCGGCTGCGGGCCTCTACGCGCTCGATCACCATGTCGAACGCCTCGCAGAGGATCACGCGCACGCACGACTGATCGCGGAGACGCTTGCGGACGCAAGCCCAGGAGTCGTCGACGTCGCCGCGGTGGAAACCAACATCGTCGTGCTGGACCTCGCCAAGCACAAGCTTTCCGGTCCACAGCTTGTGGACCTGGCGAGGTCTCGCGGAGTGCTGGTCGGCGCCATCGGTCCGTCTGCCGTCCGGCTGCTCACCCACCTCGGTGTCGACGAGGCGGCCTGCCGCCGCGCTGCGGAGGCGTTGGCGCGGATCCTGTCGGCGTGAGGCGGCCACGCACGATCATGTGGGCAGTAGTGCCTGAGCTTCGCCCTACCATGCCCTCGTCGTCTCGATCGCTGCAGTGACCTCGCCGTCGAACCGGTCAGCTGTCACCCGTTGACGACGGTGGGTGAACGGTCGAGTAGGCGAGGCATCTGGCGCACGGCAGATGCGAGTTCACGCAGCGCCGCACCGGCGAGGCACTGCTGCCCGTTGTGAAGCGCGTTCTCCGGCTCGGGGTGGACGTCGACCAGGAGGCCGTCCGCGCCGGCTGCGATGGCCGCCCGCGCGAGCGGCACCACGAGGTCCTGCCGTCCCGATGCCTGCGACGGGTGCACGATGACCGGCAGGTGGGAGAGCTGCTGGACCAGGGGGACGGCTGCGAGGTCGAGGGTCCTCGCCGTGACTGTCTCGAAGGTACGAATTCCCGCGTCGCAGAGGATGATGGCGAGGTTCCCGCGTTGCGCGAGGTACTCGGCCGCCATGAGCCACTCACCGAGGGAGGCCTGCGTGCTCCGCGTGAGCGAGATCGGAAGCCCAGTTCGTCCGATGCGGTCCAGGAGCGGGAGATTCTGCATGTTCGCCGAACCGACGTGGATCATGTCGGCGTACGTCGCGACCAGCTCGACGTCGGTGGGATCGACGACCTCCACCGCGATCGCAAGCCCGGTTGCCTCACGGACCTCGGCGAGCACGGTAAGGGCCTTCTCACCAAGACCTTGCGCAGTGTACGGGCAGAGCCGCGCGTTGAACGTCCCGCCGAAGAGGATCGTCGCGCCGGCGGCGGCTGCGAGCTGTGCCGCAGCGAGCGTCTGCTCAGCGCTCTCGACGACTGGCGGTCCGGCGATGAGCGTGAACGAGTTCGGGCCGACCGGCACGCTGTGGCCGGGCGGCCCGACGTGGACGACCGAGCGACCACTATGCGCCTGGGCGCTCACGAGCTTGTAGGGGGCACTGACCCGGAGCACGGTCGAGACTCCGGGCATCACGGGAAGGTTGAGCGCGTAACAGCGTTCGGGGTCTCCGACCACGCCGATGATGGTGTGGTGGACGCCCCGACTGACGAACGCCTTGCTGCCGGTGGATTCGATCCGGTCGACGACCGCATGGATCTGCTCCTCCGGTGCGCCGGGCGCCATGACGACAACCATGCCAGGCCGTGCCTCCCAGCCCGGGTCGGTCCCCGGAATGGCACTGTTGCTTGTGGGTCGGGGTTCTCGGTACGGGACTGTCTGCGCCGCTCCAGTGCGCCTGGTGCGCAGATCGTCGACCGTTCGAGGCTTTGGAGCGTATCCCGGGCGCTCTCACTACTTGGCACAACCGTCCGCAATGCGGACGCACGTGATGGTCACAATCGGGCTACGGGTCAAGCACGAACGAAGAACGCCTTGTGAGGCATGACGGGCGACGTGACTACACCCCAGGTTCGTCGAACAAGGGAGGGCCCTCGCCGGTCTCCTCCTGATATGAATAACGGCGACCCGACCAGGGATCGCCGATGTTGTGATAGCCGCGTTCCTCCCAGAAACCGCGCCGATCGTGCGTGAGGTACTCGATGGCGCGCAGCCACTTCGGCCCTTTCCACGCGTAGAGGTGGGGGACGACCAGCCGCAGTGGCCCTCCGTGCTCCGGCGGCAACGGCATCCCGTCCACGTGCGTCGCGAGCAACGTTCCCTCAGCGAGGAAGTCGGAAAGGCGGAGGTTGGCCGAGTAGCCGAACTGTGCGTACGCCATCACGTACCGCACGTCGTCGCGGGGCGGGACGAGCTCGGTCAGTGCCCACGCCGGTATGCCCGACCAGTGCAGGTCGAGAGTCGTGTAGCCGCTCACGCAATGCATGTCGGCACGCACCGAGATGCGGGGGAGTGCGTCCAGGTCGTCGAAGTCGAGGACGTGCTCTCGGCCCGACGCGGTGGCGCCGAAGACGTGGATGTCCCAGCTGGCCGGATCGGTGCGTCGCGGCACGGGGCCGTAGTGGGAAACCTTCCAGGTACGCGCGACTTTCTGGCCCGGTGGAAGACCACGTCGCACGTCGAGATTGGCGATGACGTTCGTGGCGTCAGTGGTGCCAGCACCCATCGTGCCACCCTGCTGCCCCTGCACGAGACCTCATGCTCTCAGATGCTGGAACGAGCCGTCACGCCGGGGCCCCGTCTGCTTGCTGGACCGAGTCATGCGTGTGTGTGACAGCACGCACCAGGCGTCGTCGTGATACGTGTCATCGGATGGTCGCCGACCGACACGGGACTGGCGTACCCGAGCGGCCCCGATCGCATACCGCAGCCCGCATCGTCGGCGCTGGCGAGCTCCACGGTCCTGCCGCGAGGCGGCGTGCCACGTCCCGACCGGCATCGACCGTCCCTCGGGTACGCCGCGACTGCCACCTGGTCGCCTCGGCGAGACCCGGCTCGTCTGTCGGGGCGACGGTAGATCGCCTTCGAAGCGGCGGAGAGCTGCCTCGCTAGATACCATTTCGCAACCAGGGATATACCAACTTGTGCTGCTTCCGGCACCGCAGCCCCCTGGTGGTTTTCTGCCTGGCCGAGCCGGCAGAGATCGCAAAACTCTAAGGCATCAAGAGCGTCACTGCTCGCCCAAGGCCGTGATCGGACGGTGAGGGACAGGCTGCCCGATAACGGACATGCCACCCTCATTGACATCTTGGTATAGCCAGGACGACCTTAAGGTCTGGTCGCCCTGCGCGTGATGGCGTTCCGCGGCTCCCCGCAGAACGCCATCGCAGGACGCCGCCACATCGACGGACGAGCGATGCGCCATGGCATCACGCCACGCCGCAGTCGCGAGATGACAACGTGGTCATCGACGAGTCAGGCGACCTCCCGGGTCTTCGGGTGCCTGATGCCGCGAAGGGAGACATCGGATGGCCTCCACCGCGTCTGTCCAAGGGTCCGTTCGGAGGCGCCGGCAACGCACTCCGATGACCCAGAGGGAGAAGGCGAACCTGCGCAAGGGGCTGCTCTTCATCACGCCGTGGATCATCGGCGTGGCAGCCTTCAACGTCTTCCCGCTGATCTATTCGATCGTCATCAGCCTGACTCGTTACTCAGGTCTCAACACCCCGAAGTGGCTGGGACTGCAGAACTACACCCGGCTCTTCACCGACCCGATCGCGGGGAAGTCGGCATACAACACGCTCTTCTACCTGGTCTTCGCCGTCCCGATCGGACTGGTGATAGCGCTGGCGCTGGCGCTCGCCATGAACCGCAAGGTGCGTGAGGTCGCGATCTACCGTACGGCCCTCTACCTGCCGTCCCTCGTGCCGGCGTTCGCGTTCTCCTTCATCTTCATCGTGTTGATGAACCCCGGGTACGGCATGGTCGACATGATCCTCGGCTGGTTCGGCGTCCCGTCGCAGAACTGGCTGGGAGATCCCACCGGAGCCAAGGCCGTCATCATCGCGCTAGCGCAGTTCGGCGCCGGCGCCACCGCGCTCATCTTCCTGGCTGGCCTCAACAACATCCCCGAGACGTTGTACGACGCGGCGAAGGTCGATGGCGCAGGTGTGTTCCGCCGCTTCTTCTCCATCACCTTGCCGCTGCTGTCGCCGGTGATGCTCTTCAACGGCATCAACGCGGTGAACGCCGGGCTCGCGATCTTCACGCCAGCCTACATCATCACCGGTGGTGGTCCGGACAACGGAACCCTTTTCTACCTCTACTACCTGTACAAGAACGCGTTCAGCTACGCACAGCTCGGCTACGCCAGCGCGATGGCAGTCGTCCTCTTCATCGTCGGGGTCTTCCTCGCCTGGGTGATCTGGATCCTGTCCAGGCGGTTCGTCCACTACAGCGTCGAGGCATAGGGGAGGCGTGAAAGCACATGGCCACCGTCACCGAGAGGCCGAAGGCGCCGGAGGCGACCCGACCAGTCGTCAAGAGGTCCACGTTCCATCCCCGGATCGGCGCGCGACTCACGCTCATCGCGATGTCGGTCGTCTTCCTCGTCCCGCTGTACTGGATGGTGGCGACGTCGCTCAAGTCGCCGGCAGAGCTTGCGCAAGCGGTGCCGTCGTGGTTGCCGCAGGACTGGTTGTGGTCCAACTACGTCGAGGCATTCCAGGCGTTCCCGTTCGGGCGCTACTTCGTGAACTCCGTGCTCATCACGGTGTTGAGTGTCATCGGCTCCGTGGTGGCGAGCGTCATCGTCGCGTACGGGTTCGCGTGCATCGAATGGCGCGGCCGAGACAAGGTCTTCTACATCGTCATCGCGACGATGTTCCTACCAGGAACCATCACGCTCATTCCGACGTTCGACCTGTTCGCCTGGCTGGGCATGGTGAACACCTGGTTCCCGTTGATCCTGCCGCACTTCCTGGCCGGTGGGTTCTTCGTGTTCCTGCTGCGCCAGTTCCTGTTGCAGATCCCGAAGGACCTGCTCGACGCGGCCCGGGTCGATGGCGCGAGCGAATGGTGGTTGCTGTGGCGAGTGGCCGCACCGATGTCCAAACCGGCCCTCGCCGTCGTGGCCATCTTCACGGCCGTCGGCTCGTGGAACGACTTCATGGGTCCCCTGATCTACGTCTCCGACGTCAACCTCCAACCACTCGCGATCGGGCTCCAGCAGCTGCGACAGGTCCAGCCAGACAAGATCACCACGAACCTGCTCATGGCCGCCTCGACCATGGTGGTCATCCCCGTCGTGGTGATGTTCTTCGCCTTCCAGCGCTATTTCATCCGCGGCATCACGATCGGCGCGATCCGCTGACTGAATAGGAGATCGATCGGCATGCGTAACCTCCTCAACGACAGTCGCCTGAGCCGTCGGGACTTCGCCGCGCTGCTCGCCGCCGTCGCAGCCGGCAGCATGACATCGGGCTGTGCCAGCCGGCCTGACGAGCCGAACGTCGTGACGTTCTGGACCTCGATCGCGGACCCGATCACGATGAAGGCCTGGAACCGGATCGAGCAGACCTTCGAGGAAGCCAACCCTGGCTGGGACGTCCGCATCATTCCCAAGCCTTCGGTCGGCACGGGTGACGCCACCAGCCTCATCACCGCCGTGCGTGGGCGGACCGGTCCGGACGTCTACCTCATCGACCGGTTCACGGCTGCGCAGTACGCCGGCATGGGGTTGTTGGAAGACCTGCAGCCTTTCGTCGACGACACCCCAGGGTTGAAGGAGAACTACCTCGAGTTCGCGTGGAACGAAGCGTCGTTCCTCGACCATCTCTACGCGATGCCGTTGGACACCGACTCTCGGGCGCTCTACTACAGCACCGACATGCTGACCGAGGCCGGCCTGGACCCCGCCGTGCTCGACCGGGAGAACGGACCGCCCACCATCGACGACGTCATCGAGATGGCCCTGCAGATGAACAAGACCGACGAGCAGGGCAACTACACGCAGATGGGCATGATCCCCTGGGACGGTCAGGCGTTCTGGGCTACCTGGGCGCTCATGAACGGGGCCAAGTTCTTCGACGAGAAGACCTGTGAGCTCACGCCGACCGAGCCTGCCCTGCTGAGGACGTACGAGCAGTTCGCAAGCTGGGCGGAGCAGTTCGGCTACAAGAAGGTGGACACGTTCAACGCGACGTACCGGCCACCTGGCTCACCGCCGGAGCAGGGCGTCTTCTACACGAAGAAGATGGGTATGCAGGTCGACGGCAACTGGGCGTTGGCGAGCCTGCGGGAGTACGCACCGGACCTCAACTACGGCATCACCTACCTGCCCGTGCAGAAGGCCGGCGACCCGCCCTTCACGTGGTCTGGTGGGTTCGCGATGGCGATCCCGAAGTTCGCGGCGAATCCCGAGGGTGCGTGGAAGTTCATGCTCCACGCGTGTGGTGAGCCCGGGCAACGGATCTACACCGAGGTGACGAGCCACCTGCCGACGTACGCGCCGTTGCTCGAGGACCGGGAGCTGATCGGCGACCAGGCGTTCTTCGCCGAGCTCCTGCAGTACTCCACCTCGCGGCCACCGCTGCCGGTCAACTTCCAACTCTCGGATGCGCTGAGCCAGGCGCAGACGTCGGTGTTGATCGGCAGCGCCACACCACGGCAGGCGCTGGAGAACGTCTACAACCAGGTGAACGGCGCGATGAAGCAGTTCTGCCCGTTCTCCCTGCCGGAGAGCACCCAGCGCAAGATCTGATTTCGGTGGCGTGAAGTGTCGACGGTCCGCGCGTGACCGTCCGAGCGAGGAGGGTCAGGTGCGGACCGGGTCGATGTCCTGGTCGCGATCCGGCTCGCCGTCTGCCGAGTCGGCGGGCGATCTCCCGCGCGCGGTGAGTTCGGAGATGTACATGGCGGCGAGGATGAGCCCGCCGCCCGCCATCGTGGCGTACGTGAGACGTTCACCGCCGAGAAGGACGGCGAAGAGCGCCGCCCATACCGGTTCGGCGCACATGATGACAGCCGCGCGAGTCGCCGAAAGGTGAGCCTGCGCCCACGTCTGCACGATGAGTGCGAAGGCGCCGGCGGCGAGCGCCATGTACAGAAGCGACAGCCAGTCGCCCGTGCTGCGTGGAACGGCGATCCCGCCGGGCAGCGCACTCACCGCGCAGACGAGTGCGATCACGCCCATCTGCACGATGGACAAGCCGAAAGCGTCTCGCTGCGTGGACCACGCGCCGAGACACACGATGTGCACGGCATAGAGGCCCGCGGCGGCGAGGGTGAGCGCCTCGCCGGGGCCGAACGCGAAGCCCCGCAGGGTGAGCAGGGCAAGACCCATGACCGCGAGCACGACCGCGATCCACGCGCCGAAGGCGAGCCTCGCGCGGAGCAGGAGAGCGGCGAGGAGCGGCGTGAACACGACGTACATGCCCGTGATGAACCCGGAGACCGAGGCCGACACGTACCCGAGGCCTTCGGTCTGCAGCACCTGGGCAACGCCGTAGATCAGTCCGAGAACGAGCCCGTGGCCGATGGCTGTCCGGCCGAGCCGGCGCACGGCACGCATGCCGAAGGGGAGCAACGCGCCAGCGGCCACGGCGAACCGCACGGCCAGGAAGTCCGGCGCCGGCAGGTAGACCATCAGGTCTCTGATCAGGAAGAAGGTCGAACCCCACACGGCGGTCACGGCGAGGAGGCCGAGCGTCGGAAGCGCCGAGCCTGCGCTCCCTGCAGCGAACGGCACCGGCAGCCAGCGTGCTGCGGCGGCGTCGGGCTTGGACACCGTCGGCCGTGCCCTAGATGGTCTCGAGCACGATCGTGGTCCCGGCCGGGACCTCCTGTCCGGCGGCAGGGCTCTGGTTGGCCACGACGTTGCGGCCGAGGTAGATCGGCGAATGTCGCACCTCGACCTTGAGGCCTTTCTCCGTGAGGATCTGGATTGCCTCCTGTTCGCCCTTGCCGACGACCTCGGGCACGACGACCTTCTCCGGACCCTTGGACACGACCAGCTTCACGGTGTCGCCTCGGAAGGCGGTGGTGTTCGCTTCCGGGTCCTGACTGATGACGGTGTCTTGCGGAACGTCGTTGGAGAACTCCTCCTCGACGGTCACCTTGAAGCCGTAGCTCTCCAGGAACTCGGTGGCCTGGTCCACGTTCACACTGAGGACCGGCGGCACGTTGACCGGCTGGCGACCCTTGCTGACCACGAGCGTCACCATGCTGCCCGGCGGCAGCGGCGTGCCAGCGCGAGGCGACGTACGGATCACCCGACCGCGCTTGACGGTCTCGCTGTAGACCCGCTGCACCGGAGCCAGGTCGAGCTTGGAGTCGCGGATCAGCTGGCGGGCCCGCTGCTCGGTCATGCCCTGGACCTGCGGGACCTCGTAGCGCTCCGGCCCGCGGGAGATCCAGACCTGCACGGTCGCCCCTCGGACGACACGCGTGCCGGCCAACGGGCTGGTCTCGATCACATGTCCCTTGGGGATCTTCTCATGGTGCCGTTCCCCGGCGACCTGGAACGTGACCCCGTGTTGCCGCCCCATCTGGTCCAGACGCCCTTCCGCAACGTTGATCACATGCGGGACCTTGGTGAAGGGGCCGACCGCGGCCACCCAGCAGAAGCCGCCGACGAGCACCAGCAGCCCGAGCAGGATGGTCGTGATCACCGAGATCCGCCGCCACCATGGCGGCGGGGTCAGGCTGCTCGGATCTTCGTCCTCGGCATAGGGTCCGGCGTAGCGTGCCGCGCGGTAGGGCCCGGCATAGCGCGGTGGCGCGGCCACTTCCGGGAGCGGAGCGACCATCGTGTGCTCCTGCCGGACAGGCGCGGCAGCCACGGCCGGCGGGTTCGTAGCTCGAGGTCGGTCGGGCGCCTGCGGGAGCCGTACCTGCAGCGGTTGGTGGGCCACGGTCGGCGGCAGCGCCAGCTCCCGCACGAGCTGTGGGTCGTCCTCGCCGTTCGCCAGCGCGGCTCGGGCCCGGCGGACCAGTCGGAGGAACTCCCTGGCGTCGGCGGGACGCAGGTTCGGGTCGCGGGCGGTGGCCCGCTTGACCAGGCCGTCGACGTATGCAGGAATCCCGGGGACCCGCTCCGACGGCGCCGGGACGTCCTCGTTGACGTGCTTGTACGCCACCTGAATCGGCGAGTCGCCTTCGTGCGGCTTCGAGCCGACCAGCATCTCGTACAGCATGATTCCGGTCGCGTAGACGTCGCCTCGGGCGGTTGCCGGGCCGTGCGTGAGCTGCTCCGGCGCGAGGTAGGACACGGTGCCGATGACCATTCCCTGCGTCGCCGTGCTCGTGGCCGCCGACACGGCGCGGGCAAGGCCGAAGTCGGCCACCTTGACCGACCCGTCATTGCCCAGCAGCACGTTCTCCGGCTTCACATCTCGGTGCACGATCCCCGCGGCGTGGGCGGCCGCGAGCGCCTGGAGCACGATGTCGAGGAAGAACAGCGCTTGATGCGGGTCGAAGCGGCCACGTCGGGAGAGTTCCGTCCGCAGGGTCTGCCCGGCGACGTACTCCATCGTGAGGTACGGCGTACCTTCGTGTTCTCCCTGGTCGAAGACCGCCACGATGTGGGGGTGCGACAGGCCCGCGGCCGAGCGCGCCTCGCGGTGGAAGCGTCGAACGAAGTCGGCGTCGTCGACCAGTGAGGCGTGCAGCACCTTCAAGGCGACAGTGCGGTGCAGGCGAGTGTCGACGGCCTCGTAGACCATGGCCATGCCGCCGCGGGCAATACGCCGGCCCACGCGGTACCTGCCGTCGAGCAGCTGCCCGACCATGGGGTCGCTGACGGTTACGTCCACGCGAGAGCCTCGCTGACCAATCGTTTCGGACCTCACGAGTGTAGGGACACTGTGTCAGATCGCCCAGTACGGCGCGCTGCCGCATCTGTGAAAGATCACGGTCAGTGCCACCGTGCCTACGCTATCGACCGTGTTTTATCTCATATGCAGCCCAATGGTGGGTAGTCGGACGGATCCGTCGTCGTGGCGTTGCGCGACCGCGTGGTTTGCTCCCGTGAGGATGACGGGCTCACCAGGCGATCGGTCGAGGGTGGTCACCTCGTGAGCGGAGTGGTCCACCGCGTGAGCGGGATGTGGGTGGCGCTCGTCACCATCCATCCGGCGCTGCACGCCAGGCTCTAGGGTGCGAGACATGCAGCGGATCGTCGTCGTGGGTGCGGGTCTTGCCGGGTTGCAGGCGGTCACGGCCCTGCGTGGGCAGGGCTACGCGGGTGAGCTGATCTTGTTGGGTGCCGAGCCGCATCCTCCGTACGACAGACCTCCGCTGTCCAAGGCGGTGCTTCTGGGTGACACCGACGACACGACCTTGTCGTTCGACCCGGTGGACCTGCAGGTGGACGTGCGGTACGGCGTCGCGGCGACCGGGCTGCGCGAAGGCGTGGTCGAGACGGAGACCGGCGACATCCCGTACGACGGCCTGGTCGTCGCGACCGGTGCCGAGCCCGTGCGGCTCCCCGGGGAGGGTGCACTGTATCTGCGCACCCGTGACGACGCGCTTGCGCTTCGATCCCGCCTGCGCCCGGACTCCTCGGTGGTCGTCGTCGGCGCTGGCTGGATCGGCGCGGAGGTGGCGACCGCGGCGAGTCGGCACGGCTGTCGGGTCACGGTCGTCGAGCAGGCCAGCGCGCCGGTGACCCACGCACTGCCCGCCGAGGTGGGCGGTCGGTTCGCGCCGTGGTACGCCGACGCTGGCGTGGAGCTGCTCCTGGGGCATCGCGTCGCCGTCGTACGCCCGGACGGCGTCGAGCTCGCGGACGGCACGGTGCTCACCGCGAGCCTCGTCGTCGTGGGGATCGGGGTACGACCAGCCACCAGGTGGCTCGCCGGCTCGGGGCTGCAGCTGGACGACGGCGTGGTCGTGGGAGCCGATCTTCGAGCGAGCTGGCCCCATGTCGTGGCGGCGGGAGACGTGGTGGCCCGGTGGTCACCGCGTTACGGGGTCCGGATCCGAGGCGAGCACTGGGACGACGCGCTGCGCGCGCCGGCGGTCGCCGTGGCCAACCTGCGGGGACAGGACGAGCAGTACGACCCGGTGCCGTACATCTGGAGTGAGCAGTTCGGCCGGATGGTGCAGTTTGCCGGCCATCCGGCGCCTGGCGACCGGCTGGTGTGGAAGGGCGATCCGGAGCGGGATCGTTCCTGGTCGGTCTTCTGGCTCACGCCCGACGACCGGATCGATGCGCTGGTCGCCGTCGACCGTCCACGGGATCTCGTCCAAGGTCGCAAACTCGCGGCGAAAGGCGCGCACGTCGATGCCGAACTCCTCACCGACCCGGCGGTTAGCGTCCAAGGGGCGGTGGCAGGCTTGGCAGGGTGAGCAGGAAGCAGCCGCCGACGCATGCCGAGTCGCCGCCGTCGGCCAGCCAGACGAGCCACGTCGAGGCCGAGCGTGCCGGTTTGGAGCCGGTAGACGCCGAACTCGACCGGTTGGTGCCGGAGTGGTTGAGCTTGCCCGATGTGGCTGCGCAGCTGGGGCGCGGGGTCAACCAGGTACGCCAGTTGCTGCGCGAGGGCGAGCTGGTCGCCGTCGAACGGGGTGATCCGCGTACGCCGCAGGTGCCTGCCACGTTCCTCGACGGCCGGCGGGTGGTCAAGGGTCTCGCCGGCACGCTGACCCTGCTGCGCGACGCGGGCTACAGCCCACACGAGGCGATCCGCTGGCTGTACACGGTCGAGGAGGCGCTGGGCGCCACGCCCATCGAGGCGCTGCGCGAGGGTCGGGGTACGCACGTGCGGCGTCAGGCCAAGACTCTGGGGTTCTGAAACGACACTCTGACGACTGGTGTGATCAGTGGCGCCTGGCGTGAGGCCCGGTGGCCCTGCCGACGGCATCGCCGACGACACGAAACCAAGCGGGGGGACGACACATGACCGAGCTCGACACGTTGCTGACCGGGGAACACCCGCCTGGCGTCTATCAGTGGCCGGCGGCCCCGACAGCCGCCAAGGTGCGCGCCGTGGTGGAGAAGGCGGGCTGGCGGTTCGTCGAGTTCAACACCGAGACGATCGTGGACAAGGCTGGGCTGCTCGATGCGGTGGCGGCGACGTTCGGCTTCCCGGCCTACCGCGGGCGGGACTTCGACGCGTTCGCCGACTGCCTCAGCCAGATCCGGCACGAGCCCGGCATCGTCGTGCTCTGGGAAGGTTGGGCGGGCATGGCTGAGCTGAACCCGCAGATCATGCGTCTCGCCTTGGACGTCTTCTCGAATCGGGCGAAGGAGAGAAGCCTGGGCGCGTTCGTGGTCCTGGTGGCGGGTCTTGGTCCCGAGCTCGACGTCCCCATGCTCGACTGAGCGAGGCTCTGGTCTCGGAGGCTTGCGATCCTGGCCGTGCGGGACGCGGTCACCTGACGTCCGATCGCTACCGGGTCCCTCGGGACACCTTGGGGCGAGCCGTGTCGATGCCCGCGACAAGACCGGTGACTGGCCGCGCTCTGCATGCGTCCGACGGCCCTAATGGGTGCGCTGGGTCGCGAGATGGGCGAGCTCGGCGAGCACGGAGCGGGCCTGCTCGTCCACGAGGGGTGCGTCGGCGAGTGCCCGTGAGGCCGCGTCCACCAGATCGGCGATCATCTGCTCCACACCAGCGAGGGCACCGGTGGCGACGATCATCTCGCGGAGCTCGGCCACACCGGCCGAGTCCAGGTCACGATCGCCGAACCACCTGCGAAAGCGCCTCGCCTGTGCGGGCGTTGCGGCCTCCAACGCTTTTGCCACCAAGACCGTGCGTTTGCCTTCGCGAAGGTCGTCGCCTGCGGGTTTTCCGGTGGCTTCCGGGTCACCGAACACACCGAGGATGTCGTCGCGCAGCTGGAAGGCCTCGCCCAGCGGTGTCCCGAAGGCCGAGTAGGCATCCAGGAGCTCGGCTGGTGCTCCGGCGAGGACACCGCCCAAGTGCAACGGACGTTCGACCGTGTACTTGGCGCTCTTGTACCGGACCACCCGCAGTGCTTGGGGTAGCGAGGTCGTGCCGGACGCCTGTGCCACCAGGTCGAGGTACTGCCCGGCCATGACCTCCGTACGCATCCGGTCGAAGTAGCTGAATCCGGCAAGCAGCCGGTCGGCCGGCAACCGGGCCTTCCGCAGCAGCTCGTCGGACCAGCACAGGCAGAGGTCGCCCAACAGAAGGGCCGCGCCGACGCCGAACCGGTCCGCCGGACCGCTCCACCCACAGTCCTGGTGCAGCTGCGCGAACTGCCGGTGCACCGAGGGCTTGCCACGACGGGTGTCCGACGCGTCCATCACGTCGTCGTGCACGATCGCGGCAGCCTGCAAGAGCTCGAGCGCGGCGGCCGCGGTGACGATGCCGAGGTCGTGCCGGGCACCGCCGCCGCCTCGCCAGCCCCAGTAGCAGAACGCGGGCCGCAGGCGCTTCCCGACGGAGACGAAGTCCGCGACGACCCTGTGTTGGACGTCGAGTGCGGGATCGATGGCGTGGAGCTCGCGGCCTCGCTCCTGCAGGAACTCCACCAGTTCGCGGTCGACGCCGGCGCGCAGCCACTCGAGGTCAAGGGGGTCGCCCGGCCCCGGTCCATTCGGCGGCCAGCCCGGCTGGGGCGGCTCCGACACCGGCTGACCGGGGGCGTCAGCGGAGGGATGATGATCGGACCAGTCTGGGATCGCCGGCACTCTGCCAGCCTAGACGTCGCCTCGGGCTGCCCGGACCAAAGGCCGAGGTGAGCGAGGGTTCCCGCCCGCTTCAGTAGCCTGGGGCGCATGTCGCTCGGACTGCCGTCGACCAGACCCGCCGCCACCACGATTCGCGAGCTGCTCTCCCGAGGTGATCGTTCGTTCTCGTTCGAGTTCTTCCCACCCAAGAACGATCAAGGTGAGAAGCAGCTCTGGCGTGCGATCCGCGAGCTGGAACCGCTCTCGCCGACGTTCGTGTCGGTGACGTA
Source organism: Actinopolymorphaceae bacterium (assembly GCA_036564245.1). GTDB lineage: Bacteria > Actinomycetota > Actinomycetes > Propionibacteriales > Actinopolymorphaceae > Thermasporomyces. The sequence goes on from DATCKU010000096.1 coordinate 24,513, forward strand.
CGGCGCGGGCGGCTCGACCCGTGACCGCACGGTACGCATCACCGGGCGGATCGCGGTCGAGACGACGCTCACGCCCGTGGCTCACCTGACCTGCGTCGGGCACTCTCGAGCCGAGCTCAGGTCGGTGATCGGAGCCTACGCCGACGCCGGCATCGCCAACGTGCTCGCGCTCCGGGGGGATCCGGAAGGCGGACCCGGTAGGCCGTGGATCCCGCACCCGGACGGCTTGGACCACGCCGAGGAGCTGGTACGGCTGATCCGTCAGCTCGGCGACTTCTGTGTCGGGGTGGCGGCGTTTCCGGAAGGCCACCCGGAGGCGGAGTCGCTGGAGGCCGACGCCCAGGTGCTGGCCCGCAAGGCCGCCGCCGGTGCCGACTTCGCCGTGACGCAGTTCTTCTTCAACGCTGACGACTACTTCCGCCTCGTGGAGCGGGCCAGCCGGTATGGCTGCGAGATCCCCATCATCCCGGGGATCATGCCGGTGACGAACGTCCGCCAGATCCAGCGTTTCGCCGTCCTCTCGGGTGCTGAGTTCCCGCCACGCCTTGCCGAGCGCCTGCTCGCCGTCGAGGACGATCCGCGTGCGGTTCGGGCGATCGGCGTGGAGGTCGCGACCGAGCTGTCGACGACTCTGCTCGCCGGCGGTGCGCCTGGTCTGCACTTCTACACGCTCAACCGGTCGACGGCGACCCGCGAGATCTACGCCAACATCGCTGGCAGCTTCGCTCCCAGGTCGCGTTGACCTCGCCGGGTGCTGGATCGCGTCTGCCGCGGAGCAGGCGTGGTCCAGGCTCAGTCGGCCCGGCCGATCAGTGCAGCGACCGACGCCGCACCCAGCAAGGTCCACGGAATGCCTGGACCGGGATGCGACGTACCTCCGACGAGGTAGAGCCCGCGCAGGGGAGTGGCATTCGGTGGGAAGCCGAAGCCGCGTCGCGGCCAGTGGGGACCGTACGCGGCGGACCAGTCCTCCTGCCGTACGACGATCTGACCGGACAGGTCGATCCCGCGAGTGGCGAGCGTGCGGACCGGGTCCTCGGCCATGTCGATCCCGTCGAGGGCTAGCAGCGTCACCGCGCGGTAGCCGTCGGGTGCGAGATCGGGGTGGTCCGGTGCCCTGAGCACCAGGGTGCCGGAATCGTGCGGCGTGGGATGGAAGATCGTCTCGTACGGCAGATCGGGCAGCGGCTCCGAGACGCCGAGGTGGATGGTGCGTCGCGGCCGCGGCTCGCGCAGCCGGTGGGCGGCACGGCGAAGCGACCGCGGTGGGTGCTGGAGCAGGCGTACCACCGAACGGACGTCGATGCCTGCCACCACGATGTCCGCGGGGAGGCGCTCCCCGTCGGCGAGCTCGACGCCGGACACCTGTCCTGAGTCGGCGAGGATCTGCGTCACGTCCGCATTCAGTCGGACCTCGACATGCCGCTCACCCAACCGGTCGCCGAGCGCCTCGGCAAGCCTGGCGAAACCGGCAGGTCCGGTCACGGTCCAGACCCCGAAGGTCCGTTCGACGTACGTCTGGACGGCGAGCCACCACGGTACGGCCGCGGGATCCGATCCGGTCGCGACGACGGGGTAGCAGAGCAGCTGTCGCAGGGCCGGCATGGGCAGTCGGTCGCGGGCGTACGAGGCGAGCGACCGCGCGGCAGCGAGCCTGAAGATGCCGCGAAGGCCCAGGGTGTGCACTCCCTTGAAGGGGACCTCGAACACCTTGGTGCGCAGCAGCTCCCACGGCTCGGAGAGGTCGTCGACCATGCGCTGCCAGGCGTCCGCCGCAGCGCGGCCGAGTGTCGCGTCGAGTGCCCGCGCCTGCCCGGCCCGACTCATGATCGGCAGGTCGACCGTCACACCGTCTGCGAAGACGTGGCGGCGCGGGCTGTCGATTGCCGTGAGCTCGAGCACGCGTTCCAGTGGACGACCCGACTTGCGGAACAGGTCGCGAACCGCTGCAGGCAAGGTCGTCGCGTCGGGTCCTGCGTTCCAGCGGAACTCTCCGATGCCCGGAGCGCGGTGCGTCACCGTACGGACCGCGCCGCCGAGCCGAGTGTCCCGCTCGACCACCGTGACCGAATGTCCAAGCTTTGCCAGTCGTGCGGCGACGGCCATGCCGCCCATCCCGCCGCCGACCACCACTACCCGAGCCACAGCGGGCACAGCCTAGCCCGATGCCTTCGCTCCCCAGGTCACTGGTGTGGGTACAGCCTGGGTAGGGATACCAGGGGCAGATGAGTACATCACCGGATGGTGACGGATGGCGCCGGCCGCGACGATGACAGTGCAAGCCGGACTGCTCGTCGACCTGGTTGTTCGGGCAGGCAGGTCGGCGGCGAGGTGCCGGCGGTGACAACAAGGCGTTGGGCCCCTACGGGGGTGGGGCCCAACGCTTTTTCTTGTCCGGGCACGAAACGCCGCCTCGGCCCGACTCTCGGGGTGTTGCTGGCTCATCTCACGTCGCGGCCGTGATCCGTCTCGGTGCGGCGGGCCGGTGTGATCCCGCTCGTGTTGTCGGTGGTCGGTGCCAGAGTGTGTCCACGTCAGGGCGCTATGAGCGGGCGGCCCGAGGTGTTGACCCGCTGGTGGCCAGGACATTAGAGTGGGTATCGAACGTACGTTCGAGTTCCGGGACGACCGACCGGGCGGAATGCAGCAGGGCAGGGGAGGCATTCCGCCCGGATCGGGCCCCAGAGAGGTTGGGGCACCGCAAGCCACCAGGTGCGGAAAGGAGTTCGTCATGGCGACGCGGACCGCGACCGAGTTCCGTGCCCCACTGGGTCCGGATGTCTTCGTTTCCTTGGAGCGGGCGAGGGCATCGTTGGCTGAGGCGATGGATGCCACCGAGCCGGCCGAACGTTACGTTGCCGCGCACATCGCGGCGCTGCGGACTGCGGCGGCAGTGCTGGCCGGTAAGGCGAAGCCGACGACCCGCCGCAGCCGACCGAACGCGTGGACGCTGCTCGCCCGCGTCGCTCCAGAGCTTTCGGAGTGGGCGACGTTCTTCGCTGCAGGGGCAGGCAAGCGTGCGGCTGCTGAGGCTGGTCTGCCGCACGCGGTGACCGAGCGCGAGGCGGATGACCTGGTCCGGGAGGCGGAGCGCTTCCTCAACGTCGTCATCGGTTTCCTGGAGCTTCCCCACCAGCTGCCCTTGCCGCGACAGCAGACCGAGTGCAGTGATCGGACCGAGCCGCGCTACCTTGACCTGCGAGAGACAGCGGCCTGAGAGTTCGCCATGACAGGCTCTGCGTGAGCCATGCTCGACTCCGGGGAACGGCGTGCTCAGTGGGCCGCATCGGGTTATCGGAGCGCAGCGTGATTCCACATGAGTCGGTCGCAACGGGCGAACCGCTCAGCACCGCAGCCGGGCACCGGCGTGCGGTGCGCAACGAAGTGGTCTGGCAGCTCCTGCACTCCACCCTTGCCAGGCAGGTGGCCGTCACGTCGCGAGACCAGCTCGACGTGGTGGATGCCGGTGGCGGTACCGGCATCTTCGCCGTACCGATTGCTGCGCTAGGTCATCGCGTGACTGTCGTGGACCCGAGCCCCGACTCGCTGGCTGGTTTGAAGCGTCGTGCCGCAGAGGCTGGTGTGACCGAACGCGTGCATGCGGTTCAGGGCGACGTCGATCATCTCAAGGATTCCGTGGGAGCCGAGGTCGCGGACCTGGTGCTGTGCCACAGCGTCCTGGAGGTGGTCGACGACCCGACGGTGGCGCTCCGTGAGATCGCTGCAGTGCTACGCCCAGCGGCCGCCCTCAGTCTGCTCGTGGCCAACCGAAATGCCGTGGTGCTGTCCAAGGTGATGGCCGGACACGTTGCCGAGGCGCTCGCCTTGCTGCGTTCGTCGCACCATCCCGACGCCGAGCGTGAGGCACTGCCCCGCCGGTTCACTGCGACCGACCTGCGCCGGGCGGTGGAAGAGGTCGGCCTTGTCGTGGTCGCGGAACACGGGGTGCGTGTCTTCACCGACCTGGTTCCCGCTTCGGTGGCTGACGAGCCCGGTGCCACCGAGACCCTCGTCGAGTTGGAGGTCGAGGCGTCGGAGCACCCCACCTTCCGGTCCCTTGCGACGCAGATCCATGTGCTAGCCCGGCGTCCCTGATCCGGGTCGGGTTCTCGAGATGCGCGCAATGACCGTTTTGGGAACGACACACCGCCGAGTAGCACAAGCCTGACCGGCATGTCCAGGCTGGGCCTTCGGCCCCTGGTGAGGGGGTCCGTTGGCCCCCGGACGGTCGTCAGGATCGCTCAGTGATCTGTTCGTCACAGCTGTGTGAGCGAGAGGTGCCCAGTCGTCGCCCGGTCCCGGTACTGTCGAACGTGGAAGGTCGGCTACCGCGTTCGGGCGAGGCTGCCTAGACTGCATCTAGGCCGTCTAAAGATCGAACACGGCAGTGTCCCGTTGGAGGTCAGGTGCCTCTTTCCGACCACGAGCAGCGCTTGCTCGAACAGATGGAACGGGCCCTTGCTGCCGAGGACCCCAAGCTCGCCTCGGCGCTGCGGGGGATCGATCTCCGTACCCGACAGCGCCGCCGGGCGATGATCGGTGCGGTCGTTTTCGTCGTCGGCATGGTGATGATGCTCGGGGGTGCCATCATGATGACCACCGGCCGTAATGTGGCCGGGTTCATCATCATCAGCGTCCTCGGGTTCCTCGTCATGCTGCTGTCGGCCTACTACGTCGCGACCAGGCTGCGTCAGATGCCGGCCGCTGGTGAGGTACCCAAGGTGGTCCCGCTTCGGAGCCGTGGATCGCGTCCGCGAACCAAGAGCAAGTCGAAGGGGGCCAAGGGAGGCGAAAGCTTCATGCAGCGCATGGAGGAACGCTGGCGTCGCCGCCGGGAGTCCGGCTACTGACCGCGCTCTCTCGCCTCTGGCGCTGCGCTGCGCCGACGACGACCGTCCTGCAGTTCGCCTTGCCCACACGTCTGCGTGACTCACTCCTGATCTCCACACGACTGAGACTGCTGCACCGTAGGCTCGTCGCCTGTTTCGCCTGACGTCAGGCAACCTCGCACCAGGTGATCAGCGGCCGAGCCGGAGGAGCTGCGCCACGGAGCGCGCGCCAGCGGTGTCGAGGCGGTCGAGCAGTCCGAAGATCGGCCGCCACAGCTGAGGGACACGCCGCAGCAGGGACGGCGGGAAGAGGATCCGACGAATCCGCTCAAGGCGGGACTGTTCAGCCCTCAGGGCGCGAGCGACCACGAAGAGCGGCGCCGGCAACATGGAGACGTCTCCAGGATCTGGCGCATAGCGGGCCCGCTCCACCGCGTGGACCAGTTCCATGAGCGCCGGCATCGCGTCGTGCGGCGCCAGTTTCGGGCGGAGGCGAGCCGCGACGGCGCGTGGTGTGGCGGCCGGATCCCAGTGCAGGCCGGCGTCGACGACGATGTCCGCGAGCTCCCGCCACACCCCTTCGACGAGCTCGGCCCGAGTCTGCAACGGCGAGAGCCGGATCCGTCTGATGAGCAGCCGGATCAGGAGCGGCAGCGACCCGACGGCCAGCACGCCGGCGATGACGAGGAGGATGGGCACGACATTCACGCCTTGCGCGGGCGGGGTCAGTCCCGTGGGCCCGAGCCGGTCGTTCTGGTTCGGCGCGGGAGCGGCACTGGCACTCGCGGTGGGGGTTGGTTCCGTTCCCGGGCTTTCGACCTGCTCAGGCGACGGAATATCGGACGTGTCAGAGCTCGGCACGGTCCAGGGCGGCGGGAGACCAGTCTGTGCCTGAGGTGTCGGTTCGAACCGCACCCAGCCGTACTCGGCGAAGTAGAGCTCGGGCCAAGCATGAGAGTCATGCGCCGTGACCAGCCAGCTGTCGTCCGACTGCCGCGTGCCGGGTAGGTAGCCGACTGCGACCCGCGCGGGAATGCCCAACGAACGCGCCATGAGCGCCATCGCGGCAGCGAACTGCTCGCAGTAGCCACGCCGGTCGGTGAGGAACTCCACCATCGCCTGGTCGCCGTGGCCAGGTTGGACGTTGAGGTCGTACGTGAAGTCGCCCTCGACCCGGAACCAACGCTGCAAGGCGACCGCCTTGTCGAACTGGGTCTCCGCTTGCGCGGTCTGCTCTCGCGCCAGGCGCCGCAGCAGCGGTGGCAGGCCGCTGGGGAGCTCGGTGTAGCGGCTGAACACCTCTGACGGCGCCCGTCCGGCTGCGTCCAATCCCTCCGCATCGAAGTCGATCTCCAGGCTGGTCACTTCGTAGGTGAGACCAGCCGACCTGCGGCCTCGGCTCACGATGTCGAGCGTCTCGGGGTCGTAGCCCCACTCGCCGGGCACCTTGACGCTGGTGGGTGGGTAGGGCGTGGGGAGCCAGCGGGACTCGAGGGCGTCGGTGATGCTGAACGTCGTGCGAACCTGAGTTCTGGGGACGGACGGGCCCAGGCCGGGCGGCTCCGGCAGGTCGCTCGATTCGTCGGGACCGTTCTCGAAGTTGCTCACCTTGCGTTGCGACGGCCGCCACCGGTCGCCGTCGAAGTCGTCCAGCGTGACCAGCTTGATGTAGTCGGGATTGTCCGTGGTGGTTCGGTATCTCAGGACCGGCAGGTTCTGAGGCAGCCGGAGATCGCGTCGCAGGTCGACGATCGGGTTGTCGACCCTGATGGTCTGCCCACTCGATCCGAATCCCGTGCCCTGACCCTGGCCGAACATGCCTTGAGGCATTGCCGGAAGCAGGGCGGGAACGACGACCGCGAGACCGATGACCATGGCGCCGACGCGACGGCCCGTCTGGCCGAGCAGCGAGGTCTGCACGCCGTCCTGCGACGACTTGCTGAAGCCGTCGGTGACCCCGATGACGCGGCCCCACCTGGACAAGCGTTCTCGGCCCTCACTGACCAGGAGCACGATGTAACCGACGGAGGCCGGGATGAAGGCGAGGGCGGACACCCCGCCGGAGACCGTCGTGGCCGGGATGCTGTAGAGCAGCAGGAGGGGAAGTCCGGCCCAGGGCGTCAACCGGAACGTCGCGCACAACGCGTCCACCATGATCGCGACGAGTCCGATGCCCAGCGCCGTCACCATCACAAGGTCGGCGTCGTACGGCACCGGTGCGGCGTACCGCACCACGACGCTCAGCCCGTCACCGATCCGTTCCGTGAACGCCTCAACCGACTCGCTGCTCGGAATGACTCCGAACCACAGGTCCTTGCGAGCGAAGACCAGAATGGACGCCCAGCTCAGCGCGGCCAGCTGGCCGAGTGGAACCAGCGGGGGTGGGGTCCCGATCTGCCGCAAGCCGAGACCGGTGGCGGCGACGAAGATCACGACCAGCAGTGAGAGACCGAGCCACTGCTGGCCCTGGTACGCGGGGATCAGCGCCAGGCTGGCGAGGAACGTGGCGACGAGCCCGGCGACCGTGGCCCGGAGTGAGTCGTTCATCGGGTCCGGCCTCCTGTGCGAGTCGACCGAGTGGCGGTGCGCCCGAGCTGAGACGTACCACCGTTCCTACCGGCTGGGACCGACCCTGGGACTCGACTCGGGCTGTGCGCCCCAGTCGGGTTGCCACCACTCGGGCTGGTGCTCTTGGCACGGGGTGAGGTGAGTGCTGAGGCCAGCATGAGCTGGCTCCAGACGTGGGGGATCTGATCGCCGGCTTGGGCGACGGCGACCCGCCAGCCGCCCCGCCGCATGAGGCGGACGCTTTCCGCCAGCTGCTCGGCGACCCGCTCCGGCGCTCGTTCCTTGGCCATCGCCCAGGTTGGGGCGTCGACGACGATGGCGATTCCGCTCGTGGCACGCTGCCGCAGCCGGACCAGGGTCTCCGCGTCGGTAGGCGTGAGCACTCCCAACACCGCGACCAGCAGTCCGTACGAGCCGTCGTGGGGCAGGCTCATGGTGGTGTGCCCCAGCTGGCCGATCGACGAAGGGCCGACGACTGCCAGCGCATCGAGCAGCACACCCTCCGCCTCGGACGAAGGTGTCGAGCTGCGTGCAGTCGTCGACACCGAGGCACCCGCATCGGTGATCAGTCGAACCGAGAAGCCCCGGCGGAGCAGGTGCGAGCCGATCGAGGCGGCAGCACTCACCGCCCATTCGAACGACGAGGCCAACCCGCTCCCACGGTGCCCGATGCGCCGGGTATCCAGGATGACCGTTGCCCGGCTCTGCCACGGTTGCTCCTCGCGGCGCACCATCAACTCGCCGCGCCGGGCGCTGGATCGCCAGTGCACCCGTCTCAGGTCGTCACCGTCGCGGTACTCGCGAACCGTCACGTCCTCCTCGCCGTCGGCCACGGCTGAGCGGGGGCGGCTTTCGCCAGTCGACGCCCATTCGCCGCCGAGCCTGGCGGGTGCCAGCTGATGAACCTGCGGTGTGACGAGGAGGATGTCCTGCGATTTGAACGAACGGCTGAGCTCGACCAGCCCGAACGGATCGGTCACCCGCAATGTCAAAGGCCCCAGCGCGAAGCGCCCACGAACGTCTGACCGCACGGTGTAGCCCACATCCCGACGCCACCGCGACGACATCCGGTCGAGGACGAACCGCGGCCTGGCACCGAGGACGTAGGGGACGTGGTCTTCCAGGAGCAGGAGCCCGGTCGGCATCCGGCCGATGTTCTCCAACCTGAGCCTGACCGTCGCCGGGTGCCCGACCGGAACCCGAGACGGCTGGATCGAGCGGCTCGCCGCGATCCGGTACCGGGTGCGAGAGACGACGAGGACTGTGACGATCGGAAGCCCGACCAAGAAGATGGCCACTCGGAGCAGGTCCTTCTGCCCGAGCGCGAACGCACAGAATGCGGCGGCGACCCCGGCGGCCACGAACGCTCGGCCCCGCGTGGTGAGAGAGGAGAAGCGGCCGCCCACGGGGCTCACCGGCTGCGGCGTTGTGGTTCGGGTACGGGGACCGTACGAACCAGGTCGGCGACGACCTGTTCGGCCGTGCGGCGTGCGATCTGGGCCTCGGCGGCTGGGAGCAGCCGATGCGCGAGGACCGGGACGGCGAGGGACTGGATGTCGTCGGGAAGGACGTACTCCCTGTCGTCGAGTGCGGCGGCGGCGCGGGCTGCTCGGATGAGATGCAAGGTGGCGCGGGGTGAGGCACCCAGCCGCAGGTCGGGGGAGTGCCGCGTGGCCGTCACCAGCGCGATGGCGTACTGCTTGACCGCATCGGCGACGTAGACGCCCTGCACGATGTCGATCAGTTTGGCGATCTCGTGGGCGTCGGTGACCGGCTCGAGGTCGTCGAGCGGAGAACGACCGCCGTGGACGTCGAGCATCTCGAGCTCGGCCTGCGCGCTCGGATATCCCATGGAGACGCGGGCCATGAACCGGTCGCGCTGAGCTTCCGGCAGCGGGTAGGTGCCCTCCATCTCGATCGGGTTCTGCGTCGCGATCACCATGAACGGCGGCTCGAGGTGGTAGGTCGTCCCGTCGACCGTGACCTGGCGTTCCTCCATGCACTCGAGCAGCGCCGACTGGGTCTTCGGGGACGCGCGGTTGATCTCGTCCCCGACCACGATGTTGGCGAAGATGCCGCCGGGTCGGAACTCGAAGTCCCGGGTCTCCTGGTTGTAGACCGACACACCGGTGACATCGCTCGGTAACAGGTCGGGTGTGAACTGGATCCTGCGCACGGTGCAGTCGATGGACCGCGCCAGTGCCTTGGACAGCATGGTCTTTCCGACGCCGGGAACGTCCTCGATCAGCAGGTGACCTTCGGCCAGCAGGACTGTGAGGGCGATCTTGACGACGTCGGACTTGCCCTCGATGACGCTTTCGATACCCTCGCGAACGCGTTGCGCGGTCTGCGCGAGGTACGGGAAGTCGGCTGCGGGGGCCCAGTGACGTTCTCGCTTCGTTTCGATCGTCGGGCCGGTTGACACCATGACCTCCTATACCGGGCAGTATCGCCACAAATCGGTCTGTTGCGTCCGAGTCTCGCAGCTCGCAGCCGCGGGGAGTGCTCCCCGGGCGACACCGCGCGAGGGTCCGGCGCCACCTCCGTGGACGTGAGTGCTGCGTCGGTGGCTTCCGGGTCGCATTCGGCGGCATCGGCGCTGCCGTGTCAGCGCATCGGGTCCGTCACGGTAAACCGTGCCCGTTTCGTGGCGTCCGGCAACAGCTGATGTCTGCTCGACCCATCCGATTCGAACCGTACGTCGTCGATCTGCGGTTGTGTGCACCAGGGCCGGATATTTTGGCCGACCAAGGTCGATTCCCTCACTGCCCTTATTACGTACGTTCGGCGCATTGCGTTCGTTCCAGGCATCCGACCGAGTTCTGCCGGCCGTACGACGGGAGAGGCCGTCGTCGTCGTGCGGGCCGTGGTGGCCCAGGCGTACGCCAGAGGTCGACGTCCGGCCCTGGTGACGGCGCTGGGACAGCTATCGCCACGCGATCAGCCGTCATCTGTGAGCACACGCAAGCGGTGCGTAAGAGCCGACCGGCTCGGTCGCCCGGGGACTCCACTCGCCACCACCGCCATGACCTGCAGGTTCGTGGGCTCTCGTCGCATTGGTGGGGGTGTCGGCGGTCAAGAATGGTTGACCGTGGAGGGAAGTGGGGTAAAGTGGCGGCCAGTGGTGAGTAGCGCACCATCCTGGTGAGCGCCACCTGGTGAAGATCTGGGGGAGGTGGCTGCCATGTTCCTTGGCACCCACACTCCTCGACTCGACGACAAGGGCCGGCTGATCCTCCCGGCCAAGTTCCGTGACGAGCTGGCGGAGGGGCTTGTGGTGACTCGCGGGCAGGAACGCTGTCTGTACGTGTGGCCGATGGCCGAGTTCGCTCGGCTCACCGAGCAGATGCGTCAGGCGCCCGTCACCAACAAGTCCGCGCGCGACTACCTCCGGATGCTCTTCGCCGGCGCCTCCGACGAGGTGCCGGACAAGCAGGGTCGAATCACCATCCCGCCAGCACTTCGTCAGTACGCCGGACTGGAGCGGGACTGCGTCGTGATCGGAGCCATGAACCGGGTGGAGATCTGGGATGCCGCGGCCTGGGAGCGCTACTCCAGCGAGCAGGAGCAGAAGTTCGCGGATCTCAGCGAGGAGGTGTTGCCAGGGATCCTCTAGCCGGGCCACATGGCGCTGCCCGGGCTCATCTGTACGTCATACGCACGACCGACGCGTGGGCGGACTGACGAACCCGGACCGGCCCATGCAGGCACTCGACAACACACGGGTGGGACACGTCGCCACATCGAGAGAAGACGGCTGACCAGATGGCGACAGGCCCGACTGGGATCGACGCGATCGTGCGGCGAGGTCTCCAGCCCGCTCCCTGCGCATTCTGACGCATCTTCCCCGGCGCCAGACGGCGGCTTCCTCAGGTGAGCGGGCGGGGACCTGGCCGCACGCATCACGGGTCCGGAACAGGATCCGGACCGGACAACCCGGGGGACAGATCCCGGGCTGACAAAGCCATTGTGCAGCACGAAGGGGGGCGACGTGTACCCAGGCGGTCACACACCGGTCCTGCGCGAACGCGTCGTCGCGCTTCTCGTGCCTGCCCTGCGCCGTCCCGGATCGGTGGCGGTCGACGCGACGGTCGGGTACGGCGGACACGCTGAGGCACTTCTGCAGGCGTGCCCGGACCCTCGCCTGATCGGGATCGACCGGGATCCTGAGGCCCTCGCGGCAGCCCGTGAGCGGCTGGCGAAGTTCGGCGACCGAGTCGAGCTCGTGCATGCCGTCTACGACGAGCTGCCCAGGGTGCTCGAGCGCTGCGGTGTCGACCATGCCGACGGCATCATCTTCGACCTCGGGCTCTCGTCCGTGCAGGTCGACAACCCGGCTCGTGGCTTCGCCTACAGCCGAGACGTCCCCCTGGACATGCGCATGGACCCGACGACCGGCAAGACGGCGGCCGACGTCGTGAACACGTATCCAGTGGAGGAGCTCGCCCGAATCCTCAAGGAGTACGGCGAGGAACGGTATGCCCGACGGATTGCCGAAGCGATCGTCCGGCAGCGTGCGGCGGAGCCCTTCACGACCAGTGGTCGGCTGGTCGAGGTGATCCAGTCGGTCGTTCCTGCGCAGAGCACTACCGGGAGGAAGCCGTCCGGGCGAACGGAAAGTCCAGAGCGAGCGGGTGGCGGGCATCCTGCCAGGCGAACCTTCCAAGCCCTGCGGATCGAGGTCAACCGAGAGCTCGATGCGTTGCAGCGTGCGGTTCCGGCCGCTGTGGACGCGCTGTCCGTGGGTGGGCGCCTCGTCGTTCTCGCCTACCACTCGTTGGAGGACCGTCTGGTCAAGCGCACCTTCGCAGCGTTGGCGAGGCCAGACGTCCCAGAGGGACTGCCGGATGTGCCTCCCGGCCGGGAGCCGATCCTGCGACTACTGACCCGTGGTGCCGAGAAGCCGTCCGCTGAGGAGATCGCGGCGAATCCACGCGCATCGTCGGCGCGGCTGCGCGCCGCCGAGCGGATTCGTGCCGGTCGTCGGGCATTAGGGGGCAGCGCATGAGCCTTGCGGAACGTTTTTCTGAGATCCCGACCCAGCCGACACGGACCCGGACGCTGCCGGAGACACCACAGCGCAGGCTGTATCCCGTACCGGACCGGGTGGTGCAGGCGGGTCCGGTTCCGTTCGTCCTTCTCGTCGTGGGCATCCTCGGCATCGGTCTCGTGGGGCTGCTGCTGCTCAACACCTCGCTGCAGCGAGGATCCTTCGAGATCCACGACCTCGTGACACAAAACGCCGAGCTCGAGGATCGGGAAACCGCCCTACGACAGCAGGTCGCTCGGCTGAAGGCGCCGGAGAGCCTGGATCGGCGGGCTCGCGCGCTCGGGATGGTGCCCAACCAGAACCCGGTCTTCCTGCGCTTGTCTGACGGCGCCGTTCTGGGTTCAGCGGAGCCGGCGCAGCCTGCGGCCCCGCCGCCGCAGCCACGCCAGGTCGAGCAACCGGCCCGGACACCCGACCGGCAGCCCGACAGCAAACGCGGCCGGCCGCGTGCGGAGAACGGCGAGTCGCGCGCGGAGAGCACAGACACCGATCACTCAGACGCTGCCCGCACTGTCACCAACGGAACGGGCGCACGGCACACAGGGGGAGGCGATCCATGACCGGGCACTCAGGACGGTCACGCCGAGCGACCTCGGGGGGTTCGACACGCGGTGCCCCGCGACGCGCCCTGTCTGGACGTGGATCCGCTCCAGCGCGCGGCACTGCAGCGCGCACCAGTGCAGCTCGCAGCACCACAGCTCGCGGTGCTGCCGCGCGCACCAGTGCAAGTCGCGCCACTGCAGCTCGTACCCCCAAGCGGTCGAGGAGCGACGCCACGGGTCGTACCGCAGGCAGCTCTGTCAGGAGCACGCCGGCTCAGGGCACGACCCGCGCCACAACAGGAGCCAGGGGGCGGGCGAACCCGCGTGGTGACGCCAGGCGCACGACGTCGGTTCCCACGAGCCCGGCCCGCACGACCCGGTTCGGTTCGGAGGGACGTCGGACCAGCCCGGTCGCGAGGTCTCGTGAGTCCGCGACACCCACGGCCTCTCGTACCCGTTCCAGCCGGACGGTCGACACCGGCCGACGGTCTGGCCGGCACTCGCCGACTCGGGTGAGTACGCGGAGTGCCACGGCCTCGGTCTCGGGCCGGAGATCGCCGACCTCCCGGCAGCGGCGGCGGCCGCCGACCCGTCGACCCCGGCGACGTCGTACGTTCCGGTTGGCTGCCGCGACCCGCCGGTTGCGGATCGCGCTGCTGCTCGTCGCCTTCATCATGTCGATCTTCGCCGGCCGGTTGCTGCAATGGCAGGGCGTTGAAGCGTCGTCGTACGCTCACGCGGCGTCCAAGGCGCGCCTCTCCGAGATCACGCTGCCGGCAACCCGTGGTGACATCACCGACGCCAACGGTGTGCCCCTCGCCACGACCGTCGAGACGGTGGCGGTCACCGCAGACCCGCTGAGGACTCGGCCTGACGCCATGCAGATCGCGGCGACCCTCGCCCCGATCCTGCGCGTGCCGGCCGAGGAGCTGCTGCCCAAGTTGCGCAAGCAGAACACCCGGTTCGTCTACCTCGCCCGGAAGGTCCCAGCCGAGCGGTGGAAGCAGGCCGACGAGGCGTTGGACGAGAAGGACCTCACAGGCGTCTACAGCCATGCCGACCCGCTGCGCAGCTACCCGGCCGGCTCGGTGGCGGCCAACGTCATCGGTTTCGTGGGCGCGGAGGGCCATGGCCTCGCCGGCTTGGAGTACGCGCTCGACGACAAGCTGCACGGCCGAGACGGCTTGATGATCTACGAGCGGGGACTGGGCGGCCGCCAGATCCCGCTCGCGCCCCATACCGAGCGAGCGCCGGTCCCGGGCACCAGCGTGATGCTCACGATCGACCGGGACCTGCAGTACTTCGCACAGCGGGCGATCTCCGAGCAGGTCGAGCGGACGAAGTCGCGAAGCGGCGACGTCGTGGTGCTGGACGTCAAGACCGGCGAGATTTTGGCTCTCGCCACCGCGCCGACCTACAACCCGAACCGGCCGACCGACTCGCCGGCCGAGCAGCGGATCAACCGGCCGCTGCAGGAGGTCTACGAGCCAGGCAGCGTGGTGAAGGTGCTCACGACCGCGGCGCTGCTCGACGCCGGCTACGTGACCCCGGACACGAAGCTCACGGTGCCGGGGAGCCTCACGCGAGACGGGCACACGATCCACGACTACTGGGCGCACGGCACGATCAACCTGACCATGACGGGCGCGCTGGCCAAGTCGAGCAACATCGGCACGGTCCTCGCCGCCGAGCGCATGCCGAAGTCCGAGCACGCGCGTTACCTGCGTGCCTTCGGGCTCGGCCAGCCCACAGGTATCGGCCTGCCGGGCGAAGCCTCCGGGTCCCTGGCCGATCCGGACTCGTGGTCTGATCTGCGTCGGGCGACCGTGTCGTTCGGCCAGGGCTTGTCGGTGAATGCGGTCCAGATGGCCTCGGCAATCGGTACGGTCGCCAATGGTGGCGTACGTGTCCAGCCCACGCTGGTCAAAGGCATGATCGACGACGCAGGCAAGCTTCGGCCCGGACCGGAGCCGAAGCGGACCCGCGTCATCGGGGCGAAGGCGGCCAAGCAGGTCGCGAGGATGATGGAGCAGGTCGTCGGTGGCGAGGATGCTCTTGCCACAAAGGCCCAGATTCCGGGCTACCGCGTGGCCGGCAAGACCGGAACGGCCGAGCGGGTCGACCCCGAGTGCGGGTGTTACCGCGGCTACACGGCGTCATTCGCCGGTTTCGCCCCGGCCGACGCGCCGCGCTTCGTGGTCTACGTCGCCCTCCAGGACCCCAAGCGGGGCGGCAACAGCGGAAGCGCTCTCGCGGCACCGGTGTTCCAGGACATCATGGCCGCGGCCCTGCAGAAGTACCGAGTGCCGCCGACCGGCACGTCGACGCCCGTCATGCCACTCACCTGGTGAGAGATCTTTCCGTGCGGAACGGCTCCGAGTCCTGAGCTGAAGGGCCCGCGATACTCTCACGCGCGGGCCGGCTTCGGTGCTGGGCAATGGTGACCACCGCAGACGGAGCGAGAGAGGACGGCGCAAGGGATGGGTGTGGGTGCTCTTCCAGGAGGTGGAGCCGACACGGCGGCGACACCACGACCGGCGAACCCCACCCCGCGGTCGCTCGCCGAGCTGTGCGACCTGCTCACGGCCCTGACCAGCTTGGATCTCGCGACACGAGACCCGACCGTGCCGCGGTCCGCCGGCGCCGATCCGACCACTTGTGATGATCTCGGTCGAGTCCTGCTCACCGGCGTCGCACAGGATTCCCGCTCGGTCGTCGCCGGCGACCTGTACGTCGCGCGGAAAGGAGCGTCGACTCATGGGGCCGCCTACGCCCGCCAAGCCAAGGAGGCGGGAGCGATCGCGGCCCTCACCGATCCCACCGGCGCCGCCGAGTGTCGGGCAGCTGGACTGCGCACGCTGGTCGTGCCCGACCCTCAGGCCGTGTTGGGCGAGGTCTCGGCCTGGACGTACGGCTATCCGGCGCGTCATCTGACGCTCTTCGGCGTCACCGGGACGAACGGCAAGACCACGACGACCTTCCTCCTGGACGCAGGGCTACGCGCAGCAGGCATGCAGACGGGTCTGCTCGGAACGGTCGGTGCCCGGGTCAAGGACCAGAGCATCCGCAGCTCGCGTACCACCCCGGAGGCGCCTGACGTACACGCGCTCCTCGCCCTGATGCGGGAGCATGGCGTGACACATGTGGCGATGGAGGTGTCGAGCCACGCCCTGCTGTACGGGCGGGTCGACGGGATGATCTTCGACGTGGCAGGGTTCACCAACCTCTCGCAGGACCACCTCGAGCTGCACGGTGACATGGAGTCGTACTTCGCCACGAAGGCCAGGCTCTTCACCCCGGGCCACGCTCGTCGCGGCGTGATCAACCTCGACGATCCGTACGGTCGTCGCCTGGCCGAGTCGGTGGCGACGATCCCCGTCGTCGGCTACTCGTCCCGTGGGTCGGCTGACGGTCTGCAGGAACGGCAGGAGGCCCGACGCCCCCGGGATGCGGCGGAACACACCGGCGGGCAGCACGTCGGTGCCGACTGGTGGGCGACCGACATCGCCTTCGACGTTCGTGGCGACGCGTCGTTCGTCCTGCACGCTCCGGATGGGGCGACGCACCAGGTCACTCTCGACCTACCCGGCAGCTACAACGTGGCCAACGCGGTCCTGGCCGCGGCGATGCTGGCCGAGTCCGGTCTGGATCTTCCGACTGTGCTGCCCGGTCTGGCATCGGCGAGCCATCCCGGCCGGATGGAGCGGATCTGGAAAGGCCAGGACTTCGTGGCGATCGTCGACTACGCGCACACCCCTGACGCGATCGCCGCGGTGGTACGCGCGGCGCGGGAATGGACGAAAGGCCGGGTCATCGTGGTGTTCGGGTGCGGTGGAGACCGAGACCCGAGCAAGCGCCCGCTCATGGGTGAAGCGGCAGCGCGCTACGCCGACGTCGTCGTGGTGACAGACGACAATCCGCGATCGGAGGATCCGCGAGAGATCCGGGCAGCGGCCATCGAGGGGGCACGGCGAGTGTCTGCGTCGTCACGAGCGGCGATACATGACATCGGTGGCCGGTACGAAGCGATCCGGTGGGCGCTGGAGTCAGCCTCCGCAGGCGATACCGTGCTGGTCCTCGGCAAAGGACACGAACAGGGCCAGGAGATCGACGGGGTCGTGCACCCCTTCGACGACCGGCTCGTCGTACAGGAGATCCTCTCAGCAGATGTCGGACAGGAGCTGACGTGATCCGGATGACCCTCGCAGAGATCGCCGAGGCGGTGGGCGGTGAGCTGCGCGACGCTCCGGCGGACGCCGTGGTGACGGGGCCGGTGGTCGCGGACTCACGACAGGTGACGCCAGGTGGTCTCTTCGTGGCTGACGGCGCCGGCCACCGGTTCGCCGACGACGCTGTACGCCGGGGAGCGGTCGCCGTGCTCGCCAGCCGACCGGTCCTAGGCCGCGGGATGCTCGACATCCCCACGATCCTCGCCCCGTCCGCGCCGGACGCCATGGTCGACGCGTCCGTGGTCGCGGTGGGCAAGTTGGCTCATCTGGTGCTCAAGCGGCTCGTCGACACGACCGTGGTCGCGATCACGGGCTCGCAGGGGAAGACGACCACGAAAGATCTGGTGGGCCAGGTGCTGGCCGGAGCCGGTCCGACCGTGACCCCGGAGCAGTCCCTCAACAACGAGCTCGGCGTACCCCTGACCGCACTGCGCGCCGACGAGGAGACGCGCTATCTCGTTCTCGAGATGGGTGCCCGGGGGGTCGGTCACATCCGCTACCTCACCGAGATCGCTCCTCCTGACATCTCGGTCGTCCTCAACGTGGGGCACGCGCACATTGGCGAGTTCGGCAGTCGTGAGGCCATCGCACAAGCCAAGGGAGAGCTGGTCGAGGCGCTGCACGAAGACGGTCTTGCCATCCTGAACGCCGACGATCCGTTGGTGCGGGCGATGACCATGCGCTCGGCCGCGCCCACCGTCTTGTTCGGCGAGGCTGAGGACGCCGCCGTACGCGCTGCCAAGGTCTGGTCGGACGCCGGCCGCCCGGTCTTCGAGCTCGTGAGCCCGCACGGTGCCACCGAGGTCCGGATGAAACTCGTCGGGCGGCATTATGTGACGTGCGCGCTCGCGGCCGCGGCAGTCGGGCTCGCCGTCGGGATGGACCTCGAGGTCGTCGCCCAACGCCTGTCGTCTGCGATCGCGCTCGCTCGATGGCGGATGGAGGTCAGCGAGCGGCCCGACGGGGTGACCGTGGTCAACGACGCCTACAACGCCAACCCGGACTCGATGCGAGCAGCTCTGCAGACACTCCCCGAGATCGCCCGTGGGCGCCGTACGATCGCGGTCCTCGGCGAGATGCTCGAGCTCGGTGAGCTGTCCGACACAGAGCACGAGGCGATCGGCCGGTTGGTCGCCAACCTGAAGATCTCGCGGCTGATCGTGGTGGGGGAAGGAGCACGCGGAATCGAACGCGGTGCCAGGGCGCAGGGATACCGACATATCAGCTTCGCCCGTGACGCGGCACACGCGCTCAAGATCGTACGCAAGGAGCTGCGCTCCCGCGACGTTGTGCTTGTCAAGTCGTCTCGCGACGCCGGCCTGCGCTACCTCGGCGACGCGATCCGCCGGGGGGCCGAAACGCTGGAGGACGAGGCGTGAGGACGATCCTGCTCGCCGGGGGAGTCTCGTTACTGATCGCATTGTTGGGGACGCCGGTCGCCATCCGGATCCTGGCGGCGCGCGGCTACGGACAGATCATCCGAGACGACGGGCCCACGTCGCACCACACCAAACGCGGCACGCCCACGATGGGCGGCATCGTCATCATCGTGGCCGCCGTGCTCGGCTACACGGTCGCGCACATCTACTCCTGGTCACCGCCGTCGGCCTCTGGCGTCCTGGTCCTGCTGCTCATGGCAGGCCTTGGTGTGGTGGGGTTCCTGGACGACTACCTCAAGGTGTCCCGGCAGCGCAGCCTCGGCTTGCGTGCCAAGGCAAAGCTCGCAGGACAGATCGCGGTCGCGGTGATCTTCGGTGTTCTCGCGCTGCAGTTCCCCGACCATCGTGGGGTGACACCGGGCTCGCCGTTCATCTCGTTCCTGCGTGACGTGCCCTGGCTGGAGATCGGGCCGGTCGTCTTCGTCCTCTGGGTGCTCTTGATGATCGCCGCCACCTCCAACGGGGTGAACCTCACCGATGGACTCGACGGCCTGGCGACCGGTGCGTCAGTCCTGGTGTGCGCCGCGTACACGCTGATCTGTGTCTGGCAGTTCAACCAGGCGTGCTTCAACCAGCCCGGTGCGAAGTGCTACGAGGTGCGTGATCCGTACGACCTCGCCGTGGTGGCGTTCGCGATCACGTCGGCGTGCTTCGGTTTCCTGTGGTGGAACTGCTCACCCGCCAAGATCATCATGGGCGACACCGGTGCGCTGGCACTCGGCGGTGCCATCGCCGGACTTGCCGTCATGACCCGCACCGAGCTGCTGCTCATCCTGATCGGCGGACTGTTCCTGATCGAGGCCGCCTCGGTCATGCTGCAGACCGGGTTCTTCAAGTTCACGCGCTGGCGTACCGGTACACCACGCAGGCTTTTCCGGATGGCACCGATCCACCACCACTTCGAGCTCAAGGGCTGGAACGAGGTCACGATCGTCATCCGGTTCTGGATCATCTGCGGAATCTGCGTGGCGGCCGCCATCGGAATCTTCTATGGCGAGTGGGTTGCGGGCACGTGACCCGCAGGGCATGGCGACCCGGTGGACGGGTCGCCATGGCCCGCACGAGACCGGAGCCCCGAGAGGCCGGAGAGGGTGGACATGGACTGGTTGGACACGGCTGATCGACGCTCGCCGTGGCAGTCGGTCACGGCGCTGGTTGCCGGCATCGGGGTCTCGGGCTACTCCGCTGCCGCGGGCCTGCTCGGTGTGGGCGCTCGCGTCATCGTCGTGGACGAACGGGAGGGGGACGCCGAACGCGAGAAAGCGACGATCCTGGAGACGCTCGGAGCCGACGTACGCCTCGGTATGAAAGCGACCGAGGACGATGGCTCCGCCGCGCTGTTGAACGGCGTCGACCTCGTCGTCACCTCACCGGGCTGGCGACCGGACGCACCGTTGCTCGTCCAGGCGGCCCGGCGCGGGCTGCCCATCCTGGGTGAGATAGACCTGGCCCTCAGGCTGCGCGACCCCGCGAACGCCGCGCCGTGGCTGGCACTCACGGGGACGAACGGCAAGACGACGACGGTCGGCATGCTGGCGGCGATCTTGCGTGCGGCTGGGCTGCGGGCGGCCGCGGTCGGCAACATCGGCGCACCCGTGGTGGACGCCGTACTCGACCCCGAGCCGTACGACGTCTTGGCGGTGGAGATCTCCAGCTTCCAGCTCCACTGGGCGAGGCCGCTGCGCCCACGAGCGGCCGCGGTGCTCAATGTCGCACCCGACCACCTCGACTGGCACGGCTCGATGGACGCCTACGCCGCGGCCAAGGGGAAGATCTTCACCGGATGCGAAGTCGCGTGTGTCTACAACGTCGCCGACCAGGTGACCGAGGATCTCGTCCGGGCCGCGGACGTCGCCGAAGGTGCGCGCGCTGTCGGATTCACCGCAGGAATCCCCGCCGTCGGCATGCTGGGTGTGGTGGACGGTGTGCTCGCGGACCGCGCGTTCGTTCCCGAGCGCCAGACCTCGGCGGCTGAGCTGTGCGCCATCGACGACCTGCCGTCGCAAGCACCGCACAACATCGCCAACGCGCTCGCCGCCGCGGCCCTTGCCCGCGCCCACGGGGTTCCTCCCGCCGCGGTGCGGGCAGGACTCGCAGGGTTCACGCTCGAACCCCACCGGATCCAGCGCGTGGCCGAACGCGACGGCGTCACCTACGTCGACGACTCGAAGGCGACGAACGCGCACGCGGCGTTGGCGTCGCTTCTTGCGTACGACTCGATCGTCTGGATTGCCGGTGGCCTCGCCAAAGGACAGGACTTCACCGACCTGGTGCGTGCCGTGAAAGACCGCTTGCGCGGCGCGGTGCTGATCGGGCGCGACCGCGACCGCATCGCGTCGGCACTTCTGCGACACGCGCCGGATGTGCCGCTCATCGAGGTACCGGATCGCGACACTGGAGTCATGGATCGGGCCGTGGAGATTGCACGTGAACTCGCCCAGCCGGGCGACACCGTTCTGCTCGCGCCTGGATGCGCGTCGTTCGACCTGTTCGAAAGCTACGGCGCGCGTGGTGACGCCTTCGCAGCATCGGTGCGGCGGCTGCGGTGACAGTACGCGCGACAGACCGGCCCGATGCCTCGCCTGGTGGGCGGGAAGGATCTCCGCCGGGTTGGCTCGCCGAGCTCGTGCGCTCGCTCGACCGACCGCTCACGTCGTACCACTTGGTGCTGGGCGTCAGCGGGATGCTGCTCGCGCTCGGCCTGGTCATGGTGCTGTCGGCGTCGAGCGTCTATTCGTTGGACAAGTACGGCAGTCCATACGCCATCGCGATCCGGCAGGTGGTCTGGGTCGCGGCCGGCCTCCCACTCGCCTTCGTCGCCTCACGCCTGCCGCAAGGCGTGCTCCGCGCACTGGCGTACCCCGCCCTCATCCTGACCTGCGGCCTGCTGGCCGCGACCTTCACGCCGCTCGGTCGTGAGATCAACGGCAACCGCAACTGGCTGTCGTTCGGTGGGCCGTTCATGATCCAGCCCAGCGAAGCGGCCAAGCTCGCCCTCGTGCTCTGGGGAGCCGACCTGTTCGCCCGCAAGGAGAAGCTCCTGGGCGAATGGAAGCACCTGCTCGTCCCCTTCGTGCCGGTGTGCAGCCTCGTGCTCGCCCTGGTTCTCGGGCAGGGCGACCTGGGTACCTCGTTGGTGTTGTTCTCGCTCGTGCTCGTGATGCTCTTCGTCGTCGGGATGCCGATGCGCTTCTTCGGGCTCTTCGTCGCGGCGGTCGGCGCGATCGTGACGTTCTTCGCTGTGAGCGCCGACCATCGGCTCGCCCGGCTGACGAACTTCCTCGACCCCTTCCACGACCCCCTGGGCACCGGCTATCAGGCCGTGCACTCGCGCTACGCCCTCGGGACCGGCGGCTGGTGGGGGATCGGGATCGGAAACAGCCGGGAGAAATGGGGCACGCTGCCGGAAGCACACACGGACTTCATCTATGCGGTGATTGGTGAGGAACTCGGACTTGCCGGCACGATCGTCGTGCTTGCGTTGTTCCTCACGTTGACCTTCGCGGGCGTGCGCATCGCGCTTCGCGCGCAGACCACGTTCGTCCGACTGGCGACAGCCGGCATCGTCGGCTGGATCACCGCTCAGGCGCTGATCAACATGGGCGCGGTCCTCGGGTTGCTCCCGATTGCGGGAATCCCGCTGCCCCTGGTGTCATACGGTGGGTCCGCGATGATTCCGACACTGTTCGCGATCGGGCTGCTTGCGTCGTTCGCCCGGAACGAGCCGGCCGCTCGCAAGTTGCTCGCCGAGCGGCGGGCGGCTCGGGCGACCGCACGGGCCGCCCGCCGGCAGTGGATCCATCCGACATGATCGCGACAGGTTGAGTGTCCAGGAGAGCCGAGCCCATGCATATCGTTCTCGCCGGTGGAGGAAGTGCCGGTCACATCAGCCCGGCGCTTGCGCTCGCCGCTGCCTTGCGTCGTACCGATCCTGAGATCGGCCTGACCTTCCTGGGGACCGAGGAAGGTCTGGAGGCACGGCTCGTTCCACAGGCGGGCTACGAGCTCGCGTTCATCCCCCGGGTGCCGCTGCCGCGCGACCTCACGCCGCGCCTGCTCACGGTTCCGGGCCGGCTCGCCGAGGCGGTACGCGTCGCCGCAGGTGTGATCTCGCGAGTGGACGCAGACGTCGTGGTCGGCATGGGCGGGTACGTCGCGATGCCCGCCTACCTTGCTGCCCGGCGACTGCGGGTGCCCGTCGTCGTGCACGAGCAGAACGCTCGGCCCGGGATCGCCAACCGGTTTGCCGCACGATTCGTCACGACACATGTGGCGGTGAGCTTCCCGGGTACGCCGCTTCGCCATGCGAAATACCTGGGACTGCCCATCCGACGCGAGATCGCGACTCTGGACCGGGCGGCCAAGCGTGCGGAGGCGCGTGCGGCCTTCGGGCTCGATCCGGACCGCCCGACGCTGCTGGTGACGGGTGGATCGCAGGGAGCCGTCCGGCTCAACCAGGCGGTCGCTGGTGCTGCGGCCAGCCTGGCCGAGGCCGGTATCCAGGTGCTGCACGCGACCGGCAGAGCGCACCAGGTGGCGCCTGACCGGCCTGCTGACGCGTCGACGCTGCCTCCCTACGTCGCGGTTCCGTACATCGAACGCATGGACCTGGCATATGCTGCCGCAGACCTCGCGGTTACCCGAGCTGGTGCCAACACCGTCACCGAGCTCGCGGTGGTCGGGCTGCCCGCCGTCTTCGTGCCGTACCCGGTCGGCAACGGCGAGCAGCGGTTCAACGCGCAGCCGGTCGTCGACGCCGGTGGCGGGCTGCTCGTCGACGACGCCGATCTCACCTCGGAGTGGGTACGCAAGCATGTGGTCGGTCTGATCACCGACCCAGGGAAGCTCGCCGCCATGGCCAAGGTCGCCCACGACCTCGTCCCGGCGGACGCCGACGACCGGTTGGCGGAGCTGGTTCGCACGGTAGCGGCCGACGCACGATCGACACGGCCACGACGGACGGTTGGAAGGGAAGGCTCGTGATCATTCCACCGCCGCCGGAACTGGTTCCGGCCGAGAAGCTGGGGCACGTCCACTTCGTCGGCATCGGTGGCGCTGGCCTGTCGGGTATCGCGCGCATCATGCTCGCTCGCGGCATGACCGTGAGCGGCAGCGACATGAAGGACTCCCGTACCCTCACCGCATTGCGTGCACTCGGTGCGACGGTGTACGTCGGCCACGATCCCTCTCACATCGAGGGCGCCGACACCCTGGTGGTCTCGACAGCAATCAAGGAGGACAACCCCGAGGTCGTCGAGGCACGTCGGCGTGGACTGCTGCTGTACTCGCGCGCGGCCGCGCTGTCGGCGGTGATGGAGGGTCGCCGGGTCGCGGCGGTCTCGGGCGCACATGGGAAGACCACCACCTCGTCCATGCTCGCCGTGGCCCTGCAGCACTGCGGTGCGGACCCGTCGTTCGCCATCGGCGGCAACTTCAACGACACCGGGACGAACGCCCACGATGGCACCGGCGACATCTTCGTGGTGGAAGCCGACGAGTCCGACCGGGCGTTCCTGCAGTACTCGCCGGAGGTCGCGGTCATCACCAACGTCGATCCGGACCACCTCGACATGTACGAGTCCCGCGACCACTACCACCAGGCGTTCGACGAGTTCGTGGACTGCATCGTGCCCGGTGGCTTCCTCGTGGCCTGTGTGGACGATCCGGGAGCCCGGCGGGTGGCGGAGAAGGCACGCGACCGTGGGGTCGACGTCCGCACGTACGGTGAGTCGGCCGACGCCGACGTCCGCATCGTCGACGTGGAGGTACGACCGCTCTCGTCGACGTTCGAGCTGGTGGTCGACGGGCGCCGGGTCGGGTCGGTGGACGTGCACGTCGCCGGGCGCCACCACACGTGGAACGCCGCGGCCGCCTACACCGCGGCGGTGGGGCTCGGGTTCCCGTCGAGCGATGTGCGCGAGGGTCTGTCGAGCTACACCGGCACCCGACGCAGGTTCGAGTACAAAGGCGAGGTCGGCGGTGTCCGGGTCTACGACGACTACGGCCACCACCCGACGGAGATGCTGGTCAACCTCCGTGCCGCACGCGGCGCGGTCGGCGACGACGGGCGGGTCATCGTGTGCTTCCGGCCGCTTCGGCACACGCGGACGCAGTACTTCTACCGGGAGTTGGGAGAGGCGCTCGGACTCGCCGACGAGGTCGTGGTGATGGACCCGACGGGCGACGACCCCATCCCGGGCGTCACGGGGGCGCTCATCGTGCCGCACATTCCCCTGCCGCCGGAGCGAGTCGTGTACGAACGCTCATGGTCGGCGGTGCCAGAGCGCGTGGCCGAACGCGTACGACCTGGTGACTTGGTCCTCACACTCGGCGCGCCCGACGTCGCACTGATCGGACCGGAGGTGCTGGAGCTTCTGGCCGAGCGGTTCGGGATCGACAACTCCGCCCAGTCGAGCGGTCACGGGTGATCGTTCATCGGTGCTCCCTCCGACGTCGAGCACACGTGCCGAGCGTGCGGTGGCGTCTGGAACGTAGGAGCGCAGGGTCGGAAGCTCTCGGGGCGAACAGGGGACTAGCAGGGGACACGGGAAGACGGGGACAGCCGTGACGCGGACTGGTCGGTACCGGAGTGGGCGTGCCGCGGCGACCGCCGCTCGGGTCGCCCGAGGTGGTGCAGCCCTCGGCCGATCGTCGATGACCAGCCGTTTCGCGCGTCGGATCCGGCGACGTCGGCTGGCTCGCATGGCGCCCGTGCTGGCCTTGGTCGGCGTGCTCCTTCTCGCGGGCTTCGTGTTCTGGCTCGTGGCCTTCTCGTCGTTGCTGAGTACGCGCTCGGTGGCCGTCGTCGGGCTTACCCGGGAAAGCGGGCTCTCCGCCGGAGAGGTACGGGCAGCGGCCGCGGTTCCCCTGGGCCGTCCGCTCGCCCGAGTCGATGTCTCCGCGGTCGGCCGTCGGGTCGCGAGACTGCCGGCTGTCGAGGGCGTGACGGTCTCGCGGTCCTGGCCCCACGAGATCCGGATCGAGGTGGATTGCCGCGAGCCGGTGGCTCTCTGGCGAGACGGGAGCGTGCTCCGAGTCGTCGACGCCGAGGGCGTCGCGTTCCGTACCGCCGACGGTTTGCGCGGCAACTTCCCCACGATCGAGCTTCACAGCAAGCAAAAGGACCCGCAGCGACTCGCCGAGCTGCGGGCGACCGGAGCGCAGATCGCTGCGGCGTTGCCGGCCAGGCTTCGGCGCCAGGTGGATGTCATGCGGGTTCGCACCGTCGACTCGGTGGAGCTCGAGCTCGATCCCCAGGCGTTCGGTCGAGACGTGACCGTGGTGTGGGGAAGTGCGAAGGACTCGGCGGCCAAGGCGCGCGTGCTGACGGTGCTTCTCAAGCGACCGGCGTCTGTCTACGACGTCAGCGTGCCGAGCTTCCCGACGACCAAGGCCTGACCCGAGCTCGGGCGGTGTCCGGGCCCGCGGCTCACGCCGTCTCGAAGGATGAGGGACGGAGTCTGCGAGAGGCTCTTGTCCCGCACCCGGTGTCGACGCCGTGGAAGGCGCGCAGAGGCTGCCGTTACGTGGTCATGTGGTGGAGAGAGGGGCAGGAGGATGCAAGCCCTCGGCACCCTCCCGGCGTGTTGCGTTGAATAGCCTTTGCGTGCTTGCGTACTTTGCTGCCCAAGGCGAGGTTGACATAACTATAACCCTTTACTTGAGGGTGAGGGTTATCGCGACCCCGGTCAGATCGAAATTCCTAATCGAGAGGCGAGCATCGTGGTGGCACCGCAGAACTACCTCGCGGTCATCAAGGTCGTCGGCATCGGCGGCGGAGGTGTCAACGCGGTCAACCGGATGATCGAGGTCGGACTCAAAGGCGTCGAGTTCATCGCGATCAACACGGACGCGCAAGCGCTCCTGATGAGCGATGCCGACGTCAAACTCGACATCGGTCGTGAGCTGACCCGTGGGCTCGGCGCCGGTGCGAATCCCGAAGTGGGCAACAAGGCCGCAGAGGACCATTCCGAAGACATCGAAGAGGTACTCAAAGGTGCCGACATGGTGTTCGTCACCGCCGGTGAGGGCGGCGGCACCGGCACCGGTGGCGCGCCGGTCGTCGCGAGGATCGCGCGCTCCCTGGGGGCGCTGACGATCGGTGTCGTCACCCGTCCCTTCGCCTTCGAAGGCAAGAAGCGTGCGACCCAGGCCGAAGAGGGGATCAACGCGTTGCGCGACGAGGTCGACACGCTGATCGTGATCCCGAACGACCGGCTCCTGTCGATCAGCGACCGTCAGGTCAGCGTGCTCGACGCCTTCAAGCAGGCCGACCAGGTGCTGTTGCAAGGTGTCTCGGGCATCACCGACCTGATCACCACCCCAGGCCTCATCAACCTCGACTTCGCCGACGTCAAGAGCGTCATGTCCAACGCCGGCTCGGCCCTGATGGGAATCGGCTCGGCCCGAGGGGAGAACCGCTCGGTCGCCGCGGCCGAGATGGCGATCTCCAGCCCGTTGCTCGAGGCGTCCATCGACGGTGCGCACGGTGTCCTGTTGTCCATCGCGGGTGGCTCCGACCTCGGGCTGTTCGAGATCAACGAGGCTGCCCAGCTCGTCTCGCAGGCGGCTCACCCCGACTCGAACATCATCTTCGGCGCGGTGATCGACGACGGGCTCGGCGACGAGGTGCGCGTCACGGTCATCGCAGCCGGGTTCGACGGTGGCATGCCGCGACGTCGCGGGGCGCAGGGGCAGCAGCCCACCGCCGCGGGTCCGTCGGGCTATCCGGGTCAGCCATCCTGGTCGACTGATTCCCGCGGCTTCGGCGGTGCGTCGGGAGGCTTCAGCGGTCCGGCGTACGGCCAGCCCCGCCGCCCTGGTGAGCTGAACCGGCCTTCGGTCCCGGTGCCGCAGGGAGGGGATCCCGCGACCGGCAACCCGCCCACCGGCCAGGTCGGCAACGCCGCCGCACCAGCAGGCTCCGGCTCGACGCCAACCGCTCCCGAGACTGGACAGAAGCCGGGGCCGCCTGCGGCGGGCGAAACCGCCCGGGCTGGTGACGCGGCAGCGGGTGGTGACGCCCAGGCACGGAACGACCATCCGGACAGCGGGACGAACCGTCCCGGCTCGGACCTCGCGGCGCAGACCCGGGAGCTGCGGCAGCGGCTGCTGGGCGGCAACGGGTACCGGGAGTCCACGAGCTCGCCTGGAATTCCCAACAGCCGCGAGCCGGACGCCGCCTCGGGGCAACAGGACGGCAGTCGGCGGGCTGACCAGACTGGCGGGAACGTACGGGAGTTCTCGACACGCTCGCCAGCGGCGCCCTTTCGGCCTCGCCGTACGACCCACGACGACGGAGACGAGCTCGACATCCCTGACTTCCTGAAGTAGTGCCTTGCCGTACCCGACCGGGCCAAGACCTGCCCTCGATGAGTCTCGCCGGGCTGAGCTTGCGGCGAATCTCGCCGCCGTCCGGGCGCGCATCGCACAGGCATGCCACCGTGCCGGTCGGGCTCCCTCGGAGGTCACGCTCCTCGCCGTGACCAAGACGTTCCCGGCAACCGATGTCCGCCTGCTCGCCGAGCTGGGCGTGAAGGACATCGCCGAGAACCGTGACCAGGAAGCCCGAGTCAAGGTGGCGGCCTGCGCAGACCTGGACCTCACCTGGCACTTCGTCGGCCAGCTTCAGACCAACAAGGCCCGCTCCGTCGCCGGGTACGCCTCGGCGGTCCACTCCGTGGACCGTCCCGGCCTCGTCCAAGCGCTCGATCGCGCGACTCGGCGGACCGAACGTGAGCTGCTCTGCTTCGTCCAGGTACGCCTGGACGACCGTCCGGGTCGGGGTGGTGCGGATCCGCGTGACGTTCCCGCCCTCGCCGACTCGATCGCCGCGGCTCCGTGGCTGCGGCTTGCCGGTGTCATGGGCATCGCGCCACTCGACGCCGAGCCTGGTCCTGCGTTCGTACGCCTTGCCGAGGTTGCAGCAGCCGTGCGCTCGGCACACCCTGACGCCCGGTGGCTGTCGGCCGGGATGAGCGACGACCTCGAAGTGGCGATCGAACACGGCGCGACACACGTGCGCGTTGGGCGCGGGTTACTAGGTGTGAGGCCTTTGACCCGGTAGCGTCGTGCGTACGAGAGTGTCGCGGACCCGGGGTTGACATCTACCCGTCCGCGAACCTGTCGCAAGTGGAACGCAGAAGGCGAGAGGTCAGATGGCCGGCGCGATGCGCAAAGTCGCGGTGTATCTCGGTCTTGTCGAAGACCAGAACCGCTACGACGAAGAGTATGACCCTGCCTACGAGGGCGACTACGACGACGATCGCGAGCAGGGGCCGGGGGAGTCGGCGTCGGGAACCGACGACTGGGCGGGAAATGTCGCGGCGTTCCCGGAGCGTCGGGGCGTGCGTGCGGCAGCTGACGTCCCAGCCTCCCGCATCACCACGGTCCATCCGCGCACCTTCAGCGACGCGCGGCTGATCGGCGAACACTTCCGTGACGGGACTCCCGTCATCATGAACCTCACCGGCATGGACGATGCCGACGCCAGGAGGCTTGTCGACTTCGCCGCCGGACTGATCTTCGGTCTGCGCGGAGGCATCGAGCGGGTGACCGCCAAGGTGTTCCTGCTCTCCCCGGCGAACGTCAAGGTCCGCGCAGAGGACAGGGAGCGGATGGCCGAGGCAGGGTTCTTCAACCAGAGCTGAGCCCACTGGGCGAGCGCGCGACGGCCACGCAGGCGCAGGTAGGGTCGAGCTCGTACGACGTGGCACGCAGGCGGAGCCGCGGAGCGGTCCGCCTGCGCTGGTGCGTCTGCGGAATTCCGCAGTCTGGTCTGGACCACGACGAACCTCGAGGAGCGCTAGGTGCGATTCGTCGGCGAGCTGATCTTTGTCCTGCTCTGGATTTATCTGGCGTTGCTGTTCGTGCGCCTGGTGGTCGACTGGGTGCAGTTCTTCGCCCGCAGCTGGGAGCCGAAGGGCCTGTTGCTCGTCGCGCTCGAGGGCGTCTACACGGCCACGGACCCGCCGCTCAAGGCACTACGGAAAGTGATCCCGCCGTTGCGGCTCGGTGGTTTCGCCCTCGATTTGTCCTTTTTGTTGTTGATCATCATCATATATGTCTTGCAGGCGCTTGTACTCACCGTGACGAGTGGGCTCTGATCGGTCCTTTATTGAGCCCGTTTCCGCCTTTGTCGCAGAAACCGGGTACGGTTGCTTCGAACTACATTCGAAAGTCCTGCGAGCCTGAGGTGAGGTCATGCCGCTGACACCCGAGGACGTGCGCAACAAGCGCTTCACGCCCGTCCGCTTGCGGGAGGGCTATGACATGGGCGAGGTCGACCAGTTCCTCGACGAGGTGGAGTCGGAGCTGGAGCGACTGAACCACGAGAACGAGGAGCTGCGGCAAAAGCTCGCCGCCGCTCAGCGTGGTGAAGCCCCATTCGTCAAGCAACCCGTACCGGAGCAGCACGAGCCGCCAGTCCACCCGCAGGTTCGGCAGCCTCAGGGGGGGCCACAGAGCGTTGCGGACGCGTCGACTGCAGCCGCACGACTTCTGGAGATCGCCACCCAGAACGCCGATCAGCTGGTGGCCGAGGCGAAGGAGCAGGCGAACCGGATCCTGTCCGACGCACGGGCCAGGGCCGAGCGCCTGGAGAACGAAGCACGCGGTCTTGCCAGCCGTCTGGAGTCGGAGGCACGCGCGAAGGCCGAGCAGTTGGAGCGGGAGACCAACGAGAAGCGCAGCCAGCTGTTCGGGCAGCTCGACAAGGAGAAGGCGCGGCTGCAGCGCGAGGTCGACGAGTTGCGCTCCTACGAGCGGCAGTACCGCAGCCGGCTCAAGGCGTACTTCGAAAGCCAGCTTCGACTGCTCGCCGGGCAGGGCAGCGTGGAGAACGGCGTCGGGCCGCAGCCCGTCGACGCCAGCGGGCCCCGCACGCTGAACGCGCACAAGCCGGCGGCCATGGCAGCCGGTGCAGAGCACCGGAGTGGTGGCGGGACGCCCCGGCTGAACGCCCTGCTCGAAGACGACGAAGAGTCGGCTCTGTAGGTCGGCCGGGGCGCCTGGCGCGCCACGGTGCTCGGCAGCGACGCTGCCGAGCACCCGCGGCTATGCCTTTGTGCCCTCGACCCGCCTGAACCGCAAGGTGAGGCCGAGTTCTTCGGCCTTGACGGTCACGTGGTCCCCCGTGCTGGGGACGTCATCCGATGGTCCGGTCTCGTCAATGGCGACGGCGAGGACCTCACCCGAGACGTAGGCCTGGTGCTCGCGGAGCGCGGCCGCCGACTCCTCGTTGGTAGCCGACCAGGCGAGGCTGATCCGATCGCTCACGTCCAGCCCTGCGTTCTTCCGGGCGTCCTGCAGCAAGCGGACCACCTCACGGGCGATCCCGGCGCGCCGCAGATCGTCGGTGATCGTGAGATCCAGGGCCAGCGTCTCACCCTGGGGGTTCCCGACGACCGCCCAGCCGGCGCGCGGCCGTTCGGACGTCACGATCTCGTTCTCATCGAGGCTCACCGTGGTCGTGACGTCGGACTCGGCGCCCGGCGCTGCCTCCTCACTCGCGGCGCCCAGTCGACCGGCGACCGAGAGCTCCACGCGTCCGTGTTGACGCAGCTGGCGCACGACGGAGGCGGGGTCCGCCGCCGTGATCGCCGCGGCGACGCGCGGCGTGTCCTTGCCGAACCGCTTGCCGAGCGCGCGGAAGTTGGGCTTGACGGTGTACTCCACGAGCTGGGCGCCATCCGGCCCGTCACCTGCCACGTCGGCGAGTGCTTCGACCTCGGCGACGTTGAGCTCTTCGGCGACCTCACGCTTGAGCTCCTCGGGCAGCGCACTCCACCCAGCAGCGCCCACGAGCGCGCGTTGCAAGGGCTGACGGGTGCGCACCTTCGCCTCTGCCCGAGCCGCCCTTCCGAGCTCGACCAGACGCCGTGCCAGGCTCATGTCACGAGCGAGCTGCTCGTCGATGGCGTTCTCGTCGGCTGACGGCCACACGGCGAGATGTACCGACTCGGGCGCATCGGCTCGCACCGGCCGCACCAGCCGCTGCCAGACGTACTCGGTGACGAACGGCGTGAGCGGCGCCATGAGCAGGGTCAGGGTCTCGAGCGCCTCGTGGAGGGTGGCGAACGCCGCGCTGTCACCCGACCAGAACCGACGCCGGGACCTGCGGACGTACCAGTTCGAGACGTCATCGATGAAGGTTGCGAGCAGTTGCCCGATCCGTTGCGTGTCGAACTGGTCGAACGCTGCGGTGACGTCGCGGATCAGTCGGTGGGTCTCCGACCGCAGCCATCGGTCGAGGATCGCCCCGTCGACTGCGCCGGCGTCGCTTGCCGGTGCCGCGCCGTCAGGTCCGCCTGCGCGTGTGGTTGCGCTGCTGGGAGTGCTGCCGTCTGCTCCGGGAACCCAGTTGGCGAGGCTCGCGTAGAGCGTGTGGAACGCGACCGTGTTCCAGTAGGTCAAGATGACCTTGCGTACGACCTCCTGGATCGTCGCGTCACCAACCCGTCGGGCTGACCACGGCGACCCCGAGCACGCCATGAACCATCGCACCGCGTCGGCTCCGTGGCGCTCCATCAAGGGGATCGGCTCGAGCACGTTGCCGAAGTGCTTGCTCATCTTGCGGCCGTCCTCAGCAAGGATGAGCCCCAGGCACACGACGTTCTCGTACGACGACCGGCCGAACACCAGCGTCCCCACGGCCATCAGGGAGTAGAACCAGCCGCGGGTCTGGTCGATCGCCTCGCAGATGAACTGCGCGGGAAAGCTGGACTCGAAGCGCTCCTTGGACCCTTCGACGTACGGGTACCCCCACTGCGCGAAGGGCATCGCTCCCGAGTCGTACCACGCGTCGATCACCTCGGGGACCCGGTGCGCAGGCTCTCCGCACACGCCGCCCTCGTCGGTCACCGCCGGGCAGGCGAAGCTCACCTCGTCGACGAACGGGCGATGCGGATCGAGTCCGGCGAGATCCCGCCCGGCCAGCTTGGACAGCTCGGCGAGCGAGCCGACACACGTCTGGTGGTCGCGCGGGCAGATCCAGATGGGGAGCGGAGTTCCCCAGTACCGGTTCCGGGAGAGCGCCCAGTCGACGTTGTTGCGCAGCCACTCGCCATAGCGACCGTGCTTGATCGTCTCGGGGTACCAGGTGGTGCGTTCGTTCTCCGCGAGGAGCTGCTCCTTGATCTGCGTCGTCCGAATGAACCACGACGGCAGCGCGTAGTAGAGCAGCGGGCTGTGGCACCGCCAGCAGTGCGGATAGCTGTGCTCGTACACCTCGCTGCGGAACAGTCGACCCCGAGCGCGCAGGTCGTCTGTGAGCACGGGGTCGGCGGCCTTGAAGAACATGCCGCCCACCATCGGCACCGACTCGTCGAACGTGCCGTCGGACCGGATCGGGTTCACCACCGGAAGGTCGTACGACTTCGCCACCCGGTAGTCGTCGGCGCCGAACGCCGGTGCCAGGTGGACGAGACCGGTCCCGTCCTCGGTGGTGACGTAGTCGTCCACGACGACGTACGCCGCGACCGGCTTGTCAGTCTCACGCGTCTCGTCGGACTGGACGTCGAACGACACCAACTCGAACGGACGGGCGTAGGTCCAGCCTTCCATCTCCGTGCCGCGGAACCGCCGGGTCACCGACCAGCCCTCGCCCAGGACGGCGAGCAACGGCTCAGCGACCACGAGCGTCTCCTCGCCGTTGGTGGCGGCGACGTACTCCACCTCCGGATGGACGGCGACTGCGGTGTTGGAGACGAGGGTCCACGGCGTCGTGGTCCAGACGAGGAGTGCGGCACCCCTACGGGCCTTGTCGTCGCCGGCGCCCGCCAGCGGGCCCGACGTGAGGGGGAAACGTACGTACACCGACGGATCGGCCACCGTCTGGTACACGTCGGGCTGACCGAGCTCGTGGTCGGAGAGCGGGGTGCCACAGCGCGGGCAGTAGGGACTGATCCGGTAGTCGCGGACGAGCAGGCCGGCCTCGAAGATCTGCTTGAGCGACCACCACACGCTCTCGACGTACTCCGGATCCATCGTCCAGTACGCCTGGGACATGTCGACCCAGTAGCCCATGCGTTCGGTGAGCTCTGTGAACGCATCGACGTGACGCTTGACCGATTCACGGCATGCAGCATTGAACTTGGCGACGCCGTACTGCTCGATGTCCTTCTTGCCGGAGATGCCGAGCTCCTGCTCGACCGCGACCTCGACCGGCAGTCCGTGGCAGTCCCAACCGGCCTTGCGTTCGACGTGCCGGCGCCGCATCGTCTGGTACCGCGGGAACAGGTCCTTGAAGACCCGGGCCTCCAGGTGGTGGGCGCCGGGCATGCCGTTCGCCGTCGGTGGGCCCTCGTAGAAGGTCCACGACGGTGCGTCGGCAGTCGCCGCGAGCGACTTGTCGAAGATGGCATTGTCGTGCCAGAAGGCGAGGACCTCATGGTCGACCGCGGGAAGATCTACCTGTGGTTGGAGGGGGCGGTATCCGACGTTTCGTTGCTTGGTCACCGGTGTCTCCGCTTCCTGCGGGCTTCACGCTTGGCTGGGTGCTTCGAGACCGAGGGGCCTGGTATAGATGGCTGTCATCGGGGCGAGCTCCGTGACAAGACGGATCCCGAGTGTCGTCATCCTAGGGGAGCGTAGGATTCCGGCCGCGGCCGGCTCCTGTGATCAACCAGCCTGACTTCTGTGATCATTTGGGTCGGGGCACACTGTCACAGATGGAGACGACCAGGCGGATCGCGGTCCGGGTGCGACCCGGGGCCAGGCGGACGTTCGTGGGGGGCGAGTACGCCGGTCCCCGTGGACGCGCGCTGGTTGTCTCGGTCACGGAACGTCCTACCGACGGACGTGCGACGCGAGCCGTCGCCGCCGCGATCGCCGAGGCGTTCGGTGTCCCCACCAGGAACGTCTCGTTGATCGCCGGCCAACGGAGCCGGGACAAGATCTTCGAGGTGAGCGCGCCCGACATCGACGAGCGGCTGGACGAGCTGCTCGCGCGACCAGCTGACGGTCGGCCACAGTGACGTGGAGGAAGCCAATGGTCGAGTCGGCGAAAAAGAGCATTCGGCGAAGAAGGACGCATTCGGCGTCGACGGCATCCGGCAAGGGCACGGACGCCGCGGCGCAGCGCGCAGTCGAGAAGGGTTCAGTGGACATGGGTGCGAAGGACGAGACCACGGCGACGCAGGTCGCTGAGCAGCAGGCCTCCAATCTCGTCGTACGTGCTGACGAAGAGCCCTGGACGGCGGCCGAGCTCGAGGAGGTCTACCGCGAGCTCGAGGCCGAGGCGAATCGGCTCGCGTTAGAGCTCGACCTTGCCGAGAGCGAGCTCGCCGACCTCCTACGCGACGCCACCGGCGGCGCCGGTGAGGACCAGGTGGACGCGGGTGCCAAGACGTTCGAGCGAGAACACGAGCTCTCGCTTGCCAACAACACCCGACACCTGCTGATCCAGACGCAGCGGGCCATGGTACGCATCCGGGACGGCAGCTACGGGGTGTGCGAAGGATGCGGGAACCCGATAGGGAAGGCTCGGTTGCTCGCCTTCCCCCGTGCGACACTGTGCATGTCATGCAAGAAGGCAGAAGAGCGCCGGTAGACGGCCCAGAGCCGGGGGACGGCGCGACCCCAGTGGATGCCGAGGCAGGATCCGCGGATGGTCACGACCATTCGGTCGGATCCGCCAGTTCAGTCAAAAAACGCAGCATCCTGCTCTTGGCGGTCGTGGCGCTCTGCGTCCTGGCGGCAGACGTCACCAGCAAGATCCTCGCCGTTGCCCACCTGTCGGACACCGGGCCGGTTCCGCTGGTCGACGGACTCCTCACGTTGCGGCTGGTACGCAATCCGGGCGCCGCGTTCGGCCTTGCGGGCGGCTACACGGTCGTGCTGTCGATCATCGCGCTGTCCGTCGCGCTCGTCGTGTTGCGACTGTCCCGGTCGTTGCAGAGCAAGTCGTGGGCGGTCGCGTTCGGGTTGCTGCTAGGCGGCGCTCTCGGCAACCTCTCCGATCGCATCTTCCGCGCACCGGGATTTCTGCAGGGCCACGTCGTCGACTTCCTGGAGCTGCCGCACTGGCCGGTGTTCAACCTGGCCGACTCGTCGATCTGCGCCTCGGCGGCGCTGATCATGGTGCTGGCGGTACGTGGCCGACGCTGGGACGGTGCGGTGGAGGGTCGACGGTCCGAACCGGCATCTGACGAGACGACTAAGTGAGGTCTTTGAGCGTGGCAGATCCGTCGCAGACGCTGGATCAAGGCGAAGCGGGTCCGCTGGACGAACCCAGGACACTTAGGACCGTGTTCGTTCCCGACGGTCTTGAAGGTGAGCGCTTGGATGCGGCGATCGCGCGGATGTTCGGGTTGTCTCGTACGAAGGCCGCCGAGCTCGTCGCTCACGGGCTGGTGAGGCTCGACGGCGAGAACGTGCCGAAGTCTGCGCGGGTGACGGCGGGTGCCTGGCTCGAGGTCGAGCTGCCGGCGCCGCCCGCACCTCGAGTGCCGCAGCGGGTCGAGGGCATGCGGATCGTGCACGACGATCCCGACATCGTGGTCGTCGACAAGCCGAGCGGTGTGGCGGCCCACCCCAGCCCCGGATGGCAGGGTCCGACCGTCGTGGGGCACCTGGCCGCGGCCGGCTTCCGGATCGCGACCTCAGGCGTCGCGGAACGTCAGGGCGTCGTGCACCGGCTCGACGTGGGAACCAGCGGGCTCATGGTCGTGGCCAAGTCCGAGCGCGCCTACGCGGCGTTGAAGCGGGCGTTCAAGTCCCGGCAGGTGGAGAAGATCTATCACGCGCTCGTCCAGGGACATCCGGATCCCACCCGTGGCACGATCGACGCTCCCATCGACCGACACCCGACACACGACTACAAGTGGGCGGTCGTGGCGGGCGGTAAGCCTGCGATCACCCACTACGAGCTGATCGAGGCGTTGCGCCACGCCTCGCTCCTCGAGATCCGTCTGGAGACCGGGCGTACCCACCAGATCCGGGTCCACATGGCCGCGATCCGCCACCCATGTGTCGGCGACCTCATGTATGGCGCGGATCCGGTGCTCGCACGCAGGCTCGGGGTGGAGCGCCAGTGGCTGCACGCCCACCGGCTGGGCTTCGTGCATCCCGGCACCGGCATGTGGGTGCAGTTCGAGTCGCCCTACCCTGACGATCTCGCCCGGGCGCTGGAGGAGGCGCGCGCCAGCACTGAGCGTGTCGGCTGAGCCGAGTCGCGAACACGCACAGCGACGCCTCGTGTGGCCGAATCGAAATACCACAAAGGAATTCCGGGCATCTCGGCGAGCCGACTGTGGCCCTGTCGGTAGCCACCCCTAGAGTCGGACGCACGCTCAGAGGATCAATGCCTGCCACGGTCTTGGCAGATCACTGACGACGGTGATCGCGGTGATCATGGCTGGCATTGACGTCCCGACGTCGACGATCGTGCAAGATCGATGCCTGCCGAGAGCGATGGACCCAAGGGAGGCGCCGCGCACCCATGCCCGACTCGCCAGTGACCCGCAACTCCTTCGTGCACCTTCACGTCCACACCGAGTACTCCATGCTCGACGGTGCGGCACGGCTCAAGGATCTCTTCCGCGAGACCGCACGGATGGGGATGCCGGCCTTGGCGATGACCGACCACGGCAACCTCTACGGTGCCTACGACTTCTTCACCCAGTCCAAGGGCACGGGGGTGAAGCCGATCATCGGGATGGAGGCGTATCTCACGCCGCGCACGAGCAGGTTCGATCGCACCCGCGTGCGGTGGGCCGAGGGCGGCGAGAACGACGTCTCCGGCGGTGGTGCCTACACCCACATGACCTTGCTCGCGGAGGACGCCGAGGGCCTGCACAACCTCTTCCGCCTGGCGTCGTACGCAAGTCTCGAGGGCTACTTCTACAAGCCACGAATCGACCGTGAGCTGCTCTCCCGCTATGCGAAAGGCATCATCGCGACGACCGGTTGCCCGTCGGGTGAGATCCAGACGTGGTTGCGGATCGGCGACTACGCCAAGGCGCGGGAGACGGCCGCGGAGTTCCGCGACATCGTCGGGAAGGACAACTTCTACCTCGAGCTCATGGACCACGGCCTGGAGATCGAGCGGCGGGTGCGCCAGGACCTGCTACGGCTCGCCGACGATCTCGGCCTTCCGCCGCTCGCCACCAACGACCTGCACTACACCTACGCCGAGGACGCCGACGCGCACGAGGTGCTGCTGTGCGTCCAGTCGGGCAAGACCCTCGCCGATCCCAACCGGTTCAAGTTCGACGCGCGCGACTTCTACCTCAAGTCTCCCGAGGAGATGCGCAAGCTCTGGGACCCCGAGGTCCCAGGCGCCTGCGACAACACGCTCGCCATCGCCGAACGCATCGGCGACTACTCGTCCGTCTTCGCTCACCGTGATCTCTCGCCGAAGTTCCCGGTGCCGGAAGGCGAGACCGAGGAGAGCTGGCTGCGCAAGGAGGTCGAGAAGGGCCTGATCCAGCGGTTCGGCGACCCGGTGCCCGCCGAGTATCGCGAGCGCGCCGAGCGGGAGCTCGACGTGATCTGCCAGATGGGCTTCCCCGGCTACTTCCTGGTGGTCGCCGACTTCGTGAAGTGGGCCAAGAACAACGGCGTCGTCGTCGGTCCTGGCCGTGGTTCGGCGGGAGGCTCGCTCGTCGCGTACGCCCTGCAGATCACCGAGCTCGATCCGATCAAGCACGGGTGCCTGTTCGAGCGGTTCCTCAACCCCGAACGCGTGAGCATGCCCGACATCGACATCGACTTCGACGAGCGCGGGCGCGGTGAGGTCATCCGGTACGTGACGGAGAAGTACGGTGCCGACCGGGTGTCCCAGATCATCACGTACTCCACGATCAAGGCGAAGGCGGCGGTCAAGGACTCCTCGCGCGTGCTGGGTTACCCGTTCGCGATGGGTGACCGGATCACCAAGGCGATGCCGCCGCCTGTCATGGGCAAGGACATCCCGCTGTCGGGGATCTTCGACGAGTCGCATCCGCGGTATGCGGAGGCGAACGAGTTCCGTCAGCTGTACGAGTCCGACTCGGACGTCCGCAAGATCGTCGACACCGCTCGCGGCCTGGAAGGGCTCAAGCGGCAGTGGGGTGTGCACGCGGCCGGGGTCATCATGTCGAGCACTCCGCTGGTCGACGTGCTGCCCATCCAGAAGAGGGAGCAGGACGGCGCCATCATCACCCAGTGGGACATGGGGGCCTGCGAGGCGCTCGGTCTTCTGAAGATGGACTTCCTCGGCTTGCGCAACCTGTCCATCCTCGACGACGCCGTCCGCAACATCGAAGCCAGCACCGGCAAGAAGATCGTGCTCACCGAGCTGCCGCTGGACGACAAGCCGACCTACGAGCTGCTGCAGCGGGGCGACACGCTCGGGGTCTTCCAGCTCGACGGTGGACCGATGCGAGCCCTGCTGCGGTCCATGCGGCCGGACAAGTTCGAAGACATCTCCGCCGTGCTGGCGTTGTACCGCCCCGGTCCGATGGGAGCGAACGCGCACTACGACTACGCCGACCGGAAGAACGGCCGGCAAGAGGTCAAGCCGCTGCATCCGGAGCTCGCCGAGCCGCTCAAGGACATCCTCGACGAGACCTACGGCGTCATCGTCTACCAGGAGCAGGTGCAGGCGATCGCGCAGAGGGTCGCCGGCTACTCGCTCGGCCGGGCCGACCTGCTGCGGCGCGCGATGGGGAAGAAGAAGAAGGAGATCCTCGACAAGGAGTTCGAGCCCTTCGCCGCCGGCATGCGCGAGCGCGGGTACTCCGACGACGCGATCAAGACCCTGTGGGACATCCTCGTTCCGTTCTCCGACTACGCGTTCAACCGATCCCACACGGCGGCGTACGGTCTCATCGCGTACTGGACCGCGTACCTCAAGGCCAACTACCCGGCCGAATACATGGCGGCGTTGCTGACGAGCGTCCAGGACGACAAGGACAAGTCCGCGGTCTACCTGAACGAATGCCGTCGGCGTGGCATCAGGGTGCTGCCACCCGACGTCAACGAGTCCGATGCGAACTTCACCCCCGTGGGCAAGGACATCCGGTTCGGTCTCGGCGCCATCCGCAACGTCGGCGCCAACGTGGTGGAGGCGATCATCGCCGCCCGCGAGTCGAAGGGCCGGTTCACCGATGCGGGGGACTTTCTCGCCAAGGTGCCGGCGAGTGTCTGCAACAAGCGGGTGATCGAGTCGCTGGCGAAGGCGGGAGCGTTCGACTCGCTCGGTCAGCGACGCCGTGCGCTCGTGCAGTGGCACGAGGCCGCCGTCGACTTCTTCGTCGAGCAGAAGCGGCAGGAGGCGATCGGCCAGGACTCGCTGTTCGGCCTGGGCGACTCCGACGACGAGAGCGTCACCGACTCCTTGATGGCCCCGCAGGTCCCCGACGTCCCCGAATGGGACAAGAAGACCCTGCTCGCTCACGAGCGGGAGATGCTCGGGCTCTACGTGTCAGACCATCCGCTCTTCGGCATCGAGCACATCCTCGCCAGCGAATCCGACTGCACGATCGGCGCCCTGCTCACCGACGAGGAACGCCCGGACGGCTCCATCGTCACGGTGGGCGGGCTCATCACGGGCGTGACCCGCAAGATGACCAAGCGGGGCGATCCGTGGGCCGTCGTCACGCTCGAGGACCTCGAGGGCGCGATCGACGTGATGTTCTTCCCGTCGACCTACCAGCTCACCTCGCTGCAGCTGGAGCCGGACGCCATCGTGGTGGTGAAGGGGCGACTCGACCGCCGGGACGAGGTGCCGCAGCTCATCGCCATGGAGCTGTCGATCCCTGACCTGTCGAAACCGGCCAGTGGTCCGGTCGCGATCTCGTTGGCCCGGGAACGCTGCACGCCGCCGGTGGTCGACCGGTTGAAGGAGATCTTCGCGACGCACCCGGGAACGAGTGACGTCCACCTGCATCTCCGCACGAACACCAAGACGCTGGTGCTCCGGCTGGAGGACCGGTGGCGTGTCACGCCCTCACCTGCACTCATGGGTGACCTCAAGGCGCTGCTCGGACCAGGCTGCGTCTCGGTCTAAAGGCCCGAGGGCGAGCCGGCGCTCGCCGGGCTCCGTGCATCGGGGACGGTGACCTGAGCCCACCGATGCACGCGACATAGGATCGGCCGGGTGACTACGCCGGGGCTTTTCACTCCTCCGCCGGAGCGGCTTCCCGACCACGCGCCGCACGCTCGTCAGATGGAGCACCTGGAACGCCGGGACCGCCGTCGCGCGTGGGTGGTCATCGTCGTCGTCATGGCGCTGGCTGGTCTCCTCTCGGGAATCGTCTGGGCGTTCGCCGCACCCGAGGTGCACCACGTGATGACAGAGCTGGGGCCGGTCCCGGAGACCGAGCTCGAGGCAGATCGGCTCGTCGGCATGGACGGGTGGTACGGCATCCTGGCCGGTGGTGTGGGTCTCGTGGTCGGCGCATTTCTTGCCGCTTCGTACCTCCGCCACGGCGTGACGATGGTGCTCGCCTTGCTGGTCGGTAGCTCGGCCGCCGCGATTTTGTCCGTGGTCATGGGCAGCCTGGTGGCCAACGGGGCGATCGTCTTCGACTTCGAGCCTCGCGTTCCGCCAGGCTCCCGGCTGGTCGCTCCTCTCACCCTGCATGCGTACGGGTTCATGCTCGTGTGGCCGATCGCTGCGTTGGCGCCTGTGGTGCCACTTGCGTGGTTTGGATGGTTAGATTACGGCGACACCAGTGACTCGTCAGGGTGACCATTCCTGCGCACTGTGCGTGCCCGAAACGAGGTGCGGTGTCGACCGCGTCGGTGAAGGCACATCCCCTTTGCATGGCCGGGGTCCGCGTTCTCGCCGGCGGCTCACGTAACACGTCGACACTACCCGCTGACTGGGGGGTGACCCTTTGTCTCACAATCGCACGCCCTACGACCCGCAGCGCCCTGGATACTCGGCGCCGAGCGGACCAGCTGGACCCGGTGGGCCGCCGCCGTACGGACCGACACCCACACCGAGGCGAGATGGCCCGGCGTACGGCCAGCCTGCCTATGGTCAGCAGCCCGGACCGTACGCACAGCAGAGTCCGTCTGCACAACAGGGCGGCCTGGGTCAGCCTGGCCCCCATGGGCAGGGAACCGGCTCCCAGGCTTTCGGCCCGTACGGCCAGGCACCTCAGGGCGGGCCCTATGGACAGCATCACGCCGGACAGCCATCCGGGCAGCCTGGCGGGCAGTGGGGTGCCGGCGGCGGTGCGTCGTACGACGTGCTGGAATCGGAGGAGCGGCGCGGACCGCGCTGGATGATGGTCGCCTTGGCGGCGCTGCTCGTCCTGGTCGTCGGTGGCGGTGGTGGTGCGTTCGCCTACAACGTGCTGAGCGGTCGTGGGACGCAGCCGGAGGACGTGCTGCCGGGCAATGCCATCAACTACGTCCGCTTCGACCTCGACCCGGCTGGTGACCAGAAGGTCGCGCTGCTGAACCTCGCTCGGAAGTTCCCGGAGCTGCGCGAGCGGCTGGGTCAAGGTGACGACCTGCGCAAGTCGTTGTTCGAAGCGCTCCAGAAGGAAGACGACGACCTCTCAGACGTCGTGTACGAGACCGACATCGAGCCGTGGCTCGGTGACCGACTTGGTGTGGCGCAAGTACCCGGTACGGACGGTGGCGACACCGAAACCGTCGTCGCCCTGCAGATCAAGGGCGACGAGGAGACCGTGCGCAAGGCGCTGGACAAGATGGGGTCGGAGGACGACGAGACCGGCTACGCCTTCACCGACGACTACCTGATCATCGCCGAGACGCAGAGCCTCGCGGATCGGTTCGCCCAGGCTGGAGCGGAGTCCTCTCTCGCGTCGAACCAGCGGTTCGCTGACGACATGGATGCGTTGGGACAGCCCGGCATCTTGTCGTTCTGGGCCGACTTGGCGAAGGCGGCGAAGTCGCGCCAGGGTGTGACGTTGCCGGAGGTTCCGGTCGGGCCGGCCGAGGTCACGGGCCGGCTCGTAGGAGCGCTGAGCTTCGAGACCAACGCCGTGCAACTGAAGGCGGTGGTGCGCGGCGTCGAGGATGTCCCGCAGGTGAATGGTTCAGTCCGACTGGGTGAGCTGCCGTCCAGCACCATCGCGGCTCTGTCGGTCGCTGGGGCTGGTCAGGCGTTCGAGCAGCAGTGGCCGCAGCTGCGGAAGATGATCGAGTCGACCGGGATGATCTCCGAGTTCGACTCGTCGCTGCGGGCGATCGAAAGCCAGTTCGGCATCACGATCCCCGGTGACATCGTGACCCTGCTCGGCGAGGAGCTCACGATCGCAGTGGACGAGCGGGGCTTGAGCGATGCCATGCTCGCCGGGTCTGAGACTGGCACGCCGCCGTCGCAGCCGCCGCTGGTCGGCATCCGTTCCACGACCGACGTGAAAAAGGCCGAAGGCGTTCTCGGCAAGCTCCAGGAGCTTGTCGCGGCCACAGGTGCGCCGATCACCCTCGCGACCGCGACCGGGTCCGATTCGGCGGTGATCGCGACGACCCAGGAGTACGCCAAGGAGCTGGTGCGCGGCGGCGACCTCGGCTCGAACGAGGCGTTCCAGGCGGCGGTGGTGGACGTCGACAAGGCGCACTTCGCGATGTTCGCCGACCTGGACAAGCTGGAGAAGCTCTACGGGCAGGCGGTGCCACCGGAGCGGATGGAGAATCTCGAGCCGCTGCGTGCGGTCGGGATGTCCGGTACCACCACGGCTGACGGTGGCACGTTCACCGTGCGGGTGCTTGTCAACTAGCGCGTCGCAGGGTGGGTACGTGCCTCACCAGGTGTCGGTACCCGGTGAGGCACGTACCCGCCTGGTCACGCCAGTCATAGACTCGGTGGAGTGATGCGGCGTATCGATCTTCGGGGCCGGCTCGCGGCGGGTGAGTCGCTCGACTACCGCGCCCTCGTGCCCAGAGCAGAGTTCGACGTTGACGCGGCCCTCGAAGTGGTTCGCCCGATCATGCTCGACGTCCGCCATCGCGGTACTGAGGCACTCCTCGAGATCGCCAGCCGTGATGGTGTGGAGGTCACCGATCTGCGCGTGCCAGCTCACGCTCTCAAGGCTGCGCGCGAGCAACTCGATCCAGAGCTCCTCGCGGCGTTCGAGGAGGCCATCCGCCGGCTACGCGTGGTCAGCGAGGCCGAGCTCGAAACCGAACCGAGCGTCGAGGTCGCGCCTGGCGGACGAGTCAGGCAACGACTTGTGCCGTACCGCCGGATCGGCTTGTACATTCCGGGAGGAATCACCCCACTGCCCTCCACGGTCATGATGAACGTCGTGCCGGCGCAGGTGGCCGGTGTCGAGTCGATCGCGCTGGCGTCGCCGGCACAGGCGGAGTTCGGCGGACTGCCGCACCCGACGATCCTCGCGGTGTGCGACCTGCTGGGCGTGGACGAGGTGTACTCGATCGGCGGTGTCGGCGCGGTTGCGATGTTCGCGTACGGCACCGAGGAGTGCCCGCCCGTCGACTTCATCGCTGGCCCGGGTCGAATCACCACCGTGGCGGCCAAGCGCATGGTCAAGGGACTCGTGGGCATCGACTCCGAGGCCGGTCCGACCGAGATCGCCATCCTCGCCGACGACACTGCCGATCCGGTCTACGTGGCCGCAGACCTGATCAGCCAGGCCGAGCACGATCCGATGGCGGCGAGCGTGCTGGTGACGCCCAGCGAATCCCTGGCCAGCGCCGTCGAACGCGAGCTGGAACGCCAGGTGCCCGAGACCAAGCACAACGAACGGATCGCCACGGCCTTGGCCGGAAAGCAGTCCGGCATCATCCTGGTCGACGATCTCGAGCAGGGTCTCGCCGTGGTCGACGCCTATGCGGCCGAGCACCTGGAGATCCACACGAAGGACGCCGAGGTGTGGGCAGGACGGGTGCGCAACGCTGGTGCGATCTTTGTCGGCTCATGGGCGCCGGTGTCGCTCGGCGACTACTGCGCTGGCTCGAACCACGTCCTCCCGACGGGTGGGTGCGCGTGCCACTCGTCCGGATTGTCCGTACGCAGCTTTCTCAAGGCCGTTCACGTGATTTCGTACGATAAGCAGGCGCTGCGCGACGTTGCGCATCACGTGAACGTGCTCGCTGAGGCCGAAGACCTGCCCGCACACGGCACTGCCGTGCGGGTCCGGTTCACTGAGCCCTCGGCCGGGTAGCCTCATCTCCTCGGGGGTTTCGAGGGTCGCCCCTTTGCCGCGGTTTTCCGGGATCGTCCCGGGAGGCACTCCTGGCGATCTGGCACGGCATGTGCACGATCCTCGCGACCAGTTCCCTGTCCGCGACCGACGAAGTGAGTGTTGATGTCCTCACCACCCGACGACCCGACCACGACCGCAGCGATCGACAACGGCCGCGCTGT
Organism: Actinopolymorphaceae bacterium; assembly: GCA_036564245.1. GTDB lineage: Bacteria > Actinomycetota > Actinomycetes > Propionibacteriales > Actinopolymorphaceae > Thermasporomyces. Next base: position 69,463 of record DATCKU010000096.1, read on the forward strand.
GGCGAACGGTGACCTGTGCGACCTCGCGCTCGCTGCTGCTCACGCAGGAGCCCACGCGATCCTACGGGCGCTGCGCAACGGCAAGCTGGAGATCCAGACCAAGGCGGACGACAACGACTTCGTCACGACCGCCGACCAGGAATCGGAGCAGGCCATCCTGCGGATCCTGCGTGCCGCGCGGCCGCATGACGCCATCCTGGCCGAGGAGTCGGGCGTCCACGCCGGTACGAGCGGGGTTCGCTGGCTTGTGGATCCGCTCGACGGCACGATGAACTTCGTTCACCGGCGGCGTGACTACGCCGTCTCGGTGGGCGTCGAACACGCCGGTGAGATCGTGGCTGGGGCGATCGTGCGCCCAGCAGACGGCGAGTGGGCCGCGGCTGGGGGAGATGAGGCTTTCGCCCGAGACAAGGAACCCGCGGTCTCCGACGGCGCGGATCTTTCACGTTCGTTGATCGGCATCGGCCTGCCACCGACCCTGGCGCACCGGGTTCGGGTGCACGAGTTCCTCGGTGAGCTGATGCGGGAGGCTCGCGACTACCGCAGGAGTGGTTCGTCTGCCTGCGAGCTGTTGTCCGTCGCGCTCGGCGCCCAGGAGGGTTATCTCGGGTTCGGCGTGAACATGTGGGACGTGGCCGCCGGCATCGCGATCGTCCGAGCGGCAGGCGGCACGTGTCAATGGGTGCACACCGAAAGCGGACTCGACGTGCTGGTGGCAGGGACGCCGCAGGTGACCGAGGCCCTTGTCGGCATGGTCAAACTCATCTGAGAGGCTCGAGCACATGGGCCAGACCTTGTCGGACCTTCCGCTGCGCGAAGAGCTGCGCGGTGAGGTGCCCTACGGTGCCCCACAGCTCGACGTTCCGGTGCGGCTCAACGTCAACGAGAACCCCTACCCTCCGCCTGCGGAGGTCGTGACCGACGTCGTGGCCTCGGTCGAGCAGGCGGTGCGGGAGGTCAACCGCTACCCCGATCGCGAGGCCGAGGACCTCCGGGCGGATCTTGCGGCCTACCTCGGTCACGGTCTCACGGCGGCCCACGTCTGGGCGGCCAACGGGTCGAACGAGGTGATGACGCAGATCCTGCAGGCCTTCGGCGGGCCGGGGCGGGTCGCGCTGTCCTTCGCCCCGACGTACTCGATGTATCCCGAGTACGCCCGCAACACCTGCACCACCTGGCGGACCGGCCGTCGAGCCGACGACTTCACCCTCGATGCCGACCACGCGCTGGAGCAGATCCGGACCCATCAGCCGTCGGTGGTGATGCTCGCCTCGCCGAACAACCCGACCGGCACCGCCCTCCCGCTGCACGTGATCGAGGCGATCTGCGAGGCAGCCCCGGGGATGGTGGTGGTCGACGAGGCGTACGCGGAGTTTCGCCGCAGCGGTACACCGAGCGCGCTGAGCCTGTTGCCGCGGCATCCCCGCCTCATCGTGACGCGCACCATGTCGAAGGCGTTCGCGTTCGCCGGCGGTCGGGTCGGATACCTGGCCGCCGACCCCGCGGTCGTCGAAGCCCTGCGGATCGTGCGGCTTCCGTACCATCTCTCGGCGATCACTCAAGCGGTCGCCAGGGCGGCTCTACGTCACGCCGACGTCATGCTCGCCCGAGTCGCCGAGCTGCGGGCCCGTCGGGATGAGACCGTCGAGTGGCTGCGGGCGAACGGGTTCGTGGCCGCCGACTCCGATGCCAACTTCGTGCTGTTCGGCCGGTTCGATGATCGGCACGCGGTCTGGCAGGGTCTGCTCGACCGTGGCGTGCTGATCCGCGAGACCGGACCGGACGGCTGGCTTCGGGTGTCCATCGGCACTGCGGAGGAGATGGCGGCCTTTCGTAGTGCGCTACTGGAGGTGACGTCGGTTCTCGGCGCGGACTCCGTGGTGGCCGAGGGATCGACCGGCGGTGCCGAGCACCGGGAGGGAGTGGCAGCCTCGTGAGCCGTACGGCACGGATCGAGCGGGAGACCAAGGAGTCCAAGGTCGTCGTGGAGCTCGATCTCGATGGCGGCGGACGGGTCGACGTGTCGACCGGCGTGCCGTTCTACGACCACATGCTCGACCAGCTCGGCCGGCATGGCTTGTTCGACTTGACGATTCGCGCGCAGGGGGACGTGGACGTCGACGTGCACCACACCGTGGAGGACACGGCGATCGTGCTGGGGCAGGCGTTTCGTGAGGCGCTCGGCGACAAGCGGGGGATCCGCCGGTTCGCCGACGCCACCGTGCCGCTGGACGAGGCCCTGGTCCAGGTCGTCGTCGACGTCGCCGGACGTCCCTACTGTGTGCACACCGGTGAGCCGGAGGGCCAGCAGTACGCCTTGATCGGGGGGCATTTCACCGGTTCGTTGACCCGCCACGTCCTGGAGACGCTGGCGTTCCACGCCGGTATCTGCCTGCACGTGCGGGTGTTGGCGGGGCGCGACCCGCATCACATCGTCGAGGCGCAGTTCAAGGGGTTGGCGCGTGCTCTGCGCGAGGCCGTGATGCTCGATCCGCGGGAGCAAGGAGTTCCGAGCACCAAGGGGATTCTGGGTGATCCTGCGGGGAGTTCGAGAGGGGACGGATAAGTGGAGTTCGTGTACTTCGCCATCGCAGGCTTGCTCTTCGGCGGAGTGATTGCGACCTACCGTCAGAAGCGACCGTTGTGGGTCCCCCTCGTCCTTCTCGTGCTGTCGGCAGTATTTCTCTGGCTCGGCCAGCGGATGGTCTCCGGATGAGGTTTCGGATGAGGATCCTGATCGTCGTCTCGGTGAGCCGAGGCAGCCGCATGGAGCAGGGGTTGTGGGCACGATGAGCAGGCCGAGGGTAGTCGTTCTCGACTACGGTTCGGGCAACCTGCGATCGGCCGAGCGTGCACTGGCGCGCGTCGGGGCCGATGTCCAGGTGACGTGCGACTATGCCGCGGCGCGAAACGCCGACGGCTTGGTCGTGCCCGGAGTGGGAGCCTTCGCGGCCTGCATGACGGGGCTTCGTGCGGTGGGCGGCGACGAGCTGATCGAGGCTCGGCTGGCCGAGCAACGCCCGGTGCTCGGCATCTGTGTCGGCATGCAGATCCTCTTCGGTCGTGGTGTCGAGCACGGTGTGGAGACCGCGGGTTGCGGTGCCTGGGAGGGCCTTGTGGAACGCCTGAAGGCGCCCATCGTCCCGCACATGGGCTGGAATCTCGTCGAAGTACCGAGTGGTTCCAGGCTCTTCGCTGGCATCGAGCACGAGCGCTTCTACTTCGTCCATTCGTACGCGGTACGCCACTGGGAAGCGCAAGGTGACAACGAGCGTCCGCCGCTTGTGACCTGGACTCCGTACGACGGAGACCGCTTCGTCTCCGCGGTCGAGGATGGTCCGCTCGCCGCAACCCAGTTCCACCCTGAGAAATCTGGGGACGCCGGCGCACAGCTGCTGGCCAACTGGCTCGACATGCTGCGCTGACGGGACTCGCTCGGCCCGCCGTGTGCTTGCGCCTGGCGCCTGTCAGCCGGTTCGCGATGCAACGTGGCTTGACGACAGTAGGGACAACCCGGTGCTCCCGAGCTGGCGCTTCGGACGGCTCGCGGTGCTGAAGGCGATCAGTTCACGTGCCTGCGCGCACGTGCTTGTCGAAGAACGCGAAGATCCGGCGCCAGGCGTCGGCGGCCGCTTCAGGCTCGTAGCCGAACCCGATCCGGTGGATCACGACCAACGCCTGCGGCGGAAGCTTCTGCCCGTTGAGGAACGAGTGGCCTGCGTTCGGGTACTCCTTCACGTCGTGAGGAATCTGCAACGACTCCAGAGCCTCACGAAGCCTGCGCGCATGTCCGCGCAAGGGCCGGTCGCGACCGCCGTAGCTCGCGACGATCGGGCAGCTTCCGCGCAGCAGCTCCCCGGCGTTCGGGGGAACCTGCCCGTAGTTGACCGATGCCGCTGCAAAGTCGTAGCGCGGTGCGGCGAGCAACGCGAAGCTGCCGCCGAGGCAGAACCCGATGATCCCCACGCGGCCGGTGCATTCCTCACGGCGCGCCAGCCAGGCTCGGCTCGCCTCGATGCGCGCGGAGACTGGCCCGGCCGTCGGTGACCTGATCTCGCGGAACGCCCGTCGTACGCAGCGCATGGAGTAGAGGGCCGGAGCGAACGCCACATAGTTCGCCTCGGCGAACCGGTCAGCGATCCGGCGAATGTCGCCCGTGAGTCCGAACGCTTCGGGAAGGATGATCACGCCAGGCCAGGGGCCTTCGCCGCTCGGTGTCGCGAGATAACCGGTGAGCGCTTCCTCGACGGTCGTCGTCGCCGTGATGTCCGGCATGACGCCATCAAAGACCATCGGACGCCGGGAGTCCAGATGCGACGCTGCCGGCCCACGCACCACCCGGTAACCTCGCCGGACATGAGCCTCACGCTTCTTCCGGCGGTCGACGTGGCCGGAGGCCAGGCCGTCCAACTGGTCCAGGGCAAGGCGGGATCGGGCGGTCGGTACGGCAGCCCTCTGGACGCCGCCCTGACCTGGCAGCGGGCCGGAGCGGAGTGGGTCCACCTCGTGGATCTCGACGCGGCGTTCGGCCGCGGACACAACCGACCGATACTGGCCGAGATCGTCACGCGCCTTGCCGACCACGGCGTCAAGGTCGAGCTGTCGGGCGGGCTGCGTGACGACGACTCGCTCCGGTGGGCGATGAGCACGGGCTGCGCCCGGGTCAACCTCGGTACGGCTGCGCTCGAGAACCCCGAATGGTGCGCGAAGGTCATCGGTGAGTTCGGGGAGCGCGTGGCGGTTGGGCTCGATGTGAGGGGCCGCACGTTGGCGGCACGCGGATGGACCCGCGAGGGCGGCGACCTGTTCGAGACGCTTGCCCGACTCGACGCCGAAGGCTGTGCCCGCTACGTCGTCACCGATGTCGACAAGGACGGCATGCTGCAGGGCCCGAACCTTGATCTGCTGCGTTCGGTGTGCGACGCGACGGATCGGCCGATCATCGCCTCGGGTGGGATCTCCCGACTGGACGATCTGCGTGCCATCGCCGAGCTGGTGCCGCACGGCGTCGAGGGCGCGATCATCGGCACCGCGCTGTATGAGGGCGCGTTCACGCTCGAAGAGGCGCTTGCCGCCGTGAGGTGAAGCGTCAGGTGAGGGATTGCCGTCGCGCCGGTCGCTTGCGAGATCGTCGCCGCCTAAGCTGTGGACATCTTCTACCTGGCACGGTGCTCAGTCGGATCGACGCGACACCCGCCACTGTGGTGGTCGCATGCTCTCGACACGGCTCGGGATAAGGTGAGGCGGATATCGGTCGACCGCGAGGTCTGGGTGATCCCGGAGCCTGAGCCACGACGACTGCTTGGCCACCCTGGGTCACCGGGGCACGCGGCATTGCCCGACCCACGATCAGCACAACAAGGCTGGCCAGCCGAGCGGGCAACGACGCCCGGTCGCCGAGGCGGCACAGTCATGGCATGAGTCGCGCTAGCAGCGCCCGGCTCCGGCGCGACCTGGACCGCAAGACCCTTGGGGGAGTACGTGCAGCTCAAGGAGCGACTCGACGGGAAGCGAGTGCTTCTCACCGGAGTCACCGGTTTTGTCGGAGAAGCGCTGCTGCATCGCATCCTCGGTGAGCTTCCCGGCACCCACGTCGTGGCGCTCGTGCGTCGCAAGGGGTCACTCACCGGCCGGGCTCGGATGGAGCAGCTGCTGGGCAAGCCGATCTTCGAACCGATCCGGGCGCAGCACGGCGATCAGGCCTCCGCAGTGGTCGACGCCCGGATCACCGTCATAGAAGGCGATCTTGTCGACGTGCCGGAGCTGCCCGGCGACCTGGACATCGTGATCCACTGCGCCGGCGACGTGTCGTTCGACCCGCCTATCCACGAGGCGTTCGAGACGAACGTGCTGGGCACCGAACGGTTGCTGCGACGCATCCTCGAAAGCACCCAAGGCGGCACCGGCTCGCAGCCGCACTACGTGCATGTGTCGACCGCCTACGTCGCCGGCCGACGACGTGGTGCGATCCCCGAGACGAGTGTCGATCACGACGTCGACTGGCGTACGGAGGCCCGCTGGGGGCTCACGATGCGCGACCGCATCGAGGAGATCTCGCGTTCGCCCGGTGTGCTGTCGCGGTTGCGCAAACAGGCTGAGCGGGAGCACCGCCGGGCCGGCCCGATCACCTCGGCCCACGATGCCGAGCGGCGGCGCAGGGAGTGGGTCGACAAGAAGCTCGTCGAGGCCGGGCGGGAACGCGCCCGCACGTTGGGCTGGACCGACGTCTACACGTTCACGAAGGCGATGGGTGAGCGGGTGGTCGAGGAGATCGGCGCACCCTTGCCGGTGACCATCGTGCGGCCCAGCATCATCGAGAGCGCGCTGCGCATCCCGTACCCCGGCTGGATCGAAGGCTTCAAGATGGCCGAGCCGCTGATCCTCGCCTACGGTCGGGGCGAGCTGCCGGAGTTCCCGGCGAACCCGGACGGCGTGGTCGACATCGTTCCCGTCGACCACGTGGTCGGTGCGACCCTGGCCGCGGCGGCCAACCCGCCTCCGCCGGGCGAGCCGGCGTACTTCCACGTGTCATCCGGGTCACGCAACCCGCTGACGTTCAGCAGGCTGTACGAGCTGGTCCGGTCGTACTTCGACGACCATCCGTTCGACATGAGCGAGCGCGGTGCGGTGCGCCTGCCCACCTGGCGCTTCCCTGGTGGCGAGGCGGTCGACCGGCTCATGGTGATGAGCGAGCGGGCGCACAAGGTCGCCGACTGGGTCGTGCGGCACGCCCCCCGCGGCGAGCGCATCCGCAAGGCGGCCCGCGAGCTCGACCAGCAGCAGCGACGGCTGGACTTCCTCAGGCGCTATCTCGACCTCTACCGGCCGTACGCCGAGGCGGAGCTGCACTTCACCGACGACAACACCGTCCGACTCTTTGCCAGCCTCGAGCCGGCCGACCAGGAGGCGTTCGCGTTCGACACCTCGGTCGTGGACTGGAAGCACTATCTCGTCGAGGTGCACTGCCCCAGCGTGACCAAGTCGATGCGCGAGTACGACGTGATCCGTCGGCGCCGGGGCCGCAGACCTCCCACGGTCGCGAAGGAGCTGCCGCACGGCACGGACATCCTCGCGGCGTTCGACATGGACGGCACGCTGCTGTCGAGCAACGTCATCGAGACGTACCTGTGGTTGCGGCTACCCGAACTCGACCGGCCGGGCCGGCTCCGTGAGGTCGCGAGCATGCTGCGCAGGCTTCCGAGCCTGGTGTCCCAAGAGCGTCGGGACCGGGGCAGCTTCCTGCGCGCGGTCTACCGTCGCTACGAGGGAGCTGACCTGCGCGAGCTCGAGCAGCTGGTCGACGAGATCCTCGCCCAGCACGTGCTGGAGCGGGTCTCGGCGGCCGCCATACGCCGCATCCGGGCACATCGGGCCGCCGGTCACCGGACGATCCTCATCACCGGGGCGATCCGGCCGCTCACCCGACCACTCGCGGGGTTGTTCGACGAGATCGTCGCGGCCGACCTTGCGGTCGACGAGCAAGGTCGGTGCACCGGTTTCATGTCCTCGCCGCCCCTCGTCGGGGAGTCCCGGGCCGCGTGGTTGCGCTGGTACGCGAGCCAGCACGGATTCGACCTCTCCAAGTCGTACGCGTACGCCGACAGTCATTCGGACCTGCCGCTGCTCCGTGCCGTCGGGCGACCTGTTGCGGTGAGTCCTGACGTTCACCTGTGGCGGGAGGCGAGACGGGGGCGCTGGCCGGTCGAGGAATGGAAGACGTCGAGTGCGGTGTCCCGGCTGGCCTTGCCCGCCCGGGAGCTGCGGGCCGACTACAACGACCCGGTGGACTACGCCCGGCGTCGGACCGACAGTGAGCGCAAGGGGCTTCCATCATGATGCTCGCACTGGAGATGTATCGCTCGCTGCCTCGCTACATCGCGTCGCGGGCTGTCGGCGGGCGGATCCCTGGGATCCTCACCGGTTCCGCGGCGCCGGTCCGGCTGGTGACCCGGGAGGAGCCGCGCCTGTCCGGGCCAGGGTGGGCGCGGGTGAAGCCGATCCTCTCCGGGATCTGCGGCTCGGACCTCGGGGCGCTGTTCGGCCAGACCAGCCTCTACTTTTCTGCCCTCGTGTCCATGCCGTTCGTGCCTGGTCACGAGGTCGTCGGTGTGCTGCAGGACGACTGTGAGGACCTCCCGAAGGGCACGCGGGTCGTGCTCGACCCGGTGCTCTCCTGCGCGGCGCGGGGAGTGGAGCGCTGCCAGTGGTGCGTGACCGGCCACACCAACCGGTGTGACCGGATCACCGTGGGCCACGTCTCGCCCGGCCTGCAGACCGGTTTCTGTGCCGACACCGGCGGTGGCTGGGGCGGCATGCTGGTCGCGCACCGCAGCCAGCTCCACGCCGTACCCGACAGCCTGCCGGACGAGCGGGCCGTGCTGGTCGAGCCGCTGGCCTGCGCGGTGCAGACCGTACGCCAAGCCGCCGTGTCCAACGGGGACTCGGTTCTCGTGTCCGGTGCCGGTGCGGTGGGCCTCTTCGCGACTCTGGCGTTGCGCGAGTTCACCAACGCCGGCCGGATCAGCGTCGTCGCCAAGCACCCCCGGCAGCGTGAGCTGGCCAAGGCGTTCGGCGCGACCGACGTCATCGCGCCGGACGAGGCGCCGGCCAGGGTGCGCCGGGCGACCCAGGCGTTCCGGCTGCGTCCTGACTACAGCCCGGAGTTCCTGCTCGGTGGTGTCGACGTCGCGATCGATGCGGTGGGAAGCAAGGATTCGCTCAACACCGCATTGCGGGTCACCCGAGCCGGAGGCAGGGTCGTCCTCTCGGGCATGCCGGCGACCGGCGCCGACCTGTCACCGGTCTGGTTCCGTGAGCTGACCGTCGTCGGAGCGTACGCCAGCCGTGGATCGGAGGCGTTCAGCAAGGCGTTCGACCTCGCGGCGACCGCCCCTCTGGATGGGGTCGTCGCGGGCAGGTATCCGTTGTATCGGTGGCGCGAAGCGCTCGACCACGCCCATTCGGCAGGCCGACTGGGCACCGTGAAAGTCGCGTTCGACCTAAGGAGCAGCAGGTGAGCCGACCAGGATTCGTACTCGAGGTCGACGACCGCACTCCACCGCTGATCGTCCATGAGGGCGAGGGTTTTCGGCTGGAGCAGTTCCCGATCGGAACCCGTGTGGTCTACCCGCCGGAGACCCTTCCCGGCATCGCCGACGTCGACGGCGCGATCCGCCATGCCCTGGAGCATCCGGAGAACTCCGAGCCGCTGCGGGCGTTGCTTCGGCCCGGGATGAGGCTCACGATCGCCTTCGACGACGTGTCGCTCCCGCTTCCGCCGATGCAGCGGCCCGACATCCGGCAGCGGGTGATCGAGCAGGTGCTCACCATGGCGGCCGAGGCCGGGGTCGATGATGTCCAGCTCATCGCGGCGCTCGCGTTGCACCGGCGGATGACGCCTGGCGAGCTGCAGTACGTGCTGGGGGAACGGGTCTACCGCTCGTTCGCGCCAAGCGGGTTGCTCTACAACCACGACGCCGAGGATCCTGACAACCTCGAGTTCATCGGGACCACGGACCAGGGCGAGGAAGTCGAGATCAACAAACGAGCCGCCACGTCGGACCTGTTGGTCTACGTCAACATCAACCTGGTGCCGATGGACGGCGGCCACAAGTCGGTGCCGATCGGCCTCGCGTCGTACCGCTCACTGCGACACCACCACAACAGCCACACAATGGTGCATTCGCGGTCGTTCATGGACGTGGAGAAGTCCGCGATGCACCACTCGGCCTGGCGGATGGGTCGGCTGCTCGCCAAGCACGTCAAGATCTTCACGATCGAGACGACGCTCAACAACCACGTCTTCCCCGCGCCGTATGACTTCTTCAACAAGCGCGAGTGGGAGTGGAGCGTCCGCGACCAGGCGACGATGCTGGCTGCCCGTCGAGGTCTCGCGCTCGCTCCTCCCAAGCTCAAGCGGCGGATCTTCCAGAGCATCCGGGCACCGTACGGCGTCACCGGTGTGCACGCGGGCGAGACCGAGGCCGTGCACGAGAAGACGCTGAAGAACGTCTTCCGCCAGCAGGCGGTCGAGGTGCAGGGGCAGTCCGACGTGCTCATCATGGGCGTGCCGTACCTCGGCCCCTACAACGTCGGCGCCCCGATGAACCCGATCCTTGCCACGTGCATGGGTCTCGGCTACTTCTTCAACTCCTACCGGGGCAAGCCGCTGGTCCGAAAGGGCGGAGCGGTCATCCTCTACCACCCGGTGCCCTACGAGTTCAGCCAGCTCCACCATCCGAGCTACGTGGACTTCTTCGAAGAAGTGCTGGCCGAGTCCACCGATCCAGCGGTGATCGAGCAGCGCTTCGAGAAGCAGTACGCGACAGACCCGTGGTACATCCACCTCTACCGCACGTCGTACGCCTACCACGGCGTCCACCCGTTCTACATGTGGTACTGGGCGGCGCACGCCATGGACCACGTGGGCGACGTCGTGTGGGTAGGCGCGAACCGCAAGACCGTGCAGCGGATGGGCTTCCGCGCAGCGTCCACACTGGCCGACGCTTTGGAGATGGTGAGCGACACGGTCGGGCGTAGTCCGTCGCTCACCTACACGCACAATCCGCCCCATCTGATCGCGGACGTGCGATGAGGACACTGCGCGGAGGGTGGTGAGCAAGCGATGAGTCCGAGCCGGAGCCCTGCGCGGTTCATCCGCGAGACCGTGGAGGACGTACGCCTCGTGGCCCGCGGGTGGCGGTGGGGTCGCCGACCGCTCGTGCCGGGAAGTGCCGAGCCGTTCCAGCCGCCGAAGCAGCAGACGGTGTTCCCGACGGCGTGGGCGCGGACACCGGTCGCCAACGCGGTGCGCGATGTCGTCCAGCGCTTCGGGCTCGCCCCGTTGTTGCGGTCGACGGTGCGGCCCCAGGTTGCGGGTCTCGACGTCCTGACGCGGGTGAGACCGCCGGTCCTCTTCGTCGCCAACCACAGCTCGCACCTCGACACTCCGATGATCCTCTGCACGCTCCCGGACGAGTGGCGACGCAAGACGACGTTGGCCGCTGCGGCCGACTACTTCTTCGACACCTGGTGGCGTGCGACCGGCTCGGCGATGGTGTTCAACACGTTCCCGCTCGAACGCCGTGGGGGCACGCCGTCGTCCACGCCTGGCGACCTGCTCGATGAGGGCTGGAATGTCGTGGTCTACCCGGAAGGGACGCGTTCGGTCGACGGCTGGATGGGGCGGTTCAAGATGGGCGCCGCCTGGTTGGCAGTCGAGCACAAGGTTCCGGTCGTCCCCATCGCGATTCGTGGCTCGTACGCCGCGATGCCGCGTGGGCGGTCCTGGCCGCAGCCAGGCCGGTTGCCGGTCCGTATCCGGTACGGCGAGCCGATCTGGCCGGCAGAGGACGAGTCACCACGGTCGTTCGCGCCGCGGATCCGCGATGCCGTCGCCCGCTTGCTCGACGAGGACCACACGACCTGGTGGGAGGCGACCCGCAGGGCAGCGCGCGGCGAGACGCCAGACCCGGCCGGACCGCCGGTCGCAACGTGGCGGCGGATCTGGGCACAGACCGCTCCACCGGTCTCACAGCGCAGCCGGAGTGTGTGGCGTTGAGTCGGGGCTGAAGCCCCTGGGCGGTAGTCTCTGCTCACGAACGAGATCTGGTTAGTGCCTGGTCGCAGGAGGACGTCCATGAGCAAGGCAAAGGCGCCGTTCGACTTCAACCCGTACGACTTCCTACCGCCGGTTGCGGAGTTCACGGTCACCAGCAACGAGCTGACTGACGGTGGGAAGCTGCCGAAGCCTCAGCTGTCGGGCGTGCTCGGCGCTGGCGGCGAGGATGCGTCGCCCCAGCTCGCGTGGAGCGGGTTTCCGGCCGAGACTCGCAGCTTCGCCGTCACCGTCTACGACCCTGACGCGCCCACCGCGAGTGGCTTCTGGCACTGGGCCGTCTACAACATCCCGGCCAGCGTCACCGAGCTTCCCTCGCGTGCAGGCACCCCTGGAGGGCCGGGCCTGCCCGAGGGTGCTGTGACCCTCGCCAACGACGCGGGCTTGAAGCAGTACGTCGGCGCGGCACCGCCTCCGGGCCACGGACCGCATCGGTACTTCTTCGTCGTGCACGCGGTCGACGTCGAGTCCCTCGACCTTCCCGAGGGTGCGTCGTGTGCCTACCTCGGGTTCAACCTCTTCATGCACTCCGTCGGTCGGGCCATCTTGGTGAACACCCACGAGAATCCGGGTTGAGCCAACGGTGGCGCAGGTTGAAGCGCCACGACACGATCTCTCGTGATGGCTCGGCAGGGCACTGGGTCCCGTATGGTGTCCCAGCGGTGCTGCGGCGACCCGACCTGCCGGCGAGGGCATGGCAGTGCGTCGCGAGACTCGACATCGCGGTCCCGACCGAAGTGATGTCATTGGTCGAGGTGTGGTGTGCCCTCATGCGGCTCGTCACTGGTGATCACGACGCGACTCGTGTGCCGGCTTGTGTCGACGTCGGTAGGTGCGGACCTTCGCGCGGTTCCCGCATTCGGCCATCTGGCACCAGACACCTGACCGGTTCCGTGAGTGGTCGTAGAAGGCCCAGAGGCAGTCCTCGGCTCGGCAGACCTTGAAGCGTTTCCACCTGCCGTCGAGAGCGGCGGTTCCGACGATCGCGAGAATGCGGCCGAGTCCGAGGAGGACGCCGTCGCCGGGACGTGGTGCGAGCGTTTGGGTGCCGTCCGGCTGATATCGGAGTCGTACGTCGGCGTCACGAGCGAGGTCGTCGAGCGTCGTGGTGTGGGCCGGGTCAATCGTGTGACCGGTATTGACCAGCGCCAGGGCGCGTAGCGACTCACGGACCTCGATCGTTTGCTGCCATTCCGCGGTCGAGACGGCTGTGGCTGCGTCGATCAGGTGGTGTGCCTGAAACCAGCGCTGGACGTTCGCCGGTTCGTCCAACGCGTCTGTGCCCAGCTCGAGGTTCCGGGTGTTGAGGAACTCTCTGACGAGCTCGAGCCTGCCGGGTGCGTCCTGCCGCTTGGTCTGGAGAACCGATCGTTGACTAACCACCTATCCAGGTTATAGGTTACCCGTCGATGTAACCGACTAATCAAGTCACTGGTTACAGCATCACAAGATCGGGAGTGGCTCGGGAGGGTGGCCGTGGTGGCAGAGCCCATGCCAGCCTCCCGACAGTCAGGCCTCCTGACTCGGCACGGCGGTGTGGCAGCAGTCGTCGTCGCAGCGGCGCTGTGGGGGCTTGGGGGCACGGTGGCAGCGGCGCTGTTCAGACGGGGCGCGGACCCACTGAAGGTCGTCGCCGTCCGGACGTGGATCGCCGCGGGCGGCCTGCTTGTGATCTGGATGGTGCGGCGTCCTGGAGCCGTCGTCGTGCGGCTGCCGTGGCGGTCGATCCTGGGGTTCGGCATCTCGGTGGCCGTGGCCAACGCGAGCCTGTTTCTCGCGATTGATCGACTTCCGGTTGCGGTCGCCTTGGTGCTGCAGAACCTCGCGCCCTTGCTCGTCGTCGCGTGGGGGGTCGTGGCGACCGGGCGGTTCCCGGCGCCTCGGACGATCCTCGGCCTGAGCGTGGCCCTGGCGTCTGTCGCACTCGTCGTAGAGCTCCCGACGGCGCCGATCGCCGAGATCAACCTGGTCGGGGTGGTCTTCGGGATCCTGACCGCCGCGGCGGTGGCTTCGTACTCCGCGTTCGGTGCCACGGCGGCCCGTCGCTGTGGAGCGTTGACCACCACGACATGGGCGTTCGTCATCTCGAGTGTGGGATGGGTGGGCTATCAGGTCCCGCGCGGCGTCCTCGAGCTAGCCCAGCGACCGGATCTGCTTCTCGGCGCGATCGCCCTGGGAATCTTCGGGACTCTCGTCCCGTTCCTGCTCTTCTCCTGGGGGACGGCACGGGTCGGACCGACCATCGGCGCGGTCAGCATCTCGCTCGAACCACTGTTCGGCGCCGCTCTGGCATGGGTCTGGCTGGGCCAGAAACTCACGGCCACACAGCTCGTCGGCGCGGTGGTTCTGCTTGCCGTGCTCGCTGACGTGCAACGCGCTCGACACGCAGACCGGTCGGCGAGCGAGCCACTCGCCGACCGGCCGCCTGAACTCAGTCCTGTCGAACCCGGGTCCTAGCGAACCCCAGGGTCGACGCCGCTTGCCCCGATGACGTGACCTGATGGAGCGTCGGTCCTCACATCAACGCTCGAGGTCCTTGTCCTTGCAGAAAGCAGGAGCCGAGATCGGGTTGCAGCGTACGGGTTTGCCACCGGGCAGCTCGGCGACGAAGTCACTGTCGTACCGCGCTGCCATGCCGACCGTCGGGAAGTCGGTGGTGATCACCTGCGCACCGCTGTCCAACGCGATCTGCACGCGGCTGAACTCCTCGTTCTTCACCGTGGACAACGGCTCATCCGATCGCGTCCGGACGAAGTAGCCGCGACGCACCAGATCCTGGATCGCCGCCTGGTTGGCTCCCCGCGGGTCGTTGATCTGCATGATGGCGGCGTGGGCGTCTCCCGGGCGACCCTGCGGGAAGACGGCACGTCCCTCGAGGTTCGGGTGCCCTTCGAGGTACAGCGGCAGCAGATGACTGCCGGTGCCCACGTTGTCGAAGAAGAACATCACCTTGCCGCGCGCCCACGACAGCTTCGGCCAGCCGTACGTGAGGATCGACTCCTCCAACGTCTTGCCCGGACGGCGGATGTCGTCAGGCGTGATCAGCTCCTTCTCGGTGAAGACCGACCGGATCTCGGCGTCGAGGTCGTCCAGCAGAGCCGCATCCCACGGAGGGCTCACGGCGCCGCCGAGCTGCTCCCACCGGTCGTCGGTCTGCTTGAGCTCGAGCTGGATGACGATCGGGACGTGGCCTGGGTTGGCCCGCGACCAGTCGCGCACCTGCTCCAGGCAGCGGACGAAGGTCCGGCAGGTCGTCGTGTAGTCGACGTCAGGTACGTGGAGCACCTTCATGCCCGGCTTGGCCATGTCGGGGTCCTCGATCGGACCGAGGCCCGCGCGCTGGCGGGGGAGCGGGTAGCGGTAGAGACCGCCCTCCGGGTCCGGAAGCAGGTCCAGCTCGACGTGCCGGACGTTCTGGCGCTCGAGCAGGTCGGGGATCGAGGCGTGCGAGTAGAACGACCAGCCGGGCAGACCCGGGTCGATCTTTAGTGCCTCTTCCAGCTCGACACCCTGCATCTCGCGGTGGTACGCATTGTGCGCGCCCATGAACTGGATCTGGTTCATGCGTACGTCGTCACCGCGGCCGTACGCATCCAGGTCAGGCGCCGCCGTCGTCGGTCGGATCAGGGAGACAGCGCTCATCGCGGCGACAGTCGCCGCGGCTGCGAGACCGGCGACACCGATCCGGGTGAGTGCACGCATGCTGGGTCCTCCAGGTGGGAAGAGCTGGTGCTCCGCTTGCTTGGAATGCGGCGCACACAGCTTCCTCGGTCGTCATGTCGCCGTGGTGAACCTGCAGACCCCCGATACGGCGAATTCCGTATCAGACTGACGAGTCGGGCGATCTTGCTCAACTGGAACTTGTGATCTGGCCGACCTCGGCCGCAGGATCGGCCGGTCGGTCCGCCGGCTAAGGTGTGCCAGGTGAGCAGAAGCCTTGCGGTACGCGTGATTCCGTGCCTTGACGTCGACGCCGGCCGCGTCGTCAAGGGGGTTAAGTTCACGAACCTGCGCGACGCCGGAGATCCGGTGGAGTTGGCCGCGATCTACGACGCCGAGGGCGCCGACGAGCTCACCTTCCTCGATGTGTCGGCGTCCGCCGAGGGACGCGAGACCACCTACGACGTCGTACGGCAAACCGCAGGCCAGGTCTTCATTCCCCTCACCGTGGGTGGCGGCGTGAGGTCGGTCGAGGACGTCGACCGGCTGCTGCGGGCAGGCGCGGACAAGGTGGGGGTGAACACGGCGGCCGTCCAGCGTCCGGAGCTCGTCGCGGAGATCGCACAGCGCTTCGGCTCCCAGGTGCTGGTACTGAACCTCGACGTACGCCGTAACCCGGTGACGCCGTCGGGTTTCGAGGTCACCACACACGGAGGCCGCCGAGGGACCGGTATCGACGCCGTGGAGTGGGCAGCACGTGGCGCGGAGCTCGGTGCCGGCGAGATCCTGCTCAACTCGATGGATGCTGACGGCACGAAGGCCGGCTACGATCTTGAGATGATTCGCGCCATCCGTCAGGTGATCGACATTCCGCTCATTGCCAGTGGGGGTGCCGGCAAGCCCGCCGACTTCCCGCCGGCCGTCGAGGCCGGAGCGGACGCGGTCCTGGCCGCAAGCGTGTTCCACTTCGGCGAGTTCCGGATCGCCGACGTCAAAGCCAGTCTGCGCAACGCCGGCCATGTCGTCCGTTGACAGTCGAGGGCCGGACTCCGCCACGGCCGCGCTCCAGTCCGTCCAGCGTCGGTTGGTGGAATGTCTCGACTTGCCGGCTGAGGCACAGGTCGAGCCAGCCGGAGGTGAGACCGGTCAACTCTGGAAGGTGACGACGGCCGACGATCGGTTCGCGGTGCGGGTCAGCTCTCGGGAGGCGATCGACCGACAGGTGGCAGCCATGACGGCGGCTCGTACCGCCGGCCTTCCCGTGCCCGACGTGTGGGGACGGGCATCGCTCGGGTCGTCGGACGCTCTCGTCTTGTCGTGGTGTCGCGGGGTCACCCTTTTCGAGGCGCTACGTCTCGACCCTGAGGCGGCTGCTCACCTGGGGCGGCTCATGGGTGAGGCGCAGCGGGTGCTCCACACGATCGAGGCACCGGCCGACGTGCCGACCGTGGCCGATTCGTGGACGGATGGCTTCCCGCGCGTGCCACCGCCGGATGGGCTGGCCGGTGCGCCGCAATGCCTGCTGCACATGGATTGGCACGGCCTCAACCTGCTGGTCGATCGCGACGGTACGACAGGGGAGTTCACGCTCTGCGCCGTCCTCGACTGGGACAACGCCAGGATCGGCGCGCCGGTCCTCGACGTGGCGCGCACCTACACGCTGCTCACCGTGGAGCCCGCGTTCTCGGCGCTGCAGCCGCACGAGCGCGAGATCCTCGGGATTCTCGCGACCGCGTGGCAGGAGGGATACGGCCCGGAGGCGGCGAGTCTTCCGCCGGAGTGCCTGGCCTGGGCCGGGCGGGTGATGCTCGCCGACGTGGCGCACCGCTTCGCCGACCGGCCGTCCGCGCTCACGGATCTGCGGCGCTGGACCGACAGCTGGGAACGACGCGCCTCGGGCTGACCGAGGGTTTCGCTCCGGTCCCGCGGCTCAGCGGGCTTCCGATGACCGGGCCATGGGTCTCGTGGGGCGGTAGGCGGCGAGCTCGGGTGCAGCCTCGCGAGTGATGATCTCCGCCGCGGCGAGCCGTGCAAGGTGAGGGCCGAGGGTGATCCCGCTGTGGGTGACGGCCACATAGCAGCCGTCGGTGAGCCATCCGACCAGTGGAAAGCCGTCGAGTGGGAGGGGTCGGACGCACCGCCGGGCGGTCGCGACCTCTGCCCGGGAGAGCGGGGGTAAGACGGTCCGAGCCCTGTCGAGCAGCTCGTCTGCCCATGCGCGGAGTGTCTCGCTGGCTGTGGTCATCTCGGTCGCAGCGTCGA
Organism: Actinopolymorphaceae bacterium; assembly: GCA_036564245.1. Lineage (GTDB taxonomy): Bacteria > Actinomycetota > Actinomycetes > Propionibacteriales > Actinopolymorphaceae > Thermasporomyces. Next base: position 87,002 of record DATCKU010000096.1, read on the forward strand.
GATCGGCCGCCTCGAGCAGGACGGTGCCACCTGTGTCCGGGCGAAGGTTGATCTGGGGAGCGTGCACCACGACTCGTAGTGCGCCAGGCACGGCAGTCGTGGTCGCCACCACACACGGCGCGGGCGACCTCGGTGCGTGCACGTCCTCGATCGGGATCGTGTGCCCGACGCTGGCGAGCACCTCGGGGGTACGCCAGCCGGCCGCGCAGACCGTCACGTCGGCGTCGAGCTCGACACCAGAGGCCAGACGAACCCCCGTCACGGAACCGTGACGCACGCACAGACCGACGACCGGGTCGCCCGTGACGACGCTCGCTCCGTTGCGGGTGGCGAGACCGAGCAGCGCTCTGCTGGCCTCGCCGCCGTGCACGAACCCTTCCGTGGGGAAGTACGCGATGAGCGCGTCGCTCGGCACCTGAAGATCTGGTTGGATCGCCCGGACCTCCGACGCCGTGACGAACCGCGCGGCGTAGTCACGGGCTCGGAGTCGCTCGACCCGCTCGGTGAGCTCCGCACGCGCGGTCTCGGTCTCGGCCCATTCCACGTTGCCGTTGCGGCTGTACCACGGCGGGTCCGCAAGCTGCGCGGCCAGGTGGTCCCACTCCTGGAGTGCGGCGATCCGGAAGGCGAAGTAGGCCGGATCCTTGGTGTGGTTGGCGTTGAGCCAGGCGAGACTGCTCGCGCTGGTGCCGTGTCCCGGCCCCTGATCGTCGACCACGGTGACGCGGGTGTCGTGGGCAGCGTCGGCGGCCCAGCCGCGACCACCGGCGCTGAGTCGGGCGGCGAGTGCGGCACCGACGATACCGGCACCGATCACGAGAACGTGGGCCATCACGCCCACGGTAATCCGTCAGCCGACCTCGTAGAGCTCGACGAGGCCGTCGTCGGTCGCGAAAACGACCCGCCAGGACGCCGGAGCACGAACCGGTCGCCTGTCCAGCAGCCGTTGGATATTCACGCGACAGAGGTTGCATCCGTGCGATCTCGCGCTGTACAAGAGCACGTGCTCACCCGGCTGCGGCACCCCGATCTCCGATCGGCGGGCGTCATCCGGCGGGTACCACGTCTTGACGTCGCCCTTCCAGACCGGTCCGCCGAAGGGCTTGTTCACGAACACCTTCAGCACGCGAACGGACCGCTGGTCCGCCCAGATGGTCCGGATCCCGTCGCCGTGGTCGGCGAGCCAGGTACGAAACTCCTCGAACTGGGTTCCGCCGTTGGCGGCGTACATCAGGTTCTCGGGATCCGAGCGGTCGCTCATGCGTACGTCGTGGGCCATGGCCACCGGAACGCACGCGAGCGCCAGCACGATCACACCGGCGACGCCGTCGGCGCGAGCCGAGAACGGGATCCGACGTAGCACGGCACGTACCGCGAGCCAGACCGCCACGACCGCACCCAACGTGATCGCGGGTATCAACGGGGTCCAGTACCGATGCTTGAGGATGCGCAACATCGGGTGCTCGGGATCGGTCAGGCCTCCGAGCGTCACCAGCGGGACGTAGAAGAGGGCGGCCCATATCGCGAACATCGCCACCGTGCGCGAGACCAGCGCACCCACCACGACGAGGCCGAGACAAGCAAGCAGCACGATGCCTTCCGGCTGCTCGTACAGAAGCACGAGCAGCCGGGTGAGGTACCACGGTCGGCTCTGGCCGATGTAGTCCATGGTTATCGGGGGAAGAGCTCGTCCGTGCACCGATGCGGCATGGAACCGCGCCAGCGGATCACCGAAGATCCACGCATTGACGATCGCCTCGCCGGCAACGAGCGCGGCACCCGGGAGCACGATCCACAGCCAGCGCAGGAGCGGCACGCGCCGGATCAAGAGCAGGGGGATGAGCAACCAGACGAACACGATGTACTCGCGTGCCAGGTAGCTCCAGGCCAGCAGGATGCCGATCGCGACCAGGGCGAGCGCCTCCCGGCGTGGGGTTGCGGTGACGAGCGCCCGTCGCTGCCGTACCGCGACCGTCACCGTGACGGCCGCGGCGAACAGGGCTGTCGCCGGCAGGTCGGGTAAGGGCTGGGTGAGCTCGGGGAAGATCAGCGAGTTGCCGATCGTGAAGCCGGCTCCCGCCACCCCGACAGTACGGTTGGCGAGCAGCGTGCCCAGCACGTAGACGCTGGTCGCGAGGAGTACGCCGAACCCGAGCGGGACGAGGAGGTACGCCGCCTGGGAGTACCCGAGCAGATCCTGAGCGGCGCGAAGCGGAATCGTCAACCCGTACCGCAGGTACTGATGCAGGAACCGTGGATAGAACTCCGGCAGGTCCTCGGGGATGGCGGGGAAGACCTCGGCGAAGGTGAAGTAGTACAGCTGGTCCGACGGGATCGGTGGGAGTCGGTACGCCCACCCGGTGATGGCCGTGCAGAGCGCGACGACGAATCCCATGCCGACGGTGAGTGCACGGCCAGTGTCGGCCCGCGACCTGGTGGCCTCGCGGTTCACGGGCGGCAGGGTACTGGGTGGCCAACGTCCTGCGCTCTGGCGTTGGCGACCGCTGAGATCAGCGCACCTGGTAGATCTCGACGATGCGTTCGCGGCTGACGAAGGCGGGCTGCCACGTGGGCGGTGCCACGGGAGGACGACCCAGCAATGCTTCGGCGTCGGCCCGACATGGGGCGCATGTCCTGGAGTACGGACCGTAGAAGACGACGTAGTCGCCGTCGGCCGGCTGCGGTCGAGAAGTCGCCGGCTCCCAGAGCTTGAGGTGGCCGGGCCAGATCCGTCCGCCGTAGGTGCCGTTCGCGAAGACCCTCACGAGACGCCAGGTCTGGCGCGGAGCCCACAGGGTCTCGACCCCACCGGCATGATCGGCGAGCCAGGTGCGAAGCTCTTCCAGCTGTCTCGCGCGCTGCGTGGTGTCCTCGCTGGCCGTGCTGTCGCTCTCGTCGTGGCCGGTCATCCGGGCGTGCTGGGCGATCCCGATCGGTATCGCGACCATGGCCACCGTGACGCAGGCAGCCACCACGTGGGCGTACTCGCGCAACCACCGCACGACCCGAGAGCGGTTGTGTGCGACCAGCCAGACGCCGGCGCTCGCGCTCAACGCCATGGCCGGCACGAGGGGCAGCCACTGGTGCTGCTCCGTGAGCCGCACGGCCGGAGTGTCCTCACCCAGCTGGTCGCCGAGCGCGATGACAGGCAGGGTGTATGCCGTTGCCCAGCCGGCAAGGAAGGCGAGTCGCCGGTCGACCATCACACCGATGGCGGTCGCGAGCAGGCCGATCTTGAGCCAGAGGCCTTCTGGTGCCGCACCAAGGGCGGTGGCCGGTTGTGTGACATCCCACTGCCGGTCGAGCGCGACAAACTCGGCGTCGGCTCTCACGGTTTCGGGCACGGCGGAATGGACGGAGCCGCCCTGTGTTCCGTCGTACGCCATCAGGGCCTGGAACCGACCGAGCGCATCACCAACCGTGAGGGCGTTCCAGCACAACTCGCCGAACGTGACGAGTGCCACCGGGGCGACGATCCACACCGCGCGACGAGCGGAGATCCGCCGCCACAGCAGCAACGGGATCAGGGGCCAGCAGAAGACGACGAGCGCCTTGGACAGAAAACTCCATCCGAGCAAGACACCCGTGGCAGCGAGTGCCAGCGTCTGGCGCCGCCGGGTCGCGGTGACGACAAGGCGCCGCTGCCGGATCGCGATGACCAGCACGAGTGCCGCGCAGAGCAGGCTCGTCGCGAGCAGGTCCGGAAGGGGTTGGGTGAGCTGGTCGAACATGATGGAGTTGCCCACCGCGAGCAGGGCGGCGGCGATGCCGACCACGCGGTTGAACAGCAAGAAGCCGATGAGATACACGCTGACCGCCAGAAGAGCACCGGCCAGTAAGGGCACGACCAGGTAGGCCGCCTGCGAGTAGCCGAAGACTCGCTGAGCCAGCCAGATCGGAACGATCAGTCCGTACTGAAGCGAATCGTGGTCAGCGCCCGTGCCTTGTGGTAGCCGCCATGCGGCTTCGAAGTACTCGAGCGCCTTCGAGGGGACGGGCGCCAGTCGGTACGCAAGCCCAAGCAGGGTGACACAAATGGCGAGCGTGAGCCCGACCAGGGCCGTGACGGTTCGCGGTTTGGTGGCTTGGAGGTTCGCGAGTCGCGGTGTGGTGGATCGTGGGCGGTACGACGCCGTTTCCCGTAGTGCGTCACCGGGCGGAGCGAACGCAGACCTGACAGGATCGAACGTCATGCGGGCGTGATACCCAGCGCCCAGTGGCCGCGAATCGAGCCCTTTCGTGGGCGTGTCGAGCGGTCAGGACGAGTCTTCGACCCGCTCGTGACCCAGCGTGCCGAGCATGGAAAGCCGTCCATGCGCCCACACCGCCGGCGGGCAGACCCACGGCCGCCCGCAGAAGACGCACAGAGGCTTGTCGTAGACAAGCCATGGCACGACACCCCACCGGCGGCGCCATCCGATTCCCTTCCGAGCGGGCCGGTGGATGCTCACGAGGTCGTAGGCACTTTGGTCGAGCTCGTCCTCGAGCGCATCCGGCCCGAGCGGACCCGCTGGTCGAGGCCTTGATGAGTCGGTCGCCGCGGAGTCAGTCGGTGCGGGTGAGCGCGCGGTGTGTGACGCGGGGGAGTCACCCCCCGAGCCGGGATTCCACTGCAGTGGTGGCGTCGTTGCTGCCATCGTCACGAACCTCCCCGTCGAGGTGATGGCGTGACCGTTGTCGTTCGACCCCGGGACACCCCTAGATCGAATCTAGGGCCGTGGGAACCCGCGTACAACCTGAATACGCAACTTTGCACTTTTTGTCGTTCACGTTGACTATGGTGCTGGTAGCAGTATTCGATGTGGATCACGGATCCGGCCCGGTCCCCGCCGCCTCGTGGACCCCCATTCCCACTCAGAACCGGAAGAAACGGATGCACGCACCAGATCGCGGCTGATCTATCAGGGGCTAGGCCATGGAAGGTTCCTCATCTCGGTCAGGTCGACCTCCGACGATCCAGCGCAAGCGGCTGGCCGCCGAGCTGCGGCTGCTTCGCGAGGCCACGCGACTCACTCTCGAGGGGGTGAGCGCCCGGCTCGGCTGGTCCATCGCCAAGATCAGCCGAATCGAGAACGGTCTCGTCGGCATCACGCAAGCCGACCTCAACCGGCTCCTGGACTTCTACGGCGTCCACGGCGAACGTCGGGCTGCCCTCTGCAGTCGTACGCGTCTTGCGACCGCTCGCACCAAGGGCTGGTGGGACGCGTACGCCGAGTTTCTGCCGGACGACTACACCGACTACATCGAGCTGGAAGCCCAGCTGGTCGGCATGCGGTGCTACGACGCCCACTTCGTGGGTGGACTGCTGCAGACGGAGGCGTACGCCCGCGAGGTCGTGCAGGCGCTGTCGATGGGACGCCTTGCGCCGGCCGAGATCGAGCGGCGGGTGGAGGTTCGGATGCGGCGGCAGCAGTTGCTCACAAGGCCCGCCCGGCCGCTGCGGCTGCATGCCGTGATCGCCGAGCCGGCGCTGGCGTGGCTCGTGGGTTCGCGCACGACCATGGTGGAGCAGTGTCAGTGCCTGCTCTCGCTCGCGGCCCGCGACAACATCACGCTGCAGATCCTGCCGGCGGCGGTCGGCGCGCACCCGGCGACCACCAGCTTCGCGATCCTGCAGTTCCCCGATGCGCACGAGCCCGACGTCGTCCACCTCGAAACGATGACGTCGAACCACTACGTCGAAGCCGACGCGGACGTCCACCGGTACGGCGCGGCGTTCGACAGCATGGCGGCGATGGCGCTCAACCCGAGCGATTCGCTGCAGTATCTTGCGGACCTTGCCGAACGCATGGCGCGAACGCCTGTGGTGCCCAGCGAGACGCTCACGAGTCAGGGGACGGCCACCGTCCAGCCCTCGTGAAGCCTGGTGGCACTGCCGCAGCGCGTGCAGATCTACCAGAGAATGACCCGCCACGTGCCGAGCGCGATGCTCACCGTCGTCGCCCCGGCGACCAGCGCCACCGTGGCGAGGATGGCGAGCCCGTCGGCCGGGCGCAACGGCTGCGGCCGGGCCAGCGTTCGCGTTGCTGTGGCGGTGAACCCGCGTGACTCCATCGCCGTGGCGAGCCGGATGCCACGGCGGATCGCGCAGACGAGCAAGGTGAACACGGCAGAGCTCAGGAGCCGAATCCGGCGGATGGGGGAGCGCCCGGCCTCGATGCCGCGGGCGCGCCGGGCCATGACCAGCGTTCGCCACTCGTCGGCCAGCACCGGGAGCAGCCGGAATGCTGCCAGGGCGCCGAAGGTGAAGCGTGGCGACGTACGCAAGTGCTGGACCAAGGCGTCTGCGAACTCGGTGGGGTCGGTCGACGCGAACGCCAGGACACCCGGCAGGGCGATGGCGAGGAGGCGGACCGCGATGGTTGCGCTGACCAGAATGCTCTGCGTCGTCACGACGATGATGCCGAGATCGAATAGCACCGTGCCGCCGCGCTGGTCGGTCAGCAGCAAGCTCGTGACGAACACGCTCCCGGTCATGAGGAACACAAGCCAGAGCCGGCGTACGAAGACCCGCCACCTGACCCCGAAGGCCGCCACGGCAAGGAGCTCGGCGCCCAACACGATGCTCGGTGTCACGATGTCGCCTGCGACGAGCAGCGGCAGCGTGATGAGCATGGCCATCGCGAGCTTGGTGACCGGGTTCAGTCGACTGAGCGGGGCCTTCGGGTTGCTGACGATCGGTTCGGCGAGCATGCTCATGCGACGAGCCTCCCTGCCTTGAGCTCCACTGTCCGATCGGCGAGAGCGGCGACGAACTGCGGGTCGTGGCTTACGAATCCGATCGCGTGTCCGGCGTCCCGAAGCTCCGCGAGCAGCTCGATCAGCTCCAACCACGTGCGGAGGTCCTGGCCGAACGTCGGCTCGTCGAGCAGCAGGATCGCGGGGCCGGTCGCGAGCGCCGTGGCGACCGACAGCCGTCGTTTCTCACCGCCGGAGAGCGTGAAGGGATTCGCGTCGGCGAGATGGGAAAGATGCAGGCGCTGGAGGAGTTCGTCGACAATCCGGCTCACCTCGTCCGGTGAGCGGCCCATGACACGCGGACCCAGTGCCAGCTCGTCGTACACGCGCTGGGTGAGGAACTGGTGCTCTGGGTCCTGGAACACCGTGCCGATCATGCGGACGAGCTGTCGGGCGGGAAGGCGGTGCAGGGGCCTGCGTCGCCGCGACAACCGTGCGGCAGGGGTGTCCGCACTCCCGATGTCGGGCACGTTGGTCACGTCGACCCGGCCCGAGGTGGGCGGCAGCAGCCCGGCGAGCAGGAGCGCCAGGGTGGACTTTCCGGAACCGTTCGGGCCGGTGATCGCCAGCGCCTGGTTCGCTTGCAGCTCCAACCGAATGTCACTCACGGCGGGCGGCCTGTCGGTGTGACCGGGGTAGGTGTACGTCAGATCCTCGGCGAAGAGCACCGTCGGACCCGCTGGCTTCGACGCGCGTCGTACCGGCCCGGAACTACCGGGAAGCCAGACGCCCGCGGCCTGCAACGCGTCGGCGTACGACTGGTAGATCTGCGTCGGCTCCCCGTCGGCCAGAAGGCTGCCGCCTTGGTCCAACACGATGACGCGGTTGACGAGAGGCAGCCAGTCGTCGACCCGGTGGTCGACGACCAGAAGTCCTGCACCAGTGGCGGCGAGTGCCCGGTCGACTGCCTCGCGTACCAAGGCTGCGCCCTCAGGGTCGAGGTTGGCCGTCGGCTCGTCGAGCAGGAGCAGATCGGGATCGAGAGCCATGACCCCCGACAGCACCAGGCGTTGCTTCTCGCCACCGGACAGCCGGCCGGTCGGATGGTCTCGTCCGTACGGGAACCCGGTCAGCTCCAACGCGGCGTCGACTCGCGGCCAGATCACGTCGGTCGGTACGCCGAGGTTCTCCAGGCCGAAGGCCACGTCGTCACCGCACCGGGCCATCACGAGCTGCGTCTCGGGGTCCTGGAACACCAGGCCTATGCGATGTCGCACGGCAGCAGGTGGCTCGCCGCCGACCGTGAGCGAGCCTGCCGTCTCCCCAGCCTGGTCCGGGTCCAGGAGTCCGGCGATTGCCGTGAGCAGCGTGCTCTTCCCGGCGCCGGACGGCCCGGCGAGCAGTACGCGCTCACCGGGCTCGATGTCCAGGTCGAGATCCCGCACCGCCCACTCGGAACGGCCGGCGTACCGGAACCGCCAGCCACGGGCGCGGATTCGCATCTCGGGTGCGTGGTGTCGGGGCATTCCCGTGCCAGCCCGGACCGCGCTAGCTCGCCGACTGCTCACGGCCAGAGGCGAACGGCGCAAGGACGCCGGTACGCGCGAGGGCTCGCACCAAGGCGAAGCTTCCCAACCCGGCCATGACGATCGAGCTCACCACGACCAGGACGGCATACGTCAGCATCCACGAGGCCGCCCAGGCCGCGTTGTACAGGATGTTGTCGAGGATGGCGGGCACGAGACCGGCACCCAGGCCTGCCAGCAGGGCGGCCGGCAGCCGCCACGACCTGTAGCGCATGGCGGCGAATGCGACCTCGGCACCGAGTCCTTCGAGGAGTCCGTACAAGGCGATCACATGCGGCGGAAAGCCCGGGCTGAAAAAGACCGATGCGAGCGCCGCGACCAGCTCGGTGAAGACGGCCGCGCCGGGTTTGCGGATGAGAAGGCCACCGAGAACGCCGGGAACCAGCCACATGCCGTACATGAATGCTTGGGCCGGAGGGAACGCATTGAACGTCGGTCCGGTTGCCGCCCACAAGGCGTTCCATGCGGCGAACACGACGCCGAACGCGATCCCGACTACTGCGGCGACGACGATGTCGACGGTGCGCCAACGCGTTCCGCTGCGCACGGTGCGGCTTGAGGGACTTCCAGTGGAGGTGGGGTCGGGGGACTGGCTGGCACCGGAGGACGAGTCGGTGTCAGAAGACATGGCACAGCCCTTCCTTCGTAGGACAGGGCAAAGCGTGTGCGCCTGAGTACGTGCACACGGAGCACGGCCACGACGCACCGATCGACGACATACTCATCCCGAGCTCACGTCGACAGATGCGTGCGTGCCAGATGTCCGTGGCAGACAGACCGAACTCCCTGCGCTGGTATTACCCAGATCAGGTTCGAGGGTCTGCAGGCCGTAGTCGGACCCGCACTCTCAGCGCTCTCGCGCTCCCCTGTCGGTTGTAGTGTCCTGAGCGGAGGCTACCACGAAGAATTCGAGAACCGTAGATCCAAACGTGAGGGACCACGCCTCGAGGTCCCATGATCGAGGCGGCCCTCCACGTAACCGACGCCCGATGGGGCTCGACCACAGCTGAGTGTTGCGCTGCTAAGCCTGGGCCGTTGCACTGGCCATTTCTGGCCGGAGTCCCTGCCTGCGGTGCTGGCGGTCGGTCAACCAGTACAAGGTCTACCTGCAGGCGTCTACCGGGCACTGGACCGCGTACTAGATGTGTACCCGCCATGGCCGATTCCGCGTATCGGTGCGGCGCGTCTGGGCAGGCTCGGTTTTGATGATCGCCCCGGTAAGGAGAATCTGGCGGGTCTTGCGCACCTGCGTGACCTGGCCATCTGGCTCTGGCGCGACACAGACTTCCGCTTCCTCAGATCCGCCCAGGAGTTGGTGACGCTTCATGTCGAAGGGACCAAACAGGTCGGTTCTCTTGAGAGGCTTCAAGCCTGCGAGGCGTTGGTCGACCTCGAAATCATTGACATGTGCCCGGCAAGCCTCGAGCCGTTGGGGCACCTGACACAGCTGAAGCGGGTGTGGTTGATCGGGAAGTAGGCATTGCAGGCGACCTGGTCCTCGATCTGTCGCACCTGGCCGGCCTGCACCAGCTCGAAGAACTGCGCATCACCTACGCAGGCGCAGTCCAGTCGGTTCGCCCACTCCTCGACCTGCCCTCGCTCCGCGACGTTCGGCTGAGAGGGACTCGTATCCTCGACCCCGACGAAACCCCACTTGAGCGCCTACGCGAAACAGCCGAAGTCCTCGGCCCTGACGAATGACAACCGGCAGAGGCCTTGCCCAGCCCTGGCTACGCCTCCGAGGGGCTCGCCACGGGCCGTACTCGGCGCCGGGTCATCCATCCATGGGACGGGTTGACCGGTGCGTGCGCAACAGCTCGCACGTACGTATGGGAGGCTGCGATGACTCCAGAGGACCGGGCTGTGATCGTAGGTATGGCACAGTCGCCTGGGCGAGACCCGGAGACATCGCCTGCGGATGTTCTGCGTCATTTCGGCACCGACGACGAGCACGAACTTGGTTTACGCCCACTACGTCGGCAGACACCGAAGACGCAAGCCATCCATCCGGCCGACATCGCGCGATACGGGCGAGGACGGGGGTAGGAAGTCAGCGCAGACGTAGGCCTCCACTTCCGCTGCGATCATCCGCCTCCTCGCCGACCACCTCGTAGATGAACCTCGCCTCGATCAGCGGATACGTGGGCTTTACTGCCACTGCCCGAAGACAGCGTGACCATATCCCAGAGGGCACGCTGGAACGATAGGAGAACTTGGATGCGAAACGATTCGCGGTCATCGTCACCGTGGCCTCCCTGGGGCCATGGATACCCGCCATTCGTGGTAGTGGCGGATACGTTGGACTGCTCGTACGAACCGGGACGTGGCTTCTCATGGTGTCGACGGACCACACGATTGGTAGTTGTAGGGCTCGAAGCTTCCCTGCGAAGGCCGGCTTCACGCGACAGCTATGATCCTGGAAAATGGCTGACCTACGCCGCGGGAATAGGCCTCCACAAGCTCAACAATGCTGAGGCTGACGCGGACGTTCACCACAGGCACCCCCATACCGTGGTGTCATCGCCGTCCGGCCACGAAGGCCTACACAACCGAGAGCCGGCAGCAAGGCCAAGCCTCTGGCGTCGTCGGCTTCAGATGCCGAAGGGTGCCTGAGTGACGGCCTCAATCGCCTTCTCCGCACCTGTGATCTCGACCTGCGCCACGGACTTCCGCCCGGTCATGTACAGCACGAGCTCGCTCGGTTTCCCCGAGAGCACGGCCGTCGGCTCGCCCTTGCGTACCCTGACCGTCGCCCCGTCCGGACGGGCGACCAGGAGCCCGACCGCGCAGCGGCGGAACATCAACCGTCCGGGTCCGGTCACGCGGCCCCAGAGAAGGCGTTCGAACTCGTCTGGTAGTTCGCGAGGTTCCCAGTCGGGTTGCGCGCGGCGTACGTCCTCGTGGTGGACGAAGAACTCCATGGTGTTCGCGGCCGCATCCAGCGGGTCGAGCCGGAACGGCGAGAGTCGCGGCGGTCCGTTGCGGAACCGGTCGACGAGGCCCTGGTAGCCGATTCGCTCGATCAGCCCCTGCATCGCCGAGCGGGTGTGGTGGGAGAGCGGACCGATCATGATCCCGGCGGCAGCCAGGAGATCGCCCTCCCGAACGACCAAATGTGCTACGAGGTCGGCGGTCGTCCATCCGGTGCACAGCGTGGGGGCGTCGGGACCGAGCCGGTCGAGCAGGTCGGCGAGCTCGCGACGTTCCGCCTGGGCGGAGTTGGTCATGCGGAAGATCGTAGGCATCGGAACCTACCTGGAGAACTCCTTGAGGGCAGCTCGCCAGCAGGCCCGGGCGGTCGCTCGGCGACGTGACGGGCGAGAATGGCGGGCATGCCCGACGTTGCAGGTCCGCGAGCTCCGAGCCGTCTCGCACCCGAGGTGGCCAGTCGCCTCAAGCGGGATCCTCAAGGGTTGGTGGTCGCCGTAGTCCAGCAGTACGACACCGGTGAAGTCCTGATGGTCGGGTGGATGGACGACGAGGCGCTGCATCGCACGCTGACCACCGGCCGTACGACGTTCTGGAGCCGCAGCCGCCAGGCGTACTGGGTCAAAGGGGAGACCTCCGGACATCGCCAGTGGGTGAAGGAGGTACGGCTGGACTGCGACGGCGATGCCGTACTGGTCCAGGTCGACCAGGAAGGTCCGGCCTGTCACACCGGGGACCGGACGTGTTTCGACGCCGGAAGGCTCGATGCGCTTGTCGGAGTCCGGCCAACTGAGCAGGCAGCGGAGAAGCCGGGAGGAGCGGCGTAGTGAAACCCTTGGGCACGGTCGAGCCCGACCTGGCGACGTTTCGCGAACTGGCGCGCGAGCTGCGCGTCATCCCGGTGTCCAAGAAGCTCTTGGCCGATGCGGAGACACCGCTCGGGGTCTACGCCAAGCTCGCCCGCGACGAGCCGGGAACGTTCCTGTTCGAGTCGGCTGAGCATGGCGGGGTGTGGGGGCGCTTTTCCTTCGTCGGCGTCCATTCGGCCGCGACGCTCACCGAACGCGACGGTCTGGCGCATTGGGAGGGATCTCCGCCGGTTGGCCTGCCGTCCGGTATCGACCCGTTGGAGGCGGTTCGCGGTACATTGGCGCGACTCCATACACCTCGCCGCCCTGGACTTCCGCCGTGCACTGGTGGACTCGTGGGTTACATCGGGTACGACGCGGTGCGGCGCCTGGAACGCCTGCCCGAGCTCGCCGAGGACGACCTGCGGTTGCCGGAGCTCTCCCTCATGCTCGCCACCGATGTCGCGGTGTTCGACCACGTCGAGGGCACCCTGCTCCTGATCGCCAATGCCGTCAACTGGGACGACACCGACGAAAGGGTCGATCAGGCGTACGCCCACGCGGTCGAGCGGCTGGACGCCATGACCAAGGCGCTCGCCCAACCGACTCCGTCGTTCGTCGCCGCGGCGGACCTCGATGCCGATCCGGCGTACGTCCGACGGCGGACCCCGGCCGAGCACATGGCGGCGGTCGAGCGGGCCAAGGAGGAGATCCGCGCGGGTGAGGCGTTCCAGGTCGTGGTGTCGCAACGGTTCGAACGCAAGACGACGGCTCGAGCGTTCGACGTCTACCGGGTGCTGCGGTTCTCCAATCCGTCGCCGTACATGTATCTGCTGCGATTCGGCGACTTCGACATCGTGGGATCAAGTCCGGAGGCGCTCGTCACCGTGACCGGGGATCGGGTGATGACCCACCCGATCGCGGGTACCCGGCCGAGAGGCTCCACGCCGGAACACGACCACGCGCTCGAGGAGGAGCTGCTCGCCGACGAGAAGGAGCGCGCGGAACACCTCATGCTCGTGGACCTCGGACGCAACGACCTCGGTCGGGTCTGCGCGCCGGGAACGGTCGAGGTTGTCGATTTCATGACGGTACGCCGGTACAGCCACGTCATGCACCTGGAGTCGACGGTCGTGGGTCGGCTGGCGCCTGGCCGTACGGCGTTCGACGCGTTGTGCGCCTGCTTCCCGGCGGGAACGCTGTCGGGGGCACCCAAGCCACGGGCCATGGAGATCATCGAGGAGCTGGAGCCGACCCGACGCGGGCTTTACGGCGGGGTGGTCGGTTACCTCGACTTCGCCGGCGACCTCGACGCGGCGATTGCGATTCGCACCGCCCTGCTGCGTGACGGTGTGGCGTACGTCCAGGCCGGCGGTGGGATCGTGGCGGACTCGGATCCGGTCGCCGAAGACGCCGAGACCCGGAACAAGGCCGCGGCGGCCCTCCGGGCAGTTGCCGTCGCCGAGACGTTCACCGATCCGTGAGGGGACGGATCGTGGCGCCGCGCAGACAGATGATCCTCGCGCTCGGGCTCACCCTGGCCGGCGCGGCAGCGACGCTGCTCGCCGCCACTCGTCCGTGGATTAGGGCAGCCTGGGTCCGGCCCGACTTTCCGAGCGTGCGTGTGGTGCTGGAGGGCGGTGAGGTGGCGCCCGTGGTCCGAGCGGCCGGTCTGGTAGCGCTCGGAGGGGTGGTTGGCATCCTGGCGACCCGCGGCATCGTGCGTCGGGTGGTCGGCGCGTGCATCGCCTGTGTGGGCGTCGGCGGCGTCGTGGCGTGCCTGGCGTTGTGGTGGACCCGCGACGCGGTGGCGGATGCTCGGCTGATCGAGGCGGGTGGTGATCCGAGTCTCACGGTGGCCGAGTCGACGGTGAGCACGAGCGGCTGGCCGGTCGTCGCCGGCATCGGGTGTGCTCTGCTCGCGGCGGCGGGTGTCATGACGGTCCTCTGGGGTCGTGAGTGGCCAGCGATGGGGGTGCGGTACGACTCACCGTCCAGTGCCTCCTCCGTCCCCGCCAGAGTCGGGCGTACGTCGGGCCGTGACGACGATGCCTGGACGGCCCTCGACCGCGGCGATGATCCGACCCTCGAGGCGGGGGAGGAACCGAACGTGGAGAGTCGCGACCCCGGAGCCGAGACCGGGGGGTTGGGTGTCGGGCCCGACGACGCGGGGCGCAAGAATGATGCCGACCACACGAGATGAAAGGCACCCGAATGTCGGACGCACCAGGCGGATCTCTTCACCCGAGTCACGGCAACAGCCCAGCCGCATGGACAGCCGTCACGATCATCCTGATCGGCTCTGTGGTCGCCGGTGTCGCGATCATTCTCGACGCGTGGCTGTGGTTCTGGATCGGCGCGGTCGCCCTGCCCGTGTTCGGGCTCATCGTGGGCAAGATCATGAGTAATGCAGGGCTCGGCAGCACCCCGGTCAAGCGGGCAAGCCAGGAAGACGTTGCAGCGGCCGCGATTCGCGCCGCGGAGGAGCGCTCGGCGGGCCGAGCTTCTGGTGAAGAGGGCGCCCGGTCGTCGTGATCGGCCTGGGGCCCGCCCATGGCGACTGATGTGCCGACGACCCGGGCGCCGTATCTGTCCGCGTCATCCATGCCGTCCCGGGATCTCGCGTGGGAAGGTCCGGGGAGGTAGTTGTCGTGTCGACATCAGCGCCCGGTGCCACGTCGTCGGCGCGACGTCCTGACCGGTGAGGACCATCGCCACCAGCCGATGAAGCTTGACACCGCCACGATGGCGGCCACACTCCACACGATTGGCTTGGTGATGGCCGATCCCCAGACGCCAGCGACTCCGAGGATGATCAGAAGGACGAGGCCCGCCAGCAGACCGGCGAACACGCTCAAAACGACAGCTGCACTGACCGGCATGCGCTGCCATTGCCTGGCAACGTCGCCTTGACCACTTCGAGTGCCATCATTCATCGGTCTCGGCCTCAGCTGTTGGGGTCAAGTTGCTGGTCGCGATTGCCACCGCCACCGCTGCCGCGATCACGCAGAAGTTCCTGCACTATCGAGCTCCCTGCCTTCTGGGCGGTTCCAAGGTAGGTGCGCCAGTCGCTCAACGAGTTCATCAATGCTTGCTGCGAGCCGATCCAACCCTTTGCGAATCTTCCCGCGTTGCGCATCTGGAACGTCGTCTGGACGCGGAGCATACGCGTGCGGTGCAGGCGGGTGAGTACGAGGCGGAGTCGCCTGAGGACGTTGACGACTCTGGTGAGGAACGCCGACAGACGGCTGGTCACGACGCCAGCCTGCACGCCGGTCGCAGCCCCTGCTGCTGCGGTCGAGGCGCCGAAGGTCGGCCCGGCCGCGGCAAGCGCAGGAACCCATGTGTAGATCAACCATTCCACGAAGGTCGCCATGAGACTGATCACGAACGCCTGCGCAATGTCCATCACCGTCTTGGCGATGTTGAGGATCATGACGATCTGGCTCACGTCTTCCCCGGTTGCCGCGACCCCGTCGGCGAAAAGGTTCAGGCGTTGTTTTGCTGCATTGGCCGCCTTACCTTCCCAGCTGATCAGGCCCTCGTTGGCGGCTGACCGGATCTCCTCTGACAGTGGCTTGAGCGCGGTCTGCACGCGCTCCCACTTGGCGATCTCGGCCTCCATGCGTTCGGGGTTGCCGGTCACCAGGCCGAGTGCATCCTCGAGTGGCTGGATGACATCGATGAGGAAGCCCAGTCCGGCGCCGATCAGGAAGTTGAGCGGGTCGGCCATGTAGGAGACGACGTTGATCCCGAGGTCGGCGGCCGCGCTTGCGATGTTGTTGAGCTCGGACCATTGGCCTTCTTCTTGGTACTTCTGGTAGGCCTGGTACGCCGCCACGGGTCCGGACGAGACAACCGGGATGTCCTTGGTCGGGTCCAGTCGGATTACGTCGAAGCCACCGGGGCTCACCGAGACGGCGCTATCCGTCTCGTCGTTCGTGACATCGCTGTCTTTGCGAGGGTCAGACATCGTCTTCCTGCTCACCCAATGAATGGTCCGCTGTCAAGCATCTCTTCGATCTTGCTCATCGCCTGGCTGATGCCGTCTTCCAGAGCTTGGTAGCTCTGTGAGGCGCAGTCGAGTGCCGTGGCTTTGTTCTTCAGACACTCGGCGATCATCCCGAGGTGCTTGTAGAGGTCGTCGGCGCTGCTGCCGTACCACGCGGCAAAGGGCACGCCGATCACTCCCCACGTGTACCAATCCGGATCAGCGTCGATCGCAAGCTCCAGGATTGCGCGGGTGCGCTCCTCGAGGGTTGCAAGCGTGGCCTTGCAGGTCATGATCTCCCGCGGGCTGTACTGGGCGCGGTCGCCGTTGCTCACCGCTCACTCTCCTCAAAACCTTCCGGAAGATGAGCTTTCACAAGCTCTTGAATGTCAAGCTGCGAGCCGAGCAGGTCCTTGGTGCACTCGGCAAGCCTCATGGCGAGGTCGGCCTGAGCATGCTGGATCGTTGCGAGTACGGTCGAGGACACATGCTTGGGACCGTGCCGGAGCAGTCCATCGTCGATGGTGATCGACCTGACTTCTCCTTGCGGTCCCATCGTGACGGTCACGCTTCCGTCGGCGGAGGTGGCGCTGCCGGTGACGCGGTCGACTTGTTCGAAGTAGCGGGTTGCAGCCTCGCGTTGACGCCGTGCCTCGGCTTGTAGCCTTTCGACGGCTTGGAGCGATTCCGCGAGCTCCCGCATCCCGGGGCGGTCCGCCCATTCGGCGGGCAGCTCGGGCTCTGGCACATCCTCCGCCGCCTCGTCGCCTGTAGCGGTGGTGTCCAACCACGAACGATCGACGACCGACCCCAATGAACCAGTGAGCGGACCGAGAGCCGCTGCGGCGTTTTCTTGGTTGGGTGCGAGT
The DNA here is from genome assembly GCA_036564245.1 of Actinopolymorphaceae bacterium. GTDB lineage: Bacteria > Actinomycetota > Actinomycetes > Propionibacteriales > Actinopolymorphaceae > Thermasporomyces. The sequence goes on from DATCKU010000096.1 coordinate 103,902, forward strand.
TCCGCCACGAGTGACGCCATGCTCTCGGCCAGCTGCCTTCTCGCGTCCTCGATGGTTTCGCGGATCGTCTCGGCCAGCGCAGCGCCGCTTCGGTGCCGGACCGCCTGCGGCGCGAGCTCGAGGGCCGTGACCGCGTTACCTGGCGCCATGGTCACGTGGACGAGGTGGTCCGCGGACGTGGCCGTTACGCCGGCTTGCGAGACGGCCGCGCGTAGCCGCTCGGCGCGCGCTTGCAGATCGGCGGTGATATCGAAACGCTCGTGGTCCCCGGTCCTGATCACATCGAGAAGGTTAGTCGGACAAAACCGACACATCCCGGGGTGGGCCAGGGTTGTGGACAACTTCTGCGTGTTGGCTGTCGCGCCTGGCTCGTGGGACCGGACTCACACCGGGACCAGTTGCAGGGCTCGCAGTGGTGTGGCGGTCGTGGCCCGGCGCATCGGGCGGAGGTCGACCACGATTACTGCGCGAGTTCGGTCGTACCCATCCCGTGCGCCTTCTCAGAAGATGCTCATCCGACATCTGAGGCAGATGACGAGATGGGCTCAGCCATCGCGAGGTGGTTCGGGGAGGTTCTCCCCAGGGTTGCGTACTCCCTTACCGACCACGGCAAGAGACTCAACGAGGGCGCTTCGCCCCTTGGCCGCGCTCGGGGCAAGGAGCGCATCAAACGCCTGGCGGATGAAGGGACTCTCGCATCGATCTAACCTGGCGGTTGCCTCGTTGACAGGCCTCTGTGGAGGAGCATCACCCATGCAGCTCGATTCGCTCGACAAGCGCATCCTCGCGCTGCTTCTCGACAACGGGAGGGCGAGTTTCGCCGAGATCGGAGCCGAGGTCGGCCTGTCTGCGCCGGCGGTGAAGCGGCGCGTCGACCGGCTTCGAGCGTGCGGAGCACTGACCGGCTTCACCGCCAAGGTCGAGCCGCGGGCGCTCGGCTGGACCACCGAGGCCTACGTCGAGCTCTACTGCCAGGGAAAGACCTCGCCGGCCACCATTCGGGAGGGTGTCTCCAAGTTCCCCGAGGTGGTCTCGGCCTGCACGCTCACCGGGGAGGCCGACGCCCTGGTCCGGATACTCACGTCCGACATCCACCACTTCGAGGAAGTCCTCGAACGCATGAACGCCGAGCCTTATGTCGTACGGACGAAGAGCGCACTCGTGCTCACGAGGTTGCTCGACCGTCCCGGCATCACCTCGTCTGGGTGAGGCGTACGCAATGATTCGTTGCTTCCGGCCTCAAGGACGCAACGAACCGTCGCCGAGACGATGGATCTGAGCATTGGATCGGCCCTTCTGGAGCCATACGCTGCTGGATGCACGCGGCATTGGGGGAGGGGCCGATCATGCGCGAGACGGCTGTGCACGAAGCGACCAGGCGGCGGTATCTCATGTGCCCGCCCACGTACTTCGACGTGGTCTACGCGATCAATCCGTGGATGCGTCCGAACGACGAGGAGGGCCGGGTCGACACGGAGCGGGCCGTCGCTCAGTGGACCGAGCTCAAGGACACGTACGAACGGCTCGGTCACGAGATCCACGTCGTCGATCCGGTGCCAGGACTGCCCGACATGGTCTTCGCCGCCAACGGCGGGGTCGTGCTCGACGGCCGGGTGTTCGGATCGCGGTTCCGGTACGTCGAGCGGTTGCCGGAGGCCGCGCATTACCTGTCGTGGTTCAAGACACACGGCTCGCGTCTCGGCATCGCCGACATCTACGTGCCGCTTGCCGTGGCGGAAGGAGAGGGCGACATCCTGATCGTCGGCGATCGGATCCTCGCAGCGACCGGCTTTCGCACCGAGCCCGAGGCACATCGGGAGCTCGCCGACTACTTCGGTCGCGAGGTGCTGTCGCTGGAGCTTGTCGACCCGCGGTTCTACCACCTCGACACGGCACTGGCGGTGCTGGATGACGAGACCGTGGCCTACTACCCGCCGGCGTTCACCCCGGAGAGTCGCGAGCTGCTGCGCATGACGTACCCGGACGCGATCATCGCGCACGAGGCCGACGTCATGGTGCTCGGTTTGAACGCCGTGTCCGACGGTAAACACGTCGTACTACCTGTCGAGGCGAAGGGCTTCGCCGAGCAGCTTTCCCGCCGCGGGTTCGAACCGGTGCCTGTCGATCTGTCCGAGCTACGTAAGGCAGGCGGCGGGCCCAAGTGCTGCACGTTGGAGCTTCGCGTGGAGAGCGCGTAGCCAGACTCCGGGGGAGAGATGGTGATCGGTGGCCTGACGTCGCGCACCAGCGAGCATGTCGAGCTGGCCGAGCGCTATGCCGCGCACAACTACCACCCGCTGCCGGTGGTGATCACCGAAGGTGAGGGTGCCTGGGTGCGCGACGTCGACGGCCGGCGCTACCTCGACTGCCTGGCCGGCTACTCAGCGCTGAACTTCGGTCATCGGCATCCTCGGATCGTCGCGGCCGCCCGGGAGCAGCTCGACCGGCTCACGCTCACAAGCCGCGCATTCCACCACGACCAGTTCGGCCCGTTCTGCCACGAGCTGGTCGAGCTCGCCCGGACTGCGGGCTTCGATGCGGACACGATGGTGCTTCCGATGAACACGGGCGCCGAGGCCGTGGAGAGCGCGCTGAAGCTCGCCCGCAAGTGGGGCTACGAGGTCAAAGGTGTGCCGGACCAGCGGGCCTCGGTCGTCGTTGCGGCCGGCAACTTCCACGGACGCACGATCAGCATCGTGAGCTTCTCCGACGATCCGCTCGCCCACGACCACTACGGTCCCTACACGCCGGGCTTCGTCACGGTCCCCTACGGTGATGCGGCTGCCATCGCGGCAGCGATCGACGAGACGACCGTGGGGGTGTTGCTCGAGCCCATCCAAGGCGAGGCCGGCGTCATCGTGCCACCAGCCGGCTACCTCGCCGACGTGCGGAGGATCTGCAGCGAGCGCGGCGTCCTCTTGATGCTGGACGAGATCCAGTCCGGTCTGGGGCGCACCGGCACGACGTTCGCCTGCCAGCTCGAAGAGGTCGTGCCCGACCTGCTCATGCTCGGCAAGGCGCTGGGTGGTGGGGTCGTGCCGGTCTCGGCTGTCGTCGGCCGCGCCGATGTCGTCGGCGTGCTGCAGCCAGGTCAGCACGGCAGCACGTTCGGCGGCAACCCGCTGGCGTGCGCCGTGGGTCGGACGGTCGTCGCCATGCTGCGGGAGGGCACGTACCAGGCCCGGGCGCGGGAGCTCGGCGCTCTCCTGCACGAGCGGCTTCGGTCGATGGTGGGTTCCGGACTGCTCGCCGTACGCGGAGTGGGTCTCTGGGCCGGCCTCGACATCGACCCGGCGCTGGGAAGCGGACGCGACATCTGTGCGGCACTCCTCGAGCGTGGTGTGCTCGCCAAGGACACTCACGGCTCGACGATCCGGCTCGCCCCTCCGTTGGTTGTCGAGCGCGCCGACCTCGAGTGGGCACTGGACCAGCTGCACCACGTGCTGACTGGTCGGTAACGACGCAGCTTTAGCGCATTGCCGAGCAGCATGGCGTGGCGGTCGTGCAAGCTCACGGGACGCCGTGGCGCTACGACGCTCGTGGCTGCTCGACTGACTCGCGCGTCCTGCAGTGGCCAGCAGCCTTGTCACAGTCGAGGCGCACCATCAGAATCGGCTCGGCCGGCGAGTTCTCAGGCCCTTTCCGGTCAAGGTTCGGTTTTTGTGAAGGGCAGGAACACATGCAGCACGGCAGCCGGTGCGAGATCGACTCCACCTCTCAGATTTCTCAGATGCTTCCCAGTCGCCGCGGAGTGCTCGGGGGTGTGGCTGCTGGACTCGTCCTTTCCACGATCGGAACCCAGGCGGCAAGTGCGGCGGGCAGCGGCATCAGCTGGCCAGCCAAGCAGGCGCTGCCCCGGTTCGCCGCTCCGAAACGGCTCGACGTCATCGACATCACGAAGTTGAGCGGCGACGAGCAGCTGCTGCTCGGCACGCTGCAAGGCATCGTCAACCGCAAGGAACCGCGCATCTACTTGATAGGTCTCGACGCGGCCGGCCAGGAAGGTCCGACGACCTGGCTGGAGAGCCTGCGCGTTCCGACGACGACGTACGACGATCCGATGGAGCTCGTGCAAGCTCACCGGAAGACCGTCCGGGGCATGATCGTCTACGACCCGGAAGTTCCCGACTCCATCAACGTCGCGACGACGCTCGCCGGTCTCGAGTCCGCGGTTGCCGTCGGCCCGGAGCTCGGGTCACAACTTGCGGACCGGTTCGGATTCGAGACGCTCACCGACCTGCGCGGGCGTTTCGGCAGCCGAATCGAAGCGTACGAATGGCAGTTCGCCGAGCTCTGGCCGCGTACGACACACCGCATGCTCATCGGGTTGCCGCCCCAGAGGGACATCAACCCGCCGCCCGGCCTTCCAGGTGGCTACACGACCCTCGCCAAGGTGGAGGAGCACACCCACGATGCGTCCAACCGGGACGTGTACGAGTTCGACCTCTCCGACCAGCTCGGCGGTGCAGCGGTGTGGGTGCGCTTCGACGACTCCTTCACCGGTGACGGGTGGGGCCCTGCCGTCACCCGGGTCACCGTCCAGGCAGACGGCCAGACGATCGCGGACTTCACGCCGGGGACGGCCGACGAGGAGCCGTACCTCTTCGACTCCGGCAACTCCCAGATCAGCGGTGGTCCACCCCAGCACCGCTTCGCCGACGGCGGCCGCTACTTCGTCTACCAGTTCGACCCGCCGGAGGGCACCCAGTCGCTCACGCTCCTGGTCGACATGTGGAACGAATACACGGTGTCGGTGACGAACACCGAGCCGGAGCGGCCGCGCAAGGTCGCCTTCGCTTACCTGCGGGACTACGCAGTGGCGAACCGGGCCATGACGTTCTGGCTCGATCCCAACGTCGACGAAGAGCGGGCACTGTTCGAGCGCATCCTCGCCGAGGTGCCGGTCAACACGCCGTATCTCGGCTGGTTCGCCCAGGACGTGGCTGGTGAGTTCGGTGGCACCGAGCTCGTGTCCCGGCACAACGTCTACGTTCTCGCAGCCGACTGGTTCGAGAACATGAGCGTGCACTCAGGCGCCAAGGCCCAGGTCTCCGACCGGCAGACCAAGGTGCCCAAGCTGCCGTTGGAGAACAAGATCTACGTCACGTACGTGATGTCCGAGGGTGACAACCTGCAGTACAACGAGCATCGGCTGCGGGTTCTGTGGGACAACCCGGCACGCGGCAAGGTCCCCATCAACTGGACGACCTCGCCGCTGCTCAAGGACGCCGCACGCAACTTCTTGAGCTACTTCCAACGCACCGCGACGAAGAACGACCTGCTCATCGCGGGTCCGTCCGGAGCCGGCTACATCTACCCCGGTCCCTGGCCGGACGAGACGTTCTCGTCGTACGCCAACCAGACCCGGCGTTACATGTCGGACACCGGCATGTCGATCGTCTACGTCCTCAACCGGGTCGACGGCAGGGACGTGGAGCTCGGCGAGGCGGAGGCCCGGGCGTACGTCGAGCAAGTCAAGCCGGCCGGGATCTTCCTCAACTGGGGAGGCACCAGCCAGACGTCCCTGTTGTTGGGACGCACGCCGCTGGCGACGATCCGCGGCGTCGGCGCGGTGGACGAGGCGCAGGGCTACCTTGCCGACGTTCGGTCCGGATGGGACGGCAGCTCGCCGGCGTTCGTGGCCCTCGGCATCCTGGCGTGGAGCCTGACGCCGCAGCACCTCGTGACGCTCACCGAGTCGCTCGGCCCGGAGTTCCGGGTGGTGCGCGCCGACCAGTACGTCGACCTGGCCAAGCGCGCGCTCTCCTGATGCTGCAGGTCTAGCGAAACCGTCGCTCTGGTACACGAGATTCGGGTACGGTCCAGTAGCCAAGGCCTGGTAGCCGTGTTCCGGTCTCGTGTACCAGACGCGAGGCGTGCCGGCGCCTCCCGCCGGGTGAGACGGGTGGGTCAGACATGCAGGGCGGTGAAGGGCTCCCACGGCAGGTTGCGGACCAGCATGAAGACCAGCGCGGCAGCCACGAGACCCCTTTTCAGCCGCCGCCGACCTGGTGGCGAGAGACGTGGGCGTGGGAGGCGTGGCAGCCACCTCCACCCGAGGCGTTCTGCCACCCAGCTGCACCAGAGGTAGCCCACGACCAGCGCGGCTACGAAAACCGGCGCGTTGAACGCCAGCGCACCGGTGACGTCGCCTTCGAGCAGGGCGCTCACCATCCGTGTGGTTCCGCAGAACGGGCAGTCGAGACCGGTGACCAGGCGGAGCAGACATGGAACTCCCAGCGCTCCGTCGGTCGCGCGGCTCACGATGGCGAGCGTCAGCCCGGCAAGGCCGACCGTGGCGATGCCGAGGAGCGTCGCGTCGTCCGGCCGTCCCAGGGTTTCGTGGCCGCGTTCCCGCCCTGCGGGCTGAGCGGGTTGGTGGTGCGCAGTCACGAGCCAACGGTAACCTGCGTGCGGCTCGGTCGTTCGACGTCGCGGGCGGCTCTGTGGCACAGTCGGGGTGCCACAGTTCCCTTAACGGGCCGACGCTCGCTAGCCTGCACGCGTTCACTCTCAATCCAGAATGGAGACGGTTGTGAGTACGCCGAATCCGCCCTCCGGCTCCGACTCGTACGAGCCGGGGCAGTCGGGCCACGGTGGACAGTCCCATGACCAGAAGGAGCATGGTCAGCGGGAGTACGGCCAGTCGGGCCAGTCTGGTCAGTACGGCCAGTCGCCGTACGGGCAGGCACAGTACGGACAGCAGTACGGGCAGCCCTACGGCCAGGGTCAGTACGGGCAGCAGTACGCCCAAGGCCAGTACGGCCAAGGCCAGCAGGCCCAGGGTCAGTACGGACAAGGGCAGTACGGCCAGGGTCAGTACGGACAGCAGTACGGTCAGGGTCAGTACGGGCAGCAGGGCCAGTACCCGCAGGGCGAGTACGGTCAGTCGCCGTACGGCCAGCAGTACGGGCAGGGCCAGTATGGTCAGGGCCAGTACGGCCAGCAGTACGGGCAGCCCTACGGCCAGGGCCAGTACGGACAGGGTCAGTACGCACAGTCGCAGTACGGCCAGGCACAGTACGGTCAGTACGGGCAGCCGTACGGCACCTACGGCCAGCCCGATCAGTACGGTCAGTACGCCCAGCAGTACGCCCAGATGGTCGGCCAGCCGACCCCGGATCAGTTGGGCAGCTGGATCGCCCGAGTCGGTGCCGCCTTGATCGACGGTCTGATCGTCGACATCCCTCTCGTCATCGGGTACCTGATCTTCATTCCGTCCCTTCTCGGGGGCTCCCCACCTGGCACCGCCTCGCAGCTGCTCGCCTTTGTATGCTTCATCGCCGCCTTTGCCTTGGCTGTCTGGAACCAATTGATCCGGCAGGGGAAGACCGGTCAGTCCCTCGGGAAGCAGGCACTCGGGTTGCGTCTGGTACGCGAGACGGACGGCCAGCCGATCGGTTTCGGCATGTGCTTCGTCCGGGCGCTCGCGCACGTTCTGGACTCGCTGGCGTGCATGGTGGGTTACCTGTGGCCTCTGTGGGACTCCAAGCGCCAGACGTTCGCCGACAAGATCATGTCGACACTCGTGGTCAAGACCTGACGACGAGTGGGTGGCTCGCCCGGTGAGGGTGTCGTTGCATCGTTGAGCGATGCTGTGCTCGCCGCGACGGCCACGGCGTCGGGTATGCCGCCCGGTGTCCGAGTGGCACCGGGCCGCCGTTACGCTGAACCTCGTCCCCAGGGCGCCAGAGCGGACCGCCGCCTGACGCGACGGATCCGGTTGTGCCCTGCAGCCCGCGCAGGAAGGACCAGACCGCGTGAGCGTCCTCGACGACATCCTCGAAGGCGTACGTGCCGACGTAGCCGAGCGCCAGGCGAGTGTTCCGATCGAGGATCTCAAGGCACGCGTCGCTGCCATGCCGTACGCGATCGATCCGATGCCGGTCCTCCGCGACGACCGAGTGGCGATCATCGCGGAAGTGAAGCGGTCGAGCCCCAGCAAGGGTGCTCTGGCAGCGATTGCCGATCCGGCTGCGCTCGCGGCCGACTATCAGGCCGGCGGTGCAGCGGCGATCAGCGTGCTCACGGAGAGGCGTCGGTTCGGCGGCTCGCTCGAGGACCTTCGGGCGGTGCGCACGGCCGTGGACGTGCCGGTGCTCCGCAAGGATTTCATCGTCACGAGCTACCAGCTCTGGGAAGCCCGTGCTTACGGGGCCGACCTCGTGCTGCTCATCGTCGCGGCACTCGACCAGAACGCCTTGGTCTCGCTGGTCGAGCGGGCCGAGTCGATCGGGCTGTGCCCGCTCGTCGAGGTCCACACGGAAGAGGAGGTCGCGCGGGCGCTCGACGCCGGTGCGAAGATCATCGGCGTGAACGCGCGGGACCTCAAGACCCTCGAGGTGGATCGCGGGGTGTTTGCCCGCCTGGCTCCGAAGATCCCGGACGGCATCATCAAGATCGCCGAGTCCGGGATCCGAGGCCCACACGACGTCATCGAGTACGCACGTGCCGGAGCCGACGCGGTGCTCGTGGGTGAGAGCCTGGTGACCGGCAAGGATCCCCGCTCGGCGGTCGCCGACCTCGTTGCCGCGGGGGCCCATCCTGCGCTTCGGCACGACTGAGCGACCATCGTGGGATCTGACAGGAACGACCCGACACCAACGAGGGAGAACGACCCGAGATGACCGACACCTCCCTCGCCGCGGCCGAGGTTGCACAGCCGCCCACCGCCAGGATCAGCGGACCGGACGAGAGCGGCCATTGGGGCCGGTTCGGCGGCAGGTTCGTCCCGGAAGCCCTGATCGCGGCGTTGGACGAGCTCGACGTGGCGCGCCGGGAGGCGCTGGACGATCCCGCGTTCCAAGGCGAGTTCGCCCGAATGCTGCGTGAATACGCCGGCTTGCCCAGCTTGCTCTACGACGCGAAGCGGCTCTCGCAGGTCGCCGGCGCCAGGATCCTGCTCAAGCGAGAGGATCTCAACCACACGGGTGCGCACAAGATCCGAAACGTCCTCGGTCAGGCCCTGCTCACGAAGCGGATGGGCAAGCGCCGCGTGATCGCCGAGACCGGTGCCGGCCAGCACGGTGTCGCGACCGCGACGGCCGCCGCGTACCTCGACCTCGAGTGCCGCGTCTACATGGGGGAGGAAGACACCAGGCGGCAGGCGCTCAACGTCGCGAGGATGCGCATGTTGGGCGCGGAGGTGGTGCCGGTGAAGGCCGGCAGCCGCACGCTCAAGGACGCCATGAACGAGGCGCTGCGGGATTGGGTGGCCACCGTCGACCACACCCACTACCTCATCGGCTCGGTGGCCGGGCCGCATCCTTTCCCGGCGATGGTGCGTGACTTCTGTCGCGGGATCGGGGACGAGGCACGTGCGCAGACGCTCGAGCTCGTCGGGAGGCTGCCCGACGCCGTGTGTGCCTGCGTCGGTGGCGGATCCAATGCGCTGGGCATGTTCACGGCGTTCATTCCGGACGAGGGTGTGCGCCTGTACGGGTTCGAGGCAGGCGGCGACGGCCTCGAGACGGGTCGCCACGCGGCCTCGATCAGCGGCGGACGCGTGGGGGTGCTGCACGGTGCCCGTTCGTACGTCCTGCAAGACGACGATGGCCAGACCATCGAGAGCCACTCGATCTCGGCCGGCCTGGACTACCCGGGAGTCGGCCCGGAGCACTCCTGGCTGCACGAGACCGGTCGCGCCACCTACACACCGATCCCCGACGCCGAGGCCATGGAGGCCTTCAGGCTGCTGACCCGCACCGAGGGGATCATCCCGGCGATCGAGTCGGCACATGCGGTCGCCGGCGCCCTCCGAGTGGCCAAGGAGCTCGGCCCCGACGCCGTGATCTTGGTCAACCTGTCCGGCCGTGGTGACAAGGACATGGACACGGCGGCCCGGTGGTTCGGGCTGCTCGACGACCCGGGAAGCCAGCGATGAGCGTCACCCCTACGTTCGACAAGGCGCGAGGCGAGAACCGCGCCGTGTTGGTCGGCTGCCTTCCGGCGGGCTTCCCCAGCTACGAGGGCGCGATCGCCGCATTGCGGGCCATGGTGGCCGGTGGCGTCGACATGATCGAGCTGGAGCTGCCGTACTCCGATCCGACCATGGACGGGCCTGCCATCCAGGCGGCGTCCGAGCAGGCATTGCGGAACGGGACTCGTACGCAAGACGTGCTTCGTACGGTCGAGGCCATCGCGAACCTCGGCGTGTGCACGATCCTCATGACCTACTGGAACCCGATCGAGCAGTACGGCGTCGAGCGGTTCGCTCGAGACTTCGCGGCGGCCGGTGGCTCGGGCATGGTCACCCCTGACCTCATACCGGAGGAGGCAGGAGAGTGGATCGCCGCCTCCGACGCCACGGGTCTGGACCGGGTGTTCCTGGTCGCACCCTCGTCCACCGACGAGCGGATCCGGTTGACCACGCAGGCCTGCCGTGGCTTCGTCTACGCGGCGTCCGTGATGGGCGTCACCGGCACCCGGGAGCAGACCTCGGCGGCTGCACCGCGACTGGTGGCGCGCATCAGGGAGATCACGAAATCCAGCCAGGGTACGTCCGGGTCGCCGTCGGCGGAGCCGCAGACGAGCGGGCCAGGGTTGCCGGTGGGCGTCGGTCTCGGCGTGTCGAACGGCGACCAGGCCGCCGACGTCGCCTCGTATGCCGACGCGGTCATCGTGGGCTCGGCGTTCGTCAAGCGGATCCTGGCCGCGACCGACGAGAAGGCCGGACGCGCGAGCGTCGAGGAGTTGGCTCGCGACCTTGCGGCTGGGGTACGCAGACGTGGGTAGTGACACGGCGGGGGTGCAAGACGTGAGCAGTGACACAGGGACGAGCTCGGACGTGAGCCTCACCCCGGTCGGTGCGCCGCGGCGACGCCGGATCGCAGACCTCACACCGTGGGTCTCGTTGGTCGCCCGGCTGGCGCTCGGAGGTGTGCTCGCCGCCGCGGGATTGCTCAAGCTCGCGACCTCACCGACCGAGCAGGTCCGTGCCGTGCGGGCCTACCAGCTGTTACCCGTCGGGGTCGACGCGGCGGTCGGCTACACGTTGCCCTTCCTCGAGCTGGCCCTCGCCCTCGCGCTGATCCTGGGCGTCGGCGCCAGGCTGGCGGCGGTGGCCTCCGGCGTTCTTCTCCTGGCGTTCATCGTGGGAATCGCGTCGGTGTGGGCACGTGGCATCTCGATCGACTGTGGCTGCTTCGGCGGCGGTGGGCCGGTCGCGCCAGAAGAGACCAACTACCTCGGCGAGATCCTTCGTGATCTCGGCCTTGTGGTCGCGGCAGCATGGGTCGCGGTCACCGGGCCCGGACGGTTCGCCCTGCTGCCTGGCGGAAAGGAAGCGGGGGAGGAGGGCGAATGAGCAACAAGTCGGCGCGACAGGCGTTGCGAGAGGAGCGGGCACGGCAGGCGGCGCGGGCCAAGCGCCGGGAGAGGCTGGTCCTGATCGGAGTCGGCGTCGCGGTCGTGATCCTGATCATCGCGATCGCGGGCATCGTGCAGTGGCAGCGTTCGCAAGTCTCAGGCGACGCGGTCGCACCCGCTGGAGTGGCGCCGGGATACGGGAAGGCCACGCAAGGCGGTGAGAACGGGCTCGGACAGGGCATCGGGATCGGCGACCCGGACGCGCCGGTCGTGGTGGAGGTGTTCGAGGACTTCTCATGCCCGCACTGTCGCGACTTCGAAGCCCGAAGCTCCCACGTACTCCGGCAACGCGTCGCGAGCGGCGATGTGCGGGTCGTCTACTACCCGGTGACGCTGAGCCAGTTCGGCGAGCCGACGGTGCGTTCGGCGAACGCCTTCGCCTGTGCCGCCGACCAGCGCAAGGCGCGCGAGATGCACGATGCGCTCTACGCCAACTTCAGTCAGAGCTGGAGCACGGGCGAGCTGCTGGAGCTCGGTAAGACCGTCGGCCTGGACTCCGGGTCGTTCCGGTCGTGCGTACGGAACGAGACCTATGCCGAGTGGGTCGAGTCGATCGACCAGACCGCCACGGAGAAGGGGGTCATCGGCACGCCCACGATCTTCGTCAACAGCGACACGCCACTGCCTCCCGAGCAGATCAGCCCGGCGGGTCTGCAAGCCGCCATCGACCGGGCGCTCAAGCGCTAGGGCCCGGAGGCGGTAGTGTCCGTCCGGTAGAACTCGGCGTGTCGGGGGGATGCACCCTCTGTGGCGCAACTCGAGGCGAGGAGTACACCACAGCCATGTTGACCCAGGCTCTGATCCCCAGCCCGTCCCAAGGTGTCTGGCACCTCGGCCCAGTGCCGATCCGGGCGTACGCGCTGTGCATCATCGCCGGCGTCATCGTCGCCGTATGGCTCGGCAACCGACGGTGGATCGCCCGCGGCGGGCGGCCCGGAACCGTCGCCGACATCGCGGTCTGGGCGGTGCCGTTCGGGCTGGTGGGTGCGCGGGTCTACCACGTGGTGACCGACTACCAGCTCTACTTCGGCCCAGGACGGGAGCCGCTGCGCGCGTTCGCGATCTGGGAGGGCGGCCTGGGCATCTGGGGCGGCATCGCGTTCGGCGCCCTCGGGGCGTGGATCGGTTGCCGCAGACGGGGCATTCCGTTGCCCGCGATGGCTGACGCCCTCGCACCGGGCATCGTGCTCGCTCAGGCGATCGGTCGATGGGGGAACTGGTTCAACCAGGAGCTGTTCGGCAGGCCCACCTCGCTCCCGTGGGGCCTGCAGATCGACCCCGCCCATCGCCCGCCCGGGTACGAGCAGTACGAGAGCTTCCATCCGACCTTCCTGTACGAGTGTGTCTGGAATGTCGGAGTCGCGCTCCTCGTGCTGTGGGCGGACAAGCGGTTCCGATTGGGCCACGGTCGGGCGTTCGCGCTGTACGTCGCGGGCTACACCGCCGGCCGGACCTGGATCGAATACCTGCGGATCGACCCTGTGAACCACGTCGCCGGCATGCGGCTCAACGTGTGGACCTCGTTGATCGTCTTCACCGGTGCCGTGATCTACATGATCGTGTCGGCGCGGCTGCGGCCCGGGCGTGAGGAGGTCGTCGAGCCCGATGCGGCGCCTGACCAGCCTGAGGTCGCTGACGGGCCACACGACGCCGCCGAGCACCGTGAAGGGCGCCCGGAAGCCGACGAGCCGGCCGGGGAGCCTGCAGAGCCGGCCGAATCGGTCGTCGAGATGGGCGGAGCCAGGCCGCGGGCCAGTGAGCCCGTTCAGGAGGCCGATGGCTGAACCGTCCGTGGTCGCGAACTCCATCCCGGATCGGCCGCGACCAGGATCGGGGTGCTTGTTCCGGCCACGCGCGCGGCGGTGCCGAGCGCGGCCATAATGGAGCCGCGACCACCAGATCCCAGGGCACAATGAGAGGGAGCAGCTCGGCGTCGAGCTGACCCGCCCACCACATGCCACGAGGTCGGGGCCTCGGCCGTCCACGACCGACACGTCCCGACCGACACGTTCCAGCCGGATTCCGCACAGAAGCCGGCCGGGTCAATCCTGTAACCTGCATCCAATTGCCGGGGCCAGCGTCGTCCCTCGAGCACATCCGGGGTCCCGGGGACCGTTTCCCACCTGAGGTACCTCCGGAAGGGTCGCAACGCGGCGGTTCGGCACCTGCCGGGTCTTGGCTGCCGCGGGCGACCGGACTACACACGAGCGCGAGTTCGACGACGGGAGTCTCCACATGCACGGAACGCCCCCGCCGTATCTCCCCGGCCACCGACGGGAGTCATCCGAGGGCCGAGGATCTTCGCAATCCAGGACGGACGTTGCACCGGCGGATCGACGGGGTCTGTACGACCCTCGATTCGAGCACGACGCGTGCGGTGTCGCGTTCGTGGCGACGCTGAGCGGTGAGCCGAGCCGGCAGATCGTCGATTACGCCTTCACGGCGCTGCGGAACCTCAACCACCGTGGTGCGTCCGGTAGCGAGCCCGACTCCGGTGACGGCGCGGGCATCCTGATGCAGGTCCCCGACGCCTTCTTCCGCGGGGTCTGCGAGTTCCCGCTGCCCCCGCAGGGGCAGTACGCGGTGGGGATGGCGTTCCTGCCCGATGACGACGAGGCGGATGCTACCGCCGTCCGGCGGATCCACGAGGTGGCCGCAGAGGAAGGACTGGACGTCCTCGGCTGGCGCGACGTGCCCGTCGTGCCCGAGCTTCTCGGCAAGACCTCGCGAGCCGTGATGCCGCGGTTCCGCCAGCTGTTCGTCGCTGCCGCCGGCGGTGAGGCGTTGCCGGGCCTCGCTCTGGAGCGCCGGGCCTTCGCCCTGCGCAAGCGCGTGGAGCACGACACCGACGCGTACTTCCCGTCCCTGTCGTCGCGCACCGTGGTGTACAAGGGCATGCTGACCGCCGAGCAGCTCGAGCCCTTCTTCCCGGATCTGTCCGACCACCGGGTCGCGACCGCGATCGCGTTGGTGCACTCGCGGTTCAGCACCAACACGTTCCCGTCCTGGCCGCTCGCTCATCCGTACCGCTACGTCGCCCACAACGGCGAGATCAACACGATCATGGGCAACCGCAACTGGATGCGGGCCCGCGAGGCGCTGCTCGCGAGCGACCTGCTCGCGCGACCTCGGCGCCCAGGCGAGGACGACCGGGGAGATGGCGACCTGGAGCGGTTGTTCCCGATCTGCACACCGGGTGCGAGTGACTCGGCGACCTTCGACGAGGCACTCGAGCTGCTGCAGATGGGCGGTCGGTCGCTTCCGCACGCGGTGCTGATGATGATCCCCGAGGCGTGGGAGAACCACTCCGAGATGGATCCCGCGCGTCGGGCGTTCTACGAGTTCCACTCGTGCCTCATGGAGCCGTGGGACGGTCCAGCCTGCGTCGCGTTCACCGACGGGACCCAGGTCGGTGCCGTGCTCGACCGCAACGGTCTACGACCCAGCCGCTACTGGGTGACCGACGACGGACTCGTGGTGCTGGCCTCCGAGGTCGGTGTGCTCGACATCGATCCCAAGTCGGTGGTCCGCAAGGGCAGGCTGGAGCCCGGCCGGATGTTCCTGGTCGACACGGCCGAGCACCGGATCGTCGAGGACGAGGAGATCAAGGGCCGGCTCGCCTCCGAGCATCCGTACGCGGAATGGCTGCACGCTGGGCTGATCCGGCTTGACGACCTGCCGCCGCGTGAGCACGTCGTCCACACCCACGCCTCGGTCACCCGGCGGCAGCAGACGTTCGGTTACACCGAGGAGGAGCTGCGGGTCATCCTCGCGCCCATGGCGAGAAACGGTGTCGAGCCGATCGGGTCGATGGGCAACGACACCCCGGTCGCGGTGCTCTCCAGTCGTCCGCGGCTGCTCTTCGACTACTTCACCCAGCTCTTCGCCCAGGTGACGAATCCGCCCCTGGATGCGATCCGGGAGGAGCTTGTCACCTCGTTGCGGGGCACGATCGGTCCGGAAGGCAACCTGCTCCAGCCGGGTCCGGCGTCGTGCCGCCAGATCGTCCTGCCGTTCCCGGTAATCGACAACGACGAGCTGGCCAAGATCGTCCACATCAATCGTGACGGGGACCTGCCAGGGTTTGCCACCCACGTCGTGCAGGGGCTCTACAAAGTCGACGGTGGCGGCCCGGAGCTCGCCCGTCGGCTCGACGAGATCTGCGCCGAGGTGTCGCAGGCGATCGCCGACGGGGCTCGGATCATCGTCTTGTCCGACCGGCACTCCAACGCCGAGCTGGCGCCGATTCCCTCGCTGCTGCTCACCGGTGCCGTGCACCATCACCTGATCCGGCAGAAGGAGCGCACCCGAGTTGGTCTCGTCGTCGAGGCGGGCGACGTCCGTGAGGTGCACCATGTGGCCCTTCTGATCGGCTACGGCGCGGCCGCGGTGAACCCGTACCTCGCCATGGAGACCGTCGAGGACCTGGTGCGCGAGGGTGTCTTCTTGCGCGACATCAGCCCGGAGAAGGCGGTCCGCAACCTCGTCAAGGCACTCGGCAAGGGCGTGCTCAAGGTGATGAGCAAGATGGGCGTCTCCACGGTGGCGTCCTACACCGGCGCGCAGATCTTCGAGGCCATCGGGCTGAGCCAGGAGGTCATCGACGCCTACTTCACGGGCACGACCTCGCGGCTTGGTGGCGTTGGTCTCGACGTCATCGCCGACGAGGTACGCCGGCGGCACGAGCAGGCGTACCCACGCGACGGCGTGGCGCCGAAGCATCGCCGGCTCGCCATCGGCGGGGAGTACCAGTGGCGCCGTGAGGGCGAACCGCACCTGTTCGATCCCGAGACGGTGTTCCGGTTGCAGCACTCGACGCGGGCGCAGCGGTACGACATCTTCAAGCAGTACACGAAGCGCGTCGACGAGCAGTCCAAGCGTTTGATGACGCTGCGCGGGCTGTTCGCCTTGCGTACCGGTGTCCGGCCCCCAGTGCCGATCGAAGAGGTCGAGCCGGTCGAGAGCATCGTCAAGCGGTTCAGCACCGGCGCGATGTCGTACGGCTCGATCTCTGCGGAGGCGCACGAGACACTCGCCATCGCGATGAACCGGCTCGGCGCGCGCTCCAACACCGGTGAAGGCGGCGAAGACACCGACCGTCTCTACGACCCCGAGCGGCGGAGCGCCATCAAGCAGGTGGCGAGCGGACGGTTCGGCGTGACGGCGGAGTACCTCACGCAGGCGACCGACTTGCAGATCAAGATGGCGCAGGGCGCCAAGCCCGGCGAAGGCGGTCAGCTTCCGGGCAGCAAGGTCTACCCGTGGATCGCCAAGACCCGTCACTCCACGCCCGGAGTCGGGCTGATCTCGCCGCCACCGCACCACGACATCTACTCGATCGAGGATCTCGCACAGCTGATCCACGACCTGAAGAACTCCAACCCGGACGCTCGCGTGCACGTCAAGCTCGTGGCCGAGGTGGGCGTCGGGACCGTGGCGGCCGGTGTGTCGAAGGCCCATGCCGACGTCGTGCTCATCTCCGGTCACGACGGAGGGACCGGTGCCGCGCCACTGACCTCGATCAAGCACGCGGGTGCGCCATGGGAGCTCGGTCTTGCCGAGACCCAGCAGACACTGCTGCTCAACGGGCTCCGCGACCGGATCGTCGTGCAGGTCGACGGGCAGCTCAAGACCGGCCGCGACGTGATCATCGCGGCGCTGCTGGGGGCGGAGGAGTACGGCTTTGCGACGGCGCCGCTCGTCGTGTCCGGTTGCGTGATGATGCGGGTCTGCCACCTCGACACCTGCCCGGTCGGTGTGGCGACACAGAATCCCGAGCTGCGCAAGCGGTTCACCGGTAAGCCGGAGTTCGTCGTGACGTTCTTCGAGTACGTCGCGCAGGAAGTGCGGGAGTACCTTGCCCAGCTGGGCTTCCGCAGCCTCGACGAGGCGATCGGTCATGCCGAGCTGCTCGACGTGCACGAGGCGGTCGACCACTGGAAGGCCTCCGGCCTGAACCTCACGCCGATCCTCACCGTGCCGGAGCTGCCCGCCGGTGCGGCACGGCGCTGCGTGACGACGCAGGACCATGGCCTTGAGAAGGCACTGGACAACCACCTGATCGAGCTGGCGCGGGATGCGCTGGAGAACGGCGAGCCGGTGCGTGCCCAGCTGCCGATCCGCAACGTGAACCGTACGGTCGGCACCATGCTGGGCCACGAGCTCACGAAGCGCTACGGCGGGAAGGGCCTGCCCGACGACACGATCGACCTGACCTTCGTCGGGTCGGCGGGGCAGTCGTTCGGTGCCTTCGTCCCCCGCGGGATCACCCTGCGTCTGGAGGGCGACGCCAACGACTACCTCGCCAAGGGACTGTCCGGTGGCCGGATCATCGTCCGACCCGATCGCACGTCGACCTTCGTCGCCGAGGAGAACATCATCGCGGGGAACGTCATCGCCTATGGCGCGACCAGCGGTGAGCTCTACATCCGCGGCAAGGTGGGTGAGCGGTTCTGCGTCCGAAACTCCGGCGTGACGGCGGTCGTCGAAGGTGTGGGCGACCACGGCTGCGAGTACATGACCGGCGGCACGGTCGTCGTCCTCGGCAGCACGGGCCGCAACTTCGCTGCTGGGATGTCCGGCGGTGTGGCGTACCTGCTCGACGCCAACGTCCACCGCATCAACCGGGAGATGGTGGATCTCGACCCGCTCGACGAGGAGGACGAGAAGCTTCTGGCCCGCCTGATCCGGACTCACGCCGATGAGACCGAATCGGCTGTGGCAGAAGCGCTTCTGGCCGACTGGCCTGCTGCGTTGCGGCGCTTCACCAAGGTGATGCCGCAGGACTTCAAGCGGGTGTTGCAGGCGCGTGCCCGCGCCGAGGCCGAGGGTCGCGACGTCAACGAGGCGATCATGGAGGCAGCGCATGGCTGATCCGAAGGGATTTCTCACCACGCCACGCGAGATCGCCCACCGCAGACCGGTGGGCGAACGCTTGCGCGACTGGCGGGAGGTCTACCCCGGAAAGGGGATCGGCCATGCCTTGCTGCCGATCATCACCAAGCAGGCCGGCCGCTGCATGGACTGCGGCATTCCGTTCTGCCACGAGGGCTGTCCTCTCGGCAACCTGATCCCGGAGTGGAACGACCTGGTGTGGCGCGGTGACTGGCGGGCCGCCATCGAACGACTGCATGCGACCAACAACTTCCCCGAGTTCACGGGTCGGCTGTGCCCGGCTCCGTGCGAGAGCGCCTGCGTTCTCGCGATCGACGAGAAGACGACCAGTGGTGCCGTCACCATCAAAAACGTCGAGGTCTCCATCATCGACCGGGCCTTCGACGAGGGTCTCGTCGTGCCGCAGCCACCGGAATGGCTGACCGGCCGGACCGTCGCCGTGGTGGGATCCGGCCCGGCCGGGCTGGCCACCGCACAACAGCTCACGCGCGCCGGCCACACGGTCGCGGTGTACGAACGCGCCGACAAGATCGGCGGTCTGCTGCGGTACGGCATTCCCGAGTTCAAGATGGAGAAGCGGGTCCTCGACCGGCGGCTCGACCAGATGGCGCGCGAGGGCACGATCTTCCGGCCCGGGGTGAACGTCGGGGTGAACGTGACCGGGCAGGAGCTCAAGGCGCGCTACGACGCGGTGGTGCTGGCCATCGGGTCCACGATTCCTCGCGACCTCCCGGTGCCGGGACGCGAGCTCGCCGGTATCCACCAGGCGATGGAGTACCTGCCGCAGGCGAACCGTGCCGCGCTTGGTGAGGAGGTACCCGACCAGATCAGCGCAGCCGGCAAGCACGTCGTCATCATCGGCGGTGGTGACACCGGAGCCGACTGCCTCGGCACGGCGCATCGCCAAGGGGCCGCCAGCGTGGTTCAGCTGGAGATCATGCCGCGGCCGTCCGACGAGCGCCCGCACACTCAGCCGTGGCCGACCTATCCCATGATCTTCCGGGTCTCCAGTGCCCACGAAGAGGGTGGGGAGCGCAGGTACGCCGTGTCGACGCAGGAGTTCCTCGGCGACGACGAGGGGCGGGTACGAGCGCTGCGGTTGGTGCAGGTCCGGTTCGAGAACGGCCGTTTCGAGCCCGTGCCGGGTACGGAGGAGGAGCTGCCAGCCGACCTCGTGCTTTTGGCGATGGGTTTCCTCGGACCGGAGCGCGACGGCGTGGTGGAGCAGCTTGGCGTGGAGCTCGACGAGCGCGGCAACATCAAGCGGGACGAGGCCTTTGCCACGACGGTGGACGGCGTGTTCGTCGCCGGTGACGCCGGTCGCGGCCAGTCGCTCATCGTCTGGGCGATCGCCGAGGGCCGGGCATGTGCGGCACACGTGGACGCGTGGCTGCGCGGTGGCGAGTCCGTCCTGCCGTCGCCCATCGGGCCGACCGCTCGTCCGCTCGCGGTCTGAGCGACACGGAGCGCGACGCGTCGTCAGAGTCCGTAGAGGCGACGGGCGTTGGCGTCTGAGACCATCGTGGCGATGCGTTCGGCATCGTGGACGGTCACGGCGCCGTCGGCGAGCCAGTCGTCGAGGAGACGGTCGAACGCGTGGCGGAACTGCGCCGCTCCGACGAGGTAGAGCTCGGGAAGGGCGTACGCGTCGCTGGAGTACAGCAGCTTGCCGAACGGTACGAGTTCGCAGAACTCGGCGAGCACGTGACGCACCTGCGGGCCGACGTGTGCCACCGTGAGGCCGATGTCGACGTAGACCTGCGGGAACACCGAGGCGAGCCACGCTGCCTCGCGGTGGTACGGATAGCAGTGCAGCAAGACGATCGGCGTCCCGGTCGGTTCGACCATCGCGCAGAACTGCTGCAGGAGCACGGGATTGGCATTGGCGAGCCGCAGGTCCCGGTCACCGAATCCCGTGTGCAGCTGGAGCGGCAGGCCGGTGTCGACGCCACACCAGAGGATGAACCGGAGCAAGGTGTCGTCCTCGAGGCGGGGGTGTGGACCGCTGAGCCAGCGCTGGGCCGCTGTCGCCACGTCCGCGAGCGTGGGTCGGGTGTGCGATCCGTCGAACCCACGTCGGTACGCGAGGATCGACTTGACAGCGACCGCATGGGCGGTGGCGCGGGACAGCGCGTCGCGGTAGGCGTCGGCGAAGTCTCGGTCGACGCCCGACTGCCACAGCGCCTCGGCGACCGTCTCCAGGCGTACCACCTCGTGTGCTTGCGCACCGGCGCTCTCGGCCAATTCCGACACCGAGGTGAACCCGTCACCACCGAGGCCTGTGTCGACCACGATCGCCGACACCTTGGCCGCCGCGAGCAGGCGACGTCGTACCTCGACCTCACCGAGCTCTGCTCGGCGCGCGAGATAGTCGTCCAGGCTCGCACCCGGCGGCAGGTCGAGCACCGGAGGACACCATCGCCGTAGCGCGAGACCGAGCGGCGAGTCGCCGTACGAGACGCCACGGCCGGCGGGCCGATCGGCCTCCGTGAGGTACTGCTCGAAGTTCTCCCGCTCCGTCGGCACGTCGGCAAGGACTGTGTGGCAGTGGCCGTCGACGAGCGGGAGCTCGCGCATCAGGTCGCTCAGTACACCCACCGGGTCCTCGCGGCGATCTCCTCGGCTGTGGCGTCTGCGAAGAACTCCTGCTCCGCGCGGTGCACTGCGACGAAGGCCTCCAGGAGCGGTGCGCCGAGCGCCGACGTCAGCACCTCGTCGGCATAGAGCCGATCGATGGCCTCCGGAACCGAACGGGGAAGCCGAGGCGGCTGCTCGGCCTCCGGCAGTGTGGCAGGATCCACGGTCACTTCCGGTGGCAGCCGGCGCCCGCGATCGAGTCCTGCGAGGGCGAGGGCGAGCACGCAACCCACGACGAGATATGGATTCGCGCTGCCGTCGACGCACTTGATCTCGGCGTTGGCCGCCATCGGCCCGGCACCGACGGTCCCCGTGATGAGGCGCAACGCCGCCTCACGATTTTCTCGACCCCAGCATTGGTACGGCCCGGCCCAGTGCTGTGGGACCAACCGGAGGTAGCTTGCGGGACTCGGCGCCGAGATCGCGCACAACGCCGGAAGGTGGTCGAGGATCTCGGCGAGGACCGACTCACCTTGTTCGGTGAGTCCGTAGCGTCCTGGTCCTCCGGAGAGCAGGTTGACACCGTCGGACCACAGGGACAGGTGCAGGTGCGGGCCGTTGCCGACGCCTCCGGCCGTGACGACAGGAGCGAACGACACGCGGTAGCCGTATCTGTGCGACACGGTGCGGATCGTGTGGCGTACCAGCACGGCGCGGTCGGCAGCGGTGACAGGGTCGGCAGCCGCAACGGAGAGCTCGAGCTGCCCCGGCGCGTACTCCGGATGGAACTGCTCAACCTGGATGTTCTGCATCGACAGCGCCTGCAGCACGTCTCGGATGTACTCCGAGAGCTCGCTGATCCTGGTGAGGCCGTACGCAGGTCCGAGGCATGCCGGCTCGACGTCCCCCGAGTCGGTCTCGCGTCCGACGAACCACTCGACCTCGAATGCCATGTGGGCGGTCAACCCGCGCTCCGTGGCCTTCTCGTACATCCGCCGGGCGAACGTGCGTTGGCACGCCGGGTAGGGGTCGCCTTCCTGGGTCTCCCGGTCGACCGGCGCCCAGGCCCAGCCGGCATCACCTGCGAGCACGGTGAGCTGCTCGAGGTCGGGATAGAGACGTAGGTCGCCCACGGGGCCACCGATGTACGTGCTGGTCGTGACCGAATCGTCGAAGGTGAAGACGTCGAACACCGGCGACATGCCGACGCCCCACGTGGCTGCCTCCGCGAGCTTGGTGGTGGGTACCGCCTTGACCCGTGTGATGCCGGCATTGTCCACCCAGGTCAGGGCGACGGCGGCGACCTGGCGCAACAGAAGCTGGGATCCGATTTCCCGCGCCCGTTCGCTGCGTCGGCGGCGCATCTCGCCGCGATCAAGCTGGCCCGTCATACAGTGATCTTCCCACGGTCGAGGCCACTGCAGACACGGATCAGACAGGTATTGCTGCGGTCATTCGACGGTTTTGTTACCTGCTGGTTTCCCGCCCTGTATGGGATCCACCGCGCACTGGGCATAGAGTCGGATTCGTGCGCCGAGCCAAGATAGTTTGCACACTCGGTCCAGCAACGTCGACACCGGAGCGGATCGCGGAGCTTGTGGAGGCGGGTCTCGACGTCGCCCGTCTCAACCTGAGTCACGGCAGCCATGCCGAGCACGAGCGGATGTACCGCATGGTCCGGGAAGCCGCCGAGGCCGCCGGGCGCGGTGTAGGGATTCTGGTTGACCTGCAGGGGCCGAAGATCAGACTGGGAAAGTTCGCCGAAGGTCGGGCGAACCTCGTCTACGGTGAGCGCTTCACGATCACGACGGAGGAATGTGTCGGGGACGCCGCCCGCTGTTCGACGACGTACGAAGGGCTTCCGCGCGACGTGGGGCCGGGGGACCGCATTCTGGTCGACGACGGTCGACTGGTGCTGGAGGTCGAGTCGGTCACCGACACCGACGTGGTCACCCGGGTCGTCGTCGGCGGGCCGGTCTCGAACCACAAGGGATTGAACCTGCCCGGCGTCGGGCTCTCGGTGCCCGCCTTGTCGGAGAAGGACGTCGATGATCTGCGCTGGGCTCTGCACCTGCGTGCCGATCTCGTGGCGCTCTCCTTCGTCCGCAGCGCGCGCGACGTCGAAGACGTTCGCCGCGTGATGGCGGAGGAGAAGGTGCGCCTGCCGGTCATAGCCAAGATCGAGAAGCCTCAGGCGGTGCAGAACCTCGAAGAGGTGATCGACGCGTTCGACGGCTTCATGGTGGCCCGGGGCGATCTGGGCGTGGAGATGCCTCTGGAGGACGTGCCGCTCGTGCAGAAGCGCATCGTGGAGCTGGCCCGCCGCAACGCCAAGCCGGTGATCGTCGCGACCCAGATGCTCGAGTCGATGATCAACTCGCCGCGACCGACTCGGGCGGAAGCCTCGGACGTGGCCAATGCGGTACTAGACGGCACGGATGCCGTGATGCTGTCCGGGGAGACCAGCGTCGGTCTGCATCCGGTCGAGGCCGTCCGCACGATGGCGCGGATCATCGAGACCACCGAGGAGCACGGCCTGGAGAAGGTCGCCTGGATCCAGTGGGAGCCGCGGACCAAGGGCGGTGTGATCGCCAAGGCGGCGGCGGAGGTAGCCGAGCGGCTGGGAGCCAAGTTCCTCGTGGCGTTCACCCAGTCAGGTGACACCGCTCGCCGACTCGCCCGTTACCGGTCCCGGGTGCCATTGCTCGCGTTCACGACGGAGGAGGAGACCCGTCACGCGCTCGCGTTGACCTGGGGTGTCGAGACGTTCCTCGTGCCGAGGGTCTCCCACACGGACGAGATGGTGAAGCAGGTGGATCGGGCGCTCCTGGCGGTCGGTCGCTGCCGGCGTGGGGACAGCGTCGTGATCGTGGCCGGCAGTCCTCCGGGGATTCCGGGATCCACCAACGCGCTGCGCGTCCACCGGATCGGCGACGCGGTGACCGAGATCACGTCCGCGTACCAGTTCTGACGACGTCCTGGTTTCGCTGCGGAGTGACGAGGGGTGTCGCGTTCCGATGCTCCTCAACGCTCCGTCGTGCCCAGCGAGACGAACGTCGCGATGCACGGCGAGCCAGCAGGTATCCCGTCGAGGCGGCAACGAGGCCTGCCAGCCCTACCGTGGCGAAGCCGCCCCCTGGCCCGGACACGTCGATCGCCAGTCCGCCGATCAGGGATCCCAGCGCAAGGCCCGCGCTATGTGCCGCGGATTGCACTCCAGTCGCCTCGCCTCGGACGCTGGCTGGTGCTAGCCGGCTCACCGCGTCGGCCAGAGTGGAGAGGGTCGGCGCGGTGAGAAGCCCAGCTCCGACTGCAGCAAGGCACAACCAGCGCCAGTCGTGGGCAAGTCCCGCGGGAATCGTCACGAGCCCGAGCAAGCCGAGCAGCAGCCAGCTGGGCATGGGCCGGGGTAGCGTGCCATAGATCAGCCCGCCGGCAACGGACGCCACGCCGAACACCGCGATGACCACGGCTGCCCAGGACACCTGACCGGCGGCCTCGAGCGTGGCGACGATGGCGAGGTCGACGCCAGCGAGGAGCGTCGTGGTGCCGAGCACCATCGTCAGCACGGCAGTCATGCCGATGCCCAGCCACGTCCGCCGCGGCGGCCGCTGGTGGGCGCTCGCATCCACCTCGCCGTCGGCCCGCAGCGGGGGGTTGAGCAAAAGGAGTCCGACGCCGCCAGCCACGATCGCGGCGCCGACACCCCAGGCCACGGCATGCGGGGACGTCTGCGCCGCGCACAGGACCACGACGGACGGGCCCAGGAGGTACGACAGCTCGCCCTGAACCGCGTCCAGGGAGAACGCCGCCTGGCGCTGGTTCGCGGTCGTCAAGGCGGCGATTCCCAGCTTGTTCACCAGCTGGACCGGCACCATCAGCACACCCGCGAGGAACGCGGCGCCGAGCAGGAGGGCGTACGGCAAAACCGGAATGCTCAGCCAGAACACACCCTGCATCGCGACGGTCGCGAGCACGACGGCACGCAGGCCGTGTCGGTCGATCATGCGTCCGAGCACGGGCCCACCGAGCGCCAACCCGGCGGTCAGGGCCGCCGTGACGCCGCCCGCCGCCGCGTAGCTCAGGTCCAGGCCGAGAACGACGTACATGGTGAGCGCCATCACGTCAGCCGCGATCGCGAGACGGGCGACGAGCGAGACACCCAGCAGCGAGGGCATCCCAGGTACGGCGAGAACCTGTCGGTACGTGGTCACCCGCGCGACGCTAGATCAGGAAGCAGTGTCATAGGAAGAGGCAAATTCGTTGGCCCTGCCATAATTGATCCTTATGGCACGAGATCTCGAGATCGCGTTGCTCCGCTCGTTCGTCACGGCGGTCCGGGCGGGGAGCATCAGCCGCGCCGCAAGCACGCTCGGACAGACCCAGCCCGCGCTCAGCCAGCAGTTGCGCAAGCTGGAGAGTGCGGTCGGTCGCCCGCTGCTCCACCGGTCGCCATCGGGCGTCTCGCCGACACGCGCGGGTGAGGAGCTCCTGCCGTACGCCGAACGCATCCTGTCGCTCTCCACACAGGCGCTCACCGAGGCCGGCCGTGCGCTCACCGGCCACTGCGGGGTCGGGTTGCTCGAAGACCTGGTCGCGGCGCGGCTTCCGCAGGCACTCGCCGATCTCGCCCAGCTGCACCCCGACGCCACGCTCGAAGTGCTCACGTTCTCCAGCGCTGCCATGCGGGAGGCGTACGACGCAGGCCGCATCCAGCTCGTGCTCGACGAGGTGCCCTACCTTCCCGGCCAGCCACGCTGGACGGTACGCCGGCCCCTGGTGTGGGCGGTCGGCCCCGGCGTGGACGCGTCCGCCGATCCGCTGCCGGTCGTGCTGTTCTCGAGCCCGTGCACGTTTCGTACCGCGCTGCTCCAAACCCTGCAGCAGGCCGATCGGCGCTGGCGGGTGGCGTTCGAGAGCAACAGCCTGATCGGAGTGCTCGCTGCGGTCCGGGCCGGACTCGGAGTTGCCGCACTCATGCCTGCCAACGTGGAGCCGACCATGGTGTGCCATGACCCAGGTGGCTTACCCGCCCTGCCGGACGTCGAGCTTGGGCTGGTCCGGCACCCGCGGACTGCGGGTGATCCGCTGATCGATGCCGTCGAGACCGTGCTCCGCCGAATGATCTGAGGCTGTGGGGCCATGCCGGTAGCGCCAGGATGCCCGGGTCGTACCGAAATGGATGCGGCCCCGCCTCCTCGGCGTGGGCGCGGACCGCGTTTCCGTTCAGCCGGCGGGCACCGCGGGCCAGGTCCACGTGTGGCCACCTGGTCGCGGGCGACGACGCTCCGAGCGAAGGAAAGGGTCTACGCACGAACTCCCGCCGGATTTCGCCGGCGTATTTTCGAGCATGATCACGCGTTCGTGATGTCATACCGAACCATGCCGAGGAAATAGGCGTTGCGGTTCGCACAAGACGTGATCGTTGGTCCGTCGACCTGCCCGACTGCCGTGCGCGACACACGCGGCGTCTCGTCGCCCTCGCTCGGATCCCGCAGGCCGTCGAAAGACGACGGCCATGAGTCGCCGATGAGGCGTGGGCGGGCGACGGTTGCCCTTCTGCAGAAGAAGGTTCGTGAACCACGTGGTGTCCGGGATGAGCGTCGCATCGACGAGTGACGGTTCGCCATCAAGGGCTCGTCACGGAATTCGACGAATGGATGATCGGCTCGGAATGAAAAGACGAGCCGGGGGAATCTGGAATTCGAGCTGTGTGCCGGGTGTGGGATTCGAACCCACACGTCCTTGCGGACAATGCGTTTTGAGCGCATCGCGTATGCCAATTTCGCCAACCCGGCATAACCCTTTGGCAGTTTACCGGATGCTACCGACAACCGCGACGGTGGGCTGATCAGGGTACCCTTACTACACCGCAGCATGCATGCCTGGGCAGGAGGATTGTGTGGTGAGCAACCCGACGGACCAGCAACCGCGCCGGGTGGTCCTAGCCGAGGACGAGGCCCTGATCCGGCTCGACCTCGCCGAGATGCTGGGCGAGGAAGGATACGACGTCGTGGGGCAGGCAGCCGACGGGGAGAAGGCGCTGGCCCTTGTCCGTGAGCTGCGCCCTGATCTTGCGATCCTCGATGTCAAGATGCCCAAGCTCGACGGGATCACGGTTGCGGAGCGGATCGGTGACGAGAAGATCTGCCCGGTGATCATCCTGACCGCGTTCAGCCAGCGCGACCTGGTGAGCCGTGCGAGTGCCGCTGGGGCGATGGCCTACTTGGTCAAGCCGTTCACGAAGGCCGACCTGGTGCCTGCCATCGAGATCGCGGTCTCGCGGTTCGCCGAGCGGGAGCAGCTGGAGCGGGAGGTGGCCGGCCTGGCCGACCGTCTGGAGACCCGAAAGCTCGTCGAGCGGGCAAAGGGCATGCTGCAGCAGAAGTTCAACCTGAGCGAGCCCGAGGCCTTCCGTTGGATCCAGAAGACGGCCATGGACAAGCGGGTCCCCATGCGTCGGGTCGCCCAGTTGGTCATCGACGAGAGTGACAGCGTGCTTGCGGAGAGTGCTCGGCGTACCGGTAGCGATACATCGGCAGGCTGATTTTCCGCATTTCACCTGGCTTCGAGTTACGAGACGGTAAGAGCATCGCCAGGCCCGTTCACCCATCCCCAGCCATACAGTTAGTCTCTGCTCACTCGGAAAATCGGGTACGGCGCGAGGGCGCCGGTGAGCTGGCGTGATCGGGAGGAGTCGTGGGTACGGCCCCCGACGTGGAGGATGGGCACGAGCAGAGCACAGTTCGGGCCGCTGCCGTCTCCCTTCACGCCACATCTGCGGTGGACGTTCCTGCTGTGAACGATCGGCGGCCCAGGCAGTGTCCATGAGACGGACTTGTCTCGGGCTCGCGGTTCACTGTAGGTTCCGGCACCGGCAGCCGACAGGCGAGCGACGTGCCTGTCGTACACCATGACCTGTGGGTGTTATGGAGGAACTCGTGGACAAGGCACGACTGGTGCGAATTGTTGCGCTGGCGGCGCTGGTCTCACTCGGCGTCGCTTCCTGTGCGCAGCAAGGCAACCAGGCCACAAGAAACGACAACGGCACCGACTCTGGCAATGACACCGTGGTAGTGGAGCCCGATCCCGCGCCCGAGGTGCCGGCCGACGCAGCCCTGCCGGCTGGCGACGGGAAGGCTCAATGTGCCAAGGGGACGTCGATCGCCTACATCGGCACGATCGCCGGGGCTGCCGCGGCCTTGGGGCAGAACATCCTGTGGGGTGTGCGCCTTGCAGTGAAGGAGCACAACGAGGCCAACCCGGGCTGCCAGGTCACGCTCAAGGAGTTCGACTCCGAGGGAAGCCCTGACAAGGCGCCGGCAGTCGTCACACAGGCGATCAACGACCCGTCCATCCTGGGTGTCGTCGGTCTTCCGTTCTCGGGTGAGTCGAAGGCCGTGGGCAAGGCATTCCACGACGCAGGCCTCGCGCAGATCACCCCGGCGGCAACCAACCCCAACCTGTCGAAGAACGGCTGGAAGACCTTCTTCCGCGGCCTAGGAAACGACTCGGACCAGGCACCGGCGGTCGCCTCGTTCATCTCCGACACCCTGAAGGCCGAGTCCGTCTGCGTGGTGCGCGACGACTCCGAGTACGGCATCGGCCTCGCCGAGCTGACCACCGAGGCGCTGGGAGACAAGGTCGTCTGCGAGCCTGAGATCAAGACCGGACAGAAGGAGTTCTCCGCCGTCGTCGGGGAGATCACCTCTGCCGACCCAGATGCCGTGTTCTTCTCCGGCTACTACCCCGAGGGCGCGCCGTTCGCCCAGCAGCTTCGTGACGCGGGTTACGAAGGCGCGTTGGTCGCACCTGACGGAGTACGCGACGCCGAGTACGTCAAGAACGCCGGTGAGGCTGCCGAAGGCACCTACCTGAGCTGCCCGTGCCTGCCGTCGGCCGGATTCGAGGAGTTCAGCAAGGCATACCAGGAGCTCTCCGACCGGGAGCCGTCGACGTACTCGCCTGAGGGCTACGACGCGACGACGATCCTGTTGAAGGCGATCGACGCCGGCAACGACGACCGTGCGTCCGTCCTCGAGTTCGTCCGCAACTACGACGGTCAGGGTCTCACCAAGCACTTCAAGTGGGACGCCAACGGGGAGTTGGAAGAGACGCCCGTGTGGATGTACATCGTCAAGAACGGCGAGATCGTCCACCTCAAGGACATGGGTTCTGGTACCTGAGAAGCGATTCAGG
Organism: Actinopolymorphaceae bacterium; assembly: GCA_036564245.1. GTDB lineage: Bacteria > Actinomycetota > Actinomycetes > Propionibacteriales > Actinopolymorphaceae > Thermasporomyces. The sequence continues at coordinate 132,939 of DATCKU010000096.1, forward strand.
CTGGGGCACGGTCACCGGTGAGGGGGCCGTGCCCCAGCCGGGTCAAAAGCCGGACTCGATCGGATGGACCTTCCGTTGCTCCTCAACTTCGTCGCCACAGTGATTCAGGCGAGCGGTGGCTCGATCGACTTCAATACGCAGCTACTCGCCGAACGGTTCTGGGCGAACACCATTGACGGGCTTGCATACGGCAGCATCTACGCCCTGGTCGCCATCGGGTACACGCTCGTCTACGGTGTTCTCAAGCTGATCAACTTCGCACATTCCGAGGTCTTCATCGTCGGCGCCTTCGGCGCGTACGCGACGTTCGTCATGCTGGGGTACCAACCCGGCGTCACGCTCGAGACCGGGCTGGGCCCGTTGATCGCGAACCTCACGCTGGCGGGCCTCGTGGCGATGCTGTGCTCTGCCGCGACGGCATTCCTGCTCGAGCGTGTGGCCTATCGTCCGCTGCGCCGGCGAAACGCACCCCGGCTGGTCTTCTTGATCACCGCCATCGGCGCGTCCTTCGCCATCCAGCAGTTCTTCCTGATCTGGCGCGGTGGGAACCCTGAGCCGTCCATCCGGTTGTTGCGGCCGGAGGCCGTGTTCGAGTTCGAGAACGCCAGGATCACCCAGATCCAGATCATCGTCTTCGTCGCCGCGATCGTGTTGCTTCTCGTCGCCGACACGTTCGTCAATCGCACGAGACTCGGCCGCGGACTCCGCGCTGTGGCGCAGGATCCCGACACCGCCGCACTCATGGGGGTGAACCAGGAACGGGTCATCATGCTCACGTTCGCGCTCGGCGGGTTGCTCGCCGGTGCCGCGGCGCTCTTCTACATCATGCAGATCCCTCAAGGAGTGCTCTACAACGGCGGCTTCATCCTGGGGATCAAGGCGTTCACGGCCGCGGTCCTCGGAGGGATCGGAAACCTTCGCGGCGCCGTCCTCGGCGGGCTGCTGCTCGGTGTCGTCGAGAACTACGGCCAGACGCTCTTCGGGGGCGAGTGGCGTGACGTGGTGGCCTTCGTCGTGCTCATCGCCGTCCTCATGGTGCGACCGACCGGAATTCTCGGCGAGTCGCTCGGAAAGGCGCGCGTATGACGGCTCAGCCAACGTCCAATGCAAACGTGCCGTTCGGCCAGCGGCTGCGCGACTGGTGGAACTCGCGGAGTCGGTTCGAGCAGTGGGCGTGCATCATCCCGGTCGTCGTTTTCGTCTATCTCCTGCCGTACCTCAACTTCTTCCCACTCTCGACCGAGCCGTGGACCGACTACGAGCTGGCGCTGTTCAACGCAGCGCGGCTTGGGCTGATCGCGCTCGGCCTCAACGTTGTCCTGGGTCAGGCCGGACTCCTCGACCTGGGGTATGTCGGGTTCTTCGCGATCGGGGCCTACGTCGCCGCGATCATGACAAGCCCGGACTCCTTCCTCGACAACCCCGACTACTCGTGGTTCGTCGTCGTGCCGGTCGCGATGGTCATCACGATGATCTCGGGGATCGTCATCGGGACGCCGACACTGCGGTTACGCGGTGACTATCTCGCGATCGTGACCCTCGGTTTCGGCGAGATGGTGCGACTGCTGGCCGACAACATCGACCCCCTGCGTGGAAACCGCGGTTTCCAGGAAGTCGGACGACCACCGGGGACGTACGCCGACGGCTCACCGATCTTCACCCAGACCGACGGCAAACCGTGGTACTGGCTCACCATCACGTGCATCATCGTGGTCCTCGTGCTGGTCGGAAACCTCGAGCGGAGCCGCGTCGGCCGGGCCTGGGTCGCGATCCGGGAAGACGAGGACGCGGCCGAGCTCATGGGGGTCCCCACGTTCAGGTTCAAGGTCTGGGCGTTCGTCATCGGCGCCGCGGTCGGCGGTCTGTCCGGGGTGCTGTACGCCGGCCAGATCGGGTTCGTCAACAACCAGCGGTTCGACGTCGTGACGTCGATTCTCTTCGTGGCTGCGGTCGTCCTCGGCGGGTCCGGGAACAAGCTCGGCGTGCTGTTGGGTGCCCTGGTGATCTCCTACGTGCCTGACCGGCTGCAGCTCGCACCCGAGTATCGATTCCTGTTCTTCGGTCTCGCGCTCATGGTGCTCATGGTCTTCCGCCCGCAGGGCCTGCTCGGCGCACGCCAGCGGCTTTTGGCGCGAGGTCGTCAGGCATACGTGCGGCTTGTGGGACGTCCCGAACAGGTCGGTACCGAGAGCGCTCTCACCGACTCGGGGAGTGGGGTGGGCTCATGACGGGTCAGCCGGAGGAGGCGGAGGTGACGCAGCCGAGCTCCGCAGGCAACGTGAGTGACGGGCTGTCCGTCGAAGCTCGGCAGATGAGCGCATCGCAGCGGGCAGAGCACCTCGCCGAGGTCGCCGAGATCGTCGCACCGCACCGCGACATCGATGTGGGGATGGGCGACACCCTCATGGAGCTGCGCGATGTCACGTTGCGTTTCGGTGGCCTGGTGGCGCTCGATTCGGTCTCCTTTCAGGTGAAGCGCGGTGAGATCCTCGGGCTGATCGGCCCGAACGGTGCCGGCAAGACCACCTGCTTCAACGTCATGACCGGCGTCTACCGTCCGACGTCCGGCGAGGTGCTTCTCGAAGGTCGACGGCTCGGCCGGACGAAGCGGTACCAGATCACCCGTCGCGGCGTGGCGCGGACCTTCCAGAACATTCGGCTGTTCGAAGGCATGACCGCGCTGGAGAACGTCATGGTCGGCACCGACGCACGACACCGGACGAGCGTCGTCGGAGCCCTGTGCCGGCTGCCGCGGCACTGGCGTGAGGAACGCGAGGGCGTCGAGCGCGCCATGGCGCTCCTCGAGTTCGTCGGCATCGCCGACCGGGCGGCGGACAGAGCGCGGAACCTGCCATACGGCTACCAGCGACGGTTGGAGATTGCTCGGGCGCTCGCGACCGAGCCGAAGCTCCTCTGCCTCGACGAGCCGGCAGCCGGGTTCAACCCGGCTGAGAAGGACGAGCTCATGGAGCTCATCCGGAAGATTCGTGACGACGGGTACACGGTCCTCTTGATCGAACATGACATGCGGGTCGTGATGAACGTGACCGACCGGATCGTCGTCCTGGAGTTCGGCAAGAAGATTGCCGAGGGCACACCCTCCCAGGTACGCAACGATCCGGCCGTCATCTCGGCTTACCTGGGAGCGGTCGACGATGCCACTGCTTGAGGTCGAGGCCATCTCGGTGCACTACGGTCGCATCGAGGCGCTACGCGACGTCTCGTTGACCGTCGAGGAAGGCGAGGTCGTGACTCTCATCGGCGCCAACGGCGCCGGGAAGACCACGACCATGAAGGCGATATCCGGCCTGCTCCGGCTTTCCCGAGGGAAGATCCGGTTTGCCGGCGAAGACATCAGCCGGCTTCGCCCTGACCTGCGAGTCAAGCGGGGGATCTGTCAGGCACCCGAGGGTCGCGGCATCTTCCCGGGAATGACCGTGTGGGAGAACCTCGAGATGGGGTGCTACACGCGGCGGGACAAGGCCGCCATCGCCGAGGACTTCGAACGGGTCTACGGCCTCTTTCCGCTCCTCAAGGACCGAGCCGCTCAGCCGAGCGGCACCTTGTCCGGTGGGGAGCAGCAGATGCTGGCCATCGGTCGTGCCTTGATGGCAAGGCCACGCCTGCTCTTGCTCGACGAACCGTCCATGGGTCTCGCGCCGCAGCTCATCCAACAGATCTTCACGATCATCACCGAGATCAACCAGCAGGGCACCACGATCCTGCTCGTGGAGCAGAACGCCCACCAGGCGTTGCGCCGTGCGCACCGCGGATACGTTCTCGAGACCGGCGTCGTGACCCGGACGGGAACCGGGGAGGAGCTGCTGAGCGACGAAGCGGTCAAGGAAGCCTACCTCGGTATGACCTGATCGACGCTTCGCGTCAGGCTGGCGAACACCGCCTGGTCGCCCGCGAGATTCGGGACACTAGGACCATGCAGCGCCGAACCAAGCGTCTGGTTCTTCGCGACTTCGTCGCATCGGACCGTGAATCGGTCCGGCGCTGGCGTTCCGACCCCGAGGTCATGCGGTATCTCGACCAACCGCGGGGCTCCGACCCCGACTCCTGGTTCGACACTGTGCTCCGCCACTCGGCGTACCATCCGCGGACGACGTACGACGCCGCCATCGTGCTGCGGAAGACCGGCGACGTCATCGGGTGGATCGGCATGGGACGGACCATCGACCCCGGTGCTGGTGACCTGGTGGTCGGCTACGCACTTGGGCGACAGTGGTGGGGCCACGGGTACATGACCGAGGCGCTTGTCGCGATGTTGGAGTTCGGTTTCACGCAGCTCGGCGCGCGGGCGATCTCGGCGCAGTACTACGTGGCGAATCCGGCGTCTGCCCGAGTCATGCAGAAGGCCGGCATGCGGCCTGCCGGCCGGGCGGTGTCGGCCAACCCCGCGCTCGGTGAGAGCGAGCGGTACATCGCCATCCGGGACGAGTGGCGCAAGCCGCGACGTCGATGGCTTGGCCTGTTCAGTGTCCTGCTGGCGCTCGGGTTACTCCCCGCAGCCGCGGGATAGCCGACGACCACCCCGGGCGGCCGGCGTCGAGACCGGCTCACGGCGTCGTCCCCGGAAGACCGAGTGCCGTCACGAGGCCTGTGAGGGCGGGCGCGAAGATCAGCGCAGGCAAGAGGTCGCCGACGGGGAGCTGCTTGATGCGCAGCAGCCGAAGCCCCACGCCGACAAGCACCAGTCCGCCAGTCGCGGTGAGCGCCGAGACCTGAGCCAGGCTCAGGAACTCGCCAGCCAGTGCGCCAAGGCCTGTGAGCGACCCCTGGATGACGAGAACCGACAGGGCACATGCGGCGACACCCCATCCGAACGAGGCGGCGAAAGCGATCGCGGCGAAACCGTCGAGCACCGCCTTGAGCGCGAGTTGCTCGAACCCATTGCCGAGTCCGTCGGAGAGCGAGCCGAGCACCGTCAGCGGTCCGACACAGAAGACCAGGGACGCCGTGACGAACCCCTCGACGAACCGCCTGCGTTCTGCCGAGGCTGCGCTCGCCGCCAAGCGCCGCTGCAACGCGTGGCCGAGATCTTCCAGGCGAGTCTCGAAACGCAGCAGTGATCCCGCCACGCCACCGAGGACGAGGGCCGCCAGGACGATCAGCATGGGTGCGCTGGAGCCGACGGCCTGAACCAGCTCCCGGTCTCGCACGGCGAACGCCGAGAAGGCGGCGATCAGCAGGGTCATCAGGCCGAGCGCATCGGTGACGACATCTCGGGTACGCGCCGGCAGCCGGTGACCGACCAGGACGCCGATGCCCGATCCGACGAGCACGGTGACGACGTTGAGCAGGGTCCCGAATCCACGAAACACGTCGCGACACTAACCCGGATCCACGAAATATGTCGTGACCGTCCCGCCCCGAAAACCCTTTAGTCCCACGGTGTGGGTACCGGCTACCCTTAGCGGTACAGGCGACGACCCGGCCATCACCGGCGAGCCTCCGGAAGAACGGGATCCAGCCGGTGTCCATCGGCACCCCGGGCAGGATCCTCAGTAGAACCGGACGGGTCCGGCCCGTCACAGCCGGCCAACGAGTGGGCCAGCTACCCTTCGCGGGTTCGACGGCGAGGAGGCTGGTCAAGCGAGGTGGTACCGCGGATGCCGCCCAGGTCATGGGCAGCGTTCGTCCTCGCCATGAGCTACAGCAGACCCCCGAAGAACCCCGGGGCCTTATGTCGTAGGCGAGGACGACGGAGACGATGAGATACCCCCGGCACCGCGATGGCGCAACGACCTCTGCGTCGCAGGACGTGACGAAAGCCTTGCCGGCGAGTCCGGCATTTCCTGACCTGGAACGAGACGTCCTGGCTTATTGGGAAACCGACAAGACGTTCCAAGCCAGCATCGACCAGCGCGAGGCCGGACCCGATGGCGCCAACGAGTTCGTGTTCTACGACGGTCCGCCGTTCGCCAACGGTCTGCCGCACTACGGCCACCTGATCACGGGCTTCGTCAAGGACGTCGTGCCGCGTTACCAGACCATGCGCGGGCGCCGGGTCGAGCGCCGGTTCGGCTGGGACTGCCACGGCCTGCCCGCCGAGGTGGAGGCAGAACGCGAGCTCGGCATCTCCAGCAAGCGACAGATCGTCGATTTGGGCGTCAAGAAGTTCAACGAGGTCTGTCGTCGCTCCGTGCTGCGCTACACCTCCGAGTGGGAGGGGTACGTCAACCGCCAAGCCCGCTGGGTCGACTTCGGCAACGACTACAAGACCCTCGACCTTTCCTACATGGAAAGCGTCATGTGGGCGTTCAAGGCGCTCTACGACAAGGGCCTGATCTACGAGGGGTTCCGGGTCCTCGCCTACTGCTGGCGCTGCGAGACGCCGCTGTCCAACGCCGAGACGCGCATGGACGACGCGTACCGTGAGCGGCAGGATCCCGCCATCACGGTCGCCTTCGAGCTCGAGACCGGTGAGCGCCTCCTGGTGTGGACGACGACGCCCTGGACGCTTCCGTCGAACCTCGCGCTCGCGGTTGGTCCCGACATCGAGTACGCCCTGCTCGAGTCCGACGGTGTGCGGTATGTGCTCGCCGAGGCGCGTGTGCCGGCGTACGAAGCAGAACTCGCAGACGCGCGACGGGTCGGCACCGTCCGCGGCTCGGAGCTCGTCGGGCGCCGCTACAGACCGCTCTTCGACTTCCTCGCCGACACGCCGAACGCCTTCCAGGTGTTGGGTGCGCACTTCGTCTCGACCGAGGAGGGCACGGGCGTCGTCCACCTGGCGCCCGCGTACGGCGAGGAGGACCAGGCGGCGTGCGACCTCGCCGACATCCCCACGGTGGTGACCGTCGACGACCACACGAGGTTCACGTCGGTCGTGCCCGACTACGAAGGCCTGCAGGTCTTCGAGGCCAACCCTGTGATCATCCGTGACCTCGAGCAGCGAGGTCTGGTCCTGCGGCGCGAGACCTACACCCACAGCTATCCGCACTGTTGGCGGTGTGACACTCCGCTGGTCTACAAGGCGGTCTCGAGCTGGTTCCTGGAGGTCACCAAGCTCAAGGCGCGCATGCTCGAGCTCAACCAGGAGATCACCTGGGTGCCCGAGCACGTCAAGGACGGCTCCTTCGGCATGTGGCTCGCCAACGCGCGTGACTGGTCGATCAGCCGGAACCGCTTCTGGGGTTCGCCGATCCCGGTCTGGAAGTCCGACGACCCGAGGTATCCGCGAGTCGACGTCTACGGCTCGCTCGACGAGCTCGAGCGGGACTTCGGCGTACGACCGCGAGACCTGCACCGCCCGTTCATCGACGAGCTGACCCGACCGAACCCCGACGACCCCACCGGGCGCTCGACGATGCGGCGGGTGCCCGAGGTGCTGGACTGCTGGTTCGAGTCGGGTTCGATGCCGTTCGCCCAGGTGCACTATCCGTTCGAGAACGCCGACTGGTTCGAGCACCACTACCCGGGCGACTTCATCGTCGAGTACATTGGCCAGACCCGCGCGTGGTTCTACACCCTCCACGTGCTGGCGACCGCGCTCTTCGACCGGCCTGCCTTCCGCACGGCGGTGACGCACGGGATCCTCCTGGGCGACGACAACCGCAAGATGAGCAAGAGCCGGCGCAACTATCCCGACGTCACAAAGATGTTCGACCGCTACGGCTCGGATGCCGTGCGGTGGTCGTTGATGGCCTCGCCACTCGTGCGCGGTGGTGAGGGACCGGCTTCCGAGGCGGCGATCCGGGATGCCGTCCGACAGGCGCTCAACCCGCTGTGGAACGCGTACTACTTCTTCGCGTTGTACGCCAACGCCGAAGGGGCGACGGCCACCTGGCGCACCGACTCCACCCACGTGCTCGACCGCTACGTCCTGGCGAAGCTGCGCGAGGCCGTCGAGGCGGTGACCCGAGCGTTCGACGGCTACGACATCGCCGGTGCGTGCAGCGAGGTGCGCGGCTTCCTCGACGTGCTGACCAACTGGTACATCCGGCGGTCCCGCGAGCGCTTCTGGTCCGGTGAGCAGGATGCGTTCGACACCCTCTACACCGTCCTCGAGGTGCTGTGCCGCACGTCGGCGCCGTTGCTGCCGCTCGTCACCGAGGAGGTGTGGCGCGGGCTCACCGGCGAGCGCTCGGTCCACCTCACCGACTGGCCGGACGTCAGCAAGCTCCCCACTGACTCGGGGCTGGTCGCCGCGATGGATGCCGTGCGTGGCGTCTGCTCGGCAGCCCTGGCGTTGCGGAAGGCGAAAGGGCTCCGGGTCCGGCTGCCGCTCCCCTCGTTGACCGTCGCCATGCCGGACGCAGAAGAGCTCCAGCCGTTCGCCGACCTCATCCGCTCCGAGGTCAACGTCAAGCAGGTCGTCCTCGCCTCCGACGTCGCGACGTTCTGCGAGCGCGTGCTGACACCGGTGCCGCGGGTGCTCGGACCCAGACTGGGCGCGGACACGCAACGCGTGATCCGGGCGATCAAGGCTGGCGACTGGTCGCTCACTGACGCCGGTGTCGTCGCCGGCGGTGTGGAGCTTCGGGAGGGGGAGTACGACCTGCGTCTCGTTCCCTCGGATCCGGAGTCCTCGGCGCCGCTGCCCGGGGACGTGGGTGTCGTCGTGCTCGATACCGCAGTCACCCCGGAGCTGGCGGCGGAGGGTGTCGCTCGTGACCTCATCCGGGTTGTGCAGCAGGCACGTCGAGCGGCCGACCTGGACGTCACCGACCGGATCCGGTTGGTGGTCGACGCTCGTGACCCGTCCGTACGACAGGCTGTCGAGGCCCACCGTGACCTGGTGGCCCGGGAGACGCTCGCGACCGATCTCGCCTTCGGCGACGTTTCCGAAGATGTCCCGGTGACCGAGCTGGCCGATGGCCACGCTGTGCGGGTGTCCGTCACCCCCATGGGCCCGAGATGACCAGGCGCGGCGGGTGTCTGCCACCCATGGCAGGGGCCCGCACATGCTGAAGCTAGGAGTCACCCGTCGCGTGATCATGGCGTCGGGGAGGCGGCGCACCGGCCACGGTGCTTTCGAGGACGGCACGGGTCGCGTCGTTCGTCGCGGCGCCTGGCCGTCGTCGCCGTGCCTCGACCTCGCCGGTGGGCGTGGGGCCGTTGTCGGCGCGCCGGACTAGAGTCGCCTGCGTGGCGACAGACAAGACGCGGACCACTGATCGGCAGAGGACGAGCCAGACGAGGCGTGACGCCCCGGTGACAGCGCCCGGAGAGGATGCAAGCGCGGTACCCCGGCTGCTCCTGCTCGACGGGCATTCGCTTGCCTACCGGGCGTGGTTTGCCCTGCCACCGGAGAACTTCTCGACGGCGACCGGGCAGACCACCAACGCCGTCTACGGCTTCACGTCCATGCTGATCAACATGATCCGCGACGAGCAGCCCACCCACATCGCCGTCGCGTTCGACGTGGGACGCAAGACCTTCCGGGCCGAGGCGTATGCCGAATACAAGGCGAACCGGCAGAAGACGCCCGACGAGTTCCGCAGCCAGCTCTCCCTGATTCGCGACGTACTCGACGCACTGCGGATTCCCTACCTCGAGGCAGAGGGCTACGAAGCCGACGACGTGATCGCGACGCTGGGGCTGCGCGCTGTCGAGCAGGGCTACGAGGTGCTGGTCTGCTCGGGCGACCGGGACACCTTCCAGCTCGTGTCGGACCGCCTCACGGTGATCTATCCCACTCGCGGTGTCTCCGAGGTGGCACGCATCACGCCCGAGGAGGTCGTCCGGCGCTATTCGATCCCGCCGGAGCGCTATCCGGATCTTGCGGCGCTGGTGGGTGAGTCGAGCGACAACCTTCCCGGGATCCCCGGCGTCGGTCCGAAGACAGCCGCGAAGTGGCTCAACCAGTACGGCTCGCTCGACGAGCTCGTCGTCCACGCGGACGAGATCAAGGGCAAGGCCGGCGAGGCACTGCGCGCCCATCTCGCCCAGGTCCTGCAAAATCGCCAGATCAACGGCTTGGTCACCGACGTCCCGCTGCCCTTGCAGCCGGTCGATCTCGCCATGCAGCCGTGGGATCGGGACGCCGTCCACCAGGTGTTCGACGCCCTGGAGTTCCGGGTGCTGCGAGACCGGCTGTTCCAGACCCTCTCCGCCCCCGAGCCCGAGGCCGACGAGGGCTTCACCGTGGCGGGGGAGAAGCTGCAGCCGGGCGAGCTCACCGCCTGGCTCGACCAGCATGCCAAGGACGACGTACGCACCGGCCTTCATGTGCAGGGCAGTTGGGGGCGTGGCACGGGAGACGTCGCGGGCATCGCGCTCGCTTCGTCCGACGGAGCAGCCGCGTGGATCGACCCGGCGGAGTTGTCGCCCGAAGACGACAAGGCGCTCGCCGAATGGCTCGCCGACCCACAGCACGAGAAGGCACTGCACGACGCCAAGGGACCGATGCTCGCCCTGGCAGCGCGGGGGTGGGAGCTTCGCGGAGTCACGAGCGACACGGCGCTGTCGGCGTACCTCCTACGCCCCGACCAGCGTTCGTACGACCTCGCCGACCTCTCCCTTCGCTACCTGCGGCGAGAGCTTCGGTCGGAGGAAACCGACTCGGGTCAGCTCAGCCTCGACGGGGTCGCGGCCGAAGGCGGCGTCGCCCACACGGCGATGATCGCCGCCCGCGCCGTGATCGACCTCGCCGCCGCACTCGACCGCGAGCTCGAGCAGCGTGGTGGCGCACGTTTGTTGCGGGAGGTCGAGCTGCCTCTCGTCAACGTGCTGGCTCGGATCGAGCAGGTCGGCATCTGCGTCGACGTCGAGTACCTCTCGAATCTCGAGGCGCACTTCGCCGCGCAGGTCAAGCAGGCCGCCGACGAGGCCTACCGGGTCATCGGTGAGGAGATCAACCTCGGCTCACCGAAGCAGCTGCAGGTCGTGCTCTTCGACAAGCTCGGGATGCCCAAGACCAAGCGGACGAAGACCGGCTACACGACTGACGCCGAGGCGCTGCAACAGCTCTATGCCCAGACCGAGCATCCGTTCCTCGCGCATCTTCTGGCCCACCGTGACGCGGCGAAACTACGCTCGACGGTCGAAGGACTGCTCAAGTCGGTCGCCGCCGACGGGCGCATCCACACGACGTTCAACCAGACGATCGCAGCGACCGGGCGCCTTTCCTCCACCGACCCCAACCTGCAGAACATCCCGATCCGCACCGAAGAGGGCCGCCGGATCCGGGAGGCGTTCATCGTGGGTCCGGGCTACGAGTCGCTCCTCACCGCCGACTACAGCCAGATCGAGATGCGGATCATGGCCCACCTGTCGGCGGACCAGGGCCTGATCGAGGCGTTCCACTCCGGCGAGGACTTCCATGCGGCCACCGCGTCGCGCGTGTTCGGCGTGCCACCAGCGCAGGTCACCGGTGAGATGCGGGCCAAGATCAAGGCGATGAACTACGGCCTTGCGTACGGGTTGTCGGCGTACGGACTGTCCATGCAGCTGGGGATCGACGTCTCCGAGGCACGCGAGCTGATGGACGAGTACTTCGAGCGGTTCGGCGGGGTGCGTGACTACCTGCGTGGTGTGGTGGCCGAGGCCCGCAAGTCTGGCTACACCGAGACGATCCTGGGTCGACGGCGTTACCTGCCCGACCTCACGAGCGACAACCGCCAGCGGCGCGAGATGGCCGAACGCATGGCGCTCAACGCGCCGATCCAGGGATCGGCGGCCGACATCATCAAGGTGGCGATGCTCGGCGTCGACCGGGCACTTCGGGAGGGCAACCTGCGCTCGCGCATGCTCCTGCAGGTGCACGACGAGCTCGTGCTCGAGGTGGCGCCCGGAGAGCGTGCTCAGGTCGAGGAGATCCTGCGCCGCGAGATGGGCGGAGCCGCCGAGCTCACCGTGCCGCTCGAGGTCTCGGTCGGCATCGGACGCACCTGGCACGAGGCCGGCCACTAGGCACGTCGGGCTACGCCAGGCGTCCGGGGCTTGCTGCAGCTCAGGATCAGCGTCCCGGGAATGAGCCGGCCGCGGAGCGGACTCCAGGCCTCCCACGCCCGCTCGTGCCCTTCCGGCCACTCTGGTTCGACGAGATCGCGCAGGACGAAACCTGCACCGATGACCGCGCGTATCCAGTCGCTCAGCGTGCGGTGATGCTCCACGTAGCTCGGTTCGCCCGACTCGTCGGTTTCGAGGTAAGGCGCCCGGTCGAAGTACGACTGCCGCACCACGAGACCGTCCGGTCCCGGGTCGTCCGGGAAAGCCCATCGGATCGGATGTCGGACGCTGAACACCCAGCGGCCACCAGGACGTAGCACACGGGCCACCTCGTGCATGACGCGTTCGGCGTCGGCGACGAACGGCAGGGCTCCGTAGGCGGAGAACGCGACGTCGAAGCACGCGTCCGGGAACGGGAGCTCGGTCGCATCAGCGCACACGACGGGCACTGCGTGCCCGGTCGCGTCGTCCAGCCTGCGGGAGTGCTGCAGTTGGCGGTACGAAAGGTCGAGCCCGACTGCGACTGCGCCTTGCGTACGTAGCCACCGTGAGCATTGCGCGGCTCCGCACCCGACCTCCAAGACCTGCCGCCCCTCGACCTCGCCGAGGAGCCGAGCCGACGCTTCATCCAAGCCCTCCGGGCCCCAGATGAAGCCCGTGTCACGAAGGAACTCCCCGTGCTCGCGTTGGTAGTCGTCGGCATGGGAGTCCCACCAGCGGCGGCTCGCCTGCCGACTCGGATCCGCCGAGGCGTGGGCTCGGGTCGGCTCGGCCACGGTTCAGCTCCTCGCACGGTCGGGTCCCAGGTCGAAGCCTAGGATGCTGGAGCATGAGCGCTTTGCCAGCCGGAGGCCGAACCGCCGACGCGTTCCTTCCCGCGGACGATCTCTGCGCGTTCATCGACGCCTCGCCGTCGCCGTTCCACGCGTGCGCCGAGGTCGCCGACCAGCTCGAGGCGGCGGGTTTCGCCCAACTGCGCGAGACCGACCGGTGGCCACGAGAGCCCGGCCGCTTCTACGTGCACCGCGGTGGGTCGCTGATCGCCTGGAGTACGGAAGCGGCGCGTGGTCCGAGCACGCCGTTTCGGATCGTGGGGGCGCACACCGACAGTCCCAACCTCCGGATCAAGCCACACCCTGACGTGAGCTCCGCGGGCTGGCAGCTGCTGGCAGTCGAGCCGTACGGCGGCGCGCTGCTCAACTCCTGGCTCGATCGCGACCTGGGCATCTCCGGCCGGGTGAGTGTGCGCACCGAGGAGGGGGTGCAGGAGCGCCTGCTCAAGGTGGACCGGCCCATCCTGCGGGTGCCGCAACTTGCCATTCACCTCGATCGCGAGATCCGCGAGACCGGGGTTCGGCTCAATCCGCAGCAGCACCTGTTCCCCGTGTGGGGCGTGGGTACGTCGCCCGGGGACTGTGCGGCGTTCATCGCCGAGGAGCTCAAGGTGGAGCCGGGCGACATCCTCGGGTGGGAGCTGATGACGCACGACCTCGCTCCAAGCCGCCGGATCGGGCGAGATGGGGATCTCGTGAGCGCGCCGCGGCTGGACAATCTCGCGTCGACGTACGCGGGGCTCCAGGCCTTGCTGCAGGCGGTCGGATCGGGATCGCCGGATGGCGTCGTACCCGTCCTCGTCCTGTTCGACCACGAGGAGGTGGGCAGCGTCTCCGAGCGGGGAGCCGCCTCGACTCTGTTGCCCAGCGTGTTGGAGCGGGTCGTCCTCGCCGCTGGAGGAGACCGGGAGGATCTGCTGCGTGCCTTGGCGGGTTCGGTGTGTGCGTCGGCTGACATGGCACACGCCACGCATCCGAACTATCCGGAGCGCCATGAGCCACACCACCTGATCCAGATCAACGGCGGCCCGGTACTCAAGATCAACGTCAACCTGCGGTATGCCACGGACTCCCGCGGTGCAGCCGCCTTCGCCAGCGCGTGCGAGCAGGCGGGTGTCCCGCTGCAGCGGTTCGTCAACCGGGCCGACCTGCCGTGCGGCTCGACGGTCGGACCCATCACGGCTGCCGGCGTCGGCGTCACGACCGTGGACGTGGGTGCCCCCACGCTCGCCATGCACTCGGCTCGCGAGCTGTGCGGCGCGGCAGATCCGAGCATGTACATCGCCGCCCTGGCGGCGTTCCTCGCGCCCGAGACGCCGACGCCGGGAAGGTGACGAAGTGCGCGTGGCGGCGGGACGAGAGCACGCGGACGAGACACTCGTCGATGCCCGGGAGCTGCTCGGCGCCGACGCGCGTCCCCTGGCCGGCGGGTACAGCGGAGAGACGTTCCTCGTGGGTGCGGCGGGGGAGCAGGCGGTGCTCCGCCTCTACGTCCGCGACCCGACGCGGGCGGAGATCGACGCGGCACTGCTGCGGCTGGTGCGCGGGTTGGTGCCGGTGCCGCGGGTACTCGACATGCGAACCCAGGCGCAGGCGTCCGACACACCTGCGTACCTGTTGCTGGAACGCCTGCCGGGTGTGCGGCTCGATCTCTGGTTGGCCGACGCCGATCCCGACCGCCGGCGACGTGCCGGTGTCGAGGTCGGTCGTGTGCTCGCCAGGCTGGCCGGCGTGCCATTCCTGCGCCCGGGCCGCTTCGTCGACGGGCAGCTTCGAATCGAGCCGTGGCCGCCCGGGTTCGCCGATCTCGAGTCGTGCGTCGACGCGCACCGCCAGCGCGGCGGGCTCGCCGTCTGGTCAGACGACGAGATCATGAGACTGCGGGAGGTCGCGCGGACGGCTCAAGACCTCCTCGACTCCGCCGGTGCACAGGGCCTCGCGCCCCCTCGGCTGGTCCACAGCGACTTCAACCCCAAGAACCTGCTGGTCGAGCCCGGCTCGGGCACGATCACCGGCGTCGTCGACTGGGAGTTCGCCCACAGCGGGTCGTCGTACGAAGACCTCGGCAATCTGCTGCGCTTCGAGACCGACGAGCCGTTCGCCTCCGCCGTCGTACGAACGTTCGCCGACCTCGCGCCGTCCGTTTCGCCCCGGTTCGTCGAACTTGGGCGAGCGGTGGATCTCTTCGCATTGATCGAGCTCGCCGCCAGGACGGACGAGAACCCGGTGGTGGACCGGGCCCGGCAGCTGCTGCGTGAGATCGTGCGGACCGGCGACCTCTCCGCGGGCCGGCCGGCATGGGCGTGACGGCAGGTCCGGGAGGCTGGCAGATGGCGGACACGGCGGAACCTGGGGCCTGGTTCGTACGTTGATCCTCATCCGTTACCTGGGGTTGCGTTGACCCTGATCAGAGCGGGCCCGTATCCTGACTTGAGCGCTGTGGGCCTGCGCGACCTCGGACGGAGCAGGCTCGCGCTCTTATCTGTCGAAATCATCCGGTTCCGGCGCCAGGCGCGGCGAAGGACTCTCTCGGCAGTTTGATCAAAGGGTCCACGCGCATAGGAAGACGACACACACGCCATATCGGAGCCATCAACCAGATGACGAGCAGCATCGAGGCCCCGCTGAACGACGCAGCAACGGCCCAGAAGCAGACGCCGCAGGTCGCGGTGAACGACGTGGGGTCGCAGGAGGCCTTCCTCGCCGCAATCGACGAGACAATCAAATACTTCAATGACGGTGACATCGTCGAAGGAACCGTCGTCAAGGTCGACCGGGACGAGGTCCTGCTCGACATCGGGTACAAGACCGAAGGCGTGATCCCCGCCCGAGAGTTGTCGATCAAGCACGACGTCGACCCCCACGATGTCGTCAAGGTCGGCGACCGGGTCGAGGCCCTGGTCCTGCAGAAGGAGGACAAGGAAGGGCGCCTGATCCTGTCCAAGAAGCGCGCGCAGTACGAACGCGCCTGGGGCAAGATCGAGCAGACCAAGGAAGAGGATGGCGTCGTCACTGGGACCGTCATCGAGGTCGTCAAGGGCGGGTTGATCCTCGACATCGGTCTACGCGGCTTCCTGCCCGCGTCCCTTGTCGAGATGCGCCGGGTCCGGGACCTGCAGCCGTACGTCGGCCGTGAGCTCGAGGCCAAGATCATCGAGCTGGACAAGAACCGCAACAACGTCGTGCTGTCGCGCCGCGCGTGGTTGGAGCAGACCCAGTCCGAGGTTCGCCAGAACTTCCTGCACCAGCTGCAGAAGGGCCAGATCCGCCGCGGGGTGGTCTCGAGCATCGTCAACTTCGGCGCGTTCGTCGACCTCGGCGGTGTCGACGGGCTGGTGCACGTGTCCGAGCTGTCCTGGAAGCACATCGACCACCCGAGCGAGGTTGTCGAGGTGGGCCAGGAGGTCACCGTCGAGGTGCTCGACGTCGACCTGGACCGGGAGCGCGTGTCGCTGTCGCTGAAGTCGACGCAGGAAGACCCGTGGCAGCAGTTCGCACGGATGCACCAGATCGGCCAGATTGTGCCGGGCAAGGTCACGAAGCTCGTACCGTTCGGTGCCTTCGTCCGCGTCGACGACGGCATCGAAGGTCTCGTGCACATCTCCGAGCTCGCGGAGCGGCACGTCGAGATCCCCGAGCAGGTGGTCCAGGTCGGTCGCGAGGTCATGGTCAAGATCATCGACATCGACCTGGAGCGGCGCCGGATCTCGCTGTCGCTCAAGCAGGCCAACGAGGGTGCCGAGACGATCGGCGAGCACTTCGACCCGACGCTCTACGGCATGGCCGCAGAGTACGACGAGGAAGGCAACTACAAGTACCCCGAGGGCTTCGACCCGGAGACCGGCGAGTGGCTGCCGGGGTACGAAGAGCAGCGTGACGCGTGGGAGCGCCAGTACGCCGAGGCCCACCAGCGCTGGGAGGCCCACAAGCGGCAGGTCGAGGCGGCGAAGCAGGCCGAGCTGGCTGCCGTCGGCGCGGCGGACGACAGTGCTACCGGGTCGGCATCGGCGGATTCCGGGAAACCAGCCGAGGGGACTCTCGCCTCCGACGAGGCGCTGGCCGCGCTGCGGGAGAAGCTCACCGGTCAGAGCTGATCAGATCACGACCGCACGTCTGCATGACCGTGTGGTCTCGTGACGCGCACGTCGCGTTCTCGAGGCCACACGGTCATCTGCTGCTTGGGCAGCTCGAGCTCGCTCAGCGGTTCCGGGGCATCCGACTGCCCCACGCGAAGATCGCGTTGACCAGGACGATGGCCACCCAGATCAGCACGATGGCCTCGATTCCTGCTGTGCTGCTGGCAGCGATCGCGGTCAGGGGAACGGAGAGGGCGAGCGACACGATCGCGAGGGCCAGCCGGTGGCCCGCGGTGTCGGCGTGCGCCTTGGCCTGAACCTTGGCGATCTGATCCGAATCCTCGATCCGTCGTGCGACATGATCGGCGACCCGGCGCTCGATGGCTTTGTCGATCCGATCCACGAACGAATCGACGATCGCGGGCTCGTACTCGCTGCCAAGCTCGCGACGCGTCTGCAGGGCCGCCTCGGCCTCGTCGCGGGGTATCTCCCGTTCGGACATGGAGTCGTTATACACGGTGCATGTTCCCGAACGCGATCCCCTGAACGGTTATCGCGACAATCATCCGGTCTGCTCAAAACGCCCACCTGCGTAGGAATCGTGCCGTGTTGTCGGGGCGGAAAGGCCTTGCCGAAGGGGGCCTGTTGGTTTCGCCCCTGTCGAGATGACCGCTTGTCGGCAACACTGGAGACGTGCACGAGCTCGGATGGCAACCCGCGGGCGTCGGCATATTCGTACCAGGCCGGCGTGACGACGCCCTCGTGGCCGAGGTGCGCGACATCGTCTCGCGGCTCGACGGGTTGCAGGATCCGGTGGTCAGGCGATGCTCGCCGATGACCTCCCTGGCCCTGCTCGACGCCGACCCGATCGAGGTGGTGGTCGACGGCTCGGCCTTCGAACGTCCCTACACCGACGAGAAGGTGGCCTACGAGCTGGGTGACCGGCTCCGCGACCTCCTTCTCGCACTCGCCGTGGCGCTGCGCCCGCTGTACGCGTCGATCGTCCTCGAAGCGCCGTTCCTTTCACCGAAGGATCTGCTCGTGACGCCCGAACCCGATCTGTTCCTCGACGCGTGGTTCGACATCTCGCGACTGAATGTCGGAATCGCCCAGGCCTATGCCGGGGCACACGTCGAGCAGGTCGGGGGCGGCCTCTACGTGTCGACGCGGGCTCCGTTCAACCCGGAGCGATTCGACGAGCCGCTCTCCAGCAGTCTGGAACGTGCTCGGCGCGCCATGGCCCAGGTGGTGGCGCACGGCTGAGTGGCCGGTCACGCCGCGCGGGCTCGTGGCGTCGGGTCTCGGGGCGTCAGCGCGCTCGGTCTGGTGTCCGATAGTGTCCGCGGCATGCTGCGGGTAGGTCTCACCGGGGGAATCGGGTCGGGCAAGAGCGAGGTCGCGCGACGCCTGGCCGCGTTGGGGGCGGTCGTGATCGACGCCGACCAGCTCGCCCGTGAAGTCGTGCAGATCGGTTCCGACGGCCTGGCCGAGGTCGTCGCGGAGTTCGGTACGGATGTGCTGCAGGCCGACGGCTCGCTCGATCGGGCTGCGCTGGGCCGGATCGTGTTCTCCGACGAGGACGCGAGACGCCGACTGGAGAAGATCATCCATCCTCGGGTGCGAACCCGGGCTGCCGAGATCGAGTCCGCCGTCGCCCAGCAGGCCGCAAAGACCGGCGACCATCCCGTCGTGGTCCACGTGATCCCGTTGCTGGTCGAGACCGGGCAGGCCGGACGGTTCGACGTCGTGATCGTCGTCGACACGCCTGAGGACGTGCAGATCGAACGGCTGCGGCGGACCCGTGGCATGAGCGAGGAGGAGGCACGGGCGCGAATCGACGCCCAGGCCAGCCGTGAGGAGCGGCTGCGAGCCGCGGACATCGTCCTTGACAACTCCGGTGAGCTACCTGCGCTCGACACACAGGTCGAGCAGGCGTGGCAACGGTTGACGACGCTCGCGGCCGAGGACCGCGACCGCCCACGGCAGACCTGACGACGAACCAGCGGCAGCGCAGGGCGGGAGCGGCGCCACCGCTCGCCGGTCGGGGTCTCGCGTCCTGCCGGCGGAGTTTGTCGGTGAGGCGGGCTACGGTGGCATCATGCGTCCGGTCAACGACATCATTCGCAAGGTCGCACCGTTCAAGGTCGTCTCCGACTTCGCACCGTCGGGCGACCAGCCCGAGGCAATCGAGGAGATCGCGCGCCGGATCGAGGCGGGCGAGAAGGATGTCGTCCTGCTGGGTGCCACCGGTACCGGTAAGACGGCGACGATCGCCTGGGTGGTCGAGAAGTTGCAGCGTCCAACGCTCGTGATCGAGCCCAACAAGACGCTCGCGGCACAGTTCGCGAATGAGCTGCGGCAGTTCTTTCCGCAGAACGCGGTCGAGTACTTCGTTTCGTACTATGACTACTATCAGCCGGAAGCCTACATTCCGCAGTCGGACACCTACATCGAGAAGGACTCCTCGATCAACGAGGAGGTCGAACGGCTCCGGCACTCTGCGACGAACTCCCTGCTGACCAGACGTGACACGATCGTCGTCGCCACGGTCTCGTGCATCTACGGCTTGGGCTCTGCCGAGGAATACCTGGAGCGGATGGTCCGACTGCGGGTCGGCGAGGAGATCGAGCGCGACCGGCTGCTGCGCCGGCTCGTCGAGATGCAGTACGCACGTAACGACACCTCGGGTGCTCGGGGCACGTTCCGGGTGCGCGGCGACACGCTCGAGGTCTTCCCCATGTACCAAGAGATGGCCGTGCGCGTGGAGTTCTTCGGCGACGAGATCGAGCGGCTGTCCACGCTGCACCCGGTGACCGGTGAGATCCTCTCCGAGGACGAGGAGGCCTTCATCCTGCCGGCCTCGCACTACGTCGCAGGTCCGGAACGCATGGCGCGAGCCATCCGCGACATCGAGGCCGAGCTGGCCGAGCGGCTGCAGGAGCTGGAACGTCAGGGCAAGCTGCTCGAGGCCCAGCGGCTGCGGATGCGCACGACGTACGACATCGAGATGATGCAGCAGATCGGGTTCTGCTCCGGCATCGAGAACTACTCGCGCCACATCGACGGCCGGGCACCGGGCTCGCCGCCCAACTGCCTGCTCGACTACTTCCCCGAAGACTTCCTCCTCGTCATCGACGAGTCGCACGTGACGGTCCCGCAGATCGGAGGCATGTACGAAGGGGACATGTCGCGGAAGCGCACGCTGGTCGAGCACGGGTTCCGCTTGCCTTCGGCGCTGGACAACCGGCCCCTGCGGTGGGAGGAGTTCCTCGAACGCATCGGCCAGACGATCTACCTCTCCGCGACACCGGGACCGTACGAGCTCGCGAAGTCGCGCGGGGTCGTCGAGCAGATCATCCGCCCGACCGGTCTCGTCGATCCGGAGGTGATCGTCAAGGGGACGAAGGGTCAGATCGACGACCTGATCCACGAGATCCGGTTGCGGGAGGCGAAGTCCGAGCGGGTCCTTGTCACCACCCTGACCAAGAAGATGGCCGAGGACCTCACCGACTATCTGCTGGAGCAGGGGATCCGGGTGCGTTACCTGCACAGTGAGGTCGACACGCTCCGCCGGGTCGAGCTGCTGCGCGAGCTGCGCATGGGTGAGTTCGACGTCCTCGTCGGAATCAACCTGCTCCGCGAGGGCCTCGACCTTCCGGAGGTGTCGCTCGTGGCGATCCTCGACGCCGACAAGGAAGGGTTTCTGCGGTCAGAGACGAGCCTGATCCAGACCATCGGGCGGGCGGCGCGTAACGTGTCCGGTCAGGTGATCATGTACGCCGACACGATCACGCCCTCGATGCAGAGCGCCATCGACGAGACCAACCGGCGTCGCGCGAAGCAGATCGCCTACAACAAGGCGAACGGCATCGATCCCGCACCGCTGCGGAAGAAGATCGCCGACATCACCGACATGCTGGCCCGCGAAGACGCCGACACGCAGAAGCTGCTCGGTGGCGGTGGCAGGCAACAGACCCGGGGCAAGGCTCCGGTGCCGGAGCTGGCAAGTCGCGGCGATGTCGGGCGCCACGCCAAGGACCTCGCGGCGATGCCGGCAGCAGATCTCGCCGATCTGATCCAGCAGCTCAACGACCAGATGCGGGAAGCTGCGGAGCAGCTGCAGTTCGAGCTCGCGGCCCGGTTGCGTGACGAGATCGCCGAGCTGAAGCGGGAGCTGCGCGGCATGCGCGAAGCCGGCGTCGCCAAGTAGGGCAGTGGGAGGCTGACGACGGTCCCGACGCTCCCGGGACGGCGGTTCCTGTAAAAGCCGGCCGGTGACGGTCGAGGCCGGGCACGGAGCCGATCATGTCGGCAAGATGG
Source organism: Actinopolymorphaceae bacterium (assembly GCA_036564245.1). Taxonomy (GTDB): domain Bacteria; phylum Actinomycetota; class Actinomycetes; order Propionibacteriales; family Actinopolymorphaceae; genus Thermasporomyces. The sequence goes on from DATCKU010000096.1 coordinate 154,072, forward strand.
AACTGCCATGACGTCTGTGCTTCCGGTTGCCGGATACCTCGGCGGTCTTCAGGAGGATGCCGCCGCCTCCCCACTTCCGGACGGACGATGGCTCGTCGGCTCGGCGATCGGGGATGGAATCGCCTACACGGTGACACCGGGAACCCTCGACCCGGCGTGGTTTCTCACCGCCGACTTCCTGCTCGATGGGGTCGAGCTCGCCGTCTTCCGCCTTGCCTTCCACACGAGACCGCGAGGCTCGGCGACCGAGAAGGACAGGGGACCGCAGGAGGTAGAGCGAGCGCAGACAGGGGAGGCACGGTCGGAACGGACGTGGATCGTGAGTTTCGGGCTGCTCAACCAGTGTTCGGCACGGTTGCGCCTGCCCTTGTCGGCGTCCGACCAGAGCCGGTGGTACCTCGGCAGGGAGGGCGGCCTCCTGAAGCCGCTGAGTTGGGGCGACCCGATCGACCTGGCCGACGTGGACCGGATCGAGCTGACCGTCTATCGAAAGGGCCCGTGTCCTGTGCGGTGGTGCATGACACCGCTCACCGTTTCCCACGTCGAGCCGGCGCGGCTCGCCCGACCGCTTCTGCCGGACGGACCACTGCTGGACGAGCTCGGCCAGTCGAGACAACGCACGTGGGCGACCAAGGCCCGGAGTGTGGTCGAGGTGAGCCGGAGCCTGCGCCAGCAGGCGGCGTCCGCGGCCGACGCGACGTGGCCGGAGGGCTTTTCCCGCTGGGGCGGGTGGGAGGCTCGTGACCTGGGCGGCAGTGGCTTCTTCCGCACCACGCATGACGGGCGCAGGTGGTGGCTCGTCGACCCCGATGGTCATCCGTTCTGGTCGAGTGGACCCAACTGCGTCCAGCCGATCGTGGACTCCGCTTGCCGGACGTTGGAGAGCGCCCTCGAGTGGGTTCCTCGGCCGGACGGTCCGTACGCGGACGCGATCTGGCCCGACGAGGACGTCGGTGAAGGTTCCGGCTCCGATGCCGAAGGCGGCCGGCGAGCCTCCCAGAGTTCTCGACGCAGGCGCCGGATGGTCGTCAACTACCTCGCCGCGAACCTCATCCGCGCATTCGGGCCTGCTCACTGGAAGGACACGTGGGCGGTGCTGGCGCGCTCGGTGTTACGCCGAGCCGGATTCAACACGGTGGCGAACTGGTCGGACTGGGAGATGGCCCGGGACGCTGGCTTTCCGTACGTGCGGCCGCTGCATCCGGAATTTCGCCGGACGCCGTGCGTCTACCGCGACTTCCCGGACGTCTTCCATCCGGAGTTCGTCACCGAGGCTGCGCAGTTCGCCGAGCAGCTGCGCGTGACGGCGCAGGACCCGGCGATGGTCGGCTACTTCCTCATGAACGAGCCGACGTGGGGCTTCGCCGCTGAGCTTCCGGCCGCCGGCATGGTGCGGACGGCGACGGATTCGTACACAAGGCGAGAGCTCGTCCGTTGGCTCACGGACAAGTACGGCGACGACGCGACGCTAGCCGCCGCCTGGGGATGCAAGGTCAGCTTGACGGCGCTACGCGATATCCCGCTCACGGCGCAGCTCACACCGGCCGCGGAGGCCGACCTCGCAGAGTTCTCCACGTCGATGGTCACCACGCTCTTCGACACGTTGAGCGAGGCCTGCCGAACGGTGGATCCGCACCACCTCAACCTCGGGGCGCGGTACTACACCGTGCCGCCGGATTGGGCGCTGCCCGGCATGACGTCGTTCGACGTGTTCAGCATCAACTGCTATCGCGAGCGTGTGCCGGCGGCCGAGCTGGCGGCGGTGAGCGACCGGCTCGGGCGTCCGGTCATCATCGGGGAGTGGCACTTCGGCGCGCTCGACGCGGGACTACCGGCCAGCGGCATCGGTCACGTACCGGACCAGCATGCACGAGGTCAGGCGTTTCGCGTCTACCTGGAAGACGCCGCAGCACAGCCATGGTGTGTGGGCGCCCACTACTTCACCCTGTACGACCAGTCAGCGCTCGGCAGGTTCGACGGCGAGAACTACAACATCGGGTTCGTCGACGTGTGCCATCGCGCCTACGAACCGCTCATGGCCGCGGCGCGGGCGAGCCACAGTCGGCTCTACCAGGTGGCGAGTGGCCACGAGGCACCGTTCGACGAGAGGCCGGAATACCTGCCCAGGCTGTTCTTGTGATGGTCAGGTGGATGAGCACTTGCGGAGGGACTTCGCGGGATACCAGTTGACGGCGCCTGTGGCGTCCAAGCTCGCCCTGCCGTACCACCCGTCGGTCTCACGTACCCACCAGTCCAGATGCGCAGGCCACCACCGCCCGTCGACGAGTACGAGGACCGGTGTCGCCGGGTCGACCCGGCGCGAGATCACGCCAGAAGGCGGGGATGCAGTGGCAGGCTGGTTGGAGGGTGCCTCCCGCCTGCCCGGGTTCGGGTGAGGAGCGGTTGCTCGGCGGTTGTCGACCTTCTTCTCGCTGGGGGTCGCCCGTTGGCTCGGAGCCGGCTGCGGGCGGGACGGCGTACGGTGGGCGGCGTTCATCGTGGCGGCGAGCTGCGTGGCTTCGGACTCGCTGAGATCCTGCCTGCTGTGCCACCCGTTGACCGCGGCGTCCCACACGCCGTAGCCGCGGCCGGTCTTGCGGACCGCGAACCGATCGATCATCTCCCGTCCTCCGATCGAACCTTGGGCAGGGGCTGATCGAATTTACGTTCGAATAATACCTGGACGGGATGGAGATCTTGTCAGTCTGGGTGGGTTGTACGCCGGGCAGGCGAGATCGACGAGCGGACGTGCAGCCCGCATGTCGTCGAGGAGGGACGCCGAGGCGGCGCGGCCGTCACCGACGGTCGTACTTGTCGGGAATGACCAGGCTGAGGACGAAGCTCACGATCGAGACGATCAACGCACCGAAGAATCCTGGCCAGAATCCGTCGATGGCGAACTTCAGGCCGAGCTCACTGGCGAGGAACCCTGCCAACAAGAACAGCAGAGCGTTGACGACGAGCGCGATGAGCCCCAGCGTGAGGATGTAGAAACCGCAACCGATCACCTTGACGATCGGTTTCACCACGGCGTTGACCAGTCCGAAGATCGCAGCCACTCCGAGGAGTGTGCCGACCTTGCCGGCCGTCGAGCTGGCACTGAGCGTGATTCCTGGTACCAGCAGCGTGGCGACGAACAGTGCGAAGGCGTTGACGATGAGTCGTACGACGATGCTGGGCACGCCGGTGATCCTTCCATGCTGGCGCGAGCATCGGTAGGGGTGCAGCCCTAGACTTATGCGGTTACTCCAAATTTCTCGCGCTGCATGGCGCGGTTCGGCCGCCAACCGGGGACGCTGCCTTGACGAATCTGGAGCAGACGATGCCAGGTCGGTCTGGACGTCAGCCGACCGAATCACCGCAGACCATGCCGCCAGCCGACGACACAGAGAGATCCTCTCATCACGCTGTGGTTGCGACACCAGCCGCGATCGAGCGGGCAGAAATCGAAGCCGAGCAGGCGTACGTCGACAAGGTGTACGACCAGCTGGCACGAATGGCCGACCGTGCCGCCGAGGTCGGACGCGACGGTCACCAGCGAGGCATGCTCGGCTACACCGGTGAGCTGAAGGAAGACGACCTGCGCAGCCTCTTCGAGCGTGACGTCATGGTCGACCACGCGGCCCGCAGGCTCGCGGTGATCGATGCGCAGCGGGAAGGGCTCGTCTTCGGACGGCTGGATCAGCGTGGTGGCGAGGTCCGCTACATCGGCCGGATCGGGGTACGCGACGACGACTTGGAACCACTCGTCATCGACTGGCGGGCACCAGCGGCCGCGGTCTTCTACCAGGCCACGGCCGCGGATCCGAAAGGTGTGGTGCGCCGCAGGGTCTTGCGATGCCGCGGCCAGAAGGTCGTCTCGATCGAAGACGATCTTCTCGATGCGGAGGCTGCGCCTCCCGACTTGCCGGTCGTGGGTGAGGGAGCCTTGCTCGCGGCACTCACCACTGCGCGCGGCCACCAGATGCGCGACATCGTGGCGACCATCCAGCGGGAGCAGGACGAGATCATCCGGTCACCGTCGAACGGCGTGACGCTCATCAGCGGTGGGCCGGGGACCGGCAAGACCGTCGTGGCCCTGCACCGTGCGGCGTACCTGCTCTACACGGAACGCCGGCGCATGGCGGCAGGAGGGGTGCTCGTCGTGGGTCCGACGCCGGTGTTCATGAACTACATCGAGCGGGTGCTTCCCTCGCTCGGCGAGCACGAGGCGACGCTTCGTTCGTTGGGCGAGGTCGTGGACGGTGTCGTCGCCACCAGGACCGACCCGTTCGACGTCGCGGTGGTCAAGGGCTCGCTGCGCATGCAGACGCTGCTCGCCCGCGCCGTACGGGCACCCATGCCGGGCGAGCCGGACAAGCTCCGCCTCTGGGCGGCGGGTCGGGTTCTCCGCCTGGATGCCGACGAGCTCGCGCGAATCCGTCGTGCCGTGCTCCGCCATGGCGCTGTCCGCCGTAACCGAGCACGTGGCGATGCCGTGCGCGCACTGCTTGCAGTCTTGTGGCAGAAGGAGTTCGGCGAGGACGGTGACGAGCGGAGCCGGGCGGCGTGGTTCGCGGAGGTAGCCGAGCAGGAAGCGTTCGTCCGGTTCGTCGACGCCTGGTGGCCAGTGCTGACACCGGCACAGGTGCTGCGTCAGCTCGCCGATCCCGAGTTCCTCGCGCAGGTGGGCTACGGTCTGCTCAGTCGTGACGAGATCGAGCTGCTGGCACGCTCGTGGGCTGGGCTGCGTGCGGTACCGGCCCACGGTGACCGGCGGGATTCGTACGACCCCACCGTCGACCCGCTCGAGGTGCCGTCACGTGAGCTCTATACCGTCGAGGACATCCCGCTGCTCGACGAGCTTCATGCACTGCTCGGCGAGCCCAGGCTCGGCCGGTCGCTGCAGGACGCGGACGACGAGGACGACGATCCGTTCGACCTCGTTCCAGGGCTCGGCCCGGACGGTCGCCACGAACCCAACGGCGACGTCCGGTACGCCTGGCCCAGCCAGTACCACGGATACGCGCACGTCCTCGTCGACGAGGCGCAGGACCTCTCGCCCATGCAGTGGCGGATGCTGGGGCGTCGTGGTCGCAAGGCAAGCTGGACCATCGTGGGTGACCCGGCACAGAGCTGGTGGCCGGATGTCGCAGAGGCCGAGGCGGCGCGCGATGCGGCGGTCGTGGGGCGGAGCGCGCGTGACGGGGAGCGAGCTGCCGGTGGTCAGCGGGCGGCGAGATCCCAGGTCCGACACTTCCGACTCACCACCAACTACCGGAACTCGCGTGAGATCTTCGAGGTCGCCGCGCAAGTGATCCGGGCACGAGGGCCTGCGACCGAGCTGGAGCTGCCGCGTGCGGTCCGAACCACCGGCCATCCTCCCGAGCACGTCGTCGTGGCCGCTGCGGAGATACCAGCCGTCGTGCGCAGCCATGTGCACTCGCTGCTGCACTCGGTCGGCGGCACGGTGGGCGTCATCGTGCCGGAGAGCGCCGAGGCAGAGGCCGCGGCCTGGCTGGTCGACCTGGGCGAAGACCACCAGGAGATGGAGCGGGTCAGGGTGACGAGCGCGCGACGCAGCAAAGGGCTCGAGTTCGACGCCGTCGTGCTCGTCGAGCCGCACGCCATCGCGGCGGAAACCCCGACCGGCACACGTACGCTTTACGTCGCCCTTACCCGTGCGACGCAGCGGCTGGTTACGGTCTCAACGACACGGTTCGAGGAGCTCCTGGCGAAGGGGGACGTCTGTGGCGAACCCGGTCGAAACCCCTGAGGGCGTTCGAATCCTCACCCTGCCGAACGTCCTGAGCTTCGGCCGGCTTGCAGGGGTACCGCTGTTCCTCTGGTTGGTGCTCGGGCCGCAGGCGGATGGCTGGGCGATCGTCGTTTTGGGGCTGTCCGGCTTCTCCGACTGGCTCGACGGTCAGCTGGCCAGGCGGCTCGGCCAGGTGAGCAGTCTGGGGAAGCTGCTCGATCCCTTCGCCGACCGGCTCTACATCCTGGCCGTCCTTGTGGGCTTGGCGATCCGCGAGGTCATCCCGATCTGGTTGGCCGTCCTCATCCCGCTGCGCGACGTGCTGCTCGCAGGTCTCATCTTGCTGCTCCGGCGCCGTGGGCACGGCCCGCTGCCCGTGCACTTCCTCGGCAAGGCGGCGACGTTTTGTCTGCTGTACGCCTTTCCGCTGCTCTTCCTCGGTGACGGGGATGCGGCGTATGCCGTGGTCGCGAAGGTCGTGGGATGGGCTTTCGCTATCTGGGGCACGGGTCTTTACTGGTGGGCAGGCGTCCTCTACGGATTCCAGGCCTACGAGCTGCTGCGCGTGGATGGCACGCCGGGGAGGAGGGGGTTTGCGAGCCGTCGTCATGGCAGGCGGTGAGGGCACCCGCCTGCGACCGATGACCACAAGCCTGCCCAAACCTCTCCTTCCTGTGGTCAATCGCCCGATCATGGAGCATGTTCTCCGCCTACTGAAGCGCCACCAGCTCACCGAGACCGTGGTCACCGTGCACTTCCTCGGCTCGATGGTTCGGTCGTACTTCGGTGACGGCGAGGACCTCGGCATGGACCTGACGTACGCAACCGAGGAGAAGCCGCTCGGGACCGCGGGGAGCGTCAAGAATGCCGCAGCCGTGCTCTCCGACGACACGTTCCTCGTCATCTCGGGCGATGCGCTCACCGACATCGACCTCTCGGCGCTCATCGACTACCACAGGCGCTGCGGAGCCCTGGCCACGGTCTGCCTGACCCGGGTGCCCAATCCGCTCGAGTTCGGCATCACGATCGTCGACGACGAGGGCCGGATCGAGCGGTTCCTCGAGAAGCCGACCTGGGGCCAGGTCTTCTCCGACACGGTGAACACCGGGATCTACGTCATGGAGCCGGAGATCCTCGACCACGTGGGCGAGGCCGAGAACGTCGACTGGGCGGGCGACGTCTTCCCACGACTGCTCGATGCTGGCGCACCGCTCTTCGGTTACGTGGCCGACGGCTACTGGGAGGACGTCGGGACGCATCGCAGCTACCTCAAGGCGAACTACGACGCACTGGACGGTCAGGTGGCGTTGGTCATCGACGGGTTCGAGGTCTCCAAGGGCGTCTGGATGGCCGAGGGAGCCGACGTCGATGCCGACGCGGTGCTCAAGGGCCCGTTGTACGTCGGGGCGTACGCCAAGGTCGAAGGCGGTGCCGAGCTTCGCGACCACACGGTCGTCGGGGACAACGTGGTGATCCGGCGGGGTGCGTTCTTGCATCGTGCCGTCGTGCACGACAACGCCTACGTCGGCGCGCACACCAACCTTCGCGGATGTGTCATCGGCAGGAACAGCGACCTGATGCGGGGAGCGCGGATCGACGACGGCGCGGTGGTCGGCGACGACTGCGTCATCGAGGAGGAGGCGGTCCTCCATCCCGAGATCAAGGTCTACCCCAGCAAGACCATCGAGGCCGGCGCCGTCGTGAGCCAGAGCGTGATCTGGGAGTCGCAGGGGCGGCAGGCGCTCTTCGGTCCGCGTGGCGTGAGCGGCATCGTCAACGTCGAGATCACGCCTGAGTTGGTCGTACGCCTGGCCAGTGCGTACGCGACGACCCTTCCCAAGGCCGCAACCGTGTTGACCGCGCGGGACACCTCGCGGTCGGCCCGGGCGCTGAAACGTGCGGCCATCGGGGCCTTGACCTCGAGCGCGCTGAATGTCCGCGACCTCGAAGTGTCGCCGAACCCGGTTGCCCGTCTGGAGACCGCACGCAGCAACGCCGCGGGCGGTCTTTTGATTCGTACGACACCCAACCGACCGGACTCGGTGGACCTCATCTTCCTGGACGAGAACGGCGCCGACCTCTCGCTTGCGGCGCGGCGAAAGGTCGAACGGGTCCTGGGCCGCCAGGAGTTCCGCCGGGCATTCCCGGGAGAGATCGGTGACCTCACGTTCCCGTCCAGGGTTGCCGAAACCTACGTGCAGGACCTGCTGGCGAAGGTCGACACGTCCGGCGTCGCCGGAGCCGGGCTGAAGATCGTGGTCGACGCCGGTCGTGGGACAGCGGGTCTGCTCTTGCCGAGCCTGCTCGGAAGGCTCGACGTCGACGCCTACCTCGTGAACGCCGGCATCGACGAACGCAGCCCGACCGAGACGGCCGAGCAGCGCGCGGCGGCGATCGCGCGCCTGGCCGAAGTCGTGGCGTCGTCGAGTGCGGCGTTCGGCGTGCGGTTCGACCCGCTCGGGGAGCGGATCTCGTTGGTCGACGAGACCGGCAGCATCGTCGCCGACGAACGCGCGCTGCTCGTCTTCGTCGACCTCGTGGCAGCCGAGGCGTCCGGTGGACACGTCGCGCTTCCGGTCACCACGACCCGGGTCGCCGAGCAGGTGGCGGCGTTCCACAACGTCGGAATCCGGTGGACGAGCACGGCGCCGGATGCGCTGGCGACGGCGGCCGCGGCCGACGGCCTGCTGCTCGCAGGCGATGGGCGGGGTGGGTTCATCGTTCCCGAGTTCTCCAACGCCGTCGACGGGTTCGCCGCGTTCGTCCGTCTGGTCGGCCTCGTTGCCCGCACCAGGTTGCCGCTGTCGGAGATCAACGCGCGGATTCCACGAGCCCACGTGGTGCGGCTCGCCGTTCCGACGCCGTGGGCGAGCAAGGGTGCGGTCATGCGTGCCGCGCTCGAGGCGGCTGCCGAGCGACCGCTGGACACCACGGACGGCGTACGTGTGCTGGAGCCGGACGGCTCGTGGGCGCTCGTGCTCCCGGACCCGACCGAGGCCGTGACCCGGGTGTGGGCGGAGTCGTCGAGCACCGAGGCGGCGACGGCGCTCGCCCAGCGGTGGGCCGATCTTGTGACCAGGGCCGGGCGTTGACCGAAATCTGCATCACGCCGTGATTGGTCGATCACCCGTGGTATGTCGGTCACCGATACGTGGCACCATAGGTGCTCATGGTTCAGGGGGAACGGGAGGCACCGTACGGGCGTCGTGAGGGTGTGTCAGGACCGGGCCGCGGAAGCGGATCGGTGAACGGTCTCGGGACCAAGCGCGGATCGGTCGACGCGTTGCTCCGACGTGACGACTCGATGTCGCTCATGCGCGAGCTCGTCACGCACGCCCTCGATGACGGCTACGCGGCCGCTGCCGCCCGGCGGGCTGGGGGACAGCGCAGGCGCACCCGTCGTGGACTGGGAGCGACCCTTGCAGCGCTCACCCTGCTCGGTCTGCTGCTGTCGATCGCCGCGGTCCAGAAACGCCAGTCCGCTCCTGCGGTGGCGCAGGAGAAGGCGGAGCTCGTCGAACGCATCCGCGCTGAGTCCGCGCGTAACGATCGTCTGGCGGCGAGGGCGGATGCGCTCGAGGAGGAAGTCACGGTCTTGCAGGATTCCGTGCTCACAAGTACGGCAAGCGGCCAGGAGCTTCGGGAACGTCTCGTCATGCTCGAGGCGCATGCGGAGACGAGCCGCGTCGCCGGCCCGGGAATCCGAATCATCGTCGACGACGCGCCACCGGACGAAGTGTCAGGTCTCGTCGACGAGCAGGGCCGGATCCTCGACATCGATCTGCAGCAGGCGGTGAACGGCTTGTGGGCAGCAGGCGCTGAGGCGATCGCCATCAACGGGCAGCGGCTCACGGGGTTGACCGCGATCCGTGGTGCGAACAAGTCGATAACCGTCGACTACCGGCCACTGGCGCGGCCATACGTCATCGAGGCGATCGGTGACCCGGACTCGATCGAGGCACGGTTCGCCGAGAACCGCGGAGGCGCCTGGCTGCACGACCTCCAGAAGAAACACGGGATACGCCTTGAGATATCGTCGGTCGACGAGCTTACGTTGCCCGGCAAGTCTGGAAACCAGCTTCGGTACGCGCGGACGGAAGGCGCTTGAGTGATCGCGACGATCGGCCTCTTCGCCGGAATCATCGTGGGGTTGCTGCTTCAACCGTCAGTGCCTTTATGGTTGCAGCCCTATCTTCCGATCGCGGTGGTTGCGGCACTGGATGCGGTGTTCGGTGGCCTGCGGGCACTGGTGGACGGTGTCTTCGACGACCGGGTGTTCATCATCTCGTTCATTGGGAACGTCCTGCTGGCCGCGCTCATCGTCTTCCTCGGGGACCAGCTCGGTGTCGGATCGCAGCTCTCGACGGGTGTGGTCGTGGTGCTCGGAATCCGGATGTTCTCCAACCTGGCCGCCATCCGCCGGCGCTTGTTCAAGGGTTGAGGGATAGCCGTGGCCGAGAAGAGCACCGAGCCAGTTTCCGGTGGCGGTGACGTGTCCACTGACTCGCGTAAGGCCAACGGCGAAAGCACGTCACGGTCGACCGGCGTCGACACGCACGAGCCGGCGAGCCCTGAAGCCCGTGGAGTGGCGTCGGAGGAATCCCGCGCCGACGTTTCCCCTGACCCGGCTGGACCGCACCACACCGGAAGGCCTGCGTCGGAGCACGGCACGACAGCGACGACGACCAAAAGCTCGCAGGCCCGCAGCGCCACCGCGTCCCGAGGCACTCGTGCCGCTGCCGGGTCCCGAATGGCGATGTTCTCCACGCCGGCCTGGCGCCGGTTGCGGCGCGCGTTCCGCCTCTACGTCTCGCGGGCCCAACTGGCCGGCGCCGTCCTTTTGGCTCTGCTCGGCTTCGCGGCGACCACCCAGGTGCAGTCGGTGCGAAGTGGCGACGAGTTCGCGTCGGCCGATCGACCGGAGCTGATCCGGATCCTGGACGGTCTGCAACAGCGCTCGCGACGGCTCGACGCCGAGATCCGCGAGTTGGAGCGGGCGAAGACGGAGCTGCTGTCAGGAGCCGACCGCACCCGCACCGCCGTCGAGCAGGCGCAAGAACGCGCCGAGGTGCTGGGCATCCTCGCCGGCACCCTGCCCGCCGAGGGTCCCGGGATCCGGCTCACGATCACGGACAGCCGGTCCGCTGTCACCTCGTCCGTTGTCCTGAACACGATCCAGGAGCTCCGCGACGCGGGTGCCGAGGCGATCGAGATCAACGACCGCGTACGGGTGGTGGCCAGCAGCTACGTCCTCGACGGTCAGGGCGGCATCGTGGTGGACGGGGTCCTGCTCAGGCCGCCGTACACCGTCGACGCGATCGGCGAGAGCCGCACCCTCGCGACCGCCATGCGGATCCCCGGTGGTGTGGTCGACGAGGTGGCGCAAAACGGTGGGCTCGCGACGATCGTCGAGCAGGAGAACGTCGAGGTGGACTCCTTGCACGAGCCAACCGAGCCGCGCTTTGCCAGTCCCGTACCCGAGGAGTCGGCGCCCGGCACCGGTGGCTAACCCGGCAAGCTCGAACGGCTAACCTGCCTTGGCGTAGCAGTGACTAGGGCTTCGAGGAGACGACGGTGGTTCCGGAAGATCTGAGCTACACGAGCGAGCACGAGTGGGTGCGCGATCCGGGTAGCAGCCCGGACACGGTCCGGGTCGGCATCACCGACTACGCCCAGGACGCTCTCGGCGACATCGTCTACGTCAGCCTGCCGCAGGTCGGCGAGGAGGTGCGGCGCGCTGAGGTATGCGGTGAGGTCGAGTCGACCAAGAGCGTGAGCGAGCTGTACGCACCGGTGAGTGGGACCGTGGTCGCGCGCAACGACGAGCTCGAGGATCATCCGGAGCTGGTGAACGCCGAGCCGTACGACTCCGGCTGGATGATCGAGGTACGGCCGAGCGACCGGTCAGAGCTCGACCAGCTGCTCGACGCGGCCGCCTACCAGGCGATGCTCGAGTCCGGCGACAAGCCGTAACCGGCTCACCCTCCGCTGGGTGGCTTCGGGGCCGGCGCCGGAAATCCCGCGGCGGTCCTCCCGCGTCCTCTTCGTCCCATTCGGGGTGATGGGTCCGGGCTCGCCACCTCGAGTGGTGGTCAAGAGTTAGGGTGTGTGCGGTGGACGTGTTCAAGGGGACCTGGGAGTTCCGCCACGGGAGGGTCAGCGATGCCTTTCTGCACGCAGTGCGGGCATGAGAATGCCGACGACGCGCGGTTCTGTTCGCAGTGCGGCAGACCGCTGGGCGGAGAGCGGGGCGCCGAGCCGACGGCCACGATCGCGCTGGGCTTCGACACTGACCTCGATCGCGGAGAGACGGAGCTCCGGCCGCAGGAGCAGGCGGCGGTCGATGCGCTGCCGTACGACTGTGCGCTGCTCATCGTGCAGCGGGGACCGAGTGCCGGCAGCCGGTTCCTCCTCGATGCCGACGTCGTCACCGTCGGCAGGCATCCGGAAAGCGACATCTTCCTCGACGACGTCACAGTGTCGCGGCGGCACGCTGAGTTTCGTCGCCGACCCCAGGGTTTTGTGGTACGCGACGTGGGAAGCCTCAACGGGACCTACGTCAACCGGGATCGGATCGACGAGGTGTTGCTGGTCGGCGGCGACGAGGTGCAGATCGGCAAGTTCCGGCTCGTGTACTTCGTGAGCCAGCGGGGGTTCGGCATGACGGGCGCACAGGGCCGGTCCGGCGGCGCTGGCATGGACACCGCTCGTCGAGACCAACCGGGTTGGAGTGGGAGGCCGGAGGGCGACGCGTGAGTCACGCTTCTCCACGGCCCAGTGCGGGGCCAGTGGCGAGAGCGCGCCAGGCGACGAAGAGCTGGGGAAGCGTTCCACGACAGCGAGTTCATGAGCATGGGGGGCGGCTTCGGTGACCGATGCGGCGTCAGCGCGATCCGCTTCGGCGGGGTCGGACGGGTTTTCGATCGGTGAGGTCCTGGCGAAGTTGCGTCCGGAGTTCCCGGATGTGACGATCTCCAAGATCCGTTTCCTGGAGGCCGAGGGTCTGATCGAGCCACGCCGGGCACCCTCGGGTTATCGGAAGTTCGACCACGCGGACATCGAACGGCTCCGGTTCGTTCTTACTGCACAACGGGATCATTACCTCCCGTTACGGGTGATCAAGGACCATCTCGACGCCCTCGACCGAGGGCTGGACCCTCCCGCATTGCCCGGTCGGGTGCTGCCGACCGCGCCGCGACTCGTCCACGACGCCGACAAGCTCGACGCCGAGGACTTCCGCCCCGCCCCGTCTGACGTACGACTGACCCGGGAGCAGTTGCTGGAACTGTCCGGCGTGAAGCCCGACCTGCTCGACCAGCTCGAGTCGTACGGCCTCATCACCACACGACACGGCCGTGACACCTATGACGCGGATGCCCTGCAGATTGCCCGCGTTGCGGGCGAGCTGGCGGGGTTCGGCTTGGAGCCGCGGCACCTGCGCGCCTTCCGTACGGCGGCCGACCGTGAGGTCGGTCTGATCGAGCAGCTGGTGGCGCCCCTCACCCGGCAGCGTGGTGCAGAGTCGCAGGCCCGTGCCCAGGAGCGCATGCGGGAGCTCGCGGCCCTTGCCGTGCGTCTCCACGTGCTTTTGGTCAAGAGTGGACTTAACGGTTAGGACGTCGGTCGACTCACATGGTCCCAGCCGGGGTAATGTGGACGAGTGCGCGAGCTCGACGTCGTTGGTGTCCGGGTAGAGATGCCTTCGAACCAGCCGATTGTCCTGCTCAGGGAGGTCGACGGCGAACGTTTCCTGCCGATCTGGGTCGGTCCTGCCGAGGCGAGTGCGATCGCTCACGCTCAGCAGGGCATCGTCCCGGCGCGGCCCCTTACCCACGACCTGTTCCGTGACGTGCTGATCGCAACGGGACAGCAGCTCACCGAAGTGCGGATCACGGATCTGCGCGACGGTGTGTTCTACGGGATCCTGGCGTTCGCCAGTGGGGTGGAGGTCAGCGCTCGGCCGTCGGACTCGATCGCCCTGGCACTGCGGATGGGTGTCAAGATCGTCTGCTCCGAAGAAGTGCTAGCGGAAGCTGGAATCGCCATCCCGGACGAACAAGAGGCAGAGGTCCAGAAGTTCCGGGAGTTCCTCGACCAGGTGACCCCGGAAGACTTCGACACACCGGGCGGCTGACCGGCCGCGGTGCTCACCGCTCGTTGCCCCGTGTCGGGTCGCGCCACGCGTAGGATCGCCCACACCTCGACTTCAGGTTGAGGTTTCGGCGACACGCCGGGCGCGCGCGTTGACCCGTCACGAGGCGTGGGCCTACCGTGACGGTAAAACTTCGTGGACGTAAGCCTCTGCTGAGACGAGCACAGTGGCACGTGAGCAGCAGAGGACGGCAGCGTCGGCGAAGTGAGGGCGCTCGGCACGGGGCGAGCCGGTCCCTTGTTGAGGGTGTCAGCATGCGGCTCCCGCCGTATGAGTAGCGGTCACGTTCGCGTCGGGGTCGGACGTGGCTGGAGAGGGTGCCACCCGCGAGGTGGCCCCGCAAACGTGGGAGGCAGCCGTGATGAGCACGGGTGACCAAGCCGGAGGCGGTGCCACTGGCGTCGCGGCAGGTGAGAGCGCTTCGGTACGCGAAGCCCGCCGCACCGCCGGCGAGCAGGGACTCCTGTTCGGAGCCGCCGAGGGTGTACCCGAGCCGCCGGGGGACGATCTCGGATACCGTGGTGCGACAGCGTGTGCAGCCGCCGGTATCACCTATCGCCAGCTCGACTACTGGGCGCGCACCGGGCTCGTGGAGCCGAGCATCCGGGCGGCCGCTGGCTCTGGAACGCAGCGGCTCTACTCATTCCGTGATGTCCTGATGCTCAAGGTCATCAAGCGTCTGCTCGACGCCGGTGTCTCGCTGCAGCAGATCCGTACCGCGATCATGCACCTGCGCAAGCGGGGTACGCGTGACCTGGCCGGGATCACGTTGATGAGCGATGGCGCGAGCGTGTACGAATGCACCTCGCCTGACGAGGTGATCGACCTGCTGCAGGGCGGCCAGGGCGTCTTCGGTATCGCCCTCGGCCGGGTGTCGCTCGAGGTGGAGGGCAGTCTGGCGCAGTTCCCGGGAGAGCGTCCGGATGGTGCCGTGACCTCCGACCACCCCGGTGACGAGCTTGCCGCGCGCCGTCGGGCACGCCTCACCGGCTGAGCCGGCGGTCGCAGACAACGATTTGTCTGGTACGGCCCCGCTTGCGCTGCCCGGGGTCTGGGCGCTGGTAGCGTGGAAGCGCTGATAACCCCGCGTGGGAGAGTCTCCGCCGCGTCGGTGGCGGCCACGCTGGTCGTCCAGGGGCCCGGCAAAGGGCTGAACGGTTCGGCGTGGTAGGCCGACGGTCGTGCGGAGCGCCGAAGGGGCAACTCCCCCGGAACCTCTCAGGCTCACGGACCGCGCGGGCGAGGCGACTCTGGAGCGCTCGGGAGCGGGCGTGACAGAGGGGGACACACCTGACAGGCCATCGAACCTGACAGCCGGGAGCCCCCATGACGACCAGAGCCGCCAGGCACCATCGCCTGCAGTCGATCAGCGCGCCGGCCCGCTCGGCCAGCTTCGTCGCCCGCCACCTCGGCCCGTCCGCCGAGGACCGAGCCAAGATGCTGGCCGCCTGCGGCTACGGGTCGCTGGAGGAGCTGGTCGCGGCCGCTGTGCCCGACTCCATCCGTACCCAGACCCCGCTCGACCTGCCGCCGGCCGCAACGGAGGCGGAGGCGCTGGCGGAGCTGCGCGAGCTCGCCGCCAAGAACCGGCCCATGGTTCAGATGATCGGGCTGGGCTACCACGACACCGTGACCCCGCCGGTCATTCGACGCAACGTGCTGGAGAACCCGGCGTGGTACACCGCGTACACGCCGTACCAGCCGGAGATCAGTCAGGGTCGGCTCGAAGCGCTGATGAACTTCCAGACCATGGTGAGCGACCTCACCGGTCTGCCGATTGCCGGGGCGTCTCTGCTTGACGAGTCGACGGCCGCTGCCGAGGCCATGATGCTGATCCGTCGGGTGAACCGGCGAAGCGCGAGCAACCGCTTCCTGGTCGATGCCGACTGCCTGCCGCAGACCATCGCGGTGATACGCACCCGGGCGGAGGCGCTCGGAATCGAGCTTGTCGTCGCAAACCTCGACGTGTCGCTACCCGGCGGAGACTTCTTCGGCGTACTCGTGCAATACCCGGGCACTAGCGGCGAGCTGCGTGATCTCTCCGGGCTGGTCGCGGCCGCCCACGAGCGGGGTGCGCTGGTCGCGGTCGCCGCCGACCTGCTGGCGCTGACGCTGGTGCGCTCGCCGGGGGAGATGGGTGCAGACGTGGCCGTAGGCAGCGCCCAGCGGTTCGGTGTGCCGCTCATGTACGGCGGTCCGCACGCGGGCTACATGGCCGTACGAAAGGGCCTGGAGCGTTCGCTGCCCGGCCGTCTCGTCGGCGTCTCGGTCGACGCGGCGGGGCGGCCCGCCTACCGGCTGGCCCTACAGACCCGCGAGCAGCACATTCGACGGGAGCGTGCGACCAGCAACATCTGCACCGCGCAGGTGCTGCTCGCTGTCATGGCCGCCATGTACGCCGTCTATCACGGCCCTGACGGCCTGCGGGACATCGCGGCTCGGGTGCACCGGATGGCGACCGTGCTCGCAGAGGGACTACGGCGGCATGGCGTCGAGGTCGTGACGTCGCGATTCTTCGACACCTTCCTTGCCCGGGTGCCGGGGAGGGCGCACGACGTCGTGACAGCGGCGCGGGAGCGGGGCATCAACCTGCGGCTGGTCGACGCCGACCACGTGGGCATCGCGTGCAACGAGGTGACGACGACGGAGCACCTGCGTGACGTGTGGGCGGCCTTCGGCGCCGGACCGTACGACGTCGACGCGCTCGACGCGGAGACCCCCGACGCGATTCCCGACGAGCTTGCCCGGACCACGCCGTACCTCACCCATCCCGCCTTCGGCATGCACCACTCCGAGACCGCCATGCTGCGCTACCTGCGTGGGCTCGCCGACGACGACTTCGCGCTCGACCGCGGGATGATCCCGCTCGGCTCGTGCACGATGAAGCTGAACCCGACGGCGGCGATGGAACCGATCAGCTGGCCGGAGTTCGCGCAGATCCACCCGTTCGCTCCGGTGGAGGACGCGCAGGGCTATCTGACCCTGATCCGGCAGCTCGCGCAGTGGCTTGCCGAGGTGACGGGTTACGCCGCGGTCTCGCTGCAGCCGAACGCGGGATCCCAGGGCGAGCTTGCCGGCTTGCTGGCGATCCGGGCGTACCACCGGTCGCGTGGTGAGGCGGACCGCGACGTGTGTCTCATCCCGTCGTCCGCGCACGGAACGAACGCCGCATCTGCCGTGATGGCCGGCATGCGGGTCGTGGTGGTGGCGGCCGCCGAGGACGGGACGGTCGACCTGGACGACCTGCGGCGCAAGGCGGCCGAGCACAGCGAGCGGCTTGCGGCGATCATGGTGACCTACCCGTCGACTCACGGGGTGTACGAAGAGCACATCCGCGAGGTCTGCACGGTGGTCCACGACCACGGCGGGCAGGTGTACGTGGACGGCGCCAACCTCAACGCCCTGCTCGGTCTCGCGCGGATCGGCGAGTTCGGTGGCGACGTGTCGCACCTCAACCTGCACAAGACGTTCTGCATCCCGCACGGTGGCGGTGGACCGGGGGTCGGTCCGGTCGCCGTGCGGGAGCATCTCGCACCGTACCTGCCGAACCATCCGCTGCTCGACGAGGCCGGGCCGGCGACGGGAGTGGGGCCGATCGCGGAGTCGCCGTTCGGGTCGGCGGGCATCCTACCGATCTCCTGGATGTACATCCGGATGATGGGCGGTCCGGGCCTACGCCTTGCGACCGAGACCGCGGTGCTCGCGGCCAACTACGTCGCGACCAGGCTGGCGCCGCACTACCCGGTGCTCTACTCCGGGCGAGCCGGTCTGGTCGCCCACGAATGCATCATCGACGTGCGGCCGGTCACCCGGAAGGCCGGCATGACCGTCGACGACGTTGCGAAGCGGCTCATCGACTACGGGTTCCACGCGCCGACGATGAGCTTCCCGGTCGCGGGCACGCTCATGGTGGAGCCGACGGAGTCGGAGAGCCTGGCGGAGCTGGACCGGTTCTGTGACGCGATGATTGCGATCAAGGCCGAGATCGATCGCGTGATCGCAGGCGAATGGCCCGCAGACGACAATCCGGTGCGCAACGCGCCGCACACCGTCGAGATGCTGGCGGGGGAGTGGAACCACCCCTACAGCCGAGACGAGGCGGCCTACCCGGTGGCGACGCTGCGTCGGCGGAAGTACTGGTCGCCGGTCCGGCGGATCGACCAGGCGTACGGCGACCGCAACCTGGTCTGCGTCTGCCCACCACCCGACGCCTTCGCCACCTGACAATGACCACGTTACGTGGGCGTCCGACACCTTCCCGTGGCCTACATGACGTGGACGGCTGTCGAAACCCTGACGAGGCGGCGAGGGCGTCCGTGGACCCGGCGCACTACCGCGCGGTGGACTGACGGACCACCAGGTCCGGCTGGATGCGGATCTTTCGAGGCCGCCCGTCGGTGCGGGAGAGCCTGGACAGCAGCGCCCGGACGGCTTCGGCGCCGAGCTCGTCGACGGGTTGGCGTACGGACGTGAGCGTCGGGCGGATGAGGGTCGCGAACGCGATGTCGTCGAATCCGGTCACCGCCACGTCCTCCGGTACGCGAAGCCTGGGTTGGCCAGAGGTGCGGTTTCGGCCATGTGCGGGGCGTTTCCCGGTCCTTGCGCGTGTGCCGTGGTTGCCGTGCTCGGCGAACGCATCGAGCACCCCGAGCGCGATCAGGTCGTTGGCGCAGATCACCGCATCGACCTGCCCGGTGGCTGCGAGCATGGCGCCTGCCTGCTGCCCCCAGGACGTGGAGAAGTCGCCGAGCCAGACCCGCTCGGTGTTGTCCGCGCCAACCTCACCGGCGTGGCTCAGGTAGGCCTGTAGTCGTTCGGCCGCTGTCGAGTTGGTCGGCTCGGCGCCGACGAAGCCAAGCCGCCGATAGCCCTGGGAAGCCAGGTGGCGGATCACCTGGACCATGCCGTGCTCGTTGTCGACCGCGACTGAGTCGGTTTCCGCTCCAGACACCACGCGGTCGAGTTGCACCACCGGGATCTCTTCAGCCGCTTCGCGGATCGATGCGGCGCTACGCTCGGCGTGGTATGGCACGATCAGCAGGCCGTCGACCTGACGTGACAGCAGCATCTGGACGCGTTCAGCTTCGACCTCGGGGGACTCTTCGCCGTCGCACAGCAGCAACCCGTGTCCGGAACGGTGGAGGCTGCGCTCGACCGCCTGGACCAACGCAGTGAAGAAGGGGTTGGCGATTTGCGGCACGACCATTCCCACGGTGGCGGTCGACTGCCGGCGCAGGGCGCTGGCCAGCTGGTTGGTGCGGTAGCCGAGCCGCTCCTGCGCTTCCCGTACGGCTTGCACCACGTCAGGCCGCACCCGGCGACTGCCGGTCAGGACCCGCGAGACGGTCGCCACGGAGTATCCCGCCTCCTTGGCGACATCTCGCATCGTCACGCGCGCCATTCCCCGTGAACCCCCATTCCACCGACTGGTCTGTCGGCGATTTTTGTCGAGTCTGCCTCAAAGGGTACGAACCGGTACCTGGTCGATTGGACGTGATCGTTTGGTAAACGATTGCCAACCTCATCTATCTTCGGCATCAGAAAGTGCCTGGTCAAGTGCGACGGGATGCGTGGCCTCTGGCAATGTGACCGCCGACGTCTTACCCGCGGTGTTGCCCGCGGCGCCGGCTAGGTTGCCGCCGAAAACCAGCGGCCTGCTACGTGACAGACCCGGCATCTACGTGTGCAGGGCGGTCACGACGCTGGCGTTTCGCGCAGGCCCATGACGGGATACGCGTCGCCCTCAGATGCTGATCCACGCGCCCATCGTCGACCGAGCTCTCCCCGGTCCACAGGAACGAGTCGTCGCTGATCTCGGAGAACGTTCACTGCTCCCGCAAGCTGTCGTTCAGGGCAGGTCCTTCCTGGACGATCCGGCCGTCGTCCCGTCGTACGACCAGCACGGGCGAACTCCGCGCCGCTCGGCGCCATCCAGCACACTCGCTACACGTCGGCTTCGGGTCACAGCAGCGGAGAGTTGTTCCTCGCTCGTGGCTTGTCCTGCGCTACTGCTGCTGCACGCGTGCTCACCATCTGTCAGGGTGGTGGCCTCGAAGCGCAAAGGTGCGGTGAGACCAGCGCCGCGTACGGCGTTCGGCATCGATCCTGTCCGCCACACCGGCCCCTTGTCGGGTCCGGCCCACCACTGCCATGCTGACCACCTCGTCGGATGCAGAGCCGGTGGCAGATCGAGCACAAGGCGGGTCGCCGCGCGCCGGTCTCGGGCCGCTAACGAATGGTTGACAATGGGACGCATCCGGGAGTAAATAAGGGAAATCGATTCCCAAACTTTGTCTGAACCGGACCGTGGTCACCACTGAACGGCCGCCGCTCACCAGACAGGTGGCCGGCATCAACGGGCGGAGTTACGAACAAGTCCTGACCCCTTCTGCAGGAGCCTTGGATGCGTCTCACCTTGCTGACTTCACCGGCCTCCGTCGCCGTTCTCGCCATCGGAGCCTGTTTGGCAGTCCTCGCGACCCCTACACCAGCCGGAGCCGCCGACGAGGTGGTGCCGACCCCCGGAATGGTGATCACAGAAGACACGACGTTCGCCCCGGGGACCTACGAGTTCCCTGACGGAAACGGCATCGTGATCGGTGCCGACGGGATCACGATCGACGGAAACGGAGCGGTGTTCGTCGGTCCGGGTGTCGCTGGGGACCCTGACTCCTTCGCTGGGGTCGCCGTGACCGCCGAGGGACGCAGCGGCGTCACGCTCACCGGGCTTACGGCCCGTGGGTTCGACCTCGGCCTGAAGGTGGTCGACGGTTCTGACTGGACGATCACGCGGAACGACTTCTCCGACAACTACGACGACCCGTCGGTCGCGTGGACCGACGGCCCACTGGCCGGCGCCATCCTGCTCGAGGGCGTGAACTCCAGCCGGATCGAGCACAACGTCGCACACCGCAACTGGAACGGCCTCACGCTGCGCAACAGCAACGACAACACGATCGCCAACAACGACATCTCCCACTGCAGCAACGTCTGCTTGAAGATGTGGCGTTCGTCGCGCAACACGATCAGCGACAACAACTTCAGCTACGGGATCCGGCAGCAGAACAGCCAGTGCCAGACGCACGCCTGTGACTCCACCAGTGCGCTGATCGAGACCGGCTCCAATGACAACTCCTTCTACCGCAACGACTTCACCCACGGTGGAGACGGCGTGTTCATCCGCCCGCTCAACGGGGTTGTCTCGACCGGCAACTACTTCGAGGAGAACGACGCGTCGTACGCCAACAACAACGCCTGGGAGAGCTGGTCACCGGGCAACGTCTATGTACGCAACAAGGGAAACCACTCCTCGTACGGCTTCTGGCTGGGTGGTTCCGACCACACGGTCATGATCGGCAACGAGGCTGCGTACAACGGGGTGACCAAGGCCAACGCACCTGAGGACTTCGGCAACGCGGGGGTGGCCGTCGTCAACGGCTCCAGTAGCCACTTCGTGTTCGTAGGCAACCACGTCCACGACAACAAGAGCCCGGGCGTTGCCATCCGCTACAACGCCGACTACCCGGCTCAGCACTGGGTGATCCAGCAGAATCGCATTCACGACAATGCGACCTACGGCATCTACCTGCGCAACGCCTCCTGGCTCGACATCGCAGGCAACGAGATCACAGGCAACCCTGACGGTGCGATCAAGGAAGACGGCAACGTCACCAACGTCTTCTACCGTGACGCCTCGATCGACGACTCCGCGCCGAAGGCTCGTGTGACAATCGATCCCGAGCATGGGGCGGTCGCCGGCCAGCCGGTCACGTTCGATGCCACCGCGAGCGAGGACTCGTCCGGTGCGCCGCTCGAGTTCCGCTGGGACCTGGGTGACGGCACGATCGCGACGACCGGCCGTGTGACGCACACGTTCGACGAGCCGGGCTTCTACCGCGTCGGCGTCACCGTCAACAACGGCAAGCTGGCCGACCTGGCGGGCTTCGACTTCTATGTCGCCGACCCCGATCCGGAGCTCGCCACAGACATCGCCGGCTGGACCGCCGAGGGGTCGGGCGGCGAGGTCGCAGTCCACGCCGACGAGGAGCGCCGAGTCAAGGGCAACCAGTCGGTGCGGCTCGAGGGCGACGCGACCGAAGCCACGTTGCGGTACTCCGGCTCGCTCGACCTGACCGACGCGTCGACGCTGGCGTTCTGGATCGGTGCCGAGCACGAGGAGCGAGCGTTCGGTGCCGGGCAGCCCGTGGTACGCCTGCTCGCCGGCGACGACGCGTACATCGAGTACGTGCCGGCACGGAACTGGCTCGACCCGTGGGCGGTGGCGTACCAGGAGGCGCGCTACGGCTGGCAGCGTGCCGAGATCCCGCTCGCCGGTGGCGGCACCTGGGAGCGCCGGGTCGTGGGCGACGCGACCCTCGACCAGGTGACGGGAATCGAGTTCCGGGTGACCTCCGGAAGTGGTTCGTACCGACTCTGGATCGACGGTCTGGTGGCCTACACCGTTCCCGACGTCTCACCCTCGATCGCCTACAACCCGAAGGGCACGAAGGAGCCCACGCCGATCGCGAGTACCGGCGGCACACCGTGGGGTCTCGTGGACGGCAAGACCGACAAGACGGCATGGAGCAGCTCGTCCAGCAACGCCTGGGTCGGTGTGGACTTCGACGCGCCGCGGGAGTTCGACCAGGTGCTGGTCCATGGCGCGTCGGGTGCCGCGCCCGCCTCGGTGTCCGTCCAGTACCGACGTGACAACCAGTGGGTGGCCGCGGAGAACGCCACCGTCTCGGCAGACGGCGACCTTGTGGTCGCGGGATTCGACACGGTGATTGCAGACGCCGTGCGTGTCCTGCTGGAGCCCGGCGATGGCGGCGAGATCGCCCTCACCGAGCTCGAGGTACGCAACGTCGGCAACGTCGCCGGTAACCGGCAGGCTGGCGATCCGCAGCCCAGAACACCGTCGGCCAGTGCATCGTCGAAGAACTCGTCGGCGAGTAAGTTGATCGACGGTCAGCTGGACACTGCGTGGGTCCCCGCCCGTGGCGACACGTCGCAGTGGATCGCGGTGACGTTCGGGGTGCGTCAGGTAGTGAACAAGATCAACCTCTACCTCAACGGCGTGCCGAAGGACATCCAGGTGCAGTACTGGGGCAATGGAGGCTGGAGCGACGTCACGCACCCGGTGCGTGCATCCGCGAAGCTTCGCAGAGGTCTCAACGTCGTGAGCTTCGACAACGTGAACACCCGGCGGCTGCGCGTCCTCATCGACGGCGACGCGAAGGTGCAGGAGCTCGAGGCCGTGAACGCGAACCTCGCACTGCGCGCGCTGAGCCGTGGGATGTCGGTCACGCCCGAGGCGTCGTACACCTCGCCGTACGACACGCTGCAAGGGCCGATCGACGGCACCTACGGCGCATCGCCGCGGTGGACGTCGTGGAACTCGGGGAACGAAGCGGACTGGTACGCACTGACCTTCGAGGGGCCGACCGTGATCGGTCGGGTGAACGCCCACATCTACAACGACAACGGTGGCGTCATCCCGCCGAAGGAATACCGCATCCAGTACTGGCGTGACGGTGAGTGGGTCGATGTCAACGAGATCGCCCGTGAGCCCGCCACCCCAGCTGCCGGCTACAACACCGTCATCTTCGAGCCCGTGACGACGACGAAGATCCGCTTCTTCGGCGTCAACGTGAACCCGGTGAACTTCGGACAGTACGTCGGTCTGACCGAGTTCGAGCCACTTCGCTGGGATCGGCTGAACTGACCGAGTTCGGGGTGATCGCCTTCCTCACCACATCCCTCGACGGCAGGCGATCACCCCACCGCCGAGACCAGCCCCGAACGATTGAACGCGAGGACTGAGAGCCATGGAACAAAACGTACGACTGAGCCGTCGCGCACTGCTGTATGGCTCGGCGGCAGCCGCGATGGCGCTGTCAATCGTTGGCTGCCAGCGCGACACGAGCGACACTGGCGAGTCTCGTGGCAAATCGGACAGCCCGGCGAACGGGACAACCAATCGCAAGGGTTCGGCGACGTCGCCACTTCCCCGTCCGGCGTCGTTCAAGGAAGCGCCGATGCTGGCCGAGCGGGTCAAGAACGGTGAGCTGCCACCGGTGGAAGAGCGGCTACCCGACAACCCGTACGTCGTTCCGCACAACTGGCTGGACATCGGGGAGTACGGCGGGGAGATGCGGATCATGCTCCCGGCCACGGACGACGTCCAGATGAAGGAGTACATGTACGGCCATTCCTTGCTGCGATGGCTGAACGACGGGCTGGACATCGGTCCGGGTCTCGTGGAGAGCTGGGAGTCCAACGAGGATGCCTCGGAGTGGACTCTGCACTTCCGCACCGGGTTGAAGTGGTCGGACGGGCAACCGTGGACGACCGCCGACATCATGTTCTGGTGGGAGGACATGGTGCTCAACCAGGAGCACCCCGAGGTGCCGCCCGACGAGGCCCGCTCCGGCAAGGGCACCGTGATGGAGATGAAGGCGCCGGACGAGCACACGATCGTGATGACGTTCGACGCTCCGGCGCCGCTCACTGCTGACCGCCTCGCCATGTGGGTCAACCGCGGTGTCGGTCCGGTGTGGATGGAGCCGAAGCATTATCTCCAGCAGTTCCACCCGCGCTACAACCCCGACGTGTCCAAGGACTGGGCGAGTGCCGACGGGGAGTTCGAGCGGAAGCGGAACTGGCAGACCAATCCCGAGTGCCCGGTGATGACCGGCTGGCGGGTCGTGTCGGTCCAGGAGGGTCGACAGCTCACGTTGGAGCGCAACCCCTACTACTGGTGCGTGGACCGGGAAGGCAACCAGCTTCCTTACATCGACACCGTGTCCGCGATCGCCGTGCAGGACCAGGAAGTCGCGAAGCTGCAGATCCAGCAGGGCAAGGTCGACTACCTGCTCGGGCCGTTCATGGGCGTGAACCTCGGCGACGTCTCAGGACTCAAGTCGGCGCAGTCCAGGAGTCGGATCGAGCCAATCCTCTGGGACAGTGGCGACGGGACCGGTACGGCGTTCTTCTTCAACTACGACTACATCGACGAGAACCTGCGCAAGCTCATCCGGAATCCCAAGTTCCGTCAGGCGTTGTCGCACGCTTTCAACCGAGAGGAAGCCCAGAAGGCGATCTACTTCAACACGGGGGAGAAGACCACGGGCACGATGAGCGTGAAGGCGATCGAGTACCACGTCAACGACGAGGGTCGCCGTGTCTACCGCGAGTGGCGTGACAGCTACGTGGCCTACGACCCCGAGAAGGCCAAGGCGCTCCTGGACGAGATCGGCGTGGTCGACCGTGACGGCGACGGACTGCGTGAAGCGCCGGACGGCAGCAAGCTCATCATCCGGATCGAGTTCGGCTCCAACGTCGCAAGCGACGTCAGGCAGAAGAACGACATGCTGGAACGGGACTGGAAGGCGATCGGGCTCGATGCGCGGCAGTACCCGATCAGCCCGGACGCGTTCAGCCCGCAGTGGGAAGCCGGGAAGCTCATGTCCAACGCCGGTTGGGGAATCGCCGACGGGCCGAACTGTCTTGTGTATCCGCAGTGGCTGGTGCCCATCGAGCAGACCCGCTGGGCCCCGCTGGAAGGGCAGTACTACAACGTCCGCGGTACGCCCGAGGAGAACGCGGAGAAGAACGTCGATCCGTACAAGCGCACGCCACCCCGCATGGAGCCCGAGCCTGGTGGTCCGATCGAGCGACTGTGGGAGCTCTACGACCGCAGCAAGGTCGAGCCGGACGAGATGGAGCGGCATCGCCTCGTGTGGGAGATGACCCGGATCCACATCGAGGAAGGACCATTCGTCCAAGGAACCGTGGCGAACGCGCCGATGGTCATGCTCGCACACGAAGAGCTAGGGAACGTGCCGCGGAAGGAGAACCTCGCCCAGGGAGGCTTCGTGGCGCCGTGGATCCACCCGGTGCCGGCGGTCTACGATCCCGAGACCGTGTTCTGGCGGAATCCCGACAAGCGTGGCTGACGACGAGATCAGGCACGCAGGGTCCGACAGGCTTGTACGGGTCAGCGAGAGCTGTCGAGGGTGGTGTGCCTGACCGGGAGCCGGGCACGCACACCACCTCAAGGCTCCCAGTAGACCTCGATGGTGAATCCGTCGGGGTCGAGGACCTTGAAGCTCAGCAGGTCGGGCTCGTCGTCCTCCGAGACGAGCTGCAGGCCGTCTGCCGTCATGCGGTCACGTAAGGCGTGGACGGCCTCGCGCGACGGCAACCGAAAACCGAAGTGTAGAAAGGGTGGAGCGGCCGCCGGTGCGGGATGCCGGTGCAGCGCAAGGTCGAAGCCATGGGCGTTCCGGACGATGATCGTCCCATCGGAGTAGCGGGTGACCGTCTTCGGATCGAATTCGAAGTAGGTCGAGTAGAAGCGCAGCGAACGCTCCTCGTCGGATACCGGGAGGCCGAGGTGATTGAGCTGCATGGTGCCGGATGCTAAACCGCGACCCGGCACGGCTTCGAGCGAATTTCCTCGTGCAGCTAACCCTGGCGCGCCTCGATGCCGGCAAGCCGTTCCAGAGCCTTGACCAATGCGTGGTTGCCCTCGGAGCCGAGGCCTTCCCGCTGCAGCGTGCGGTAGAGATGGAAGATCATGCTGGTCGCGATCGTCGGTACGCCGAGCTGGTCCGCGGCTTCGAGCACGAGCCGCAGGTCCTTCTGCTGGAGATCGATGGTGAAGCCGGGCCGCCAGTCGTCACGAATCACCTGAGGACCGCGATTGGCCAGCATCCACGAGCCACCGGCGCCACCCTTCACGGCAGCGATGGTCTTCTCCAGATCCAGGCCTCCCGCCTTGGCGAATACCAGTGCCTCGGCCACACCGAGCATCGCGGTGACCACGAGGATCTGGTTGACGAGCTTGCAGGTCTGACCAGCGCCGACCGGACCGACGTGGGTGATCGTGCTGCCCATGGCCTCGAGATACGGCCGTGCCCGTTCGACGTGCGACGCCTCGCCACCCACCATGATCGAGAGCGTGCCCTTCGCGGCGCCCTCACTGCCGCCCGAAACGGGGGCGTCGAGAAAGCCGATGCCGCGTTCGGCCAGCCGCTCGGCCCAGGCACGGCTTGCGACCGGACTCACCGTGCTGGCATCGACCACGAGGGATCCTTCGTGCAAACCCTCTGCCACCCCGTCCGGCCCGAAAAGGACGTGCTCGACGTCCGGCGTATCGCTCACGCACGTGAAGACGACCGCGCAGTGCTCGCCGACCTCTCGTGGGGTTGCGGCAGCCTCGGCACCGGCGGCGACCAGCGGCTCGGCACGTGACGCGGTGCGGTTGTAGACGACGACGTCGAAGCCAGCCCGCAGCAGGTTGCTGGCCATGCCGGACCCCATGATGCCGAGACCGATGAATCCCACACGCTCGCTCATGCGACTCCCTTGATCGACAGGTTGGAACAACGAGGCAGCCTTCGCCCCTTCCACATGGCCGCGCTGGCGGTGAGTATCTCCACCGAGCCAAGGCCTGTCGGCCCCGGAAGGGTGTCGAAAGCCCACTGAACGTGGTCATTGTCGGGTGGCGAACTGAACCTGGTCATTTTTTGCTGGCTTTCAGGTGCGTGGCGAGGAACTCCAGTGCCGCCGGGTAGGCGTCGAGCCGGTTGGCGCGCCGGGCGAGCCCGTGGCCTTCGTCTTCGTACACCCGCAACTCGCACGGCACGCCTCGCGATCGCAGGGCGGTCACGATCTGCTCGGCCTCCGACAGCGGTACCCGTGGGTCGTTGGCGCCGTGGATGACGAACAGCGGTGCGCGAATCGCGTCGACGTGCGTGAGCGGGCTCGCCTCGTGCAGGAAGTCGCGGTCGTGCTCGAGCGAGCCGTACTCCCGCTCCCGATGCCTGCGCCGGTAGCTCGAGGTGTTCTCGAGAAACGTCACCAGGGAGGCGATGCCCACGATGTCCACGCCTGCCGCCCACCGTTCCGGCTGGAAGGCAAGCCCGGCGAGCACCATGTAGCCGCCGTACGAACCACCGTAGAGCGCGACCCGGCTGGGGTCGACGCCGATGCTGGGGAGCCAGTCGTGGATCGAGGCAAGGTCGGCAACCGAGTCCAGGCGGCGGCGCCGGTCGTCCAGTCCGTACCACCGCTTGCCGTAACCGGTCGAGCCACGCACGTTCGGCACCACGACGGTGTGCCCCTGCGCGACCAAGCTGGCGAGGACCGGGCTCCACAGCCGCATCGACTGGCTTTCCGGACCACCGTGGATGATCAACACGGCCGAGCCGTCACCGCCCTCCGGCGGCCGGTAGACGAAGACCGGGATGCGTTCGCCGTCGTGTGCTGGCACGCGGTAGGAGGTTGGTCTCGCCAGGTCTTGTGGCAGTGCAGGGAATTCGGGCGGACGTACGGATGTCACCACGCCGGTGCTCGCGTTGCAGCGCAGGGCGTACGGCGGACTGGCCGGCGAGCAGTAGGTCAGCGCAACGGAGTTGCCCGAGCGCGACCACACCGGGTTGGGCATGAGGAATGCGGCACATCCGCCTGCCGGGAGGTCGAGAGTGCAGACTCTGGCGCCATCACGCAGCCGATGGATCGCCATGGGTGTGGCGCCGTCGTCGTTGGTGGCCACCAGGACGTGCTCGCCGTCAGGGGAGGCCCACCCGATCAGGTCGTGCGCCTCATCGACGACGACGTCCCTCCACTGTCGGGTGGCGAGGTCGTAGTGGACCACCGCCGTCATCTCCCGCCCGCCGTTGGTCGAGACGAGGAATCCGGACGAATCGGGCAACCAGGAAGGCGTCGAGATGTAGGCGTCGTCGTCCCAGCCGGTCAGCTCCTCGACTCGGCCGTCGTCGGTGGAGACGAGCAGCAGTTGCATGGAGTTGGCGGGAGCATTGGGTCGGGTCAACACCACCCAGGAGCCGTCCGGGGAGGCCTCCGCCTCGAGTGTGTACCCGCCACCGTCGTAGAGCACCCGCTCCTCGCCGCTCTGGACGTCGCGGACGACCAGATCGAAGTCGACTCCGTTGCGACGGTTCGTGAAGTAGAGCACCCGGCCGGGTTGCACCGCCGCGAGCCGGTGGATCCAGTTCGCATCGTGGACGAACGGCTGAGGTGGCGGCGGTCCGTCGTCGTCTCGACCAAGGTCGATCAGGGAGAGCTGGGCCCGCTCGTTGCCTCCGGTGTCGTGTTCGGCCACGACGATCCGGCTCTGCGGCAGGTAGCGGCCTCGCACCGGTCCGTCATGGGCGGTCAGCTGGCGCCAGGCGCCGACGCCGTTCGATGTGGGATCGATCTCGATCTCGTAGAGCTGGGACGTTCCCGTGGCGTCGTACCCGACGAGCAACCGTCCCTCGTCGTCGATGTCATGGACCACGACCGACGGCGTGTTGAGCAGTCTGATCAGAAGCTCCGAGCCCGGTGCGGAGGAACCCGATGCAGATGGCGTCGATGGGGAGGGCGTCGATGCGGAAGGAGTCGACATGGAAGGGACGGTAGCAACCGAGAGCCCGGCATCGGTGCCGCGAGTCCTGGCCGATCCCGTCATGCTGGCGGCCTCTCCTAGAGTGGCTGCACGTGATTCCTGATCCGACGACGATTCATCCGGTGCCCCACCACGATCGAGTCGTCTTTCTCAAGCCCTTGATTCGCTCGCCGAAGATCACCGTCGGCGACTTCACCTACTACGACGATCCTTTCGAGGCACAGCACTTCGAAGAGCGCAACGTCCTCTATGCGTACGGACCGGAGCGGCTGATCATCGGCAAGTACTGCGCGATCGCGACCGGAACCCGTTTCCTGATGGCTGGTGCGGCCCACCCGACGATCGGGGTTTCCACGTATCCGTTCACGATCTTCGGCGGCGAGTGGGCCGAGCAGACGCTCGACATCCTGACGGGACTGCCCAGTCGCGGCGACACCGTGGTCGGTCATGACGTGTGGTTCGGCTGTCAGGCCACGATCATGCCGGGGGTACGGATCGGCAACGGGGCCATCATCGCGGCTGGTGCGGTGGTGACGTCGGACGTCCCGCCGTACACGATCGTCGCTGGTAATCCGGCACGGCAGATCCGGCAGCGGTTCGATGACGCTGACATCGAGCGGTTGCAACGTGCCGCTTGGTGGGACTGGCCGGTCGAGCTTGTGACGCGGCACGTCCGGACGATCATGTCCGGTACGCCTGCCGAGATCGAACGCATCGCTGCCGAGCATCGTGGGGTGTCGTGACCCGAGCGCTTACCGATTCGTGTGCGGTCCGGGAGAATGGTGAGATCGGGATGCCCAGGATCCAGGAGGGACGGGCCGCATGGCAGATCCCACGTTCCGCGGGGTTGGCGTTGCGCTGATCACGCTTTTCACGCAAGAAGGCGCCGTCGATGTGGCCGCGACAGTCGCCCATGCCCGCCGTGTGGTTGAGGCCGGTGTCCGCGCCGTCCTCGTCGCCGGTACGACAGGGGAGGCTGAGACGCTGGACGACGCCGAGCGGGAGGAGCTGATCGGCGCCGTTCGCGAAGGACTGCCCGACGACGTCACCGTCATCGCCGGCGCGAGCGCGGCCTGGCCGCGGGGAGCCGCTGCTCGCGCGTTGGCCGCGCGCAAGGCGGGTGCCGACGCAGTTCTCGTCCACCCCGCGCGGGCCAGGGTCGACAGCGTAGAGCTGTTCTCTGCCGTGGCGAACGCCGTGGGTGGTCCGGAGCGGGTCATCGGCTATCACAACCCCGTCCCGCTTGGTGTGCCGGGCATCGAGGTTGCGGATCTGCCGAAGCTCCCGATCGGCGCGGTCAAGGACTCCTCGGCTGATCCCGCCCGGCTGCTGCACGAGCTTGCGGCGTGGGACGGGCATGTCTACGTCGGGTCGGGAGCGATTCTCGGGCTGGCCGGGCCCGCCGGTGCTGCCGGGGCACTGCTCGCATTCGCGAACGCCCAGCCCGAGACGTGCATCGCGGCCTTCGCCGGGGACATCTCCGCTCAGCGTGCGCTCACCGATCTCGTCGTCGGCGTACGGCAATCGGGGTTGCGCGCCATCAAACAGGCGGCGGCAGACCGCTACGGCGTCTCCGACGTGCTGCGCCTCGATCTGCGTTAGCGGTGCCGCTCCACTCGCCCCGCGCGAACTTGCCGGGTTGTGCAGATGGCCTCGCCGGGGGGAGCACGAGCCTCAATGGGTGCCGGCGCCTGCCATGGCGGGTGCGCAGTCGCCTCGCGTGGTCATTGAGCTAGCTGGCCTGGCTCACCGTGGACATGTTGAAGTCCGGGACGCGCAATGCGGGTGCGGCGACCCGTGGGAAGTAGTCCCCCCACTCCCGGGAGAACGCCCGCGACGTCGCACCGGCCTCGGAGAAGCGACGGAGCAGGTCGACAGGGCTCTCGTTGAACCGGAAGTTGTTGACC
Organism: Actinopolymorphaceae bacterium; assembly: GCA_036564245.1. Lineage (GTDB taxonomy): Bacteria > Actinomycetota > Actinomycetes > Propionibacteriales > Actinopolymorphaceae > Thermasporomyces. The sequence goes on from DATCKU010000096.1 coordinate 185,283, forward strand.
TGTCCCACCACCTCGCCTTTCTCCACGAGGTACACCCCGTCGCGTGTGAGACCAGTGAGCAGCAGGGTCTGCGGATCGACCTCACGGATGTACCACAGGCAGGTGAGCAGCAGGCCGCGATCCGTACGCGCCACCAGGTCGTCGATCGAACCCTGCGGTTCGGGAACGTCGAGCACCAGGTTGTCGACGAACGGTGTCACGGCGAGTCCGGTGAGCTCCGCCGAGTGGCGGGTGGTCGCGAGCGCCGTCAGCTCGCCGTCGCGGATCCAGTGGGTGCGGTCGAGTGCCAGCCCGTTGTCGAAGACGCTCTGTGCGCTCGACGACGAGTGCGCGACGACGAACGGCGCGCATTCCAGACCCGGATAGGCCGGGTCGGAGTACAACGCGAGGTCGACGGGGGAGAGCCGCTCGCCCACGCGCGTTCCGCCACCCGGTTTGCTGTAGACCGTCTGGCCGTCGTGCGCGTCGCGCGCCGACATCGTCCAGTACGCATAGATCAGCAGGTCGGCGACCGCGGTCGGCGGCAGCAGCGTCTCGTAGCGTCCAGGGGCGAGTTCCAGCTTGCGTTCGGACCACTGCATCCGACGGTCGAGCTCAGCGGCAAGCGCCAGGGGGTCGACGTCGGTGAAGTCACGCGTGGCCTGACCGACCCATGCCGAGCCGGAGAGGTCAGGCGTCTTCGCGGTCATCGTGACGAAGCCAGTGGGTTGCACGTGACGCAGCCGCAGGCCCGTGGACGTCCCGAGGTAGACGGTGCTCACGTCGTGCTCGACGTAGCCGTAGTGTCGGTGGCCGGAGTCGCGCGCCTTGGCGAACGCGTCACCGAGTGCCGGTGCGAAGGTGTCGAAGACCTGGATCGAGGTCTGCGCCGGTGGCTCGTCCCAGTCGGGCGCCGCCGTACCGTCGATCAGGGGCTGTGCATCCTCGGCTGCGTCGTTGTCCCGGGCCGCCGCTTCGGAGGCCCGCACGACGGCGTCGATCTCGTCGACCGACACGGCGCTCCGGCTCACCACACCAGCCGACGTACCGGTCTTGCCGGCGATCGTGGAGACGACGGTGAGCGACCGGGTCAGCATGACGCCGTTGGTCGTGAGCGTGTTGTTGGCCCAGCGCAGGTTCGCACTGGACGACTCGGTGGCGATCACGACACAGCCGTCGGCTTGCGAGAGGGACAGAGCGCGTTCGACGGTCTCCTGCAAGGTCGGGTCGCTGCTCACGGAGGTGCTCACCTTCCGGATTCCGTTGTGGTGTTGAGGATTCGTACGCCTCGGAACAGTGCCGAGGGACAGCCGTGGCTCACCGGCGCGATCTGCCCGGGTTGGGCCTTGCCACAGTTGAACGCGCCGCCCAGGACCCAGGTCTGCGGACCGCCGACCGCTTCCATCGAGCCCCAGAAGTCCGTCGTGGTGGCCTGGTAGGCGACGTCGCGAAGCTGGCCGGCCAACCGACCGTGATCGATCTTGTAGAAGCGCTGGCCAGTGAACTGGAAGTTGTATCGCTGCATGTCGATCGACCACGACCGGTCGCCCACGATGTAGATGCCGCGCTCGACGCCGGAGATGAGCTCCTCGGTCGACGGGCCGCCGGCTGCCGGCTGCAGGGAGACGTTGGCCATCCGCTGGATCGCGATGTGTGACGGCGAGTCGGCGAACGCGCATCCATTCGACCGGTCGTACCCGAAGGCCTTGGCGATCCGCCGGTCGAGCTGGTAGCCGACCAGGATGCCGTCCTTCACGATGTCCCAGGACTGCGCGGCGACACCCTCGTCGTCGTACCCGATCGTGGCGAGGCCGTGCTCGACCGTCCGGTCTCCGGTGACGTGCATGATCTGCGAGCCGTACCGCAGGGTGCCCAACTTGTCCGGCGTCGCGAACGACGTCCCGGCGTAGTTGGCCTCGTAACCCAACGCTCGGTCGAGCTCGGTGGCGTGCCCGATCGACTCGTGGATCGTGAGCCACAGGTTGGACGGGTCGATCACGAGGTCGTAGGTGCCGGCCTCGACGCTGGGGGCCTTGAGCTTCTCGAGCAGCAGGGACGGCAGCTCCGCCAGCTCGGCGTCCCAGTTCCAGCTCGTTCCGGTGAGGTACTCCCAGCCGCGGCCGACAGGTGGCGCGAGCGTGCGCATGGAGTCGAAGCGGCCGGTCTCCGGGTCGGCGCCGAAGGCCTCCAGCGTCGGGTTGAGCCGCACCCGCTGCTGCGTGGTCACCGTCCCGCGGGTGTCGGCGTAGAACTTCTGCTCCTTCACCTGGTGCAGCGAGGCCGTGGTGTGCGCCACGGCGTCGGCTGAAAGCAGCCGGTTGCTCCACTCGGCGAGCAACGCCACCTTGTCTGCGGCGTCGATGGTGAACGGGTCGACGTCGTACGACGAGACCCACGTCACGTCGCTGTAGACCGGCTCGTCGGCGAGCTCGATGCGTTCGGCATTCATGCCGGCGGCAACCTCGGCCACCTGCACGGCCCGCTCGGCCACCCGGACCGCCTCGTCTGCCGTGAGCACGACCGAGGAGGCGAACCCCCAGGTGCCGTCCTTGATCACGCGGACCGCGAACCCGGTGTCCTCGCCGTCATGGGTCCCGATCAGCTTGGCGTCGCGCAGCGAGAGGTTCTGGCTGCGTACCCGCTCCAGCCGGAAGTCGGCGTGCTCGACGCCCAGTTCCCGGGCACGGGTCAGTGCAGCGTCAGCGAGCCCGCGCAGCGGAAGCGACAGGAAGTCCTGATCGATCTCGTGAGGCACGGACCGAGCCTATCCACTCCGTGCGGGGGTCTGGCCAGGTTTTATGGCCTCGGGTCGCCGAGATGAGGCCACCTGCCGCGTGGCTCGCTGCGAGGAGGCTGCCGATCGACGTGGTCTGCCGATGTGGTGAGTGGTCCAAAGAGGGCTCGACCGATGGTGACGATCGCGATCGTGGTGTCCACGGGGTCGCGGCGCCCCGGATGGCCCGGCCGGCCCATGGGCCGGCCGGGCCGCAGATGTCAGCGACGGATCACGGCCGTCCCGCCGGCAGGCACGGCCAGCTTGACGGTCCGGCTCCGGGTCGACGTCGTCCGAACGACCCGACCAGTTTCGTCGAGGATCCAGACCCGGGCCTTGCCGGAGCCCGGCAAGGTCACGGCCGTAGCACGTTCGCGGGTGGCGAAGCTGCGCACCAAGGCCGTGCCGTGGCCGTTTCCGTCGAGCACCAGGCGCTCGATCTCGGGTTGGACCATGAGCGCGTCGACGATGGCCGACCCGTTGATGCCGGTGACGGTCAGGGTCGTGGCCCGGTCAACGGAGTGCGGCAGGGTCACCATCGCGAGCAGGCCGGGCGCGGGGGAGTCACCCTGTGGCCCGACGTGCCCATGGTCGACCACACCCACGACCTTCTTGTCGGCCTTCCAGCGCGTCCTGCCGGAGTCCGGTGACAGCTCGACTGCTGGCATCACGACGCTGGGCTCGTCGACCGCGAGGTCGAGCGAGAGTGTGCCACCAGGGCCGAGACGCACACCGGCGTTGCCGCTCCAGAGGCTCTCGCCCGTCCACGCAGCGTCCGGTTCGTGACGGGTCGCGCCGCCAGCCAGCTCGCCGGCCTCGGCTTCGACCAGGCGCCAGGTGTGTCGCTCGACCACGTTCGCGGTGCGCGCGACGGCCGCAACGTCTGGCGCCGCATCGAGCAGCAACATCGCCAGCAGTCCGTGGATCGTCGACTCCGCACCGGAGTTGCGGTTGATCGTCCCGGCTCCGTCGACGCCGTCGAACGTCCGGCCGGTCGCCGGGTCGTACATCGCCTCGCCGGCGGGGTTGTTGCCGAAGAACCACGCGGCGGCGATCCCGGCGACCACCCGCAGCGCCGGGCGATGACCAGCATCCGCCGCCGCCAGCAACGACTCCACACGAGACTCGGCGCCGTAGGCGATCTGCACCTGGTCGCTCGGCGTGGGGAGCCAGCCGTTCTGTGGCCCGGCAGCGATCAGCAGGTGCGGCGTGAAGGACGCCGTGTCGCTCAGCGCGGCGTCGCGCAGCGTGCGCCCGCCGATCACGTCGTACGTACGAGCGAGGCCGGCCGGCGCCAGCCCGCCCCAGGCGTGCCACACGGCGCGCGAGAGGCCCCAAGGGAGCACGGCACCGAACGGCCAGGTCCGCGGCGTGCCGGCTCGCATGGCAGCCACCGCCTCGGCGAGCTTCGCGAGCACCGCGCGGGCGCGCCGGTCACGGGTCTTTCGTACGTACGCCGACAGGCCGAGCAGCGCCTCGCCAGTGGCGTCGGCTCCATCGGTGATGAGCCAGGCGGGCACGCGTACGCCGTCGATGTCGCGCCATTGGCCGTACTGGCTCAGCACGTCGCGCTCGACGGCGTCGAGGGCGAGCTGGAGACGTTCGGAGAGAAAGCGCGCGAAGCTCGGGTCCCGCTTCACGAAGGCGCCGTATGCCTCGCCGAGGGCCCAGATCGTGCGCGCGAGCCAGTAGGAGTCTGCGCTGTCGGAAGGATCTGGCTCGTCTCGGGGCTCGGCGCTCGGGTTGAGCGTGCCGTCGGGCTGCATCCACAGCACGACGTTGCCGGCGTTGGGTCCGCTGACCGTCTGCAGGTAGGTGAGCCCACGCAGCAGGTCGTACGCAGCCTGCAGGCTGGACGTCGCACCGGTCTGCTGGAAGTGGCGCACGTAGACGACCGCCGCCCGGCTGATGTCGTCGGCGTTGTACGCACCTTGACCGTAGGTGTTGGTCTCCGGGTCGTACGTACCGCCGCCGATGCGCTTGTAGCTGCCGTCCGGCTGACGGTCGGCGTACGTCCACAGCACACCGATCTCGGGCTCCTCCGCGAGTCGGTACGTCGTGTGCCCGGGTTGCTCGGGCGGCGCGACGCTGTCCCGCAACCAGTCGAGGTGAGCAAGGTTCGTCAAGCGATCGGACGAGCCGGCCAACGCTGGGGATCCGAGGTGTCCGATCGCACCTGCCAGCGGCAGGCAGGCGCCCGCGGCGAGAATCGTGCGCCGCCGAATGCCGGCAGCGGACGAGCCGGCTTTCGGACGGGATTCGACACTGGTGCCACACTGCATTCCGGTGCTCTGATACGTAGACATTCGAGGGCAACCTTTCGCGGGTTCGAGGAAGGTTCGGTTGCAGCCCCCGTGGCGTGCCGAGTCACTCGAGGCGGTCGAGTCGAGCCACGCCGATCTTGGAGTCGGCCATGCCGTAGAAGACGTACCGCTTCCCGTCGATCTCCTCGATGGCCGTGGGGAAGACGACGTTCGCGACCGTGCCGGTCGTCTCGTCGGGGGTCTCGGGTTCGAGCAACGGCTCGGCCGTGCGGGCGATGACTCGCGTGACGTCCCGGGGATCGAGCAGCAGGGCACCCGCGCTGTAACGCACCTGCTGCGTGGTGGGATCCCAACCCGGCGGGATGTGTCCGTCCACGCCGTGATGGATCAGGAGCCACCCTTCGTCGACGCGGATCGGCGGTGGGCCCGCACCGATCTTGAGCTTCTCGAAGGCGTACTCGGACAGCGCGACCGGCCGGTGGTTGCGGAGGTGCCCGAGGGCACGAACGTCGCGTTGGACCGACTCGACCGGCACGTACGACACCCAGATGCCGGGCCGCTCGTCGTTGATCCCGGCGGGCAGGTGCACACCCTCACCCGGCCGGATCCACGAAAGGTCCCACATCGGGCGATGGATCATGGCGTACGAGGGAACGCCGTCGGGGTCCGGCACGGGCTCAGGGAAGAACACCGCGTCCTTGTTCGGGAACAGGTTGAGATCGGTGTCGAGGTCGGGCTGGTACTCGAAGTGCAGCGGACCGAGTCGGCGCCAGGTGCGCAGGTCCGCGGACGTCGCGAGGGCGAGTCGTGGACCGAGTGAGCCGTAGGCCACGTAGGTCATCACATGCACGCCGAGTGAGGGGATCCACGTCGTGCGGGGATCCTCGACGCCGGCGTTGCTGCGACCTCGCTCCCAGCCCTCGTCGGGAGCGAGCACCACACCTCGGCGTTCGACTCCGACCGGTACACCGTTCTCCACGACGACCTCGGCCAGCCCGACTCGCGAGACGTTTCCCTTCGCGACCAGCCGGGGGAGCAGGTACAGCCGGCCGTCTGGCGCCCGACCACTGGCCGGGTTGAGGACGCCCTCCACCTCGAGCTCGTTGCCGGGTTCGGGCGCCATGACGACACCGAGCCGGGTCAAGGCGTACGGGACGGTCGTGGAGACGGGGGTGGACCCCGGTCGCTGATCGTTCACGTATTCACCCTTTCACGCTGCTTCCCAGGTTGGTGGACACGAAGTGGCGCTGGAAGACGAGGAAGAGCGCCACCGCTGGGGCGGCGAGGACGCAGGCCCCGGCGAGGATCGCGCCGAACGGGTTGGCGGCTCGTGCGGCGACTGCGTTCATGTAGTTGGCGAGCGAGACCGCAAGCGGTTGCATGTCGGCCTCTTTGGTGATGAGGAACGGCCAGAGGAACTCGTTCCACGGTCCGATGAACGTCAGCAGTACGGCCGTGAGCAAGGCTGGCTTGACAAGGGGCACGGCAACCCGAAGCAGGATCGCGAGCTCGCTGGCGCCGTCGATGCGGGCTGCGTCGAAAAGCTCCTTCGGCAGTTGGAGGAAGTACTGCCGGAAGATGAAGACGGCGGTGGAGTTGATGGCAAAGGGCAGGATCATCCCGAGGTAGTTGTCGGCCAGCCCGTAGTTGCGCGCGATCAGGACGTACAACGGGATCAACAGCAGCTGGAACGGCACCACCTGGATGAGGAGCATCGCGTTGAACACCATGCCCCGCCCGCGAAACTCCAACTGTGCCAGGGCGTAGCCGGCCAGCAGTCCGAACACCACCGTGGAGCAGATCACGCCGCCGGTGAAGATCCCGGAGTTGATGAGCGAGCGGAACAGGTCGATCGCCTGGTCGATCTCGCGGTAGTTGTGGAGCGTGAGGTTGTCAGGCGAGGGAAAGGCTCCGGCCGGCGTGCTGTCGGGCTCGGCCTGCAGGCTGCCGATCAACATGTAGTAGAACGGGAACAAGAACACGAAGGCGCCGACGAGCAGCAGAATGTAGCGAACCGCGGATTGCCAGGTCGGCTGCTTGCGGGCGCGTGACGTCGGTCGTTCGGTCGCCACGTGCTGTGCGTCACGAGTAAGCGTTGCCATGTCTCACCTCTCGTCCAACAGCCGACGCTGGATCAGGGCGACGAGCAGGATGGCGATCACGAGGATGACGCCGATGGCCGAGGCGATGTCCGGGTTGCCCTGCTCGATTCCGCGTTGGTACATGAGCAGGACGGGTGAGGACGAGGCCCCGTCGGGTCCGCCGCCGCCAGTGAGCAGGTAGGGCTCGGTGAACAGGTTGGCGCCTGTGATGGTGGAGAGGATCACGACGAGGATCGTCGCGGGCCTTACGCCGGGCACGGTGACCGCCCAGAAGGACCGCCATCGTCCGGCGCCATCCACGGAGGCGGATTCGTACAGCTCCTTCGGCACGTTCTGGAGTGCGGCGAGATACAGCAGGATGTAGAAGCCGAGCCCTTTCCACGTGACGTACAACGCGATGGTCGGCATCGCGAGACGTTCGTTGATGAGCCACGACGGATCCGGCGCGAGCGGCCCGAGCAGCGTGTTGACGAGTCCACGTGAGTTGAACAGGAACAACCACACGCCGACCACGGCGACACTCGCGGTGATGTAGGGCACGTAGTAGCTCACCCGGAAGAACGTCCGGAACCGAATGGCTCCGTTGAGCGCGGTCGCCAGCACGAGCGAGAGCGCGACGGTCAACGGAACGTTGATCACCAGGAAGACCGCGATGTTGGCGAACGACTGCCGCACGGCTGGGTCTGCCAACACGGTCGCATAGTTCGCGAATCCCACGAAGGGGCGTTCCACCTCCGCACCGGGTGCGGTGAAGAAGTAGTCGTGGAACGACATGTAGATCGCGAAGCCCAACGGATAGGCGAAGATCGCGACCAGGAAGATCACGTACGGCGCAATGAAGAGGGGCCCCAGCGTGGCCTGGGTGCCAAGCCACGCTGGAAGCCACCGCTTCGCGCGAGGTGCGCTGACACTACTCATCGTCGATCTGGCCTACGACGATCTGCCGGACGGGTCACTCTTGGCTCGCCAGCTCGTCGATCTTCTGCGCGGCGCGCTCGAGCTCGGCGTCGACCGGCTGCTTGCCGAAGATGACCGAGCGCGAGTACGCGTCACGGAAGGTCTGCCAGATCTCGATTGAGTTGGGAACGTTCGGCACCTCGACCGTGAGGTCGGCCTGCGCGGCGAACGTTTCGTACTCCGGGTGGCTGGCGAAGTAGTCGGGGTACGTCTCAGGCAGCCCTTCCCGCATCGGCATCTGGCCGGTCATCTCCAGCAGCTTGCCGTCCTGCTTCTCGCTGGTGGCGAACTTGAGCACGTCCCACGCCGTCGCACGGTGCTCGCAGGCGGTGTACATCGCGACGTTCTTCGCATCGCTGAAGGTGTAGGTCTCGTCCGGAGCCTTCCCGTCAGACGTCGGGACCGGCACCACACCCCAGTCCATGCTCTCGCCGTACGACGCGATCGCCCACGGTCCGGCGATCCTCATGGCCACTTTTCCTTCGCCGAAGGCGTCGCCGCTGTAGGCCTCCCGGGACGCGAGGTTCTCGTCGTACAACGTCTTCCAGAACTCCGCGACCCGCTGTCCCTCCTCGGCGGCGAAGCCGGACTTGCCGTCCTCGACCAGCTGCTTACCTCCGGTCTCGGCGGCATACAGCGGGTAGAAGTCGAACCAGGGCTGGTAGAACTCGCTCGTCGGCGAGGGCCAGATGGCGTACTCGGCGGCGCCGCTCGAGACGATCTTGCGGGCCGTGTCGAGGAACTCGTCGTAGGTGGAAAGCGGCGGGTTCTCAGCGTCGATCCCGGCCTTGGTGAAGATCTCCTTGTTGTAGAAGATCATGACCGGGTTGGACTTCCAGGGCAGCTGGTAGTACTTGCCGTCCGCCGACTTGTACTGCTCGGCCCGGTCGCCGGTGCGCTCCTCGATGTACTCGGCCGCACCCTCGAAGTCGTCGAGTGGCACCAAGCCGCCCTGCTTCTGGAACTGCGGCACCGCCGCGGGCGCGGTGTTGAAGATGAGGCAGGGAGCGTTGCCGGCTGTGATGGCCGCGCTGATGACCTCCTCGGAGCTGCTGCCCTCCGGGATCTGCTGAGCAGTGACCTTCTCGTCTGGGTGCTCGGCGTTCCACGCCTCGACCATCTGCTTGCCCCAGGCGATCTCCTGCTCGTTGTTGGAGTACCAGATCTTGATCGGGCCGCGTGACTCGGTGCTTTCCGAGGCGGATTGCCCGCCGTCGCCGCACGCGGCCGCCACGAGCAGTGTCGCGGCGAGTCCCGCCGTGATGCTGATGATGCGTTTCATGTCTCCTCCGATGGCGAGTGATGTGGTGACGGGACGCGCGCTGGGTTGTCGCGGGGGTCGGACTGTTCGTCGCGGGACTGCGACTGCGCGGTCGACTGGCGAACCACGAGTTGCGCAGGTTCGAGGTGCACGTCGGCCGTGGTCTCACCCTCGATCAGGGCGAGCAGCGTGCGTGCCGCGACCTGGCCCCAGCTGAAGACGTCCTGGCGCACGGTCGTGAGTGGGGGATGGATGTGAGCGGCGAGCTCGGTGTCGTCGTACCCCGTGACCGAGAGCTCGTCTGGGATCTGGATGCCGAGACCCTGTGCGACGCTGATGCCGGCGATCGCCATCTGGTCGTTGGCGTAGACGATGGCGGTGGGCCGGTCGGGCGACCCGAGCAACCGTCGGGTCGCGGCCATGCCCCCCGCGGCGGTGAAGTCGGCCACGTCGACGAGCGTCGCGGGAAGGCCGTGCTCGGCCATCGCCGCACGGAACGCTTCGCATCGCCCGTGTCCGTGAAGGTACTCCTCCGGCCCGGCCACGTGAGCGATGCGGGTGTGCCCCAACCCGACGAGATGCTCCACCGCTTCCTGGATGCCTGGCCGGTCGTCCACGCAGACAGCAGGAAACGGTGACGGCTGATCGGGTCGGTTGAGCGTCACTGCGGGTAAGCCCAGCTCGGCGACCAGGTCGATGCGCGGATCGTTCCGACGCAAGTCGGTGAGGAACACGCCGTCGACGCGGCCGTCGCGAGCCAGCCGACGGTAGCTCTCCGCTTCGGCCTCACCCTCGGCGACGACCTGGAGCACGAGCGCCTGGCCGCGTTCGGCGAGCAGCGACTCGACTCCGGCGATGAACGTGGGGAAGAACGGATCCGAGCCGAGCAGCGCCGGATCCCGCGCGACGACCAGTCCGAGGGTGAACGCACGGGAGACCGACAAAGACCTGCCTCGATGGCTCGGCCGCCAGCCCAACGCGTCGGCCGCCTCCAGGATGCGGCGTCGGGTCGCTTCCGCGATGCCTGGTCGACCGTTCAAGGCGTACGACACCGCGCCCTTGGACACCCCAGCCCGCCGCGCCACGTCGGCGATGGTGGGGCGCCGCTTGACCATCCTCAGTCCCTCGCATTCCGAGCCGGTCCCGTCCGATCCGGACGGCTACTTAACCGGTTCAGCCGACTGTATGCGACAACTGAACCGGTTCAGTTCGGGTGTTGTCAAGCCCTCGACGACCGGGCGTGGCGGGGTTCCCCGTCAAAGACCAGCCGCGGCGAGGCCCCTCTCAATGACCAGGCGTGGCGGGGGTGTGCCAGCCGCGGCAGGGATGGGCAGGCTTCGTCGCTGGCGTACGCCTGCTGACCTCGCGCACGGCCCTGGCGCAGGGATCTTGTACGAAAAGCGAGCGCCCCACCTGCGGGGGGTCAGGCGGGGCGCTCGGTCCAGGGGTGTTCAGGGGACGTTCGAATCCCGTCGCCTGGCGCTACCAGAGGCGCAGGCGATCATTCGGGAAGATCAGGTCGGGGTCATCACCGATCACGTCTCGGTTGCGTTCGTACAGCGCTGGCCATCCGCCCTCGAGGTCATGCGAGGTCGCGATGCCCCAGAGCGTGTCACCGGGCTGGATCGTGTAGATGGCGTCGTCGTCGCGCACTGCAGCGCTCGTCGGTGTGCGCGCCGATCCGCTCCCGGTGGACGTACGCTCGCCACTACGCGATGCCCGGTCGCCTGCAGATTTGCGAGTGCTGTCCTGACTGCGGGTCGAGGTCGACGGGCTACCGGCCTTGTCACTCTCGTCAAGACCCAGCTTGGCCGAGCACGTGGGCCAGGCTTCCCAGCCCTGCACATCGAGAACCTTTTCAGCGATCGCGATCTGCTCGGCCTTCGTAGCGAGGTCGGCGCGAGGCGCGTACTTCGTGCCGCCGAATTCCTCCCACGTCGTTTGCGCGAACTGCAGACCACCGTAGTAGCCGTTGCCGGTGTTGATGTCCCAGTCGCCGCTGCTCTCGCATTGGGCGAGCCGCTCCCAGGTGTCGGTGGATGCGGCGTGAGCGAGGCCAGAGAATCCAACGACCGGTACAGCGGCCGCGACACCCGAAAGCGCCGCGGTCTTGGTCACCTTCTGTGCTGTTCGGCGGGGCCGACTTACGCCACGGTGCCTTCCGTGCTTGGACATACTGTGTACTCGCTCCCTCTCGTCGCCTTCGGAGTGAGCTGTCGGGTTCGGGCGAGAGGAAGTGCCCGGCCGTCACAAGACGGCTTCACCCCAAGGACTTTTCGTGTGTGCATCCGACGCGTCGCCTGCTACTTCGCGGACGCAAGCCCGCGTTGCGTCACACACACGCAAAGTCCGTTTTCGGTTCCTCCAACTCCGCCTCGAGAAACGTGCGGCCTTGCGACATCACCGGGCGGAGCTCGGCGACGTGATGTCGCAGTCTCGCCAGTCGGCGCGACGGGCACAGACTTTAACGAGACACCCCATTCGGACACAACACCCGATTGCGAAGTTGCGGGTTCTAAGCAACCGAAAATCGGGCGTTTCTACCAAGATCCGGAACGAAGCGGAACGCTGATGGGATGGCGGTACGCCGTGTCGTACGACAGCCGGCCCCTTCGTCGGACCGAACCCCAGCGGCACCGGTCGCAGACATGGGCGACGGGCGGGTCATGGCGAACGCCGTCTCGCCCGTGGTGCTCGTTCGGAGCAGCCCGGGCCTGCCCTCGGCGACCACCGCCGACCCGGACGGCCGGCAGGGTGGGTCAGGGTTTGCGCTTAGTCGGTGTGGCGGCACGCGCTTGGTCGGAGCTGCCCGCTAGCGTTCATGCATCATGGCGATCACGTCTGCGACGACTCGAGCTCAGGGGACCGGCACGTCCGTCCGTTTCGTGCACACGAGCGACTGGCAACTCGGCATGATGCGCAGGTTCTTAGGGCCCGAGGCGGGCGCACGCTACAGCCAGGCGCGCGTGGACGCCATCGAGCGGATAGCTGCGGTCGCGGCCGAACACGACGCGGCGTTCGTCGTGGTCGCCGGGGACGTCTTCGACTCCAACCAAGTGGATCGCCAGGTGGTCCTGCGGGCCTGCGAAGCGCTGCGGAGCATCTCGTGCCCGGTCTACGTTCTCCCGGGCAACCACGACTCGCTCGAGCCCGGCACGGTCTGGGCGAGCCCCACGCTGACCAAGCACCTGCCGAGCCACGTCGACGTGCTCGTCGACTCCGAGCCGCGACATCCCACGCCGCAGGTCGAGGTCGTGGGTGTCCCGTGGCGCACCCGCCGGCCACACACGGACCCGCTGGAGGCTCTCGAGTCGCTGGACGAGGTGGCGCAGGGCGACGTGCGCGTCCTGGTCGGACACGGGCAGGTCGATTCGCTGGCTCCCGATGTGGGTGGCCCCGCGCTGATCAGGCTCGATGCCGTCGAGCGCGCGGTAAGGGACCGGCGCGTCCACTACGTCGCCCTCGGCGACCGACACTCGTGCACCTCGGTAGGCGAGACCGGCCGGATCTGGTACTCCGGAACGCCGGAGCCGACCCGACCGGAGGAGGAGCGACCAGGCGAGGTCCTGGTGGTCGATCTCGAACCGGGCGGCGGCTGTACGGTACGACCCGTGCACGTCGGCACGTGGCGACTGCTCTCCCACGTCGTCGACGTCGACGGTGATGCCGACCTCGAGGAGCTCGCTTCTTGGCTCGGTGAGCAGCCGGACAAGTCACGGACGGTCGTTCGTCTGGGCGTACGGGGCACCCTGAGCGTCGCCGGACTGACCCGGCTGGAGATGCTGCTCGAGGCGCATGAGGAGATGTACGCGGCGATCCAGCGGTGGCAACGGAATTGGGCGGTCGGCGTATCGCCGGAGGAGGCGGACTTCGACGAGCTTCCGGTGACCGGGCCGGCGCGGGCCGCATTGGAAGAGTTGCGCATCGCGAGCGGCTCGGGCGACACCCAGGCTGCGGATGCCTTGGCGTTGCTGCACCGACTTGCCGGAGGCGGCGCGTGAGCGGTGCGGGAGGTGGCGCGTGAGACTGCACCGGCTGCACCTGCGGAACTTCCGAGGCGTCACCGAGCGAACCTGTGAGTTCAGCCCGGCCGGTGTCACGATCGTCGTCGGCGACAACGAGACCGGCAAGTCCAGTCTGCTCGAGGCGTTGGCGCTGCTCTTCGAACTGCCGGACGACTCGAAGGCAGCCAAGCTGCGCGCCGTGCAGCCGGTCGGCCGAGACGTCGGCACCGAGGTGGTGGCGGACGTCACGCTCGGCGAGATGACGCTGCACTACCGCAAGCAGTGGTTCCGACAGAGGTCGACCGAGCTGCGTGTCGAGCCCGGTGGGCAGGCCTGGACCGGGCGTGAGGCGCACGACCAGGCTGCTCGTCTGTTCGCCGAGCACGTGGACCAGACGTTGTGGCACGCTCTTGCTGCCACGCAGGAGAACACCCTCGAGATACCCGTCGCGGGCACGGTGACCTCCGTGCTCACCGCGCTGGATGAGACGTCGGGCGGCGAGGTCGACCACGGTCAGTCGGTGCCGCTCGTGGGCGCCGTCGAGCGGGAGTACCTCCGCTACTTCACACCGACCGGGAGGCCGACGGGCGAGTATGCCCAGGCGCTGGCCCAGCGCGACCAGGCACGGGTCGCGGCGTCCGAGGCCGAGCAACGGCTTGCGGAGGTCGAGCAGGACGTGGCGCGGGCCGAGCGGCTCGCACGGGATCGGGAGCGCCTGACCGCCAAGCTCGACGAGCAGGTGCAGCGGGTAGAGGAGCTGGAGTCTCGCCGCCACATCGCTGCCGAGCTGATCGCGCGCGTCGACCGGCTGCGTCGTGACGCCGACCTCGCCAAGGAACGCATGGCTGCCGCCAAGGGAGAGTTGGAGCGGCGGGAGGCGCTGGTGGCCGAGCTCGCTGAACGGGAGCGGGCGGCAGACGAGGCGCTGGAGGCAGCGCGCCAGGCCGACGAGTCGTTGCGTACGGCGGAGCGGGTGCTCGGCGAGCGGACGACACACCTGCAGACCGTGCGGGAGGAGCAGGCCGAGCACCGGGCCGCGGTCCGCCGGTTCGAGGCGCAGCTCGCCCGGCTGCGGGATCGCGCCGAGCTGGCGGCGCTGGAATCTCGACTGGCCGAGATCCAGTTGGCCCGTGACGAGGAGCGTCGCCTGGCTGCCGAGCTTGCGCAGCTCACGGTCGACGAGGACGTCCTCGAAGCAGCTGAGGCGGCGCATCGCGAGGTGCTCGCAGCTCGTGCCGCGTTGGCCGCCGGATCGCCCAAGCTCGTGTTGCGTCGGACCGGCGATGCAGCGGCGGTCGAGGTGGCGGGCGAACCGTTCGCGGGACCGGATGCCGAGCTCGTCGTGGAGCAGGAGGTGACGATCTCGGTCGCCGGTGTCCTCGAGCTGACGGTGCGCCCGGGCGCCGGCGTTGGTGAGCTTGCTGCGGCGGTCGCCGATGCCGAGCACGCCGAGGCGCGTCTCCTCGCCGACCTGGACGCCACCGACATCGCCGACGTACGCCGAGCTGCCCGGACTCGGGTCGAGATCAGTCAGGCGTTGACCGCCGCCCGCGCCGCGCTGGCCCGGCGGCTCGGTGACTCGACGCTGGAGGAGCTGCTCGCCGAACGGGATGCGCTTCTCGCCAGGCTGGACGACACCGATGCCGACGACAGCCGAGAACGGCTGTCGGAGCAGATCCACGCGGTGCGGGAATCTCTGCAGCGTGCGGCGGAGGAAGAGGCCGCGGGTGCACCCGCGCTTGCGGAGGCGGAGGAGCTCGAGGCGCTTGCGCGCAAGCAGTACGAGTCGGCCAGTGCCGAGGCGACCGCGGCGAAGGTACGTGCCGAGCAGGAGGTGGAGCGGCGCGACGAGCTGGTGGCGGCGATCCAGACCGCCCGTGCGACCGCATCCGACGAGGAGCTCAAAGGAATAGCCGCGACGGTCGAGGCCGAGTTCGCTGCCCTCTCCCGTGAGCTGGCCCAGGCGGAGGACACGCTTGCGGCGAGCGGAGTCGATCGGCTGGAGGAGCGTCTGGTCGAAACCGCGGCCCTGCGCAGCCAGCTTGCCGACCAGGTGCGTGCCGTGTCTGATGAGCTGCGTCGTGTCGAGGGTCGGCTGGAGATGGCCGGCATCCAAGGTCTTGCGTCTGCTGCGGAACGCGCACGCGCCGAGCTCGCACATGCCGAGGCCCGAGCCGAGGCGGTGGAGCGAAAGGCGTTCGCCGCCCGACGGCTTCGGGAGACTCTGGAGCGTCACCGCACCGAGGCACGGCGCCGCTACGCCGCACCGCTTCGGGAGCGGATCGAGGCGCTCGGCCGCATCGTCTACGGAGCGTCGTTCCAGGTCGTACTCGGTGACAACCTGGAGGTCCAGGCTCGCACCTGCCAAGGCGCGACGTTGCCGGTCTCCTCGCTTTCGACCGGTGCGCGGGAGCAGCTCGCCACCATCGTGCGGCTGGCGATCGCGGGGCTCACCTCGGCCGACGGCGTACCCGTCATCCTGGATGATGCCTTGGGATGGTCCGATCCGACCCGCCTCGAGGCAATGGGCTCGTTGCTCGCCCGGGCCGGGCAGACCAACCAGGTGATCCTGTTAACGTGCACCCCGGATCGTTATGTCAGCACGGTGCCAGGCGCGCGCATCATCCGGATCGAGGGAGCCGTGGCATGAACGCAGGTGAGCGATCATCGGGCTCGCAGGACCAGGTCACGGTGCAGCTGCACCGGGTGAGGGAGCAGCACAAGTCGGTGCTGGCCAACCTCGTCCAGTTCTACCAGTACGACTTCACCGAGTTCCGCGACCTGAAACTTTCTCCGCACGGCACGTACGTGTATCGCTGGCTCGACCACTACTTCGTCGAACCCTCCCGCCAGGCGCTGTTCATCGTCGCGGACGACGCCATCGCGGGATTCGCTCTCATGCGGCGCCTGCCGACGAAGGTGAACCAGGTGGCGGAGTTCTTCGTGCTCAAGGCGCACCGTCGAAAAGGTGTCGGGCGCGCGGCAGCCACCAAGTTGTTCCGGAGGTTTCCGGGACGCTGGCAGCTGGAGTTCGACCACACGAACGCACCGGCTGGGCGGTTCTGGCCCGGGGTCGTGGCGGAGGTGGCCTCCGGACCGGTCGAGTCCCGCGAGCTCGTGCCGCCTGAGGTCGAGTATCCCTGCACGCAGTTGCTGTTCACGGTCGACGGGAGGACGTGACGACGGCCCGGTTCGCGAGTGCCGAGCGGCCGACTGTTTCTTCGGCCACGCACCGAATGCGGTCCGGTCACGGGACAGGGATTCGCTCGGGGTGCGTGTAGACGACGAACCGTTCGCCGCGCAAGAACCCGACGATGGTCATGCGGAAACGCTTCGCAAGGTCGACGGCGAGGCTGGACGGCGCGCCGACGGCGGCGACGAACGGTATGCCGGCGGCCAACGCCTTCTGACAGATCTCGTACCCAGCGCGGCCGCTGACCACCAACACCCGGTCCGACAACGGGATGTGGCGCTCGAGGAACGCCCAGCCCACCACCTTGTCGACGGCGTTGTGCCGGCCGATGTCTTCCCGGGCGCAGAGGAGGCTGCCGTCGGCGGTGAAGAGGCCGGCGGCATGGAGTCCGCCCGTACGGCTGAACACGTCCTGCACTGCCCGCAACGCGTCCGGCAGGGAGCACAGGGTCGCTGCGGAGACCACGGGCCCTTCCGGCAGCAGGCTGCACCCTCGCACCTCGAGCTCGTCGAGGCTCTGCTTGCCGCACACGCCGCATGCCGCCGTTGCCGCGCCGTACCGTGCAGCCGGTGCCGTGTCGAGCGGCCGGGCGAGGTCGACGGTCACGACGTTGTACAGCTGCTCTGCGGTCAGGGTGTCGTCGGTGCAGTACGCGATTCGTACGACATCGTCGGGAGTTGTGAGCAACCCTTCCGAGAACAGGAAGCCGGCAGCGAGCTCGAAGTCGTTCCCGGGGGTGCGCATCGTGACCACGAGCCGCTGTGCTGGTCCGCCGGGCCAGGTGACCCGAATCTCCAGCGGCTCCTCGGTCGCGAGCCGATCGTCGTGGTAGCGGGAGGAGCCTCCTGCCACCTCACGCACCCGGACCCGCACCGTGCTGCCCGGCCGTCGCTGGCCTCGGCCAGGGTGCCACCCGGTCACGTCGTCGAGCCCGGCGCGCTCCATGGGGCCATTCTTCCACCACGCACGTGTCCGATCTGTGCCGAAATCCGGTGGTCGAGCCGATGCCGGAGACGCTGATCGTGGTCGTGCCAGATGTTCAGCGAGCGAATGAACGCTGAGGCGATGTGACATTGCGGTGGCGGAATGCACCGTCTGGGTCGATGATAGGTGTATGTCTCCAGCTGGCTCTTCTCCTGAAAGCTCGGTGGACGTGACCGTCGTGGTGTGAACGCACGCCGACGTGTCCGTCACGAACCTTCAGGAGATGTCGTGTGATTGCCAAGTCATCTTCGCGTTCCCACGCCACCACGTTTCCCGGCGGTGCGGAGCTCTCCGCTGACGCGGAAATCCCAGACACCACCGAGATCGCGTGTGACGAGTCCGGTTGGGAAGGGACGAATCTCGTCACCGGGAACTCGGAGGTCATCGCGTACGCCAGTGTCGGGATGAGCAGGGACGAAGCACGAGAGTGCCTCGAGACCCTCCTCGGTCACATCGGCCAGAACGGCCCGGAATACAAGGCCTCCCATGTGCTGCGAGCAGCAAGCGCGGCCGACCTGGCGTGGTTACTCGGGACCCACGGCCCGCTCCACGGCCGGGCCCGGGTGCATCTCACCGACAAGGCGTTCTTCGTGGTCAGCAGAGTTCTCGACGTCTTCGTCGGTGAGTCTGTCGAGACGACGAGCGCGGGTATGGTGCAAGACCCGCGCGTGGCGCGCATGGCTCGCACGCTGTGCCAGACAGGACCGGCGGTCTTCGGACCGGAGAAGTGGCGAGCCTTTCTGGCGGCATCCAACGCGATGCTGCGGATCAGTCGACGCCTGTCGGTGTCTGGTCCGGTCGACGCGTTCTACGCCCAGCTCGATGCGATGCAGGGCGTCGGTGTCCGCGGTGACGTCGACGAGGTTCTCGATGCGCTTCAGAACGCGCGGTCGACGGCCTACGCTGTGCGATCTGGCCTCTTCGCAAGCCACGTCCTCCAGCCGGCCTTGGAGCCGCTGATCCCAGCGCTCGCCCGGACCGTCCTCTACTGGATGAGTGGCCGACAGGAGGTGGTCATCGTCCACGACGAGCAGTCGGCGCTGACCCGACGCCGCCTGGCCGTACTGGAGCAGACGCTTGCCGAGCCACCGCTGCAGCTCATCCCTGCCCGGCGCGACGGCCGATTCATCCAGCTGCGACAGGTCGACTCACGGTCCGAACCACGGGTGCAGATCGCCGACATCCTTGCGGGCGTGGCCCGGGCCATCGCGACGGAGGAACTGCACGGGACGGGCGAGCCCGAGCGCACACGGCTGTTGCAACGCTACGTCGACCCTGACTCCCATTGGTGGCACGAACCGAGTTGGCAGCGCCTCTGCCCTCCCAAATGACCATGTGCACTACGCCTGCCGGGGGTACAACACGTGTCGACACGTAGTGCACCCCCAAAACGGCTTCGGCGCGCAGCAGCCCGCCACGCGTATTGCCTCCTCGAGCGGCCTTTGTACACGCCATCGCCTTCAAGATTCGAGCGCCTTCGAAATTCGGATGCACCGAATGAGAAGCGCAGGTTAAGGTCGTCGCCATGCAGATGTATGGTCTCTAGCTGCACCGCCTCGACGGTTTCGCGGGCACCAGAAGTCCTGCGGTGCTGACTGTCGGCGTGGTCTGACGTTGCACGCCGTGCCTCATCTGCCGTACACCTTCCTTCTCCCGGTGACCTCATGGTGCTGCAACGCATCGGCGCTGCCCACCCTCGCGTGCGCAATCTGCGTTCTGTGGCGCGTAATCTGGGCCTGGCACCCGCACGTGATGGGCATCCTGTCGAATACACAGTCGTCGAAGCCGTCTGGGCCCACGAGATGCTGCTGGACACCGGTACGCCGATCGTGGACTTCTTCTGGTGTCCGGAAGCGAGCCACAGTGAGCGCGTCCACGCCTGCGCGCGGCGGGTCTGCGAGGTGGCCCGTCATGCGTACCGGATGTCACCGGGCGTCCTGCAGCGGCTGAGTGGACGCCGGCGATCCGACGGCCTCCTCTCACTGGTTCGGTTGCCTGACTGGAATCCCGAGGGTTGGACCTTCGGCGGATCCGCACTGGTGTTGGTAGCGGACGGAATCGAGTACGCCGGAAATCTCGGTGCCTTGATCCGGATCGCTGACGCCTCTGGGGCGACATGTCTGATCATGACCAATCGTCGGATACGGCGATCTCATCGCGAAGTCTTCGGCGCGAGTCGAGGAACCGTGCTGACGATGCCGATTCTTCAGTTTCCTGATGTCGACGAAGCGGCCGCCTGGCTGGATGAGCACAACTTCGAGGTCGTGGTGGCCGATCCGAACGCAGAACGCTGCTATCGGGAGCGGTCGTACGGATTCGGCCGGACAGCGGTCGTCGTCGGGTCCGAGGGTCGCGGGGCGTCAGCGGTGTGGTGTGCGCGAGGGTCTACCGCGATCTGCATCCCGATGCTGGGCGTCGCCGACTCGCTCAATGTGGCAGCGTCGGCCGCCATCGTGCTCTACGAGGTACGTGCACGGAAAGCCGGCTGGTGAGCCTGCCCAATGACCAGGCGTGGACGGCGTGTATGGCTCTTTGACCGGCGTCGACATCCGTATGACGTAGCCGAGCTGGCCACCCTCGGGTCGTCCCGCCGGCTCCAGAAGTTGCCGTGCGTGCTCTGAGGCTCGACCGGCACAGGTGCATTAAGCTGGTGCGCCCTGCAACAGGAACCTGTTGCGGGTCCGGTGACCGTCGTGCAGATGGTCACGCAGGGCGCTGAGGCTCGGGCAGGCGGGAGGGACGGGCCGCATGGCGATGCGTGCCTTCAGTCGGCGCGTGGCCGTGTCAGGCCGCCGGGCGCGGCTGCGAACCGACATCGCCCTGCTGGGACCGGCGTTCGTCGCGGCGATGGCGTACGTCGATCCCGGCAACGTCGCCACCAACGTCACGGCGGGCGCGTCGTACGGCTACCTCCTGGTCTGGGTGATCGTCACCGCCAACCTGATGGCCGGCCTGGTGCAGTATCTGTCGGCCAAGCTCGGCCTGGTCACCGGCCAGTCGCTTCCGGAAGCGGTTCGTGACCAGATGCCGCGGCCGGTGCGCCTCGGCTACTGGCTGCAGGCCGAGGCGGTCGCCATCGCCACCGACCTCGCCGAAGTGATCGGTGGGGCGGTCGCCTTGCGGTTGCTGTTCGGTCTCCCGCTGGTGATCGGGGGTCTGATCACGGGGTGTGCGTCGATGCTCCTGCTCGCCGTCCAGGATCGAAGGGGACAGGCGCCGTTCGAGCGGGTGTTCCTCGCGTTGCTCCTCGTGATCGTGATCGGGTTCGGTGCGAGCCTCCTCGTCACGCCTCCGTCAGCGTCTGGCATCGCGACCGGCCTCGTACCGGCATTCGACGGCACCGAGAGCGTGCTGCTTGCCACGGGAATGCTGGGTGCGACGGTCATGCCACACGCGATCTACCTGCATTCCGCACTCGCCCGCGACCGCCATGGCCAGTCGACGGGGGAGTGGCGGCGCCGGATCCTCACGGCCACCCGAGTTGACGTCGCGTGCGCCATGTTCCTGGCCGGTGGTGTGAACCTCGCGATGGTCGTCGGTGCGGCCAGTGCGTTGAGCTCGGTCGCCGGCGTCGACACGCTCGAGAAGGCGTACGCCGGATTCGCCGACGCTTCGGGACGGCTGGTGGCGCTCTGCTTTGCGATCGGCTTGCTCGCCTCCGGTTTCGCCTCCACGTCGGTGGGTTGTTACGCGGGCGCGGTCATCATGCAGGGCTTGTTGCGGGTGCGGGTTCCGCTGCTCGTACGCCGGCTCGTCACACTGCTACCAGCGCTCGCGATCCTGGCTGATGGTGTCGATCCGACCTGGGCGCTGGTGATCTCGCAGGTGGTGTTGTCGTTCGGCGTGCCGTTCGCGCTCGTCCCGCTGGTCGTTCTCACCGCGCGGCGCCGGCTGATGGGATCGGCCACCAACCATGGCGTGACGACGGTCGTCGCGTCTGTCGTCACGTCAGCGATCGTGGTGTTGAACCTCGTCCTGTTGGCGCTGATATTCAGCGACCTGTCCGGCTCGTGACGACGCGGTGGGGCTCGTCACGGCACGACGACGTTCAGCTCGGTGGCGGCGGCATAACCGTTGCCGCTGTGAGCCTCGAGGCGCAAATAGCGGACCGGCTTGTCAGTGGGCACCTCGATGGTCTTGTTGGCAGCGGTTGGTTGCCAGGTGCCTTGCGCGACTGCGGTGTAGTCCTCACCGTCGACGCTCGAGTACAGCGTGTACGACGTGATGGTGCCGTTGGGATTGCCGTCGTACCGAGGCGTGTAGATCAGTGCGCGCACTCGTCGCGCTTTTCCGAGATCAAGGGTGATCGACTGTGGTAGCTCTGCAGGCGGGTCCCACGAGGTGTGCCACATGCTGTTGGGGTTGGCGTCGAGGACGTTGGACGCTTCGTACCCCAGATGTGCGCTCGTCGCGGTCGCTCGCATGGTGTTCTGCGGAATGAGCTTCGGAGGCGGAGCTGTCGGCCGGATCGCGAGGTTGTCGAACTGCGCTGTCGTCCAGTCGCCCACCATGAGCCCGACCTGGCCGCGGTTGTGCCGCGAGTCGCGCACCTCGGCGAGGAGTTTGCCGTTGATGCTGGCGCGGATCCGGGTGCCCTTGAACGACAGACCCAACCGGTACCAACGGGTGGGATCGAAGGTGTCGAGCCGACCGGAGGCGAGTGCGGTCTCGACACGATCGGGTGCCTGCTCGATCAGTGTCCACGTCCCGTCAGCCGCGAGGCGCAGTCGGTAGCCTGGCTGGCCGCCGAGACCCAGCTGCACCCCGTCGGCCCGGCCGATGAGGTCGACGTGCGGGGCACGACCGAGGTACGCATCGACGCTGACCGCATAGTCTCCCGACCATGTCGGGTCTCCGATGACCGTCAACGGGTTGGTCCGAGTCACGTACCGCCATTCGATCGGCTTGATGGTGACCTGTTGGCCGATGCACGTGCCTGCACGGTTGCCGGCACAACGCACCGCCTCGAACCGGCCGTTGAAGTCCGACAGCAACCGCGGCGCATCGCCAAGTTTGGTGGTCTCGAAGCTGTCGACGTACGTCTGCCGCATCCTCCGGTCGGCGTGCGGGGGAGCTGCGGCCTTCCCCTTGCCCTGCCCGGTGGTCGTCGTCACCGTGTAGACATGGCCGGGTTGCAGCGTGAGGTGGTATCCGCCCCCGACCCGGGTGAGGTCAGGTGCGCGCCGGAACCAGTCCGTGGTGTCGGGTGACCGCAGGTCGGTCTGCCACACGTGCAAGGCATCGGCCTTGAGCCCGCCAGCCACGGACAGGCGAACCTGCTGCGGTGCCGTCGCGTCGATCGTCTCGATCACGGTGCTGAAGTCGCCGCCTTCGGGCGCACGGAGGCTGACGAAACTGCCACCGCCGTCCAGGTACCCACTTGCCGAGTCGATGTAGCGCCACCCCGGCTCGGTGAACTGGGTGGTGTGCGCCACCGACCACAGGGATTGGCTGGCTTCGAAGTAGCCGGACCACGGTTGGTAGGCACGCATGAGTCCCACCCCGGCGTACGGAATCGAGGTGTACCACGCGGCGACCAGAGACCAGTTCACCGTGGCGGTCATCCGGCCGTCGATGTACGACCGGTTGATCGCCTTCGCCAAGGGTCCGGCTCCGATGTCGTACTTCTGCGAACCTTGCTCACCCGACCAGAGAGGGATCCCCAGCGCCTTGGCCTGGTCCGTGCTGGGGCAGTGGTCGTAGGGCGCGCCGTTGTACTGGCTGCCGCATGGGTAGTGCACGGCCGCCACATCCACCGCGGCGGCGAACTCGGGATCTGCCGCCATGACCTCCGCGACCTTCCACCTCGTCTGGAGGTCTGGGCCCCAGCCGTCAGCTGCGATCAGCTTCGTCTGGTGGAAGCCTCGCTCGCGCAAGGCCCGCTTCAGCGCCACGAACCAGTCAGGGTCGAAGGTCTCGGACTCGTTCCACCCACCGAGGTAGTCGATGGTGAGGCCATGGGTACGGGCACACTCAAGCCAGGCGATCTGGTAGTCGATGTTGTCCTGCGACCAGAACCCGCCGTCGAACCATCCGGGAGCGCCCCACGCGAGGCCGGACAGGATGATGTCGGGGTTACGACGCTTCGCCTCGCGCATGAGCCACCATTCGTAGCCCCGGTTGCAGTCGAGATCGGTCGGGGTACGCATGTGGCTTGGCTCCGCGCCCGCCGTCGAGTTGGTGTCGCCACCGATCTCGACTCGCAGGATCTGCAAGGCGGCGCCATAACCTGGCTTGAACAGGTAGTCGAGGATCTGGCTGCGCTGCGGCTCGGGATAGTCGATCAGCAGACGTGAGGAGGCTCCGGCGGAGAGAGCACCGATGCCGTCGAAGGTCCGACCCGACTGCCTCCCGTCGATGCGGATCTCCTGGACGGGACGCTCGGTCGCCGACGTGACGAATCCTGATCGTGCCGACGTCACGGGTGGCAGCATGCTGGCGGCGCTCATCGTGAGGATGACTGCCGACACGGCAAGACAGGCGACGCTGGCCCGGACCGCGGCCGTGAGGGCCCGGGTACGCGGTCGAGTCATGACTCGGCGACCTCCCTGCACCGGCGGAATAAATCATACAAATAGCTGACCAGGGGAGGGCGTCAAGCCTTGTGCCTCATGCTGTCCGGTCTCAGACAGGTCCGCTTGCAGCTTGTGCGTACATGCGCGCGATCACCGACTCGATCTCGGGCTCCTGGATCGACAGGTCCGCCAGGGGATAGCGCGCGGCGATTGTGGCGACGAGCGGCGCCGCACTCGTGTTCATGGGGAACGACAGCCACTGCCGCGGTCCGTCGGTACGAATGACCTTCGCGCCGGGCACGTCGATGGGCGGAAGGGGTTCGGCGAGGTCGACGACCAGGGTGCGTTCGCTTTCGTTGAGACTGTGCAGCCCTTCGAGGTTGCCGTCGTACATGAGCGTCCCACGGTCGATCACCATGACCCGTGAGCACAGTTGCTCGATGTCGGTGAGGTCGTGGGTCGTGAGCAGGATCGTCGTGTTCTGCTCCCGGTTGAGCTGCCGGAGGAACTCGCGTACCTGGACCTTGCTCACGACGTCCAGGCCGATGGTCGGTTCGTCGAGGTAGAGCACCTCGGGGTCATGGAGCAGGGCCGCTGCGATGTCACCGCGCATGCGCTGCCCGAGGGAAAGCTGCCGGACCGGGGTGTCGAGCAGAGGGCCGAGCTGGAGCAGGTCGAGATAGCGGTCGAGGTTCTCACGGAAACGGTGCTCGGGCACCTTGTAGATGCGTCGGAGCAGGTCGAAGCTGTCTCGCAACGGCAGATCCCACCACAGGGTCGTGCGCTGACCGAAGACCACGCCGATGCGCCGGGCAAGCGCGATTCGTTCCCGCGACGGCTCGAACCCAGCAACCCGCAGGTAGCCAGCGGTTGGCACCAGGATGCCGGTGAGCATCTTGATCGTCGTCGACTTACCGGCGCCGTTGGGTCCGATGTAGCCGACCATCTCGCCCCGGTGGATGGTGAACGTGAGGTCCTTCACCGCATGGACCTCCGTCCTGCTGCGGCGGATGCGCCCTATGCGTTTTCGCAGGATGAACGTCTTGGCGACGCCACTCAGCTCGATCAACGGCTCGGGCATGGTCTCCTCCTTCTAGCTTCCGGTGCTGCGATAGCTGCGCACACCGGCACGCCAGGCCAGTGCGGCAAGGGATGAGATGACGACGGCTGCGACGGGCGATGCGAACTGGAAGGCCTCCGGCAGCCCGAGCGCGTCCGGCCGGCCGAGCACATGCATGGCGGGCAGCCAGTTCACGAAACCCAGAGGAATCGCAAACGTCGCGGCCAGGACGAGCTTGCGCGCATAGATCGTGGGCGGGTACTGCGTAAGGACGTTTCCTCCGTAGGTGAAGGCGTTCATCACCTCGGCGGCGTCTCCGGCGGCGAACTGGAACGCACCGCCCAACACGAAGATCGCACCGAAGATCACGGCGCCGCAGATGAGCATGAGCGGGACGAGGAGGATGCGATCCCAGGTCCAGTCGATGTCAAGCGCGACGAGCGACCAGACGAACACGGCGGTGGCCTGTGTGATGCGGCCCAGCCGATGGATGCCGAAGTTGTCCGCCGCGGTTTGCACGAAGGCAGGCACCGGGCGGATGAGGATCACGTCGAACTCGCCGCTGCGGATGCGCTGCCCGACCCGCTCGGCGTTGCCCAGAACGAGGTCGGCGAGACCTATGGCGACACCTGATGTGGAGTACAGGAACGCGACCTCGGGCAGAACGAAGCCGCCGAGCGACTTGACGTGGCTGAACATGATGAAGATGACCACGAAGTCGAGACTGGTTACGACGAACTGACCGACTGCAAGCATCAGGAAGGACGTGCGGTAGGCGAAGGCAGACCTGATCCACATCGCTGCGATCCACCAGAACGCCTTCAACGCGTCAGCCACCTTGCACCACCACCTTGGACGTCGCCACGGCGGTCAGCGCCCGGCCGGCAAGCAACAGCACCACCGCCCACATGGCCTGGAAGGCGAAGACCTGGAACAGCTCGACACCCTGGTGCTTTCCCATCAGGACATCGGCTGGGATCTGTAACCCACACGACCAGGGCATCGCCTGCATGAAGTCCGCCATGCCACCGGGGAAGACGGTGAGCGGCAGCAGCATGCCTGACATGAACGATCCGATGATTCCGGCCGCGGTCTGCACACCACGAAGGTCGAGCAGCCAGAACC
The DNA here is from genome assembly GCA_036564245.1 of Actinopolymorphaceae bacterium. Taxonomy (GTDB): domain Bacteria; phylum Actinomycetota; class Actinomycetes; order Propionibacteriales; family Actinopolymorphaceae; genus Thermasporomyces. Next base: position 211,500 of record DATCKU010000096.1, read on the forward strand.
CGAGGAGTGCGACGATGTAGCGGATGGCGTAGCTCACCACGAGCCCAAGGGCAACCGTCGTGAAGAACGCCAGCCAGGTCAACGGACTTCGCGGTAACGCCAACGGAAAGATCAGGGCGCCGACCAGGGTGGGGATGATGCCGCGGCCGAGCAACTGGAATGCCGCCCGCCCTGCGTCGACCGCGAGCCACCAGATCTGCATGTCGACCGGGCGGTAGAAGTCGATCGCGATGTCGCCCTTGCGAATGCGCTCGCCGAACTCCTGCTCGAACCCACCACCGAAGAAGGCCATGGGCGCGAGCAAGGACTGGCCGAGCCAGACGTAGGTCAGGGCTTGCGGGACGTCGTAGCCGCCAAGCCCAGGTTTCGCCTCCCACAGCGCGATGTAGGTGTACGCCAGGATCACACCGAAGATCGTGTTGGTGAAGACCCCGGCGGCGGTTGCCGCTCGATATGTGGTGTAGCGGCGGAAGGTACGCAGCGCGATGGCTGCATAGACCCTCATCGAGGGTGTCAGCTCCTTTCGGTGTGCGCGCCCCGTCCGCGGGACGTGGTCGGGTCACAGGTGGGCAGGACACAGCGCCCTGCGAGCGCAGTTGCCCGCAGGTGTTGCCATGCCCACGAGGGTGAGTGCGCGATCGGGCATGCAGAACTTCCCCCGACCCGGCAAAGGGGCGGGGGTGCGTCCTTGTGCGCCGAGCGTGTGCTCGACCCGCTATGACGCCGCCTAAGGATGACGGAGTATTTGTCAGTGATCGGCCTCATGACCGCGAACTGCTGCCCGCGGCGATGAGCCGACCGGCCAGCATATCGGGTACGACGCGGCGTTGGGAAGCCGGTTTCAATGCGTAGGCGCGTCGCCTCGATTGTTGTCCGGGTCACTGACAGGCGAAATCACGAGCCACCGAGGCAGGCGTCTGCTGAAATACCGCTCGTGCATCGGACAGTCGTCAACGAGATCGCACGTGCGCACGCTGAGAGGTTGGTCGGCGTCCAGGGCGTAGTCGGCGTGATGATCGGCGGAAGTCACGCCAGGCAGACGGCCGATGCGAGCTCGGACCTCGATCTTGGGGTCTACTACCGCGAGCCGCTCGACCTCGACGCGATGCGAAAGCTGGCGAGCGATTGTGCGGGGCGACCAACCGAGGTCGCCGGGCCCGGCGGGTGGGGTCCGTGGGTCAATGGTGGCGCGTGGCTCGACCTCCCGGACGGGAGAGTGGACTGGATCTTGCGGGATCTTGATCGGGTCCGCAGTGAATGGGGACGCGCGCAGGCCGGAGAGTTCTCCGTGCACCACCAGCCGGGTCATCCGTTCGGCTTCGTGAGTACGACGTACGTGGCGGAGCTGGCCCTCGGGGTGATCGTCGCAGATCCGTCGGGGGAGCTGCACGAGCTCCAGGCGGCGACGGCGACGTATCCCCATCCGCTTCGTGAGGCGTTCGACCGATGGCTCTGGGAGGCCGGATTCAGCATCGACATCGCGAGCAAGCCGGCCGGGCGTGGCGATGCCGCCTACGTCGACATGTGCCTCACCCACGCCGTCGGGATCATCGTGTACGCGTTGCACGCCCGCGAAGGTCGTTGGGTGACCAACGAGAAAGGGATCGTCGCGAGTGCGGCACAACTGTCGTGCGCACCGGAAGGGTTCGCTGTCCGCGTGCACGAGGTGATCGCCGGGGGAGCCACGCCCGCCGATCTGGAAGCCAAGCTCGAGGCGGCGCGGGCCCTTTTGCGTGATGTCCGTGGCCCTGAGTGACGAGAGGCGAGGCCCGTCCTACCAGGGGTCGACACCGAGCAGCTTGCGCCCGAGTGGTCCCGCTGCCTGCAGCTGGCGTTCGTTGTAACGGCCTGGCGTCGGTCGCTTTCCGCCGCCGTGCGGGTGATCCTCCCGCACGTACCGCATGAAGAGGGCAACTCGCGGCGCCGTCCGACGGTTGTGTGACGCGGCGTGCGGCATCAGGTGGTGCAGCAAGGCGAAGTCGCCCGCCTCGCCGGTCACTTCGACGCTCTCCAGATGGGTGATGTGCGTCCAGTTCTGGTGCAGGTGCCGGCCCTTGGGATGCCCCCGCGCCTCTTGCTCCACGATCCGATGCCCACCGGGGACGACGTGGATGCCGCCGCCGTTGGGGAGGACGTCGGTGAAGTAGTAGCAGCCACCGACCTGAACCTCTTCCAACGTGAAGAGGAAGTTGTCGACGTCGTACGGTACGGACGCGTCGAGGTGCAATGTCTGGCTCCGCGGCGAGTCCCGGTGCATGTCATTGCGCAACGTGATCCCGATCGATCCGTCGAAGACCCGCAGTCGTGGTGACTGCAGAAGTTGCGCCGCCGCGTGATACAGGCGCTCGTTCGCCCACAGAGGCAGGAACTCGGGTGTGTCGAAGGTGTGGTCCCCGGGGGAGGCCATCGGCTTGATCCGGCCGTCGGCTGCGTGCCAGTGCTCCGGAATCTGTAGATCACGAGGCACCATGTCGAGGATGAGGTCGCGATAGTACGCAGCTCGATCCCGCGAGATGGCTCCGCGGACGAGCACGTACCCCTGCTCCCAGAACTGTCGTACCTCGTCCTCGGTCAGGACCGGGGGAGTCTTCACGGTCGCCGCCATCGCGATGTCCTCCTCGAGTGGCTCACGCGAAGCCCTGGGCGCCGACTACCGTCACGAGACTTCCGTCGAGGCGTGGCGATCGACACGTGCGCCATTTCCGTGCACCATCAAGTATCCCATCGCAGCAAGGCCGTTGGGCCCGTACGAAAGCCAAATGGTCCAGGTGCGGCCGCAACCTTGGCCTGTCCGATCACCCGAGCAGTAACCTGCGCATCCTGCATGCGGCGGGTCATGCTCGGAGGTGTTCGTGGCGGTCGAGGATGGAATCATCCGCACGCTCAGCCGAGCGCTTGCGATGGCATTCCACGCGTCACCCTGGCTCCTCATGGGGCTGTTCGCAACGCAAGTCCTCGCGGTGCTGGGTTATCCTGCCCAGCTTGCGATCGTTCAGCGGCTCGTCGATGGTGTCGTCGCTGAGCAGACGAGCCGGCAGATCGTCACGCTGATCGTCGTTCTGGTGAGCGTCTTCATCGCCCAGCGTCTGTTCGGTCTGCTGGCAAGCTCCCTGCTGACGCTTGCCCGCGAGCGCACGACCTCGCAAGCCGTGGCGACCTACCTCGACAAGGCGGCAGAGCTCGATCCAGGTCACCTGGTTGACCCGGGGTTTCACGATCGGATGCGGCACGCCGGCGAGGTCGCCGACAACAACTTCGACGGGTTGCTCTTCGGCATGAACGGGCTCGGCACCGCGGTCGTCGGGACCCTCGGCCTCGCTTCGCTGCTGGTGACCATCTCACCGGCTGTCGCTGTCCTCGTTCTCGTATCGATGGTGCCCTGGGTGTTCGCCGAGCAGCGTGGGTTTCGGATCGTGAAGAAGACCCGTTCGGACCTGCTTCCACGACGACGTCGGCAGAGCTACCTCCGGCAGCTGCTCACCGATGCCGATGCCACAGACGAGCTCCTCGCCTCCGGCGCCGCCCGGCACGTCGCGGCGCGGTACCGATCTGGCGCGGACGAGCTCCTGCGACTCGAGCGTCCGGCTCACTGGCGCCAGTTCGTCACGATCATGGCCGGGAACGTGCTCGGCGGAGTGTTCCTCGTGGCGGCGTTCGCCTTGGTCGCCGTGGACGCCATCACCGGGCGAACCGGTGTCGGTGACGTGGCGGCGAGTGTCGCGGCACTCGCCGCGTTCCTCGCGATGTCGGCGAACTTCGCGAACTCGGTGTCGTTGGTCCTCTCACACGTCCCCTACATCCGCGACTACTTCGTGTTCCTGCAGACTCCGCGACTGCTCGAGGTGCCGCAGCCACCGGCACGGATCCCCGAGCGGCTTGCCCGCGGCCTGGTCGTCGAGAACGTGACCTTCTCCTACCCCGGATCGGGCGAACCTGCGGTACGGAACGTCTCACTCCACGCCCGGCCTGGCGAGCTCATCGCGCTCGTCGGCGACAACGGTGCAGGCAAGTCGACGCTCACGAAGCTGCTGTTACGGTTCTTCGACCCGACCGAAGGGCGGATCCTCTTCGACGGTGTCGACATCCGACACTGCAGGCCCGCCGATGTGCGATCGCGGGTCTCCGTGCTCTTTCAGGACTTCGCGCGCTACCAGTTCAGCGTCCGCCACGTGATTCGCATGGGGGACCCGGATGCCATCACCGAAGCCGACGAAGCGGAACGGCTCATGCGTGCCGTCGAGGCGGCCGGGCTCGGGGAGGTCGTGGCGTCGTTGCCTTCAGGGCTGGACAGCCAGGTCGGGCGGCTGTTTCCGGGTGGCAGCGACCTTTCGGGTGGTCAGTGGCAGCGTCTGGCACTTGGTCGGCTCTTCTACCGACGAGCAGACATCCTGATCTTGGACGAACCGACGTCGGCTCTGGATCCCAAGGCCGAGGCCGAGACGTTCGCCCGACTCCGCGACGTGCTCGGGAGTCGCATCGGCATCGTGATCTCGCACCGCTTCTCGACCGTACGCGTGGCCGACCGGATCGCCGTCCTCCATCACGGCGAGCTGGTCGAGGTCGGTACGCACGACGAGCTCATGGCGGCTCGTGGTCGGTATGCGGAGCTCTTCGAGCTTCAGGCCGCCGGTTATCGGTAGGGCCAGGGCGAATGGCTCTTTGCAGCACGCGTCCTAGACGGCCGGTTTCGTCGCTCGAATGATGGCGGCGTGCATGCCGTCGGCCACTTCGTGGGTGGACTCGATCTCGATCGAGACGAATCCGGCGGCTTCCAAGCCGGCTCGGTACTCGGAGGTCGACAAGGCGCCGGCGATGCAGCCGACGTACGACCCGCGTTCGGCGCGTTCGTCGGCGGTGAGCCGGTCCTCGGCCACGACATCGCTCACACCGAGTCGGCCGCCCGGACGCAACACGCGGTGTGCTTCGGCGAAGACCGCCTGCTTGTTCGTCGAGAGGTTGATGACACAGTTGGAGATGATGACGTCGACGGACTCCGCAGCCAGCGGTAGGTCTTCGATCGTGCCCTTGAGGAACTCGACATTGGTCACGCCGGCCTTTCGCGCGTTGGCGTTGGCGAGGGCGAGCATCTCGTCGGTCATGTCCACGCCGTACGCCTTTCCGGTCGGTCCGACCCGCCGAGCCGACAGGATGACGTCGATCCCGCCGCCCGAACCCAGGTCGAGCACGGTCTCGCCTTCGTGCAGTTCGGCCACCATCACCGGGTTCCCGCACCCAAGGCTCGCCCTCAGTGCCTCCTCTGGTAGGGCTTCGCGATCTGTCGGCGCATAGAGTCTCGCCCCGAAGCCTTCTTCGCAGCTCGCTGGCGCGCAGGACTCGTCCGATCCGCAGCACGTGTCTGATGTCGGTGTGTCGGTGACGGCGCGAGCGGCTGCGGCATAGCGCCTGCGCACGTGCTCACGCAGAGCAAGCGGGTCGTCGGTCATCGAAGACTCCTGAGAGTGGGAGCGGAACCTGCTTCGACATACATCTAAACAACAGCCATCTTGCTCGCTGTTTAGACAACTGTCAAGATAAGTTCTGTGACGCGATCTCACGCCGTAGCGCAGGGATGTTGCCCGCCGCTCGACACCGAGCCACTCGGCGAGGCGGTGGCTGCGGATCTGGCACGGGCCTTCAAGGCCTTGGGCGATCCTGTGCGCCTGCGGTTGCTGTCGTTGATCGCGTCGTACGACGGGGGAGAAGTCTGCGTCTGCGAACTCATCGGCGCGTTCACGCTCACCGGACCGACGATCTCGCATCACCTGCGGGTCCTGCGAGAAGCTGGTCTGATCGAGGGTGAGCGGCGCGGCACCTGGGTCTACTACCGAGCTGTGCCGAAGACACTGGAACGACTCTCCGCACTTCTCGACGTTCGCCGGTCACGTCACGATGCGATCGAACGGTCGGTGTCATGAGCCCGCGGAAGGCGCTGGCAGCCGGAGCCATCGTGAGCTGCGTGGCGCTGCTTGCCGGCGGGGTAGGGGTCATGATGACAGGTGGAGATCGAGACCGGTCGAACTCCCGGAGCGATGAATCCACCCCGCAGTGGACGCTCACGTGGTCCGACGACTTCGACGGTCCGGCAGGACGTCCACCCGACCGCGCTCGGTGGGTGGCCGAGATCGGCGGGCATGGCTGGGGAAACGACGAGCTGCAGTACTACACCGATCTCACCGAGAACGCCGCACTCGATGGGAACGGTCACCTTGTGATCACAGCGCGTCCAGACGATGTCGGTCGGTCATGCTGGTACGGCACGTGCCGGTTCACCTCGGCCCGACTCGTCACCAAGCAGAAGTTCAGCCAGGCGTACGGACGATTCGAGGCCCGGATCAAGCTTCCACGCGGGCAGGGAGTCTGGCCCGCATTCTGGTTACTGGGCGACGACATCGACGAGGTGGGTTGGCCCAGGTGCGGCGAGATCGACATCATGGAGTACCTCGGTCATGACGAGCGGACCGTCTACGGCTCGGTGCACGGGCCGCAGTTCGACACGACCGACGAATATCGGCTCCCCGACGGTGAGTCGTTTGCCGAGGGCTTCCATACGTTCACCGTCGACTGGTCCGCCAACCGCGTGGACTTCTTCGTCGACGGTCAGCAGTACGCGACCGTGGAGCGGCCAGACGCGGCGACGTCGGGCGGTAGCGAACGTGTGACGAACGCGGCAAACCAGGCAGACGGTGATCCGCGGTGGGTCTTCGACCATCCGTTCTTCATCCTGCTCAACGTCGCGGTCGGCGGCAGGTGGCCTGGCGAACCCGACGAGTCGACCCGCTTTCCGCAGCACATGGTCGTGGACTACGTACGTGTCTACCAGCTGACGTAGCATCGCGGGCGTGCTCAGTCCTCACTATCCACTGGAAACGCCCAGGCTTCGGTTGCGGCCGTTCGTCGCCGACGATCTCGACCCGCTCTTCGACATCCATTCACGCGTCGACGTCGCGCGGTATCTGTACTGGGAGCCGCGCACCTACGACGAGGTTGGCGAGGCGCTCAAGAAGAAGATGAGCCAGTCGCAACTTACCAAGCCCGGAGAGCCCTTGTCGCTTGCCGTCGTACGAAAAGACACCGGTGCCCTGATCGGAGATCTCGTGCTCTTCTGGGTGAGCGAGGAGCATCGGCAGGGCGAGATCGGTTACATCTTCCATCCCGATCATGCTGGACAGGGGTTCGCGACCGAGGCGGCACGTGAAGGTCTGCGGCTGGGGTTCGAGGGTCTGGGCCTGCATCGCATCGTCGCGCGTCTGGATGGACGTAACGAACGTTCGGCGAGACTCTGCGAGCGCCTCGGCATGCGTCGAGAGGCGCACTTCATCCAGAACGAGCTCGTCAAAGGAGAATGGACCGACGAGATCGTGTACGCGATGCTGGAGCACGAATGGCGGGCGCAGAACGCCCGCTGATGCCCACCGACGGGCGGTACTGAACGCACGCCCGATGGTCGCGAAGGGCTGTGTTCGTGGCTATCTGGAGCCGAGAACAGCGTGTAGGAACTGGCAGGCTGGAGGCGGCCGCCGTTACGTGCTCATTGTCGCGAGCAGCTTCTTGAACGCGCGGCCGCGCTCGACGAAGTTGGTGAACATCCCGTAGCTCGCGCAGGCGGGCGAGAGCACAACGCAGTCGCCAGGTTGGGCTACCTGGCGGGCAAGCTCGACGGCCTCGGCGAACGAACTGCCATGCAGGAGCTGGAAATCCTGAGCCGGCTCGGCTTTGCAGATCGCCTCCTCGATGGCGGGTGCGGTGTCACCGAACAGCACGGCCGCCCGGCATCGCGTCGCAACACACTGCCCGAGCGTGTCGAAAGACAGCTTCTTGTCGTACCCGCCCAGGAGAATCACGAGCGGCCCGGTGAGTGTGTCCAGCGCAGCGAGGGTGCGTTCCGGTGTCGTGGCGATCGAGTCGTTGTAGTAGGACACGCCGTCGATCTCGGTGACGAACTCCAGCCGGTGTTCCACCCCCGGGAAGTGCAGCAGCACGTCGTACGCGGCATCCGCCCAGCCCGTCAAGGCGTTCGCCGTGGCGCTCACTGCGGCCGCCATGTTCTGGAGGTTGAAGCGGCCGCGTAGTCGCCGATTCGCAAGATCGAAGATGTTCGTCCGATAGCGGAGGGTTTCCGCCTCGATTCGGACGCCGCCGGATGCGACGTCTGCCTCGCGTCCGAACCATCGAGTGTCTCCGCCGGCGAAACCACGGACCACTGGATCGTCGGCGTTCAGCACGCGAGCGTCGTAGCGCCTCTGATGTCGCACGATGCTTCGTTTGGCGTCGATGTAGGCCGCCATCGTGCCGTGCCGATCCAGGTGGTTCGGTGTGATGTTGAGCACGACGGAAACGTGTGGGCTGCGTTGGATCACGTCGAGTGCCTCGAGCTGGAAACTGGACAGCTCGAGGACGACGATGTCGTCAGGGGCGATCTCGGCTACCGCGGGGAGCAGTGAGATGCCCAGGTTGCCGCCCAGCCAGACCTTGCGTGGACCGCGTGAGAGGATCTCGCCGATGAGCGTCGTGGTGGTGGTCTTGCCGTTGGATCCCGTGACGCCGTAGATGGTGGGGGTCGGGCAGAGCTTGAAGAAGAGGTTCATCTCGGTCTCGATGGCGCGTGCCAACGAGAGCCACGGTGAGGTCCACGGGACTCCCGGACTCACGACGACCAGATCTGCATCCCGAAAGTCTTCTTCACGGTGGCCGCCGAGGTGCAGGTCGACCGGCCAGTTGGTCAATGCTCGCACCGACTCCTCGAGATCCTCGGCAGATCGCAGGTCGGTCACGGTCACCCGTGCGCCAGCACGGCAGAGGAATTGCGTCACACCGACTCCGCCCCCGAACAAGCCCAGGCCCATCACGGTGACCCGTGCCTTGGCCAGGCGTGGTAGATCGGTCAGCAGTCGAGCATCCACGTGGGTAAGCCTAGGCAGAGACTTCGTGTGTGGATTGCCCGATGGAGAGACGATCAGCGCTTCTGCGCAACGGCCGGTGAGGCGGACGTCTCCTCGCGTGACACAGGATCCTGGCGTTCTGGCGCGTGAGGCTGCGAGGCCAGACGACCCGAATCCGACACGTCTGAAGCCGAGGGGTGGTGCGCCCCGGTATCGTCCGAGGTCGTGCCCATCACCAGGGTGGCCGCGACGGTTCCATGAGCCGCGACCATGATGATGGCGAGTTCGGGCGCGGTCGTCGCTCCCTGACGCGACCATTGCCAGAAGGGCTCCGGCACCGTGGCGATGGCGAGGGCGATCGCGATCCAGGCCGCCGCGTGGATCCGGGCAAGCCGGCGCCGGGTCGCCGCGAGATGGAAGCGGATGCGCTTGGTCGCGAACTTCCCGGGCGGCTGACTGCCGCTGAGGTACGTCTTGTAGGTCTCGATGCTCGCAACCGCGAAGCCGGCCGCCGACCAGGCGAGCACCACCCAGTTGTCGGTGAGGAACGACAGCGGTACTGCCCACGCGGTGGCGACGACTGGGCTCCGCAGGAACTTCCACGCCCCGAAACCCTCGATGGGCGCATCCTTCCAGGCGCCGCCCAGCGCAGTGAGCCAACCACCAAGGCTGCCGAGCACGACGACGGCCCACTTGTCCAGCTCGAGCCTGCCCTGCACGGCGCTTGCGGCCCAACAGCCGAGGATCAGAACCGTCGCTGCCGCGGCGCCGACACCGTAGCGGATCACCACGTTGTCGATCGGCTTGCCGCGATAACCCAGCCGCATCGGGATGTCGTATGCAGACTGGTCGTCGTTTCGCGCGATGGCCTTCCAGGCTTCCGTTGTGAGTCGTTCGACGGCATACATGACACCGATCAGGATCGCGACCGGGTACGTCGACTCCAGCGGGGAAAGGAGACACAGCGCGAGCCCGATCAACGCCCCCATCAGAGGACTGCGGACGTAGCTGCGGAGCCGAAAGCCTTCGTACGGCGAATCCTTGTAGGCTCCCCAGCTCGCGGCATGCAAACCGGTCAGCAGCCCGAGAAGTACGATCGTGGCGATATTCACGTGGCCATCATCCCCGTTAGCTCGTGCGAAAGCCACTCAGTAGCCACGACGTTGCAAGACCTGGCTGGTGGCCGCGGGCACGAGGTCCGCAAGCCGCATGCCGTCGAGTGAGGGGATCACCAGGTCGGCACCATGCATCGGGAGCAGGCTGGTCAGCCGGTTCGGTACCGCGACGCAGTAGAGACCAGCTCGCTTCGCCGCCGTGACGCCTTTCTGGGAATCCTCCAGCGCGATCGCGTTGCCGGGCCGGACGCCGAGCGCGGCGACGGCGGCGGTGTAGAGCTCGGGGTCGGGTTTGGTTCGTCGTACGTCGTCTGCGGTTCTGATCACGTCGAACTGTCCGACGAGGCCAATCCGATCCAGGTGCTCGTCGATCCAGGAGCGCGGCGAGCTGGACGCGAGCCCGATGTGCAGGCCGTGGGCTCGTACGTCGGCGAGCAGCTCCTTCACACCCGGACGGATGACTTCGCTGGCGAGCAGCTCGCGGATCCGAGCACGGCACGCTTGGCGTACAGCACTCCGGTCGATCGGACGTCCGCAGGCCTCGGCGAGAAGCTGGTACGGGTTGAATCCGTCGCCAGCACCACCGATGCGGGGCGCCCACGTCTTAAGCTCGAGCACGGCGCCATGTGCAGCGAAAACCTCTTGCCAGGCAAGGAACTCCGGGTACTCCGTGTCGAGGATGAGGCCGTCGAAATCGAAGACCAAGGCCTGGATCCCGCGAGCCGAGGCAGCCTCTGGATCAGGTGGAAAGCGCATGGTCGTTCTCGGGGGTCCGGGCTTCGAGCTTGCGTCCGAAGGCCTCGTAGCGGCGGCAGGCAGTCTCGACATCGTGCACGTATCGAATCGGGGTGACTTGCATGCGGCACCTCGGCTCTGGTCACGGAGGAAGCTAGCAATCTAGCAGAGATGAGCGGCGGTCAGGTGCAGCCACTGGGCATCCCGGCGTCCTCGGTGCGGGAGGCTGGCCGATCAGTCACACCTTGGTCCTCAAGGCCCCTGGTAATGCCGGCGGCTGGCCAGCGATACTCGACAGGTCCGCGTCCCGCTGTCTGGGGAGACCATCCATGTCTAGCGACGCCATCGAGTCGATCGTCCAAGCCGCCCTCGCCCGACTGGACCTTGCGACCAAGACCAGGCTGCTCGCCGGTCAAGACGCCTGGTCCCTGCCGGCGCTCCCGGAGATCGGGCTGCGGTCGCTCGTCATGTCGGACGGGCCCGTCGGCGTGCGTGGCACGCGGTGGACGCCCGACGACCCGTCGGTCGCGCTGCCCAGCCCCACCGCGCTGGCGGCCACGTGGGATCCAGACCTGGCGGTCCAGGTGGGCCGGCTCCTGGCCCAGGAGGCTCGACGTAAGGGTGTGCACCTCCTTCTGGCCCCGACGGTCAATCTCCACCGCAGCCCGCGCGGCGGCCGGCACTTCGAGGCGTACTCCGAAGACCCGTTCCTCACTGCTCGGATCGGTGTCGGATATGTCACCGGAGTCCAGTCCGGCGCTGTTGGTGCCACAGTCAAGCACTTCGTGGCCAATGACTCCGAGACAGAACGTTTCACCGTCGACGTCCGGGTGAGCGAACGCGCACTCCGAGAGCTTTATCTGCTCCCGTTCGAGGCGATGGTGCGCGAGTCGGGCGCGTGGGCCGTCATGACGGCGTACAACAAGGTCAACGGGACCACGATGACCGAGCACGACCAGCTGGTGAACGGCGTGCTGAAACGCGAATGGGGCTTCGACGGCGTCAACGTCTCCGACTGGACGGCGGCGCGCAACACGGTGGCGGCAGCGCTCGGTGGCCTCGACGTCGCGATGCCCGGTCCCCACACCGTGTTCGGCGAGGCGTTGGCCGACGCTGTGAAGGCCGGCAAGGTCAGCGAACAGGTGGTGGACGAGGCGGTACGGCGGGTGCTGCGGCTGGCTGTCCGTGTCGGAGCGCTCGACGGACCCCGGCCTCCCGTCGACGCTGAACCCCTCGACGGAAGTGCGCTGGCCCGCGAGGTCGCGTGCCGGTCGTTCGTCCTGCTGCGCAACGACGGCGCCTTGCCCTTGGACCCGGCCACGGTCGGACGGTTGGCGGTCATCGGAGCGGCGGCGGTGGAGGCCCGCATCCTCGGTGGCGGTTCGGCGCAGGTCTTTCCCGAGCGTGTGGTGTCGCCGCTCGACGGTCTGCGCGCGGTGTTCCCCAACGTGTCGTACGCGGAAGGAGCCGATCCCCGCACCAAGCTGCCGGCGGCGCGAGCCGGTTTCGAGCTCACCGCGGTGTTCCGCGACGTTGCCGGGACCGTCGTGGGGAGCCAGCCGCTGCGCGACGGATCAGCGCGGTTCTTCGACGACCTGCCCGAAGGCGTACAGCTCGCAGACGTGGGCAGCGTGGAGATCGCCGGGCGGTTCACGCCGCGAGTCGCGGGCCTGCATCGCTTCGGGATCTGCGGGATTGGCGAGTTCCGGCTCGTGGTCGATGGGACGGAACGACTCGCCGGTCCTCAGACCTCGGACAGCACCGACCCGGCGGCTGCGTTGTTCGACCCACCCGAACGCCGCGTCGAGGTCGAGCTGCCGGCCGACCGGACGGTCGAGGTGTCGCTCACCTACATGCTTCCGCGGACGGAGGACGGGCCGCAGATGCCGTTCATCGCGTTCCGCCTCGGCCACGCCGAGCCCACACCGGGTGAGGAGGCATTGCTGGACGAGGCGGTCGCCGTGGCGGAGCAGGCCGACGCCGCCATCGTCGTGGTGGCGACGACGGAGGAGGTCGAGTCGGAGGGGTTCGACCGGAAGAGCCTTGCGCTCCCCGGGCGCCAGGACGAGCTGGTACGCCGGGTTGCTGCCGTCAACCCTCGCACGATCGTGATCGTCAACGCCGGGGCTCCGGTCGAGATGCCGTGGCGCGACGAGGTCGCGGCCGTGATGCTGGCCTGGTTCCCAGGGCAGGAGGCAGGCGTCGCGCTGGCGGACGTCCTCACGGGCGCGGCTGAGCCCGCGGGCCGACTGCCGACCACCTGGCCGGTACGTGCAGCCGACTGTCCGGTGCTTAAGGTCGAGCCGACGGACGGTGTTCTGTCCTATGACGAGGAGATCTTCATCGGCTACCGGGCCTGGCTGCGTCGTGGTGATCCGGCACCGGCGTACTGGTTCGGGCATGGACTGGGTTACACCGACTGGGCGTACGACTCGATCGACGTGCAGCCGGTCCACGACGGTGACGATCAGGCCGTCGTCACGGTTGTCGTACGAAACGTCGGCCAACGCGCAGGCCGCGAGGTCGTGCAGGTCTACGTGTCTGCAGACTCGCCTGAGCCGCCCGAGCCGCCCCGGCCGGTGAGGTGGCTCGCAGGGTTCGCGACCGTTTCGGCCGACCCAGGCGAGACTGCCGAGGTGCGGGTCCCCCTCCGGCGGCGTGTGTTCGAGGTATGGGACGCGGGCTGGAAGCTCGTGCCCGGACGTTATCGGGTCGAGGTCGGTCGAAGCGTCGCCGACATCAAGCTGAGCGCGCCCCTGCAGATCTGATCCGCGGCATCTGGTCGACGTTCGGCCAGCCCATCACGGCAGCGCGATCTTCCATCGAGATTCGCGCCGGTTGGTGTCATCACGCCAGGGACCTGGAACGTTTACGAGGTGATGGGCATGCGGATCGACGACGAAGGGGACATCCAGGCCTTTACCAAAGCGTTCCAGGATCTGTTTCCACGGGCGAGGCGGGTCGCGTGGCGCATCCTTGCCGACCTGGCCTCCGCTGAGGATGTCGCCGCCGAGACCATGGCGCGAGCGTACGCGGCGTGGAGTCGCATCGGGGCCTCTGACACGTACCGCACGGGGTGGGTCTTACGGGTCGCCACCAATCTCGCGCTCGATGCCGTACGACGACGCGCGAGTACGGCCATGGAAAGTGCGGCGATCGTCGAGCTGAGGGCCTCGGCAGATACCGACGACGAGCCCGACCTGGTTGCGACCCGCATCGTGCTGGTCGACGCAATGCGGTCGCTGCCCTCGAGGCAGCGGGAGTCGATCGCGTTGCGCTATCTCGCCGGGATGAGCCAGGCAGAGACCGCGCAGGCACTCGGAATCAGCGTGGGGAGTGTGGCACAGCACGTCCATCGTGGGCTTGCCAGCTTGCGTTCCCAGCTGGAAGACCTGGCAGGAAAGGAACCGGACATCAGGAAGGGTAGAGGTATGAAGATCGGCTCGTTGCAGGAAGCGTTGTCGCTTCAAGGAACCGACACCGTGCTCGACGCACACGTCACCGGGGTCATGAACGGCGGATGGGGCTGGACCGTCGACGTCGGGGTTCCCGCCGTCCTCGTGCCGTCTCGCCGGGACTGGCGTCCTGGCGATGACGCTTCCGCGCTGGTTGGCCAGGTCGTGAGCTGCACCGTTACCGAAGTCGATCTCGAACGCGAACGCATGGTGGTCGTGCCGTTCGCAGACGCCGAGCTCTGGCGTCGGATCAAGCTGCAGCACGAGCAGCCCGACGACGAAGAGGAGCAGCGGGGGAGGCAGCTGGTCGCCAACCTGGAGTCGGGGGCAGTGCTGCGCGGGCGGGTCACCGGGCTGGTGCCGTTCGGCGCCTTCGTCGACATCGGTGGCGTGCACGGCCTTGTGCACATCTCGGAGCTCGGCCAGGACGTCCGACATCCAGAAGATGTTCTGTCTGTGGGCCAGGAAATGGACGTCGAGGTGCTTGACACGAATCCGGAGTTGCAGCGCGTTTCCTTGCGACCTGCCGCCTGAGCTTCCATCCTCCCGGACGCTAGCTCGAATCGGACGGTCGTCCGATCGTGGTTACCCTCCATGGAATGGTTCGAACCGTACCAGCGGCTAGCGCGACTATCCGGTCTCCGAGGAGCGCGGCGACGCTGTTGCCGAGGAAAGGGATCTTTTCGTCAAATCGTGCGGCCGTCTGGATGTAGGCTGGCCCACATCCAGACGGCCGCCGCCGGGGCGATGGGCAGTTACGCTGGTTCGCCGTAGTAGATGCCGTTTCCGTTGGTGCCGACGAAGACGCGACCGAAGGCCTTCCGGTCCGCTGCCATGACGTTGGGCTCGTTACCCGCGGTGCGCTCCGCACTGTCGATGCGCACCCAGGTCTCACCGTTGTCTTCGGAGCGGAAGATGCCCTGAACCTCGTCGACGTTGCCATAGACGTACAGGGTGGGGTTCCCGCTTGGTCCAGGTGCTCCGATGGCGAACAGGCGCGCAGCGTAGACGGGCATGCACCGAACGAAGGTCTTCCCGTAGTCGGTCGAGCGCCACAGACCGTACCGGTCCGGCGACACGCCGATGGCGACGTACACCTCGCCGGCCCTGCCTGGCGACGTGGCCACCGTTACGTAACGGGTGTTGTCGGCGTTGGGCAAGCCGTAGGCGCCCGTGGGCTGCCAGGTGTAGCCACCGTCGTCAGACCGGTAGAACTGGCCGGACCTATACGCGTACAGCTTGTCACCATCGACTTTGTCGGCCGCCATCGGCTGCGTGTAGATGAAGATGTTGCTGCCGCCGATGAGGCTGGACAGACCTTCGGCCTGGACCCACGTCTTGCCGAGGTCCTCCGACACGTAGATCGACCCAGCCTGGGTGGCCCAGACGATGCGGCGGCTGGTCGCGCTGACCGCCACCCGTCCCCGGGCGCCGGGCACCGACAGGAAGTTGTGCCACGTCTCCCCGCCGTCGGTGGAGTAGCCACCACGGCCTTGGCCGTCCCAGCCGATGCCGCCCACCCGTACCACGAAGTTCGGGTCGGTCTCCTGGATGGCGATTCCCGTGGAGGTGAGCACATCGAGGCCGTTCTTCCAGGCATGCGTGGCTGGGGGCTCGGTCAGCGACGTGTGCTCGAACCCGCCCACGTCGCCGACGCCGCTATAAAGCGCGAGCCCTGGTCCGGGCGAGCTGAGCAGCATGCCGGTGGTCACGATCTCTTCGTGCCCTTCGTACCGGTTCTCCCAGACCTCCTGCGCCGTGATGTCACTGGTACGCCAGGCGTAGTACCAGTCGGTGAACCAGACCTCTTTCGGATTGAAAGGATTGAAGGCCAACGAAAAGATCGACGATGCAAAGTGCCAGTCGGGTGCCCAACCCAAACGCTCGCTCTTGACTTTGTTGATCTTCTGCCAGTTGTGGCCACCGTCCGTGGACCGGTAGATGTCCAGGTGGTGGTCGTTTGCATGGCGGGCGACGAGCATGTGTTTCGGATCCGTCGGGTCGATCGCGAAGCCGTTGTACGCCTCTTGGGTGGGGCCGAACTCGCTCCACTGCTTCCCGTCCCAGCGGGCCAGGCCGGCTCCGTGAGTAACCCACAGCACGCCCTCGGCATCGACGGTTGCCCGGCGCAGATCGTCGACCGCGAATGCTGTCCCAGGTCTGACCGCCGTCAGTACTGCGGTAGATCTCGTCCCTCAACCCGACGTACACGAGGCGACTTCGCGGCTTGGGACCCGGGGTCGTTCCACGCTTGCCGAAGGCCACGAAACGGCCATCGTTGAGGGTAGGAGAGATACGCTGCCAGGTCCTCGCACCGTCCAGGGAGCGCCACAACCCATCCCAGGTCGATGCGTAGTAGATGACGTCACCGTTCTCCGGGTCGACCGCCAAGCGGTTCTCGTACCTTTGGGAAGTGGAGGCGGTCATACGGAGCCGCAGCCCAGTGCGCGTCCACGTCTCCCCGCGATCCGTAGACTTCCAGACGTCACCGCGGCCCGCCCAATCGTAACGACCAACGCTGATGTAGAGGGTCTTACCTGCTTTTTCCGAAGGGTCGATGGCGATGCTGTCGGCGGCGCTGAACCACCATTCGGACTCCGGAACCCACTCCAGGAGCGGAATCCAGCGCTCGTTAGCGGGATCCCAGCGGTAGACCGTGCCAACGTCGGTGCGCAGATACATCAAACCCTGCACATGTGGGTGCATGAGCAAGGTCGGCACCGCGCCGCCACCACCGACGGCGACACGGTCCCACCGATACCTGTTCGACTTCGACTCTCCCTTGCGGCCTCTGCGCGGCTTGGCCTCGGCACGCCCACTTGGGGGGCCGATCAGGCCAGCGCCGGCCGCCCCGGCGCCCAATGCGAGCACCGACCGGCGCTTGAGGGTAGCTGGCATCCATTTCCTCCACTGAAGGGGGTATCGATGGAGTTAAAAAGGCGGTTTCACGGTAGTGATGCCGTCATACACCGACTTGGAGGTTCTGGTCGTGCTTGTACGTTCTGGCGTTCTGCTCGAACCGCTCGGACCAGGTCTTCTCGTACTTGCTGACCCAGTCGTGGACCACGTGGTGTACGTCGTTCGGCGGTTGTCCTTCGCCTCCGAAGCGTCAATCGCAGCAGGCGCTACCTCACCCCACTGTTTCCCGGCAGTACGTCGCTCGCTTCCGGCGACATCGAGAGCAGGGGGTGGCGCTCCGGCGGTGGTGGCGGAGACGGCAACTGAAGCCACAGTGCTGCCTCGGCGATGGTCTCGACCTCGTGTGATCGGACGTCCGAAGAATTCTTGAGTCCTCGCACGATGGGCAGGCCGTGAGCTGCCACATATCCGGCGTCGGACCCGGCCACCCTGCAAAATGACCAGGCGTGGTGAGTGTCTGCCCGCCGAGGCTGGGGCCGGCAACCATCGCCGCAATCACTCACCCCGCGGGCTTTCGTCAAGACGTTTTGTCTGTGAGCCAGGAAATGGACGTCGAGGTGCTTGACACGAATCCGGAGTTGCAGCGCGTTTCCTTGCGACCTGCCGCGTGAACAGCCGCCATCTTGCGTGTCGCTCGCTGTGACGTTCCGCGGACGGGTGCATCCGTTGGCGGGAGCCGGCCCTCATCGACCGGTACCTGGACGAGGTGCACCGTGTGGGCGGTATCTGCGTAGCGGCACACCCACACGCGCCCTATCTGTCCGGGACGTTCATGTACGACTACCAGGGCTTCGACGCCGTCGAAGTCTGGAACGGTCCATGGGAATCCGACCAGCCGTGGAATGCCGACAACGCCGCAGCCCTCGCCGAATGGAGCCGGAGCCTGGCCGCCGCCATCCATGCCGGACGTTGGCGGCCCGCGATGGGAAACAGCGACACCCACCTCGCGAACCAGGTCGGTATTCCGCAGACCGTCGTCCTGGCAGACGAGCTCTCGACCACGGCGATCCTCGCCGGCATCCAAGCGGGCCGGAGCTGGATCGCGGAGTCGTCCGCCATCGACCTCTCGCTCACGGTCTGGGCCGACGGTCGTACTGCCGGGATCGGTGACCACCTCACGACCCACGACAAGCCCGTAGTCGTACGTGCCGACGTCCGAGGCGTGCCGTCCGGAACGATGAGCCTCCACACCTACCGTGGCACCGTGCACCGTGACCGCCTGCTCGACGACGGTTCGGGCACCATCGAATGGACCACCACGGCCCGCGAATCGGCGTACGTCCGCCTCGAAGTACGTCGCCCCGACGCCGCCATGGCAGCCCGCACGAACCCCGTCATCCTCGGGTAGCCGAGGTGGCTTCGCCTTACGTCACTGCAGATCCTCGTGCACGAGCTCCTTGATGCGGCTGATCCGGGTGGCGACGACCGGGTGATCCGGGGGAAGTCCGCGATCCAGCCAGCCGCAGAGTTCGGGAAGGCCGTGGACCACTGCCGAACGGCGGATGATCTCGAGCCTGTCGGGAGGCAGGGGCTGGATCCGTTCGTACCCCTCCAGCAGTGACGGCAAGATCGGAACGCCGAGGATGTCGGGCGCGTGAAGGTGGAAGAACCCGAGGTCGAAGAAGGGGTCGGTGCCGCGGATCTCGCCGAAGTCGATGAGTCCTGTGTAGGCGCCCCGTTGGACGAAGATGTGCGCTGGCCGGAAGTCTCCGTGGGCAAGTGTGGCTTGCGGAACTGGACGAGTGAACTCCTGGCCTAGCATCACGCGGATCGCGTCGATGGTCGCCGAGTCGAAGACCTCGGCGAGCGGACCCGGCCAGACGTCCGGCGTCGGCAGACCCTCGGTCACGAACTCGCCGTACGTATCGAGCGAGCCCTGCAGCGGACCTGCGCCGTACCGCCTGATCCACCCGAACCCCTTCACCGGAACCTGGTTGAGCCGGGCGAGGTCGGCGCCTGCCTCCTGGAGCACCTCGACCGCCGCCGCCCGTACCGACACCTGCTCGAGCGGCACGCCGCGGACCTCGGACACGATGAGCACCGAGCGCCCGATCCGCTGGTCGAACGGCTCGACGTACACCGGCCGTGGGGCGCGGACACCGAGCTCGTGCAACCGCTCGAGCAGCGCCGCGTCGGTCTCGAGGTTCTCGTCCGCCTCTTCGGCTACCCGCAGGTAGAACACCTCACGGTCCCGCCGGATTCGATAGACCTGCGTGCACAGGCCGTCGAGAGTCCGCTGATACGTCACAGGCACCGCGGTCCCGAATGCTCGCTCGAGGACCGCTTCCAGGGCATCGGCGTCGACGTCTGGCTTTCGGCGTACCACAGGTTGATGTCTCGGCCCATCCTGCATGCGGGTAACCGTACGGATGTCCGATTTGGATGTAAATGCCAGCCGGCGGTTGCCATGCCGATGCCTGCTTGCGTCCTGGGCGGTTGGTCGTTCGGGCAGTCAGCGACCGGATTGGACGATCCAGGAGCCGCCCTCGACCTGGAACCGCCATCCGGCCGCTAGACGCAGCGTCCATCCGTCGCCGGTGACCGTCGCCGGTGTCGTCTCGGGCGGGCTGGGGGCGTGAGCGGGGTCGAGGGGCACCCAGACCTCGGCGAAATCCGGTGTGAGGAGCGCCTCGCCCTCGACCACCAGCTCGGATCCGTCGTCGCCTCGCCACTCGAACGACCGGTAGACGGTCCCGACCTCGAGTGGCGTGACCTGCGACGGGATGAACGTGTACGGCCCCCGGCGCGGGGGTTTGATTCGTACGACCGGGCCCTGGACGAACCGCTCTCGAAGTCGGGTCATGCGAGTCTGCCGTTCCCGCTCGCGTCGCTCTTCGTCGGCCCGTACCGCCGAGGCGCCATAGCGCTCCGATCGGCTTTCAGCCTCGGTGGTTGGTGCAGCAGGGACGACGGATGCGAGCAGCTTCTGCAGATCCGGGGTCGTCCGCAACGCCTGCCGCCACTCCTTCATGGCCGGCGGTGTGGCGGGATCGGCACATGCGGCATCGAGCAGATAGCCGTAAGCCGGACCGGTGCAGTACGGAAAGTGCCGTACCCACGTGGCGGTGTCACCGTGCGGGAGGTCCGTCACCCGCCCGGCGACCTCTTCGGGTCGGGCACCGGAGAGCCGCCAGGCCGAGTATTCGGCCATTCCTTCCTTGACATCCAGGAGTCGCTCCCGCTCGCGTTCCTGCTCGGTGGCCAACGCATAGCGAGCGCTACGAAATGCCAGCGCATCGGCGGCAGCTTCCCGCCATGATGCGGTGCCCTCGCCGAGCTGTCGCAATGCGGCGGCGAGGGCGCGGACTTCCATCTGGAGCCAGAACTTTCCGTCGATGCTGTCCAGCAAGTCCTGGCCAGACGTGTCTGACGTGTCGAACGGGTCGTCAGATACGACCGACGTGGGTGTGCGGCAACATGCGAAGAGAGAGGACTGCAGCGGATGGGTGAACTCGCGACACTGATTCGAGACCTCACGCGAGAGCTCCCTGACGCCCTACGTAAGCATGATGTGCCCGGGCTCACGACGTCGTCGAGGACGGTGACCCGGCACATGCAGTGGAGGAGAGGTACGAGGGTAGGTAGTGACTCGGGTGGTGCCGGGTACGTCACGTTGGCCGATGGTTCGCCCGCAGTGGTGACGCGCAGCTTTGCTTCCCTGCGTGTGTTGGAGCTCACCCAACAGGTGATGCTTGTCGCCCGTGCGCACGGAGTCCCGACACCACGGCATTACTCGCTGTGCCCTCTCCCGGATGGCAGTACGGCCATGGTCCAGGAACGGATGCCCGGCCCGCGACCACCGTGGACGCGTCACTCGGCGACAGCTTCGTTGCGGTGAACGACTGCTTCTCGAATCTGCTGAGGTGTCGGCCAGACATGCCGGTCCCGCCCCTGCAGCTCGCACGACGCGAACCTGTGTTCCCGAGCTTCGGCCCGGGCGACGAGAACTGGCACGAGTCTTTGGAACGGTATGACGACTTCAGTAGGACGGTGCTTCGCGTCATACGTCAGGTAGCCCGTTCAGCGCCCGACGAGATGACCGGATACGTGCGAAGGCGCCGATCGGTGCGTTGCCGACAGGCTCGTCCGCCTCGACCCGCCAAGACTTGTCGAGGGCGGCCAGCGGTGGTGGCGAAAGGTCTCACACCGAGGCCGTGTCATCGAGGAAGTACCTGTCCCGCAATGCCTGGTGCACCGCGTGCGCGTTCGTCGCCAACGTGTCGGTGCCGGAGAGGCGAAGATCAGGCGGGCGGGGAAGCTCCCGCAGGCCAGCGGCATAGGTCATGGCGAGATGCTGGCAGCGGTCCGCCACTCGGGTTCCCCACCGGAGGTCTCGTTCGACGAGACGGCGGTGTTGCGTCGTCGCGTCCAGCTCCAGGACGACGAGGAAGGAACACCCGGGGTGAGGTCGCATGCCGTCAAGCAGGTAGATCGGCGCTCGGCGGATCGGGCGACCGCCTGTCGGGGAACGCCACGTGAACTGGTCGAAGTCGCAGTCAGGAGTGGTGCGGCGTGGTCCTGTGCTGGCGAGTGCCGCATCCACGGCCGCCCAGTCGTACTCCAACGGCTGAGCGAAGTACTGGTCGAAGGGCACGCCGCCAGGTCGTGGGGAGAAGAAGTAGTCGACAGGCACCCGCGCGAACGACTCGGGGTGGCGTCGCTCCAGCTCCTTGGCGAGAGTCGACTTTCCGGCAGCTGCCGGTCCCATCAGACAGACGAGCGTGCGTCGGCGCATCGTACGGGGTGGATCACAGTGGTTCGTGCCTCCCTCGCGTTCCTGCGCCGAGGCACGTCGCCGTCGGACGCGTCCAGGCACTCCCTACCAGCCGCGGGCGCGCCATTCGGGCAGGTGAGGTCGCTCGGCGCCGAGCGTGGTGTCATTGCCATGGCCCGGGTAGACCCAGGTCTCGTCCGGCAGCCGGTCGAACAGCTTGCGCTCGACGTCGTTGATCAGGCTCTCGAAGTCCTTCTTGGATCCGTGCGTGTTGCCGACGCCGCCGGGGAAGAGGCTGTCACCGGTGAAGATGTGCGGCCGTCCGCCGGGCTCGTCGTACAGCAGCGTGATCGACCCAGGTGTATGGCCGACGAGGTGGATCACCTCGAGCGTGCACGATCCCACCGAGACGTGGTCACCGTCCCGCACGATCTCGTCCGTGGGCACCGGAATGCCGTCGGCGTCATCGGCATGCGCCACCGTGCGCGCCCCGGTGTGCGCGACGACATCGGCGAGCGCCTGCCAGTGATCACTGTGCCGATGGGTCGTCACCACCCGAACCAGCGGCCCGGCCTCCAGGAGCCCGAGCAGGGTCGGCGCGTCGTTGGCAGCATCGATCATGAGCTGCTCGCCGGTCTCGCGGCAGCGCAGCAGGTACGCGTTGTTGTCCATCGGCCCGACCGAGACCTTGATGAGCGTCAGGCCGGCAAGCTCCCGTACCGCCGGTGGGCCGCCAGGTGTCACCTTTCCGTCGTACGCCACAATCCGTGACACTAGCGCACGCGACACCGGTACCGTCGGAACGAACCGGTTGTACCCCTGTGAGATCCTTACTGACTGTGACCGACCTTCCCGAGCAGCTCAGCGAACGGTTGGCTCATGCCTTCAGCGAAATCGCCAGCGAGCCGACCGATCCCCTCGTTCGTCCGTCCGAGTTCGCCGACTACCAAGCGAACGGCGCGCTCCCGCTGGCCAAGAAGCTACGACGTCCCCCGCGGGAGATCGCGAACGCCGTGCTCGGTGCGGCGAAGATCGACGATCTCGTCGCGAATGCCGAGGTCGCTGGGCCGGGATTCATCAACCTCACGATCTCCGACCAGGCGCTCGGCCGGCTCGTCGAGCAGATGGCCGCCGACGAGCGGGTGGGGGTCGCGACCGTGCCTCACCGCAAGCGAGTCGTGATCGACTACTCGGGCCCGAACGTCGGCAAGGAGCTGCACGTCGGGCACCTGCGCTCCACGATCATCGGCGATGCGCTGGCGCGGTTGCTGGAGTTCCTCGGCCATGAGGTGATCCGGCAGAACCACCTGGGCGACTGGGGTACGACGTTCGGGATGCTCATCGAGCACTTCATCGACTCCGGCGCCGACCCCAATGCCGAGAACTTCCACCTGGGCGACATCACCGACTTCTACCAGGCGGCGCGGCGCAAGTTCGACACCGACGAGGACTTCGCCAACCGCGCCCGCCGCCGCGTCGTGCTGTTGCAGAGCGGCGACCCGGACACGCTCAAGTTGTGGCGGCTGTTCCTCGACGAGTCGGCCAAGCACTTCCAAGCGGTCTACGACGCGCTCGACATCACGCTGACGCCGGAGCACAACGTCGGCGAGTCGGCGTACAACGACGGTCTGCCCGGCCTCGTCGAAGAACTCGAGCAGCTCGGGCTGCTCCGGGAAAGTGACGGCGCACTCTGTCTTTTCCCCGAAGGGTTCACAGGTCGGGACGGGAAGCCGTTCCCGATCATCGTGCGCAAGAGCGATGGCGGCTACGGCTACGAGGCGACCGATCTGGTGGCCATCCGCCGGCGCCTCCTCGACCTGCGGGCCGAGCACTTGTACTACGTGGTGGCGCACGAGCAGACGTTGCGGCTCGCGATGCTGTTCCAGGCGGCCCGGGAGGCTGGCTGGCTGAAGCCGCCGGCCGAGGCCGAGCACGTGAGCTTCGGACTGGTCCTGGGGCCTGACCGGAAGCGGTTGCGGACCCGGTCCGGCGACCTGCCGAAGCTCATCGATCTGCTCAACGCGGCCGTCGAGCGCGCCGAAGCGGTGGTCGCGGAGAAGGCGCCTCATCTCGACGAAGCCGAACGTCACGCCGTCGCGCGAGCGGTGGGGATCGGAGCGATCAAGTACGGCGACCTGTCGAACGATCGGGTCAAGGACTACCTGTTCGATCTTGACCAGATGGTGTCGTTCGACGGCAACACAGCGCCGTACCTGCAGTATGCGTACGCCAGGATCCAGTCGGTCTTCCGACGCGGCGAGATCGACCCAGCCTCGCTGGCCGGGACCGAGGTCGTGATCCAAGATCCGACCGAACACCGACTGGCGCTGCGGCTCGGTGAGTTCGAGGGGGTCGTGCACAAGGCCGCCGAGTCGGTCGAGCTGCACCGGATCTGCGGCTACCTGTACGACCTGGCCACGGCGTTCACGGCGTTCTACGAGAGCTGCCCGGTGCTGCGAGCACAGGACGAGAAGGTCCGGGCCAGCCGACTCGTACTCTGTGACGTCACGGCCCGAGTGCTTTCCACCGGACTGTCGCTTTTGGGCATCTCCACTCCGCCCCGGATGTGAGGGTCGCCGATCGGACAGCACATGATCGTGTGGTAGCAAGCGGCCCGCCCGACACTCGTGCAAGGATGACTGCCATGAGTGAGCCTGTGAGCACAGCAGTCGAGCTCCGCGCTGCGATCGATCGCAGCGGCTACTACCCCGACGTGGTGGCCGACGCCCTGGAGACCTGCCTGGCTGGGGAGCAGGTGGTGTCGTACTTCGTCCATCACGAGCCGACATTCACTCGGGACGAGGTGACGCGACACATCACGGTGTTGGTTCTCACACCGACCCGACTCATCGTGGGCCACACGGACGAGCACCCCGCTGACGACAGCCTTCCGACGCCGTACGCCACGGCATCGACCGAGGCGGTGCCGATCGACCGGGTGAACTCGGTCGTGGTGAGCCGCGTGGTCGCCAATCCTGCGACGTACGAACCCGGCGGCCCGGTGCACTCCGCGATGCTCACCATCGGCTGGGGCGGGATGCACCGGGTGGAACTGGAACCGGCGAGTTGTGCCGACCCCAACTGCGAGGCCGATCACGGCTACACCGGCTCGTTCTCGTCCGACGATGTGACGGTGCAGGTCAGCTCGGCGGCCGAAGGCGGTGAAGCCGTCGGCCGGCTGCTGGGGTTCGCCCAGGAGCTGTCGGTGCTGACCCGCCGCCCGGGTCGATGAATGGTCGACATCTCCTATCCCCAGTACGGCCACTCGTCGCTTTCTGACCTTGTGCCCTCGGTCCTCGGGGGGATGGGGCTCGAGGGGGAAGCGAACGTGCTGGGCCTACCGCCGTCACAGCGTTACGTCGTGATGCTGATCGACGGTCTCGGGTGGAACCTGCTCCAGACCTACGCATCGGAGGCGCCGTATCTCGCCTCGCTCGCCGAGAACGGCGGCCGGCCGATCACGGCCACGGTGCCCTCGACAACGTCCACCAGCCTGGTGAGCCTCGGTACGGGCCTCCCACCGGGCACCCATGGCGTGGTCGGCTACACGATGGCCGTTCCCGGCACGGATCAGCTGCTCAACACGCTGAAGTGGAACACCGCGGTCGAGCCGCTGGTCTGGCAGCCGCATGCGACCGTGTTCGAACGCGCCGACCAGGCCGGTGTCGCCGTGACCACGGTCTCACGACGATCATTTCGTGGGTCGGGGATCACGGTCGCCGGCCTGCGTGGGGGCGAGTACGTGTCGGCGGACAGTGCTGGCCAGCGCATCGCCTACACCGCGCAGGCGGCGGCGCGTGGGGAACGCAGCCTCGTCTACGTGTACGAAGGCGACCTGGACTGGACCGGCCACCGAGACGGCTGTCATTCGGCGGCCTGGCGTCACCAGCTGTCGGTCATCGACGCCTTCGTGGCCAGGCTGCGCGCAGCGTTGCCATCGGACGCGACCCTGCTCATCACGGGGGACCACGGCATGCTTGACGTCCCCTTCGGTCGGCGGGTCGACGTCGACAGTGACCCTCGGTTGCGAGCTGGCGTCTACCTCGTCGGCGGGGACCCCCGGCTGCGCTACCTCTACACCGAGCCGGACGCAACCGACGACGTCGCGGCGGCGTGGAGAGAGCGCCTCGGGGAGGATGCCCTGGTGCTCACGCGGGACCAGGCGGTAGCCCGTGGATGGTTCGGGGAGGTGGACGACCGGGTTCGCCCCCGGCTCGGTGACGTCGTGATCGCCGCCTTGGGTGACGTGGCGGTGGAGTGCAACGCGGTGTTTCCGACGGAGGCGACCCTGCTGGGATGGCACGGCTCTCTCACCGAGGACGAGATGCTCGTGCCGCTGCTCGTGGCCGGGTGAGGTGGGGCGTCAGCCCATCGTCTTCTGGCCGTCGAGCGCCTCGCGAATGATGTCAGCGTGTCCGGCGTGCTGAGCCGTCTCGGCGATCACGTGCAGGAAAACCCTGCGCGCCGACCACCGGCCGCCTTCTTCGAACCATGGCGCCTGCGGCAACGGCTGCGAACTGTCCAGGTCGATCGTGGTCACCAGCTCGTTCGTGCGCTGGGCGACCTTGTCGTACGCCTCGAGCAGTCCGGCCAGCGTCTCGCCCGCCAGCATCTGGAAGCTCTCGGCGTGCTCGGCGAAGGACCGCTCGTTGAACTGCATCGCCTGTGGACCACCGAGGATGAAGTCGACCCACCTGCTCTCCATGCGGGTCACGTGTTTGATCAGCCCGCCGAGACAGAGCTCGCTCGCGGTCGTGCGCTGCGCGGCCTGCTCGTCCGTGAGGCCCTGGACGGTGTAGCGCAGGAAGCCGCGGTGCTTGTCCAGCGTCTTGAGAAGATCCGCTCGCTCGCCGGTCAGTGTTGCCGTGCTCATGGTGACGCCCTTCTGGAGTGGTTCATGACGTGCCCCGGCGCTGCTGGAGAGCGACACGCTACCGGCGACCACCGACAAAGTTTGTGAACTATCCCACCTTGGCGTGCCGCAGCAAGATCACAGGGCGTTTGCCGGCCCGCATACGACAAGATGGAGCGCCGTGGCAGAACTTGTGTTCTTCACCGGGACCATGGATTGCGGCAAGTCGACGCTCGCCTTGCAAATGGATCACAACGCACGGCAGCGAGGGCTCGCCGGGCGACTCTTCACCTGTCATGACCGTGCCGGACCCGCGACGTTGTCGAGCCGCCTCGGGCTCACCGTGCCGGCGACGGAGGTGAAACCCGATCTCAACTTCCAGCGGCTTGTCGTGAGCGAGATGACGGCGGGCGCTCGCATCGACTACCTGATCTGCGACGAGGCGCAGTTCTACACGGCGGAGCAGATCGAGCAGCTGGCCCGCATCGTGGATGATCTGGACATCGACGTCTACGCCTTCGGGATCTTGACCGACTTTCGTACCCGGCTGTTCGAGGGAAGCCAGCGCCTCGTGGAGCTCGCCGATCGGATCGAGAACCTGCAGGTCCAGGCGCTGTGCTGGTGCGGTCGGCGTGCCACGCACAACGCCCGCACGGTCCGCGGTGTCATGGTGACCGAGGGGGAACAGGTGGTGATCGGCGACACCGACGAGGTGCGCGCTCTCGATCTCGGGTACGAAGTCTTGTGCCGGCGGCATCACCGCCGCGGTGTCACTGCCAAGGTGGGTAATGCGGGAGGTTCGCTGTCTCCAGATGTCCTACCGTTCGGGTCGTAGCGATGCGGTCGTGAGACTGCTCCGTCGTTTCCGCGAGGTGAGCGGTCCGACATGAACGTGGGCGCGAGCCGACGCCTGCCCGCGACGTGGCGCCACACGTCGAAGGCTGCGCTCTGACCGCGTGGTCAGCATGTGAGCAGGAAACGGTCGAGCACACGAGCGCCGAACCGCAGACCCTCGACCGGCACACGCTCGTCCACGCCGTGCGCCATCCCGCGTAGCGTGAAGTCCTCGGGTATCCACAGCGGCGAGAAGCCGTAACCGGCGATGCCGAGCCGGGCGAATGCCTTGGCATCCGTTCCGCCACCCATGCAGTACGGCACGACGACGGCTTCTGGGTCCTCGGCGCGAAGCGCGTCGGCCATCGACTGGAACCAATGGGAGTCGATCGGTGCCGACACCGCCTCGGTGTAGTCGAGGATCTCGCGCTCGACCTTGGGCCCGATCAGGGAGTCGATCGTGTCGAGGAACTCCCGCTCTGTCCCCGGGAGGGCGCGGCCGTCGACCCGGGCGTGTGCCGTGCTGGGAATGACATTGATCTTGTATCCGGCGTCCAGCATGGTGGGTGTCGCCGTGTTGCGCACGGTCCCGGCCGCGAGCACGCTGGCTCGGCCGAGGCGTTCGAGGGTTCCGTCGACGTCGTCGAGGTCGACGTCTACGCCCAGCGCTGCGCCCGCTTGCTCGAGGTACGCCTGCACGGGTGGCGTCATCCGAACCGGCCATTCGTACTCCGCGATCCGGGTGAGCGCTCGCGCGAGCGTGACCACGGCGTTGTCGTCATTCGGCCGAGATCCGTGACCGGCGCGGCCACGAGCGGTGAGCTTCAGATGGATGGTTCCGCGCTCACCGGTCGCGATCGGATACAGGCGTACGTCGCCGACGTGAAACGTGTGGCCGCCCGACTCGCTGATGCCCGCCGTACAGCCGGCGAAGAGGTCGGGATGGTTGTCGACCAGCCAGCCCGCACCGTAGTCGCCATGGGCTTCCTCGTCGGCCACGAACGCGACCACGATGTCCCGCTTCGGACGCACGTCGCGGTCCGGCCACGAGCGCAGGACGGCGAGCGTCATCGCGCACATGTCCTTCATGTCGACCGCGCCGCGACCCCAGACGAACCCGTCACGGATCACGCCACCGAACGGCGGCACGGACCACTCGCTTGCATCGACTGGCACGACGTCGAGGTGGGCGTGCACGAGGAGAGCCTCAGCTGTCGGCTCCCGACCGGGAATGCGGAGAACGACGTTGGCCCGCCGTGGCGCCGACTCGAGCAGCTTGGGCGCGTAGCCAGCGGCGGCGAGCGTGTCAGCGACGAAGGTGGCCGCCTCCCGTTCGCCGGCCGAGTCGCCAGCACCCCGGTTGGTCGTGTCGAACCGGATC
The DNA here is from genome assembly GCA_036564245.1 of Actinopolymorphaceae bacterium. Classification (GTDB taxonomy): domain Bacteria; phylum Actinomycetota; class Actinomycetes; order Propionibacteriales; family Actinopolymorphaceae; genus Thermasporomyces. The sequence goes on from DATCKU010000096.1 coordinate 240,384, forward strand.
AGTTCGGCACACAGCTCCTCCACGCCGTCCTCGGGACAGGGCCCGGCGAACGTCGAGTGCGCGGGGCCAGGCTGCGCGACCGAGTGGTTGTCGCCGGAAGTGCCGGGAGAGCGGCCGGACATGGGACCCATACCTCCATCATGCGAGAGCGGGCTCGGTCAGAACGAGATAGGCATCGCCGGTGTCGGGATCGGAGACGAGCTCGACTTCGCTGCCCAACGGCACGGCGAGCTGCCCTCGGCAATGGCCGAAACCGAGTTCCCAGATCATCGGAACGCCCAGATCACCCAGCCGATCGATGATCACCTCGCGTACCACGGAAAGCTCGCCACAGTCGATCCAGGACCCGCAGGCGATCCCGCCCACCCGGTCGAAGAACCGCGCGCGTCGCAGGTGTGTGAGATAGCGATCGATGCGGTAGGGCTCTTCGCCGACGTCCTCCAGCAGGAGGATCGCGCCGTCCGGCGGTGGGGCGACGCCTGGCACGCCCACCCCACACGCGAGCAGGCTGAGGTTGCCGCCGACGGCGAGCCCGCGAGCGCGCCCTGCTACCAGTGGCTCGGCGGCTGGGCCGCGAAGCGTCAGGCCGGCGTCGGGAGAGAACAGTATGTGGCGCAGATGCTCCTGAGCCACGGGATCGTCCACGAAGCTCGAGCTGCCCTGCATCGCACCGAAGACCGTCGGGTAGCCGTACGCAGTCTCGTGGCCGAGACGCAGCCCGATCGCCTGGTGCAGGGCCGTGATGTCACTCGACCCGGAGAAGACCTTGCGTGGTGCGGCGGCGATGGCGTCCCAGTCGAGCAGGTCGAGGATTCGCATGCTGCCGTAGCCGCCGCGAGCACAGAACACGGCCGTGGTCTCCGGATCGCACCATGCCTGTTGCAGGTCCTTGGCGCGGTCGGCATCCGGGGCGGCGAGGTAGTCGAACCGCGGGTGACGAGTGCGTACGTGATCGCCCAGGCGTACCTCGAGGCCCCACGAGGACAGGATCTCGACACCCTTGTCGAGGAGATCCTGCGGCACGGGTCCGGCAGGTGCGACGACGCTCACCGCGTCGCCGGGGCGAAGTCGTCGTGGGCGTTCCGTCACCGTTGGCATAGGCAGCCGCTCCTTCATGCGTAGGTCCGTCACAGCAGCATCCCAGGTTTGTTTGCCAGACTGGGCCGTATGACCATCCTGATCTCGGCTCGGGAGCTGCACGCGGAGTTGACGTCGGGCACGCCACCGGTCGTGCTCGACGTCCGATGGGGACTGACCGGTCCGCCGGGCCGGGAGCGCTATGACGCAGGCCACATTCCGGGCGCGCAGTTCGTCGACCTCGAGACTGACCTCTCCGGGCCGGCTGACCCGGCGCAAGGTGGCCGGCACCCACTGCCGGATCCGGATCGCTTCACGGCTGCCATGCGGCGGGTCGGGGTTGGTGCAAGCTCGTCTGTCGTCGTCTATGGCGAGGCCGATGGGTATGGCGCGGCCCGCGCGTGGTGGTGTCTGCGGTACTTCGGTCACCCGGCGGTTCGGGTGCTCGATGGCGGCTTCCCGGCATGGGTGGCCGCCGGGTTGCCGGTCGAGACCGGCGCGACGGATGTGACACCGGGAGACTTCGAGGCACGACCCGGTGGGATGCCGCTGCTCGACGCGGTAGCTGCGGCAGAACGTGCGCGGGATGGAGTCCTGCTCGACGCCCGGGCCGCGGAGCGCTACCGCGGTGAGACCGAGCCGATCGACCCGGTGGCGGGACACATCCCCGGCGCCGTGAATGCCCCGGCTGATGAGAACGTCGCGCCGTCTGGATCATTTCGTACGCCAGAAGAGCTTCGCGCGCGGTTTGCCGCTCTGGGGCTGAAGCCGGGGGAGAGCCGGGTCGGAGTGTACTGCGGCTCGGGGGTGAGCGCAGCGCAGCAGGTGCTCGCCTTGGAGCTGGCCGGCATCCGAGCGGCGCTGTACGTCGGCTCGTGGTCGGACTGGGTGTCGGACCGTAGCCGTCCGATCGCCACGGGCCCCGACCCAGGCGAACCCTCCTGACCCCAGCCGCAGGCCGTGTCGACCGAGCAGAGCTGGCTGGGCGCATCTCACGCCGCCACACGTCGTCCTCACGCTGCGCTTTGCGCGGCGACCTCCACCGGCACAGGGCCTACATGCACCAGAAGGGCGGAGACGGCCCACGTTACGTGGTCATTGCGATGATCACTTTTGGGAGTTGCCGCCACCACCGAACAGGATGTCGTCCCAGCTGGGGACCGTGCCCCGCCGCCCGCTGGACCGTATGCGCTTGCGGCGCGCTTCGGCACTTGCGCGAGCCCGGCGCGGCACCGGCTTGGCCATGGGCGACTCGCCAGGCACGTCGTCTCGAGCCGGCTCGCTGGGCGCGGCCGAGGAACGCGCAGCGACAGGCTCCGGACCCGAGGCAGGTCGCGGCCCGTCGAGGTCCGGTACCTCGTCCGGTGCGAGGCTCACGTGGTCGCGATGCGCGGTCTCACCCGGCCAGCGTTCGTCGACGCCGCCTCCTGTGTCGGCCCGGGCGGCTTCTGCGCCGAACCTGGGCTCGGCCGGAGCAGTCGGGACGCGGGGCCTGTGGTCGACACTGAAGTCCTCGGCCGGTGCCGGAGCCAGACGGAGGCCTGGGCGGGACCCGCTCGACTCTCCGCGATGGCCGTCCGCATCGTCGTCCGGGCTGAAGCCGGGCACGAGCTCGGGGGTAAGGCCCGGGATGGGTTGAGAGGGCTCGCCGACCAGGGCCCGGGCGATGTCGTCAGCTGTCGTGACGACCCTGCCCAACGGGTCGTACGTGAAGGTCGCCTTGTGCTCGGAGCCGTTCAGGCTGAAGGTGACCGCCACGATCCACCGGCCGTCGGCGCTGCGCCAGGCGTCCCAGCTCGCGCGGTCGCGTCCCACCTGCAGCTCGTCGAGGCGCTTGCCCACGGCATCGTCGAGGATCTGTCCCGGCCCCTCGCGACCGTTGCGCCGCAGTGCACACCTGCGAGCCTGCTCGGCGATGTACTCACGCTCGGCGAGCACGGGACCGGCGTAGCGCAGGATGCGTTCGATCGGTACGTCGGCGGCAGCGGCGATCTCCTCGGACGACTCGCCAGCACGCAGTCGTGCCTGGATCTCCTTGGGACGAAGTCGGCTCTGCCGCTCCCTCGGCAGCGCACCTTGTCGGGCCCGATCGCTCACCACTGCCCCCCGTAGTCGGTCATCCACACGTAGCGCGAACTCCTCGCCGGTGCCCTCATGCGTGAGGATCAGATGGGTGCCGTCATCGCTGAGCCGCACCAGCTTGACGTCGCGCATCATCTGCCTCCCACAGTTCGAGCTCGTCTAGTCTCTCGTGAGCTGGGAGGTCGATGCCAGGCAGCACGCCGGGAAGCGCCGAGGTCGTTGCGAGTTTTCGTCCGAACCTCACGCGAACTGTGCACGAAGCCACCTGCCCACGGGACGACCCCCGGCCCCCGCGCATGTGGCCCGTCAGGCCGCAGACCGTGCCAGCCTAGCGTCTTCGGTGACGTCGCGAGACGATGCCGGCAGCCGGACGACGAGAGTCAGCGCCGCGGTCACGACGCCGGCAGCCAAAGGAACGACGAACCCGACCCGTCCACCGGCGGCGTCGACGACCTGCCCGGCTACCGCAGCACCTGCGGCGACGCCGGCCGCGAGTCCGGCATGAGTCCAGGCCATCCCTTCGTTGAGTCGGGTTGCCGGCGAGATCCGTGCGATCACCGCCATCAGGGCGACGAGCGTCGGGGAGATGGCGAATCCCGCGAGGAACATCACGCCGCCGAGCAGACCCAGGTGGCCGATGAACGGCATCGGGACCAGGGTGAGCGCCAGAACACCGGCGTGGACCCGGAAACGCGTGAGCAGCGTTCCGCGCGGCTTCACCACTCCGACGATCAGTGCGGCGAGCATGCTCCCGGTCGCCCAGAGCGCGAGCAGCACACCGGACATGGCCCGCTGCCCGGCTTCGGATGCGACGGCGACCACGACGACTTCCGCGGCCCCGAAGAGGATCCCCAAGCCGGCGCTTGCCGCGGTCAGTGGTCCCAAGCTTGCCCAGGGTAGTGGTGGCTGTGCACCATGACCGGACTGCCGACGGTTGGCGGGAGGTTCGGTGCGCCTCTGGTTTGCGAAAAGAAGTGCCCCCGTGACCCCGGTGAACACCGCCGTCAGCAGACCAGCAGTGGGATGGACCGCGGTGGCGAGCAGCGTGACGACCGGCGGACCGACCATGAACACGACCTCGTCCAGCAGCGCCTCGAGGGCGAATGCGGTGTGCAGCTCCGGTCGGCCCTCCAACAGGTGGGTCCAGCGAGCGCGAACGTACGACCCGATGAGCGGCCCTGTGGCCCCGGCGACGGCGGCCAACAGGTGAGGTATCGGCGTCTGTGCGCCGGTCTGGACCGCCACGATCAGTCCACTCAGGGCTGTCCCACTGATCCCAGCGAGGAGCGGCAGGACCCGACCCTGGCCGAAGCGGTCGACGACTCGCGCTTGGAAGGGCGCCGCGGCAGCCGCAGCGAGCACCGATGTCGCGGCGACCGTGCCCGCCAAGCCGTACGAACCGGTCTTCGCCGAGACCAGCAGGACGATCCCGATGCCGAGCATCGACATCGGGAGCCGGGCATACCAGCCGATCGCGGAAAATGCGAAGGCTCCGGGCAGGCTGAGAATCGTGCGGTAAGGCCTGAACATTGCGAGTTCTCGTTGATCGATGCGGTAGCTCGAGTCGGTCGATGCGAGGTTCGGCTCGACGCCCCCACACCCTAACGACGCCGGCCGACACCGCGCCTGCGAATATCGGGGTATGGCGGTAGGCCCGTTTGATGCGCTTCTGTTGGTGTCGTTCGGCGGTCCGGAGAAGGCCGAGGACGTCGTGCCGTTCCTGGAGAACGTCACACGCGGCCGGGGCATTCCTCGCGAACGTCTCGTCGAGGTCGGCGAGCACTACTTCCGCTTCGGCGGCCGGAGCCCGATCAACGATCAGTGCCGTGCGCTGAAGCGAGCGATCGAGGAAGACTTCGCCGCGCACGGACTCGACCTGCCGGTGTTCTGGGGCAACCGCAACTGGCATCCGTACCTCTCCGACGCGCTTCGCGAGCTGGCCGGCATCGGAGCACGACGCGTGGCATGCCTGGTGACCAGCGCGTATGCCTCATACTCCGGATGCCGGCAGTACCGGGAGAACCTCGCGGCGGCGGTCGCCGAGGTGGAGGCGGAGCTGGGGCACGATCTGCCGACCCTGACCCGGCTACCGCACTACTTCAACCGGCCCGGGTTCATCGAGCCCTTCGTGGACGCGACTGTGGCGGCGCTCGAGCGGCTTCCCGCAGGAGCTCGCATCGTGTTCGTGACGCATTCGATACCCGACGCGATGAACGACACGAGCGGCCCGCACGGAGGTCGGTACGTCGCAGAGCATCGGGACGTGGCCACGGTCGTGGCAGAAGACGTCGCGGCCCGCCGGGGAGCGCCCGTCGACTGGGACCTTGTGTACTGCAGCCGGTCCGGCCCACCTGACCAGCCGTGGCTCGAACCCGACATCAACGACCACCTGGAGGCGCTTGCCGCGAAGTCGGTCCCGGGCGTCGCCGTGGTGCCGATCGGGTTCGTCTCCGATCACATGGAAGTGCTCTACGACCTCGACACCGAGGCCGAGGCGACGGCTCGTCGCGTGGGGCTCGCCTTCGTCCGCGTGCCGACGCCCGGAACGGATCCACGATTCGTCGCGATGGTCCGGGAGCTCGTCACCGAGCGTGCATCGGCGGAGAGCGGTACGTCCGTCACACCGAACGTGCGTGGCTCGCTCGGTGCCGTCTGGGCCGACTGCCCGCAGGGATGCTGCCCCAACCTCCGCGGGCCGAAGCCGGCGCTCTGCGGCGGTTGAGCCTGATCAGCCAGCGAAGACGTGATCGCCCCGAGTGCCGAGCCCAGCCACCTGGAATGGCATGTCGGCCAGGAGATCTAGACCCAGATCCTTCTCCTGGCGGTGTGATAGGCCTCGGCCTGTGCATGAGCGGCGGCGAGTGTACGGCGACCGGTGTCACTGCGCTGTGTGAAGACGAGGTCGCTCGGACCGAGCCAGGTCCGCCAAGCCCGCGCGAAGGCGAGCGCTCGTGACTTGTTGCGGGCCAGGTCCTCTGGCACGGCGACCCAGCGGGTCCCGAACGCAGACTTCCCGGTGAGAGTGCGATGCAGCAGCGCGAACGGCTTGGCCGACTCGGTGGTGGCCAGCCGGGAGACGAGATAACGAGACGTCCCGGCCGGACCGAGCACGTCGTCGAGTGCTCGGGCGAACCGTGCACACTCCTGCGGCGTACCGTCTCGCAAGAAGCACCGTAGGTATCCCGAGCTGCGTGGCTCGATCGTGAGGGACGCGGCAGCGCGCTCGGAGAGCTCGCCGAGCTCCACGTACGCCGAGCAGATCGCGCGGCACACGAGATCCAGCGGCAGCGGACCGTCCAGCAATCTGGCCGTCGACCGCAACCTGGCGGCCGCCCAGCCGAGTGACACCGGTACGCCGAGCAGGGCCAGCAACGCGACCGGACTCGAGGTGACGAGCGCCAGGACCGGCGCGACGACGAGCAGGACACCGGCGAGTCCCAGCGGTATCCGTTGAGAGTGGGGGTAGCGCGGGGGAGTGACGGTGGAACCGTGACCCTCCGCCGGTGTCGTCGACGCGGAGAGCGGTGACAGGTCGGCACCGACAACGCGTCCGTCGGCCACTGCCGGGCGCCGAGGTCTCACGACCAGCGTCTCGTGTTCGGCGGCGAGGTAGGGCTGTCCGATCTTCCAGCGCTCCCGCGCCATGGCCGGCTGGCTCGCCCGTCGGATCATCGCCTGGTTGATCTGGCCGAACTCCGTGTCGGCGGGAGGGGCGAACGGGCTCAACGCGGGATGCACGTGCGACGGACCCGCCTCGATGGCGCCGTCCTCGGACGGAGCGAAGAGGTGGCGGTGCTTTCGTACGAAACGGTCGTAGTCGGCGCTGCCACGGGCGAGCTCCGGCGCCACGCACACGATGTCCCAGTTGGACGCGATCTTGTCCGGGTCGTCGGGGTCGAGCCGCAAGGAGCGGCCGCGCATCTGCGTGACCGAGACCGAGGTCGTGGCCGAGGTCAGGTCGACGAGGCAGTTGACGCAAGGTGCGTCCCACCCCTCGCCCAGCAAGGCCCGCGTGCCCACGAGCACCTGGGTCGCGCCCTCGCTGAAGATCGCCGTGGCGAGCGGGATCCACGTACGCGGGTGCCACTCGGGCCCGCTCGCCACGAGGCGTACCAACCCGTCCTCGTCGGTCTCGGTCCGCCAGCCGGAAAGATCGGATCGGTGGGTACGAAGTGCCTCGAGGAGCGCCGGCGCGTCGTGTGGGGCGCAACGCAGCCCGCGACCGGAGACCAGGAGCGGCCGCAGCGGAGCGGTCCGCAGCGCCGACGCGAGTGCTCGTACGGCCTGGGGCGCCGTCCCGGCATCGGCGGGGAGTACGCCGACCAGCTCGTCCGGCACGGTCGTGAGCCGTTCGGTATCGGTCAATACGAGGGCGCGCAGCCGGTCACCGCGGGCGTCGTACTCGCATCCCACGACCTCCACCAGTGCGAGTGGTTTGGCGGCCGAGCTCATGAGGAGCCGGTCCACGTCGGACGCGCCGCGCCGAATTCCTCGGCGCGTGAGTGTGAAGCCGAGGCTGCGCAGGGCGGCTCCGATCGCGTCGTAGCGCTTGGCCGCGGCGTCGCTCGGGTCGGCGGCGAGGCAGCGCAGGGCGTAGTCCTCCAGGAGGACGAGCCAGTCCTCCAGTTGCGGCGGCTCTCGGTAGCCCTCACCGCGTGGCACGTCGGGGGGCAGGACGAGACCTGCACTGGCCAGGAACCGCGCGCCGGCTCGGGCGAGCTTGGGGTGCTGTCGCTGGAACGCCGACCAGCTGAGCTCGGCGTCGTCGTCCAGGTTGCGCCGGCGGTTGCGCATCCGCCCGAGCACCCACTCCGGCAGGCTGGTGACCTCGCCGTGGTCTTCGTGCAGCGACGTGATCAGCTCCTGGAACCGGAGATCGTGTTCGGCGAGCCACGCGCGTTCCAACTCGAGCGGCCGCGTGATCCATGCGAGCTCCTGGTACGGCGCGAGGAACCCGTCGCGCACGACGGCAGGGGTCGGGATCGTGAAGTCGACCGGACCGAGCAGCGCGTCGTACAGCTCGGCGGCTTCACGAGACAGGCCGTCGGGAGGCGTCGCGGTGAGACCGACCACGTGGACGTCGCCGAGCTCCTCGATCGCCGCGCGCACGACGTATCCCCACATCGACGCGAGGTGGTGGCACTCGTCGAGGACGAGCACACCGACGCCGTTCTCCCGTAGGGTCTCGAGTCGCTCGCGCGCGGTGGCGGAGAGGAGGTCGCTCAGGCGGAGCTGACCGTGCTCGGCACGGGCGATCTCGCGTTTGATGCCGGCAGTGATCCGGGCGAGCTCACGACGGCGTCGTGCGGCCGCGGCGCCCGTCCAGCGCTCCGCCTCGCGAGTCACCTCGTCGATGGTCGAGCCCGTGGCCTGGGCGCGTTCGGCCGCCCAGCGACGCTCGGCCAGGTCGCCCAGTGCTTTCCCCGGATCGTCGAGCTGACACAGGGCTTGGTACGTAAGACAGGCGATCGGCGCCGTCGGATCGGATGCCGCCACCCCTGGACCAGCCCCGAAACGTTCGACGGCTCGCATCCATTGGGACTGGACACCGGAGTTCGGTACGAGAACGAGTGCCGTGCGACCCAGCCGTCGGATGATCTCCACGCCGAGCAACGTCTTGCCGCAGCCGGGCGGGGCCACGATGTGCGTGCGGCGCCGTCCAGCGGACAGGTCGGCGTCGAACGCGTCGAGGGCCAGCTGCTGATAGTGCCGCCACGTACCGTCGAACCGCAGCGTCCGGATCTTCTCACGAGCAACGCCTACGTCGCGGCTGCTGGCTGTCGACATCACGGTGCAGATTACACGCGACCCCTCCCCGCTCCGCCTGAAATGACCACGCATCGTCGGGCATTCGCCTCTTACAGAGGCCGACATCCCTTTCGTCGGTACGAATCCCCGCGGCTGGCAGCGCACATCGCGACGACCGGATCGGCGTCACGCGGCACGGCGCAGGTCGTCCATGACCGCTTTCGACAGCGACGCTCGTACGCATCCGGCGACGAGCTTCGGAAGGTCGGCCTGGGGCACGAGGCTCGCCAGCTGGTCCGTGGGCAGACCGAGCCGTTCTGCTCCACGTCTCGTGCGCTCGTCGATGTACGGTGCGAGGTCGGGCCAGACAGCCTGGACTTCGCGACAGAAGATCGACGCGCCGGTCGGGCCGATGCCGGGAACCTGTTGCAGGAGCCGGGAGACACCCGTGGCGTCCCGACCCTCCGCGTGCAGCCTGCGCAGGTCACCGGCCCAGCGCTCCAGGACGAGTTCGGCTCCCTTGCCCAGCATCGTGGCCGTGCGCTCGTCGTACCGGCGATAGTGGCCGCGCCCCAACGCGTCGACCCGGTCCTGCCAGCTCGCCTCTCGCATGGCGCGTGCCGATCGGTAACCGGCACGGAACAGTTCACGCGCTGCAGTCACGGCGATGTCGGAGCTGATCCGGGCCGACAGCAGTACGGACAGGACGAGGAGCTGGTAGAGCGGGGATGGGGCATCGCGGAGACGGATGCCTGCCTGCTGGGCGTACGTCTCGCCGTGTCGGTCGACGAGTGCCCGCGCCAATGCCTTCGGATCCTTTCCGTCTGAGTGTCCTGGGTTCATGCCCGGCGTATTCCCGCGCTCGGCCGATCAACGCTGGCCGGCCAGCGGATTCTGCAAGGTGCCGACAAATTGCAGTGCATCGGCTGGATTGTCCAGGTCGACCATCTGACGATTGTTGCGCAACTGGAGGCGGTTGAGGCAGGAGAGTGCGAAGCGGTCGACGAACATGTCGTACCGCTGGAACTTCTCGGCAAGGTGCGGCGTCGACGTCTGATAGTCGCGGATGCACGACGCCACGCACGACCAGAACCGCTCCTGCGACAAGACTCCGGCCTCGTCGAGGATCGCGCTGAGGAAGCGGAAGAAGCAGTCGAAGACGTCGGTGAATATGGACAAGCACACGATCTCGTCCGGGACGTCGAGCCGGATGCGTTCCACCGCGGGTGGCATGGGTCGGTCGGGGCCCATCAGGGCGACCTCTTCGGCGATGTCCTTGACGAAGACCCGCTGCGGGACGCTGTCGTGCAGGACGAGGATGACGTTCTCGCCGTGCGGCATGAACGCGAGATCGTACGCACACAGGCAGTGCACCAGTGGGACCAGGTAGACATCCAGGTATCGGCGCAGCCAGGTCTCGGGGTCGAGCCCGGAGTCGGCGATCAGAGCTGCGACAAATGGCGTGCCCTCGTTGTCGACGTGCAGCAGTGCGGCCATGGTGGCGAGTCGCTCGTCAGCGTGTACGAGGGGGATCGGGCTCTCGCGCCAGAGGGCTGCGAGCATCTTGAGATACGGCGAACCCTTGGATACCGCGGCCGCGAAATGCGGATTCTCGTAGCCGACCGACGCGCACTCCCGCAGCAGGCCGAATCCGGTGCGTGCGATCACCTCGTCATCGCGCAGCAGATCGCAGATCCAGTCGTTGATCGCCGGGGTGCCGCGCATGTAGCCGGCAGACAGGCCGCGCAGAAAGCCCATGTTGAGGACCGACAAGGCGGTCTTGACGTAATGCTTGGACGGGTCGCTGAGATTGAAGAAGGTCCGGACCGACTGCTGGGCTTGGTAGTCGTCGTCACCCGGGCCGAGGCACACGAGCTGCCGCTCGGCGATGTCACCGGCGAAGGTCACCGCGATCCGGTTCCACCACTGCCAGGGATGCATGGGCATCACGAGGTAGTCGTCGAGATCCAACCCACGGTGGCGCATCATGCAGCGAAACCGGTCGAGCGTGGCGGCGCCGAGCTCGCGGGCGATCAGGCTGTCGTACGTCACATCTCGGACGGCGTGGAAGCTCGCTCGGCCGCGGTGTGCAGCGATCCAGAACAGGCGCACCGGTTGGCCGACCTCCGGCGCGTACTCGAGGTACTCTCGCGCGTCGAACCCGAGGCGCCCGCTGTTGGCGACAAAGCAGGGGTGACCTTCGGTCATCGCGTGTTCGATCGTCTGGAACTCCGCCTTCACGAGCTCGTCCGCGGACAATGCCTGCCTGCTCAGCTTGTACGCCTGACTTGCCAGCGTGCTACCGATCTCCTCGAGGTAGACCGGCAGGACGTCGTCGGCAAGCTGCAGGCTGCGCCGGAACTCGAGTACGAACGCCATCGCATCGAGTGGGAGCACGTCGCTCCCGCGTCGCCTGACGAGCGTGGCCTCGTCGATCTGCCAGTGCTCGAGGGCGAGAACTCGGGCCGAGAATTCATACACCACATCGCCGTCGTCGCTCACGACCACGTACCGCGACCCGCGGGTGGACGTGGCGTCGTTCAGGCGCCTGGGAGAAATGAGGCGTTCGTGCGCGAACTCCGCGAGCGCCTTGCGCACCAGCCGACGGTTGGCCACTTGCCAAACCTCTGGCGCGAGGTGCGCGACGACAGTGGTGGGATCCGGGATGTGCGTCGCCTCAGTCGCCGAGGCACCAGGTCGGTCGAGGGTCGAATCGCCGGTGGTCATGGGCGCTCCTGCCAGCTCGGTCTCGGCTCGCGTCTTGAGCCTAGGCGACACCAGCCGACGTGCGGGCTGGGCTTGCGAGGTAGTGCTCCCGCGTGCAGAAACTCAGCAGTGCCTGCTTGGTGGGTAGGTGGATCGTCTGGGCGACGTGGAAGCCGACCGCTGCGTTGAGTCGATGCACGCGGTGGTTACGGGCGTCGGGTTCGACGACCACCCGCCTGGTCGCGGGATCGGCAAACAACATCTCCATGATGGTCACGATGACGGCACGAGTGAATCCCGCGATCGGTCGCTCGGTCGGCGCGACGAGGAAGTGCATGCCGACGTCCCCGGGAGCAACCGGGTAGAACCTGGCGACCTCCGAGTGCGCCGGGTCGTAACGCTCCACCAGAAAGGTCGGCTCGCCGTTGTGCAGCCCCAGGTAGGCGTCGTGGTGAGGCGACGCGGCGATGTGCGCGTAGGTCCGTTCCACGTCGGCGATGGAGGCATCCTGCATCTGCCAGAACACAGCCTTCGGGTGTGTGACCCACGCGTGCAGGAGCTTGGCATCTGCGGTGGGATCCAGCTCGCGCAGCGCGAAGTCGCCAAGCCTGTGATCACGCCGAGCGAAGACGATGCGATGAGGCGTCGTACGCCCGCCGGAAGTCGATGTCTCGCGGGTTGCATCACGGGGTGCACCGAACTCCTGGAACGCGATCCTCCGTTCGATCGGGTAGTGCTCCCGGCCGAGCAGCTCGCGGATGATCCAGGAGTTCCGGTACGCGGCCATTCCAAGGTCGGGCGCGACGAAGCCGTGTGTATGGAGTTCGGCATTCTGCACGAAGATCTCGCGCCGCCACCTGTCGATGGTGTAGTTGCGGGCGACGTCGAACCGGCCGGAGCTGTCCCAGGCGATCCGGTCACGGATCGGCTGCAGGAAGCGAGGCACCTGATAGCGGTAGCCGGTCGCGAAGACCAACCCTTCCGTGTCGAGGGTGAAGTGCGTGTCCTGCTCCCACTGCCGAAGTCTCAGGGTGTACGAGCGGCGGCCCGGATCGTAGTCGACCCCTGTCACCTCGGTGTTGGTCATCAAGCGCGTGGGGCACGGGTGGCTCAACTTCTTGACGTAGAGCAGGTCGAAGATGGCGTCGATCAGATCGGAGCTGATCCCCTTGTAGAGGGCGTGCTGCGAGGCAAGCAGGCGGTCGCGGGTCGCCGGTGGCAGTGCATGGAAGTAGTCGCAGTAGTCCGGCGACGTCATCTCGAGCGTGAGCTTCGTGTACTCGAGGGGGAAGAAGCGCGGCGACCTGGTGACCCACGTGAGGGAATAGGCGTGACGATCGATGTCCTGGAGCAGATCGTGGTAGATCTCGGCCGCGCTCTGGCCACTGCCGACGATCGTGATGCTCCGTTTGGCTTGTAACGCTTCCTTCGCCGACAGGTAGGAGGAGCTGTGGATCGCATCGCCGGGAAGGTCCTGACAGCACTCGGGGAGGTAGGGAGGAGTGCCGGTTCCCAGGACGAGGTGGCGGCCGCGGAACTGTCTGGTGGATCCATCGGGCAGGCGGGCCGTGACGACGTAGCTGCCGCCCGCGTCGTCGTACGTCACCGACTCCACGCGATGGCCGAATCGGACGCTCTGGAGCTGGCTGGCAGCCCATCGGCAGTAGGCGTTGTACTCCGTACGCAGCGGATAGAAGTTCTCCCGGATGTAGAAGGAATAGAGCCGTCCGGACTGCTTGAGGTAGTTGAGGAAGGAGAACCGTGACGTCGGGTCGGCCATCGTGACGAGGTCGGACATGAAGGGGGTCTGCAGCCGGCTCGTCTCGATCAGCATGCCGGGATGCCAGTCGAACTGCGCTCTGGCTTCCAGGAAGGCGCCTTCCAGCTCTGGGATGGGATCGGTGAGGCAGGCGAGCCCGAGGTTGAACGGGCCGAGCCCGATGGCGACGAACGTGAGGGGTTCGTCTCTCGTCGCCGGCGACCCGCCGGCCCGGCCGGCGTCCGTCCTGCTGGTCATGTTGCTTCCCCCTGTTCTGCGAGGTAACGCTCGGCGTGGTCGACGACGAGGTCGAGGACTTCGGCGACGTCGGAAACTGTCGTACGCGGATTGAGCAGGGTGAACTTGAGGAAGTGCCGACCGCGCACGGTCGTGCCGCCCACCATCGCCTGACCCGCTGCGGCGAGACTTTCCCGCACGTACACGTTGACCTCGTCCAGCAACCTGGCGCACTGGCCGGCGTGTCGAGCCGACAGGTTGGGTGGGACGTAGCGGAAGACCAGCGTGCTGAGCTGGGGTTTGGTCACGACCTCGAACCGTGGATCGGCATCGAGCACCATCCACACGTCGTTCGCCAGGTCGATGACCGTGTCGAACAGGTGCCCGATGGCGTCCGGTCCCATGATGCGCAGCGTGAGCCACAGTTTGAGCGCGTCGAAGCGGCGGGTGGTCTGCAGGCTCTTGTCGACCTGGTTGGGAATCCCGCGGGCAGCTGCGCTGGCGGGGTTCAGGTAGTCGGCGTAGTGCGCGACGTGATCCATCATGCGATGGTCGCGCACGATGACGGCGCTCGAGCTCACGGGTTGGAAGAACGACTTGTGGTAGTCGACGGTGACGGAGTTGGCCCGCTCGATCCCGTTCAGCATGTCCCTGCGACGCGAGACGATCAGACCGCAGCCGTAGGCCGCGTCCACGTGCAGCCAGACACCGTGCCGCTCGCAGAGATCGGCGATGTCGTCGAGCGGATCGATGCTGCCGAAGTCCGTGGTCCCGGCTGTCGCGACGACCGCCATCGGCACGAGTCCGGCGCGCTGCGTCCGCTCGAGTGCGGCCGCGAGCGCATCGGGCCGCATCTGACGGTTGGCATCGCACGGGATCGTGATGACCGCCTCGGAGCCGAGGCCCAGCAAGGACGCCGACTTGATCACGCTGAAGTGGCTCACCGTCGAGGTGAGGATCCGAAGTCGGGGGAGTAGTGCGGGAAGGGTTGCTCGTCCGGCACGGTCGGCCGTCTGGTCAGCCATCTGGTCGGCCAGGCGGCGGCAGGTCTCGTTCCGGGCCGTGAGCAGCGCCTGCAGGTTGGACTGGGTGCCGCCGCTGGTGAACACGCCGTCGGCGCCGCCGCTCAGTCCGAGCCGGGTCGCGGTCCAGTGGATCAGGCGGCGCTCGATCAGTGTCCCTCCCGCGCTCTGGTCCCAGGTGTCGAGGGAGGAGTTGATCGCGGACAGGATGGCCTCGCCGAGGAGCGCCGGGATCACCACCGGACAGTTGAGGTGAGCGAGGTATCTCGGGTGGTGGAAGTAGACGGCGTCCCGGAGGTAGATCTCCGCGAGCTCGTCCAGCGCTTGCGTCTGGTTGATCGGTTTGTCGAGATCGATCTCATCGATCCGAGCGGCGAGCTCGGCTGGGGATACCCCGGAGAAGGGCTGCGACGTCCAGGTGACGCGTTCTGCCACTCGGCCGACACCTTCCGAGATGGCCTGTCGGTACAGCGCGGTCGTCGCCTCGTTGAAGAGGTACGCCACCGCGTCGGCAGGCGAGCCGCTCAGCGAGCCCATGACGCCATCCCCTCGTGGTCGAGCCCAGATGCCGACGATCCGGTGCGCGACATTTCGCCCATGTCGCACCAGATCGCCTAACTAAGGTAAGCCTACCCTAACTACATGCGATCTATGTCTCGTCCAAAATGACCATGTGCACTACGCCACGCGGACCTGTGACACGCGCCGGCACGTGTTGCACCTCCGACTGGCGTGGTGCGTGTGCCAAGCGGGGACCCTTGCCTGGCGCGCCGGCCGGCAGCGGGTTTGCTAGAGTGAACGCCGCATCGGCGAGGTCCTGGCTGATGTCTCATGTCCGGGTGGCGGAATAGGTAGACGCGCTAGCTTGAGGTGCTAGTGCCCGTTAAGGGCATGGGGGTTCGAGTCCCCCCTCGGACACACAGGATGGGGAGTCTCCCCTGGACTCAGAGCAAGGCGGCGGCCCTCGGGCCGCCGTTTGGCATCCCACCCACATCGGGGCTTGGCCATTGCGTCACGTCGCCCGCAACGGAGAGAGGTGACTGGCACCCGCCGGCCGCGTTCGTGGCTGCGGAGCTAGTCGGTGGATCAGCGCCCTGTCGCCCGCAGCAGACACTTCCACGGATCCGCTCCGGCCGGCATACCGAAGACGGCCCCGTACATGTGAGCCATGGCCTCCACGACGTCGCCGGCGGGGCGATAGCAACTACCTGTGGCGTTTGCCAGGTCGTCGTGGTGCACCGTGAGCTCGACAAGGCCGAACATGACCTGCAGCCCGACCGGGATGGGGCCGAACTGATGGCCGATCATCTCGTCGACCGTGTCCACCGCGCCGAGGAAACGACCCGCCTGCGCGGCCAGCTCGCCAAGCGGATCACCGTGGAAGTCGCGGACGGCGCGAAGGTTCTCCCTGGAGAGCTCATCCGGAGGGAAGGGGGCGGCGAGCTTCCTGATCGGGCCTTCTCCAGCTGGTCGGCGAAACGCCGGAAGGTCGCCGCCAGGTGGGCGGACAGGTCGGCGACGGACCAGGGCGGGCAGCGGGTCGCCAGCGCCTGGATATCAGGATCGGCAGCCGCGTCGAGGTAGCGCTGAAGCTCGCGGTGGCTCCAGTCGACCGCTTGCGGCCAGGGAATCGCCGAGACGGGGTAGTCCTGGGCTGTCATCGTCACGTCCGACATGGCGATGCCCCTTCTCCTGGTCACGAGGTCATGACGTCGCGGAGACGCGCGATCCGCTCGGGCGTCAGGTCGTACATCGTGGCAAGGAAGCTGGCGAACGTGCCGTACTGCTGGTCGATGTTCGCCCACAGCTTCCGCAGACATTCAGGTCGCAGCTTCACGGCGTCGTAGATGCGCTGCGGGGTCTCGCCGAGCTCGGCGGCGACCTTCGCGAACGCGTGGTTGGTGGTGGGCTGGATGTAGACGTTGGAGAAGGTGAATCGCCGGAACGACGTGCTGTCCGGGTCGTCGCGGTCTGGCTGCAGGAGCACATTCGAGGCGAGGTAGTTGGCCTCGATCGTCTCCTGCGAGACGCCGAGCGTGCGCAGCAGGATGGCGACGCCGATCCCGGTACGGTCACGTCCGCCCGTGCAGTGCACGAGAATCGCACCCTCGCGGTCGGGGTCGAGAAGGTGGTCGAACACCGCCTTGTAGGCGCCGAGCTTCGGCAGGAACCGAGGATCGCCATAGCTGTTGACCAGGTTGAACATCCGGTAGAAGGGGCCGTGTGCGTCCACCCGATCCCGGTCGTACATCCCAGGTGAGAAGCCGTGCCGATCCAACCGTGCCCTGATCTCGGCGAAGTCCAGGGCATCCTGGTCGACCGGCGCGGCCACCGAGACCGCGCCCGCCGGTAGCCGATTCGGCGCCTTCGCCCGCTCCTGCGGGCCACGGAGGTCGATGACGGTACGGATGTCGAGGCGTGCCAGCGTGGCGAGGTCAGCCTCGGTCAGGTACGACAACGCCGAGCCGCGATACAGGATGCCGGGCCTGATCCGTCGGCCGTCACTGGTGCGGAAACCGGCGACGGCGCGAACGTTCAACGCACCGTCCAGCGGCACGACCGCACCGGCACACGCGAGGCTCGGCGACGGTTCCGACGCCGGCAAGAGAGACGGCTTTCCCAACCCGTAGTGCCTGGCCAGGCGTTGGATCAGGTGGGCACGTCGTTCCGGCCATTCGTCGGCGATGATGGAGTACATCGCCGAGTCGCGGAGCTGCCCTTCCTCTCCGGGTGCCCATGACCGTGACCAACGGCGCAGCACGCCCTCGAAGGCGGCGCCCACCCGCTCGATCGCGGCGCGGGAGCGCAGGTTGCGCGCATCGGTCTTGAGATCCACCCGGACCACCTTGAACACGGTGAACGCGTGGTCGAACAACAGCAGCTTCGCCTCAGCGTTGATCCCACGCCCCTGCGCCGACGCCGCCAGCCAACTGAAACCGACCTCGACCGCGTAGAGTCCGCCACCGTCAGGCCACGGTCGTGGATCCCAGTACGCCGTCGCCCCCACCGCGCGCCCGGAGGCCTTCTCCACGATGGCGTACGGCGCGAGTTTCCCGGAGGCTGCACGGTCGAGCTGTGCGTCGATGTAGGCCTCGACCTCGCCGGCAGTGGGCACCCAGGTGAACGCGTAGGAACTCCGGTCCACCTCACATGCCCGGGCGAGATCGCCGGCGTGGCGATGTCCGAGAGGCTCCAGCCGAACGAGACGGCCTTCGAGCACCGGACAGCTGACAGTAGCTCCGGGTACGGAGAGCTGCATCATGTCCTCCGTGTACGTCGAGGCTCGCCGGCTCCAGGGCATCGGCGACCCTCGAACGGTTCCATGTGTTCCGCCTACGGGCGAAGTGGTTCGCCCGACCAGGATCTGAGTGCCGGCGGCGATGCAGACATTGAACCGCCGTGGAGCCTCCGCCACCTGACGATGTGACAACTGCCGTCACATCCCCAGCGATCCGGGCATGGCCGTTCTCATGGTTGGTGTGCTGGTCTGTATGAACGTCAGGGTAGCCACCAGGCGGCACACGCAGACGAGCCAACGAGCGCAGCAATTACCGGACCAATTCTTCCTGGCAAGCCGCCGGAGAGAGTGGCACCGGCTTGCTATCAGGTCGGTTACCGCCAGGCCGATGGAGGCGTCGCGATCTACCGCGTTCAGCGCGGCTCTACTACCTTCACCACTGTCCGCGATTGCCGGCGATCCGGAGAACGGATGTCTGAACTGCAGGAGAGTGGTCCGGCGCTGCTTGCTGTGTCGGGAGTCAGCAAGTCGTTCGGCGCTGTGCACGCTCTGGTCGACATGGATCTAGAGCTTCAGGCAGGCGTTGTCCACTCCCTCGTGGGGGAGAACGGCGCGGGCAAGTCCACTCTGGTGAAGATCCTGGCCGGCGTCCATGAGCCGGACAGAGGGACCCTGACACTTGCCGGGCGACCGATCGTGCTGAGCGGCCCGGCCGATGCTCGTGCGGCCGGCGTCGCCGTCATCTACCAGGAGCCCACGCTCTTTCCAGACCTGTCGGTTGCCGAGAACATCTTCATCGGCCGTCAACCGTTGCGGTCCTTGCGGCGGATAGACGCTGCGCAGATGCGCCGCCGGACGGAGGATCTGTTCGGCAGGCTGGGTGTGCACATCGACCCGGACCGTCCGGCGCGTGGGTTGTCGATCGCCGACCAGCAGCTCGTGGAGATCGCCAAAGCGCTGTCGTTCGACGCCCGGGTGCTGGTCATGGACGAGCCGACGGCTGCGCTGTCCGGAGTCGAGGTGGAGCGGCTGTTCGCCGTGGTCCGCTCGCTTCGCAAGACCGGCGTGGCAATCCTTTTCATCTCCCACCGGTTCGACGAGGTGTTCGCGCTCAGTCAGCAGATCACGGTGATGCGCGACGGTCGAAAGGTATCGACCGACCCGGCGTCCGAGCTGGACGTCCCGACGCTCGTGCGCCGGATGGTCGGTCGCGAGGTGGCGGACCTGTTTCCGAAACAGGACACCGAAAGCGGCGAGGCTGTGTTGCGGGTGCGCGGGCTGACTCGCCGTGGTGTGTTCGAGCAGGTGAGCTTCGACGTACGTCGCGGAGAAATCGTCGCCCTCGCCGGCTTGGTGGGCGCTGGTCGCAGCGAAGTGGTTCGGGCGATCTTCGGCATCGACCGGTACGACGAGGGCGAGGTACTGGTCGACGGCAAGTCGCTGCCTCGTGGCCGCCCGGCCGCGGCCATGGCTGCTGGCCTCGCTCTGGTACCGGAGGATCGTCGACAGCAGGGCCTGGTCATGGAGCTCTCGGTGGAACGCAACGCCACCTTGACCAGGCGTTGGGCGTTGGCCCGGCTCGGCCTCCTGCGTCGTCGGACCGAGCGTCGGGCCGCACAGACGTGGGCGCAGCGGCTCCAGGTCAAGGCGGGCCGGTTGAGCGATGCGGTGTCCACCCTGTCGGGTGGCAACCAGCAGAAGGTCGTGCTCGCGAAGTGGTTGTCGACCTCGCCGAAGGTGCTCATCGTCGACGAGCCCACCCGCGGCATCGACGTCGCCACGAAGGCCGAGGTGCACCGGTTGATGTCCGAGCTCGCCGGCGCCGGTGTCGCGGTCCTCATGGTGTCGAGCGAGCTACCGGAGGTGCTGGGGATGGCCGATCGGATCCTCGTGATGCACGAAGGACGGCTGGTCAGGGAGATTCCGCGGCACCAGGCTGACGAGGAGTCCGTGATGCTCGCTGCCACCGGCCATGCCGCTCGAGAAGCCGAGACAGGGGCCGGTCCGTGGACTGGCGAGGGCGGAGGCACGGCGTGACCCGGACGACCGAACCATCCACCGTCGAGCGTGGGCATGAGCCTGCGGACCGACGCGGCAACGAGCCTGGCGAGCTGGCGTCGGCTGGTCAGGCGGGCGCACGCCTGGTGCGACGGCGGTTCGTGGTACGCGAGTTGGGGATCGCCATCGCCCTCCTCGCGTTGGTCGGCGTGACCGCCGCGCGAAACAGCGACTTCCTGTCCGTCCAGTCCATCAAGGACCTCTTGCTGGGCGCGACGATCCTGGTCGTCCTCGCGGTCGGCCAGACGATCGTCGTCATCACCCGCAACATCGATCTGTCCGTCGGGTCGATCCTGGGGCTGTCGGCGTTCGCGACCGGCAAGCTCTTCCTCGCCCTACCTGATACCCCGGTGGTGCTCGCCATCCTGGCGGGCGTAGGGCTGGGCGTCCTGTGCGGGATCGTCAACGGTGGCCTGATCGCAGTCGCTCGTGTGCCAGCACTCGTCGTCACGCTGGGCACGCTGTACGTCTTCCGGGGCATCGACTTCTCCTGGGCCGCGGGCCAACAGATCAACGCCGCCGACATGCCGCGAAGCTTCAAGAATCTCGGCACCCAGACCGTGCTCGGTGTTCCGGTGCTGGCGCTGTTCGCCGTCGTCGTGCTGCTCGCGGCCGGCTTCTACCTGCGGTCGTATCGCAGCGGCCGGGACCTGTACGCGATCGGTTCGGACCCGCAGGCCGCCCGGCTGGCGGGGATTCCCGTGGGCCGGCGGGTGTTCGGGGTCTTCGTCGCGAGCGGTGCGCTGGCAGGGTTGGCCGGCGTGTTGTACGCGGCTCGCTTCGGCACGCTCGACGCGAACGCCGGAACCGGCATGGAGCTGAACGTCGTGGCAGCTGTGGTAGTCGGGGGAGTGGCGATCTTCGGCGGCAGCGGGTCGGTGTACGGTGCCGCGCTCGGTGCTCTCCTGCTCACCACGATCGGGAGTGCACTGCCGGTGCTGCGCATCGATCCGTTCTGGCAGCAGGCCGTCGTGGGCGCGCTGATCCTCGCCGCGATCGGATTGGATCGTGCGCTGACCTTCCGGATGGCCCATCGGCTCACGGAGGTGGACGCGCGTGGCGCATGAGCACGTGAGCCGGCCGGTCCTTCGGTTGTCCTTGCTCGGCACCTGGGACGTGCTCGTCGTTGTCGTCCTTGCCCTCGTGATCCTTGCCTGCTCGGTGCTGGTCGAGGGATTCGCGACTGCTCGCTTCTGGGGTTTCCTCCTGCTCGACGTCATCCCGATCGCGCTGCTCGCCCTTCCGATGACCTTGCTGATCATCACCGGTGAGATCGACCTCTCCGTGGCGAGCGTGCTCGGTCTCACCAGCGCTGTGATCGGCCAGCTGTGGGCGTCCGGCGTACCGATGGCCGCGGCGCTGCCGCTCGGAATCCTTCTCGGTGCGCTGCTCGGTGCCGTCAACGGCTTGTTCGTGGCCGAGTTCGGACTGCCGTCGCTCGCGGTCACGATCGGAACACTCGCGTTGTATCGCGGCCTTGCGTACGTCGTGCTCGGGGACCGTGCGGTGGCTGACTTCCCGTTCGACTGGACCGGCGGCGCCATTGCACCGTTGCCGGGCACCACTGTCCCATGGTTCGTGCTCGTCCTCGGTCTGCTTGCCGTGGTTTTCGGTGTCGTGCTGCACGCTACGCCGATCGGCCGCGGCCTGTACGCCATGGGCAACAACGTCGAGGCTGCGGTGTTCGCAGGGATCTCCGTGGCGCGCACCAAGTTCTGGCTGTACGTCGTGACTGGCGCGGTGTCGGCGTTGGCCGGGGTGTTCTGGACGCTGCGGTACGCCAGCGCCCGCGCAGACAACGGAGCGGGCCTGGAACTGGCCGTCGTCGCAGCGGTGCTGCTGGGCGGCGTGTCCATCTTCGGCGGCCGTGGGACGCTGATCGGTGTCCTGGCTGGGGTATTCCTGCTGACCAGTCTGCGCAACGCCCTGCAACTCGCGGACGTGCCGGCCGACACCTTGACCGTGGTCACCGGTGCGCTGCTCATCGTCTCGGTGGTAGGTCCGAACGTCGTCGACATGGTGCGCACGACGATGCACCGTCGACGTCTGGCACTTTCCGTCGGCGCCTCGTCAACTGGTTCGGCGCCGGGGCTGGCTGGATCGACTGCCAGCCGTTCTTCACAGCACATCGTCAACGAGGGAGACGAACCATGAGAGGTGTACGTGCGGCACGGGTGCGTATGGGTGCGGCAGTCGTTGCCGTCGCCGCGCTGGTGCTGGCCGGATGTGCAAGCGAACAGGATGGTGGAACGCCTTCCACGGGTGGTGGCGGAGGCGACGAAGCTCCGGCAGGCTCCATCAAAGAAGGCCTCAACATCGCCTTCCTGCCCAAGCAGGTGAACAACCCGTACTTCACGGTCGCCGACAACGGTGGCAAGGAAGCGGTGGAGGAGTTCAAGGGCAGCTACAAGCAGGTGGGCCCGTCGGAAGCGTCAGCCTCCTCCCAGGTCTCGTACATCAACACGCTCACCCAGCAGGGCACCGACGTCATCGTGGTGTCGGCGAACGACCCGAACGCCATCTGCGGTGCGCTCAACCAGGCGCGGCAGGCCGGGACGAAGGTGGTGACCTTCGACTCCGACACCAACCCTGAGTGTCGAGACCTCTTCGTCAACCAGGCCACCGCGGAGGGGATCGCGCAGATGCAGGTGAAGCTCATCTCCGATCAGATCGGTGGTGAGGGCAAGATCGCCATCTTGTCGGCGACGCCGAACGCCACCAACCAGAACACCTGGATCGATCTGATGAAGAAGGAGCTGGAAAAGCCAGAGTACGAAGGGATCGAGCTCGTCACGGTGGCGTACGGCAACGACGACGACCAGAAGTCGTTCCAGGAGACGCAGGGCTTGCTGCGTTCGTACCCTGACCTCAAAGGCATCATCTCCCCGACGACCGTCGGCATCGCCGCTGCCGCCCGGTATCTCTCCGGCTCGGAGTACAAGGGCGAGGTGGCGCTCACCGGACTCGGCACGCCGAACCAGATGCGGGAGTACATCAAGGACGGCACGGTGGAGAGCTTCGCCCTCTGGAACCCGGCAGACCTCGGATACCTCGCCGCATACGCAGGTGCTGCGTTGGCGTCCGGAGTGATCGGCGGTGAGGAGGGAGACACGTTCACTGCCGGCAAGCTCGGCGAGTACACCGTCGGGCCGAACGGGGAGGTCGTGCTCGGCCCACCGACCGTTTTCGACGCCTCCAACATCGACGATTTCGACTTCTGATAACGGCGGCCGGCGCCGTCTCGCCGTTCCGGGACGGCGCCGGGACGCAACGGCAGCATCCCGTCAGGCACCTTCTCCCTGCGAGAGCTTGCTCGAGACCTTGACTTCCCATTGTGGGCTGCTGCACCGAAGCGTGGCTGGCCGACGTTGAGGGCGTCGTGCCGCTAGTCGTCGGCAGCTGCATCCCGCTCTTAGCGGTCGAATTGTCTCACGACACGGCTGTCGACGAACGTCGTTGTCGCGAACGACCTGATAGAACTCGAGGGTTTCCTTCTGCCAGACCGAAGAGCCGTCAGAGGAGTCGATGCACAAGACGGACGTAGTGCGTGAACGCGACCGTTATGTGGGAGAGACTGGTTCTACGTGCCGCTCTGTTGTGATGGCGGGGTCCTCAACGAGTCCCACATGGCCATTGCGTTCGCGCTGGGCGCCGACTTCATGATGCTCAGACGATACTTCGCACGGTTCGACGAGAGCCCGTCGCGACCTGTGAAGGTGAACGGCCAGCTCTACAAGGAGTACTGGGGCGAAGGCTCACGTCGCGCACGCAACTGGTGACGCTATGACCAGGGCCGCCACCGACTCGTCTTCGAGGAGGGGGTCGACGGCTACGTCCCCTACGCCGGCAGCCTCTACGACAATGTGGCGATGACCATCGCCAAGTTGAAGGCGACGCTCGCAAGCTGCGGGTCCACGACGCTACGCCAGTTCCATGAGAACCCAGTCCTCGTGCAGCTCTCGCAGCACAGTCATCTGCAGAACTTTCCCGAGGTCGAACTCCGCAGCGTCTCGCACGACCCTCGCGCGTAGCAGCAATGAGTTCGGGCTCGTTGATGGGAAGGCCGTGGACCTGACCGGACTAGAGCGACGGCCTACGGAGTCGTGAGGCGTGCTCTAGGGCGGATGAAGCGTCATGCGTGGGCTGGTCTGTCAGGCAGCACGATGGGGGCGGTGTCGCGCAGCAGCGGATGCTCGACGTCCTTCTCGGACATCAGGGCCTGCTCCAGCGGGATTGGCCCCTGGCTTTCGATGGGGACCGCACGAGCGTTGATCATTTTGTGAAGCCGGAACCATGGATTCGTCAGCTTCGGTGGCAATGGATAGAAAGCGCACGAACATTATGTTGGTACCGAATGGCGTCCGGTCTGGCGTGCCACCGGACATGTCTGCGGCCGCGTGACCATCCTGCTGCGCATGAGCCGAAGCGTCATCTACGAGCAGATCCACTCCGGGCGCCTGCGCTCGGTCAAACAAGGCCATCCGGTTCATCCCCGCCAGGGCGCTCCGGGACTACGTCGCGCTGCTCGAACAAGAAGCGACGGCTGACTAACCACGGGGGAGGGCTGCCTGATGCCCAAACGTGTGGTCGGCGGAGCGACGCTTTTCTACGATGGTTTGCCGGTTGAGCCCGCGTCCTACACCGTCGCCGAAGCCGTTGAGGACTGGCTGAAGTCGGGATTGCGGTCGCGATCCCGCAACGGCCAAGAAGAGCACGATCTGGGCACGCACCCACGTGATCCCCAGTCTTGGGGCCCGGAAACTGCGGGAGCTCAGCGCCGAGGATGTAGACCGCTGGCTAGAAGGTAAAAAGGGAGACTCTTTCCACGGATTCATTGCGTCAGATCTACTCGGTGCTGAAGTGGGCAGTCGCGCACGCGCAGGCCCGCGACAAAGTGAAGCGCAACGTCGTCACACTATGCACAGTTCCTAAAGGCAGACCCGGACGTCGGTCCAAATCTCTAGGCCTTGACCAGGCCAGAGCTGTGCTAGACGCCGCTGAGCAGGATGACTCGGTCGTTGGCGACTACATCATCGTCTCGTTGACAACGGGAGCGAGGACTGAGGAAGCGAGAGCTTTGGAGTGGAGTCTCGTGGACCTCACCGGAAAACCAACACAAGACCCACCGGT
>DATCKU010000097.1:0-40521 GCA_036564245.1 Actinopolymorphaceae bacterium
CGAAGCTCGGCCGCGAAGAGCCGTTGGAGCACGATGTCGTTGAGCTCGCGAGCGATCCGGTCGCGCTCCTCGAGGAGCATCAGATGGCCGCGATCCAGCTCGGCGCGAACCCGGTGCAAGGCGACCGCGGCCAGGTCGGCGAAGATCTGGACCTGTTCCACCTCGCCCGCAGCCGGCTGCTCATGGACGGACCCACGTTTCCAGGCGGCAAGCAATACGCCGAAGACGTCGTCGCTGATCACGAGTGGAAAGAGCATGCCGAGCCCCACGGTGGAGAAGGCGTCGACCCAATCGGCAGGCGGATGGAATCCAGCCAAGCCGCCGAAGTCGGTGCTCACGATGCGCCGCCTCGACATGAGTGTCGAGGCGATCAGGCCGTCACGCGGTATGCGCAGGTCAGGAGGGACCTGTTGGGGCAAACCCTCGAAGACGACGATGTAGCCGTGAGCCTGGTCATGCGTATCGACCAGGACGATGCCGGCCAAATCGGCACCAGAGACTTCACGCAACTCACGTACGACAGTTCGCATGGCGTCGTCTCGGTCCACCTCGCCTAGGAGGAGACCGGCCATCTTCGAGGCCGCGTTGAGCCAGCGCTCGTGCCGTATCCGCTCCTCGTCCGCACGGGCTTTGAGCACCATCATCGCCGTATGATCGGCGAAAACCTGCGCAAGCTGGATCTCATCGTGTTCTACACGGTCGGCGGACCATGCGAGGATCATGCAGCCGTACGCGTCCACCTCGGAGCGCAGCGGGAGAAAGAGCAGGTGGGTGAGTCCGGCAAGGTGAGGCCGCCAGGACTGCGGGGCCCACTCGGGCAGGCCCGATCCAGACCGTTCGTGCGTGATGTCGACCACAACGGGGTGGTTCGAGCGGATCGCCTGCCTCACCGGGCCGGTCAGGCGGGACTGAACGCCGGCCGAACTCTCCAGCCCGAGCCCGACGACCGCGTCGTACACGACCGAGGTCCGATCAATGCGGTCGAGCAGGCCGAGAGCGACGAAGTCGGCGGCCGAAACCTCGGCGGCTCTGGCTGTCACCCCGTCGAGCGCTTCGGAGAGGCGGACCTCTCCCAGCAGGGGCCGGCTGATGGCACACGCGGCCTCAAACCAACGGAGCCGACGGACTGCGCCCACAGGTCCTGCCTCCTCGTATCGGCCGGACCTAAGGCCCGAGACAAGACACCCATCGAGTCTAGGTCGTACGAATTTCCAAGCAACGCTGGCGTCTTTCGCACGCAAAGGAGTGTTGCTGTCGAGCCCACTATGTCTCTGCGGGGTATGACACGTGTCGGCACGTATTGCACCCCCACCAGACGTCGTGCACATGGTCATCTGGGGTCGGCGAGCTCGGCGGGCAGTGGGCGGGCGTGCAGCACGGTGAGCGCAGAGACGGCTCGGGTCAGGACGACGTAGAGCCGGTTCAGGCCACGCGGCTCGGCCTCGACGATTCGCGCTGGTTCGACGGCGACGACACCGTCGAACTCCAAGCCCTTGGCGAGCGAAGCTGGCACGCATACCAGGCGAAAGTGCTCCAATGCGTTCTCCGTACGGCCGAGCATGCCGGGAACCAGCCCTGCCTGCTCCAGCCGAGATCGCACCGGGTCGGCCGACAGCTCGTCGAAGATCCGCTCGATGTCTGCGTCGGCGGCGATGATCCCGATCGAGCCTGCGCTTCGGCCGTGCTCGTCGAGCCGCAGGCAGGCCTGCAGGATGTCGTCCGCCTGGACCGCCTTCCCGGCCACCGCCGTGACCTCGAGCGATCCCGCGGAACGCCGGAGGCTCACCGGCTTGCCAAGATCGGGATGCAGCGCCGGCAGCAGCCTGGCCGCGAAGTCGATGATTGCCGACGGCACCCGGAACCCGCGGGTGAGTTCCACAAGCTCCGCTGAGTCCTCAGCTCCCAGCTGTTCGACAACGGTCTGCCATGAGGTCGCGGCGTACGGCGTGGTGGCCTGGGCCAGATCGCCCAAGACGGTCGCCGTACGACACCGTCGACCGAGCATGCGAAGCTGCATCGCCGAAAGGTCCTGCGCTTCGTCGACGACCAGATGACCGCGACGAGGCCTGGTTTCCAACAGCTCGTACAGCTCGTCGAGCAGCACGAGGTCTGCCGTCGTCCAGCGCGCGGACTTCACCGACCGATAGGGCTTTCGCCAGAGCAACGCCTTCTGCTCGTCGACGGTCAGCAGGTCGCCGGCCGTCTCGGCGAGGAAGTCAGGATCCGAGAGCAGCCGGTAGAGCACCTGTTCCGGCGTACGTTGCGGCCAGATCTGGTTGAGGATTCGCTTGACGGGCGTTGACCTCGCGACGGCATTCTGCGTCCGATCGTCCGGCGTCCCGCCGCGGCGCTCCATGCGGAGGAGAACGGCGTGCGCGAGGCGTTGCGCGAGGGTCGTCCGACCGGCGGCGTACCGTGTGGCGGTTGCGATGACCCCCTCGGCGATCTCGCGTACCTCGTAGTCAGGGACGCGGAACCTGCTGGCGCCCTTGCTGTAGACCAACGCCTCGACGTCATCGCCGACACCGACACCCGACCACAGCGCACGACGCAGGACCGTCGCCATCCGCGCATCGCCTTTCACCGTGAGGGTTTCGGGCGGGTCGTCCGCTGCTGCCATCGGGTGGTCACGAAAGGCGAGTCGAACGAGGTCGGATAACGTGAGCTGCTGAACGAAGACCTCGCCGAGCGCTGGCAGGACATGCCGGATGTACTGCAGGAACGACTGGTTCGGTCCGATGATCGCGACCCCGCCGTCTCGGGCGAGTCTCGTGCGTTCCGCGTACAAGAGATAGGCGACGCGGTGCAGGCCGACCGCGGTCTTGCCGGTGCCCGGCGCTCCCTGCATGCAGATCGTGGTGTCCAGCGGTGCTCGCACGAGCACGTCCTGGTCGGGCTGGATCGTCGCCACGATGTCGCGCATCGGTCCGGACCGTGGCCGTTCGATCTCGGCGGTCACCAGGTCGGACAGTCCCTCCGCCGCGGTGACCGGGACGCCGCTCACGGGTTCGTCCTCATACGCCGTCAACTCGACGTACCCGCTCGGACCGGGCTCGTGGGAGAAGCCGTGACGGCGGCGGACCAGCACACCTTGCGGATCTGCCGGTCCCGCGCGGTAGAACGGTACGGCGACGGGGGCGCGCCAGTCGATCACCAGCGGCGTGCCATCCGGCTCCCGGACGTGTCTGCGCCCGATGTAGATCCGGTCGACCTCGCCACCGGACCCGGATGCCCTTGTCGGATTGTCGAAAACCGTGCCCGGTTCACAGTCCAGCCGCCCGAAGAACAAGGGGATCGTCGGCTGGTCGAGCAAGACCTCGGCGCGATGCTCTCGCGCCCATTGGTAGAACTTGTTGTCCCAGTAGCTGTCCGCCTCGGCATAGACGATGGCTGGCGTCTCGGTCTCCACGACCTCCTGGTGCATGAGCTTCAGGGCGGCACGGGCCCGTTCGAGGTGGGCCCGTTCGGCAACGAGCTCTGGATCGTCTGACGCATCGACTGCAGGTTCACCGGACTGATGGGCGGCAACATCGGGCTGAACAGAGGGCATGACGGAAGCCTCCACGGTGATTGTCAGGCAACTCGTCAGCAGTGGGCGCGGGCCCTCGCTCCAGGGCCGCCGGTGACGATGGCGGCGCAGCCGGCTCGGTTCGGTCCCTACTCTCCGACACTACTGTCGTGCGATGAGCCCAAGGACATTACCAGGACCGCTGATCAAACGAAAGCGATTTTTCCAGAGCTACGACGATCGTGCTGGCTGGGGCGTCGGGGCGCACAGGCCGTCACGATGTGGAGCCGAAGAGCTCGGGTTCGTCGGTGTCGGCGAGCTGTCCGCCGCGGTCGAAGAACTCCCGCATCGTCTGCGGATCGTTGATGAGCCCGCCATGCACGATGAGGTGGGAGTCGCGGAAACGTCGGATGAGCTCGGCGTCCCACAACTGCGGCGGGTAGTTCAGGCCGTCCATGCCGGTGGCGTGGACGAACGCCAGCGGGTCGGCCAACGGCTGGGTGACGATCGGGAGCACGACGATCGCCGAGGCTATGTGCCTCCAGCGATCAGCGGCCAGGAGACGCTTGGTCGCGAGCACCGCGTCCAGGCTGAAGCTCATCACCACAACCCGATCTGCAGCCTCATGCCGGCACACGGTCTCGATGACTCGCTCGGCCACTTGATCGACCAGGAACGACTTCAGCTCGATGTTCAGCCGCGCCCGGCCGTGGGTGAGCTCGAGCACCTCGTCCAAGGTCGGCACCCGCTCGGCGGCGAAGCTGGCGTCGTACCACGACCCGGCGTCGAGCGCCCGGACCTCCTCGAAGGTCTGTGAGTGGACCGCTCCCGTCCCGCTCGTCGTGCGGTCCACGTACGCGTCGTGGATGACCACGAGCTGGTCGTCGCTCGTCACGTGGACGTCCAGCTCGAGCGCGGTCGCTCCCTTCGCCAAGGCGGTCCGGAAGGCGCTCATGGTGTTCTCCGGCGCCAGACGACTTGCTCCGCGGTGCGCTGCGATGACGCGTGCGGCGTCCACGAATGGCCGACTCGATACCGTGGCTGTCACGCCTTCTCCTCCAGACCGGCTTCCGCGAACCCCGCCGCATGCGTCACTGTGGTCCCGTCCATCCTGGCACCGCATACCTGGTCGATGGAATTCCGGACGCCAACGCTGCTTCGCATGCTGGCCTGCCCGGTGCCGGTCTTGCGGTTTCCGGGCACGTGCAAAGCCCGACGCAGCCTGTGCTGGACCTCAGCGCTCGCGCGTGACCGCCATCTCGGTCAGTTCGGACCAGTCTTCGCCTGGAACGGTGACGTTCACGATGCGGGGCGTCTCGGCGAGATGGGGCGGCAGAGTCTGCTGCGCCTTCTTGAAGTGCTCGGACTGTACATGCGCAGCTCCCGCGGCCTCGTCGCGGAACGCCTCGACCAGGACGTACTCGTTGGGGTCTTCGACGCTGCGCGACCAGTCGAACCAGAGGCAGCCCGGCTCGCTGCGGGTCGCCTGCGTGAAGTCCGCCACGATCTCCGGCCAGCGATCGGCATCCTCGGGCAGCACGCGGAACTTCGCCGTGATGAAGATCATCTCAGTCCTTTCGTCCGGTGGTCCGCACACGGCAATGACGCTCGTTTGACACTGGCTTGCCGGTGTACCACCAGTCTGCCGGAGCTGGTCGGTCACGCTCGACCATTTGCGGCGTCACTGCTGCGGCGACGCCCAGGTACGCAACAGGCGCGACGAAATCTCGAGCACGTCGCCGTACGGCTCGACGGGATACTCGTCCCGGCGCCGGATCCAGAGTTCTTCGAAGCTCGCCAACCGTCGTTCGAGTGTGCCGAGACTGCCGCCGCCATCGCCGGCTTCGACGATCCAGTCCAGCCACACCTCAAAGCGGGGGCGGTAGAAGCCACGCACGAGTCCCGCCCAATGTCGGCCGGAATAGTCGAAGAGATTGGTGTCGGGGTGGCCCCAGACCGTGACCAGCCGTCGGGCCGATCGCGCCAGGTGGATGCGCTCCGCTGGCGTCGTACCCCAGGACCGTGCAGCGGCGAGCCAGCGGCCGAGGAGGTACTCGCGTCGAGTGGCGAGGAGGTCGTCGAGATCGTCCAGGAGTGCCACCAGCACCTCGCCCTCGGCCCGCACGGTGGCGTGGTCACCTGCATGCGCCGCAGCAGTGATGGCACGCCGGTGCCGTCCGATCAGGCCGACGAGCACCTGCTGTCCGACGTCGACGAGATCCCGCTGGAACGCGTCCGCGTGGCGGACGGTCGCGGCGCCGTCCAGGAGGAGGCGCCAGGCGGAGATCAGCTGGTCGAGGGCGTCGTCTGGCGCCCAGCGGGCAGTTGCCGAGTCGTCGAGCCCAGGCCGGCGTATGACGGGCGACGACGCCAGGAGGTCTCGACCCCGCCCATAGACCGTGTCGGCCAGCACCCGCCACGCTTCGCTGATCCGCGGGTCGGCACTGCCGTAACGGCGTGTCGCCCAGGTCGTGAGCCAGGCGACCACATCGCGTGGGCCGTCCCTGGGGACCTCCCGCGGCTGGTCCTGCCAGGCGAGCTCGCTGACGAGGTCGTAGAACGCAGGATTCGTGCCGAGCCCTTCCATGGCGAGCCCGATCCCAGTCAGCTGATCCGCAGCGTCGCCCTGGACGGCCTCGTCGAACCGGTCCAGCGTCGTACGCAGGTCACCGAAGAGCCCGGACCGCTCGCCGAAGTTGTGCACCACCGACCACAGCCAGGGTCGGTCGGCGAACCCGTCCGTCCGCTTCCAGAGCGGAAGATGCTCGGCCCAGAGGTCGAGTACAAGGACCCGATCAGGTGGGATGGCCTCGAGGAAGGCTCGCACCCGTTCGGTGGTCCAGAAGTCCTCCGCGAAATAGAACGGCCACGCCTGGAAGACCCACACGGCGTCGGGGTCGTCGATCGTGATGCCCTCGAGGATTCGCGTCGCCATGTGGGCGAGGTACGACGGGTCGCCAGAGGGCGGCACCATCTCGATGAACGGGTCGGCCGCGTAGAGGTGGTCGCCGCCGAACCGCGCCCGCTGCTCGGCTCGCAGTCGTGCGGCGATGCGGAGGAAGTCCGGATGGTCGGGCAGGAGCTGGCTCGCGTGGAAGCCTTCCCAGGTGAGCTCCACCGCACCGCTGTCGGCGAGCGCAGTCGGGATGTGCCCGGCGAAGCCTGGGAGGACGGGACGCATGCCGAGGGAGCGCTCGCGTTCGAGGATCCGCTTCCCGAGCTGCTCACGCGCGTCGATCCAGCCTTCGGGTAGCGGCTCGTCCCAGCCCTCCAGACAGCCCATCCACAGGAACGGAAGGTACGGCGCACCACCCAGGTATGCCGCGATCTGATCCTCGGTCATCCCCTCCTGTTGCAGGACCGCGCGCCACACCGCTTCGTGGCCGGTCAACGCCAGCGGAGCGTTGATGCCGTGCAACGCCATCCGGTCGATCTCGCGCTCCCACCGCGCCCAGTCCCACCAGAGCGTGCTGTAGGCGAAGGTGACGACGTTGAGGTGGTAGCGCAGCGGGAACCTCGCCGTCACGCGGGTCCGGCGGTAGCTCGGCCACGCATCCGGCAGTGTCAGCGGCTCGTCCAACCACGTGACGGAGACACCACAGGCCTCCTGGAGGTAGTGCCGAAGTGCCACGGCGACAGCCACTCCGGACGTACCGCGCAGCGCAACTGCGCCGCCATCCGCTTCGACCTCGGCGTACTCCTCGTCATGGGGTGCGTCGACGACCTCCACGCTGATCCGCTCGCTGCGGCGCTCACCGACGACCCGGCGGACCAGTGCCGCTGCCGCCGCGGTGGGGTCGGGTCGTCGATCGGGACCGTCGCCGTCCGTCCTGTCGCCAGCCCCGGCACTAGTGCTTGACATCGACCTCGTACCGATCCGTGTGGTAGCCGGGCCATGCGGTCGCGCGCTGCTCAGCAACGCTGTCGTCGAGCGGTTCGACCTGCGGCAGTTCGCCGTCCACCAGCAGGTGACTTCCTCCGGCGTCGACGATCGCCCTGCGCAGGATCTCCCGCCAGTCGGCGACGAGCCCAGCCGACTCCGACCGACGCGCCAAGTCGTGCCGCTCGTGCGGGTCGGTCTCCAGGTGGAACAGCTGCTCTGCCGGCCCTTCGGGGTACCAGATGTACTTCAGCCGGCCGTCGGTCACCGCGAGGTAGTACGGGACACCGCGGGGCCCGGCGTCGCCGTGTGCGACGCCTACGATCAGCCGCTCCTTGGGGCCGGACGCTGCGAGCGACACGAGATCCGTCCCGTCCACGTCGTCGCCCACCTCACCGCCGGCCGCGGTGACGAAGGTGGGGAGGACGTCGGCCAAGCTCACCGGCGTCCGCACAGCAAGGCCAGGCTCGAACGGCCGATCGTCGACGGGTGGGCGCACGATCATCGGGATGCCGGCCGACGGCTCGTGGAAGAAGATCTTGTTCCCGGTCCCGTGGTCGCCGAGGAACTCGCCATGGTCGGACGTGAACACGATCAGCGTGCGACGCAGCTCGCCGATGTCCTGCAGCGCGGCGAGCACCCGGCCGAGGTTGTAGTCGATCTGCGTCACGAGCCCGTAGTACGCCGCCCGCGCCGCCCGGATGGTCGCAGGGTCGAGCAGGTCGAACGATCCGCGATGTCGTACCCGCGAAAAGGCCGCCGGCGCGTCGTCCACCCAGTCGCCGACGATCGGATCGGGGATGGGGGCGTCGCGATACATCGAGTAGTACGGCTCCGGCGGGTCGAGCGGGGGGTGCGGTTTGGAGTACGACAGCCACATGAAGAACGGGCGGGTGGGATCACGCCGTTCGAGGATGTAGTCGACCGCCTGCTCGGACAGCCAGGAGGTGAGCGTCTCGGCCTCGGGGACCGTGGCCATACCGGGATGGAGCTCGTTCTGACCCAGGCCGTGGCGCATGGGCTTGGCCTGCGTCGTGCGGTAGTAGTCGTCGGGCAGGATCAGCTCCTCGAACCCGTGCCGGGCTCGCGGAGGCGTGAAGTGCATCTTCCCGATGCCGATCGTGGCGTAGCCCAAGGCCGTGAGCCGGGCCGGCAAGGTCGGTGCTCCTGGCGGGAGGACGTCCTTGGTTGCGCCGTTGGTGGTCATGCCGTGCCGGACGCTCGACTGGCCGGTCAAGATGGACACCCGCGACGGCACGCACACCGGCGTCGAGGCGTAGGCCGCGTCGAATCGGGCGCCTTCACGGGCCAGCTGATCCAGGTGGGGAGTACGCAAGAACTCCGGCGCCAGCGGTCCGATCGTGTCCCTTCGCTGCTGGTCGGTGGTGACGAGCAGGAGGTTCGGGCGGCTCATAGCGCCTCGACCTTCCCCGACAGTCGGGCACGCTCTGCGGCGAACGCCACCAGGTGGCTTTCCAGGCTTTCCTCCAACGAGCTTCGAGCGGCCTCTACCGGCCGTCCGGCCCGGCGCTCGCGGATCCGCCACGTGAAGTCTGCCATCAGCCCGGCGTCCCCTCCCGCATGTCCGCTGTAGGCCTCGGCGACCGATTCACTACCGGACGCGGCCTGCGGCCCCACCTTCAACGTCTCCGAATCGGGGCCGCCAGCTCCGACCACGCCGGCGACACCGGGACGGGCACCGACGAAGCTCTCGATGCGGATCTCACCCGTCCGCTTGTCTGCCGTGATCTGACCGTGGCTGCCCATCAGCGTGATCTTCCGGGTGTTCTGTGTCGTGAACGCGGACACGACGAGCGAGGCCGTGACGCCGTTGGCGAACTGTAGTGCCGTCGTCTGATGGTCGACGACGTCGTTGTCCATCCGGTAGACGCAGCGTCCGTAGTCGGTCTCTGCGAGCGCCCGGCGTCGACCGGCGGGGGACGTGTCGGTCGTGATGACACTCACCGGTGGACCATGGTGCTCGGCAAGATGCTCGACGTAGAAGCGCTCGGCGTTGTAGGGACACGTGTCGGCGACGGCGCACCCGTCGATACATCGCTCCGTCGAGCCAGGAGGTGCGTTCTCGATCCGGAAGTGGCGCAGCTCACCGAACGACGCCACCGCGACGTAGGGCGCGCCGACCAGCCAGCGCAGGATGTCGAGGTCGTGGCAGGCCTTGGCGAGCAGCATGGGGCTGGAGGTCTCCGCTCGATGCCAGTTGCCGCGGACGTAGCTGTGCGCGAAGTGCCAGTACGCGATGTGCTCGGCGTGCTCGATGCCCTGGAGTTCACCGATCCGCCCTTCCCGAAGCAGGCGTCGGATCGTCAACCAGAACGGCGTGTAGCGCATCACGTGTGAGACCGTGATCGCGCCCGGATGGTCCTTCGCTGCCGTGGCGAGCCGGTCGAGCTCCTCCGGTGTCGGCGCGATGGGCTTTTCGAGCAGGATGTCGTACCCCAGCTCGAGGGCGCGGATCGCCGGGTCGACGTGCTCGCGGTCCGGTGTCGCGACCACCACGGCGTCCCAGGGGCCTCTCTCGGCTAGGGCATCCCGCCAGTGCGCGTAGCGGTACTCCGGTGCGATGCGGTGCTTGTCGGCGACCGCGTGCCGACGCTCGTCGTTCGGGTCTGCGATGCCGACGACCCTGGCCTCATCGGGATGCTCCAAGCACCAACCGCCGTACGCATGACCGCCGCGATTACCCGCGCCTAGGACAAGCAGGCGAACCGGACCATCGCTCGTTCCGCTCCTAGGTTCGTCAGTCGGTGTCGGCATCCCTATCCCTTCTCTGCGCCAGCCGTGAGGCCTTCGACGAGCAGCCGTTCCGCGGCGAAGAACAACGCGATCACCGGAAGGCTGAGCAGGACCGAGCCCGCCATGAGCACCGTCGCCGACACGCTGATGTCATCGAGCTGTGCCAGGGCTAGTGAGACGGTCCAGTTCTCCCGGCTCTCGAGCAGGAACAGCAATGCGAACAGGTACTCGTTCCAGGCGATCATGAAGACGTACAACGACGTGGCCGCGATCGCTGGCATGGCCAGGGGCAACACGATCTTCGTGACCACCTGCATGCGGTTGCAGCCATCCACCATCGCCGCTTCTTCCAAGCTTTGTGGAATCGAGCGGAAGTAGTTCCGCAGCATGTAGACCGCGACCGGCACCGTGGAGGCGAGGTAGATGATGATGAGCGCCGGCAGCTCACCGCGCAGTCCCAGCCGTGAGAACAGGACGAACAACGGGATCGCCATCACGATGCCGGGGAACATGTAGACCGCGAAGAACGACGTGTTGATGACGTTCTTGAACGGGAACCGCAAGCGCGTGGCTGCGTAGGCGCCCAACACCGACAGGGCGATGGTGAGGACGACGGACCCGATCGCGACGAACAGTGAGTTCGCGAAGTACGACAGCAAGTCATAGCCGCGCTGCCCAGGCTCCGGACGGCGTACGACTTCTCGATAAGACTGGAGGTTGAGCTCCTCCAGCGACGGGATGAGGTCGAGCGGGTCCGCGAGCACGCCCTGCAGTGGGCGCACCGACAGCAGCAGCATGTAGAGGAGCGGCACCAGGCACCCCACCGTCACGACGGCGATCCAGACGACCCGCGCGATGCTCAAGACGCGGGTCTCGATGCGCTCACGAGTCATCATGTCGATGCACGCTCCTGTCGCAGAACGCCGTACCGGTAGTACACCGCGAAGGCGGTCATGAGGACGACAGACATCAGCAGACCAAGCGCGGCCGAGCTTCCGACGTCATTACGCGCGATCAGGTAGTTGTACACCTGGACAGCGACCACCTCGGTGCCCGCGGCGCCGCCGGTCAGCAAGTAGACGTCGTTGAAGTTCTGGAACGTCCAGATGAACCGCAGCAGCACCAGGAGCGCGATCACGCCGGACAGCTGGGGCAGCGTGATGTAGCGGAACCGCTGGAGCGGCGTGGCGCCATCGACTCGCGCGGCCTCGTCCAGATCGGTCGGCAGGCTTTGCAGCCGGGCGAGGATGAAGAGGAACGCCAGCGGAAAGGTCTTCCATGCCTCGAAGGCGATGACCGTCAACAAGGCGACGGGCACGTCGATCCCCACGCCGAGGATCTCAAAACGGTGGGACCGCTCGGACAGGAAGGCGATGGGCTTGTCCCAGCCCAAGACCTCGGTGCCGAAGACGTTCAACGGCCCGAACTGTGGGTTCAGCAGCGTCTTCCACACCAGAACCGCGGACACGACCGGGATGACGTACGGAACGAGCACGATTGCCCGGATCAGCCAGCGGCCTGGGAACGCTCGCTGCAAGGCCAACGCAGTGAGCAAGCCTGCGCCGACGGAGAGGAAGGTGCCTCCGACGCTGTAGATCAGCGTCGTGCGCACCATCTCCCAGAGATCATCGCTGCCGAGGACCCTGGCGAAGTTGGACAACGTGAACGTGATGTGGAAGACGTTCTGCAGGTCGACCAGGCGCAGCCGCTGGAACGCCATGATGATCGTCCAGAGGAACGGGAAGACCACGACCAACAGGACGATCAGCAGCGTGGGGCTGACGAGCGCCAGTCCGAACCGAGCCTCACGTACCGACTGGGTCGTCTGGCGAGGGCGGACGTGCGCGGCGCCCGCCCTCGCTACCTCAGGCGTGCGGGTTCGTTGCGCCATCGTGTGCTTAGCTCAGCTCCGCTTGCACCTGCTCGGCGGCCTGCTGCATCTGCTCAGCGGCTTCCTGGGCGGTGAGGTTTCCGTCCAGTGCCTCGCGCAGGATGCGGGTGAGCTCGAGGTCGCCGCGCAGGGCGGTCACCAGTTCGCCGCTGCCCTGGGCGATACCCCAGCTTTCGAAGCTGGTCGCAGCCTTGGCGATGGTGTCGAGTGTCTCCTCGCCGTACAGCTCACCGGTGGTGGCGGTGTTGGTGCCGGAGCCCACAGCGAGCTTCGCCCAGCCCGCTTCGTACGACGTGTCGCCAGGCTTCGGGCCGGAGCGCATGGGGTAACGACCCTCGGGCGAGATGGACAGGAATCCCATGTAGCCGTCGCTCAGCAGGTACTCCACCAGCTTCTGGGAGCGCTCGACGTCGGCCGCCGTCGTGATGCCCAGGTTGATCGTGATGCCGTACTGCGTCGGCTTGTCGCCCGACGGGCCCTGTACGAGCGGGACCATCGCGGTCCGGTCGGCCAGCCAGGTCGGATCCTCCTTGCACTGCTCGCAGGTCGGCGGAGTGTCCGGGAACAAACCGGCGAGCTCGTCGAGCAGGTGCGGTGACCACGACATGGTGCCCACCTTGCCGGCAAGATAGTTCGCCCTGGTCGTGTCGACGTCGCCAGCGCCGGCGGGGGCGTACTCGTTGAGATCCATGTAGAACTGGATCGCCTCGACGCAGTTCGGTGTGTTGAGCGTGATGTTGCCCTCATCGTCGACCAGGTGGCAGTCATTGGCCAGGGCAAAGTGCTCGAAGACCTGTGCGGTGAAGGGGTTGCCGCCAGCGTTGCCGAGCGCGAAGCCGCTCACCCCGTCCTTGTTGAGGGCCTTGGCAGCCGCCAGGATCGCGTCGTAGGTCGTTGGCGGGTCGAGATTCTCCTGCTCGTAGAGATCCTTGCGATAAAAGATCATCTGGCCCCACCCGTCGGACGGCACCGTGGCGTATTCGCCATCGCCTTCGTCCGTGCGGATCTGGTTCAGCGCGCTCTCGCTGAATGTCGCGGGGTTCAGTTTCTCCACCACTTCGGTGGCCGCTGCGGGGTCGAGGATCCCCTCCTTGACCCAGCCGGCTGCCAGTTCGTTGCCGTGTACGACAACATCGGGCAGATCGCCCGCGGCCGCTGCGGACACCATCGCCTGGGGAAGATCTGGCGCGCTCACACCCACGAGTTTGACCTTGATTCCGGTCTTGGCTGTGAACTCGTCCAGGACGCCCTCCATGGTGGCCATCCGGTCGGCGGTGTCGTAGACCGTCCACATCGTGATCGGCTCGTTACTCGAAGTTCCGCCGTCGTTGTCGTCACCGCACCCTGCGGCGACGAGCAGAGCGACGGCGGCGAGAGCACCCAGGGGTTTGCGCCACATCGTTGCTTTCCTTGCTGCTCAGTCCGCTCTCTTCCGCTCAAGCGGTGTGAGTGTCAAGGCTGGGAAATGTGAGCTAGTCTGTCAACATTTCGCGAAGTTCTGCAAGATTCAGTCATTTGAGTAACGCCTATGAAGGATCCCGACGATCTGGATAGCTTGGACCGGCTGGTGATCGGGGCGTTGCTGGCCCACCCGCGGGCCACGCACGCCCAGATCGGGCAAGCCGTAGGGAGCTCGGAGGCGACGGTCTCACGTCGCGTGGCGAGACTGCTGCAGGCTGGTGTGGTGCGGGTGGTCGGCGTTCTCGACTCTCAAGTGAGCCGGCGAGCACGCTCAGTGTTCGTGCGGTTACGTTGCAGGCCGGGAGCGGCTCGTGGAGTGGCGGACGCTCTCGCGCACTGGCGCGAGACAGGCTCGGTCAAGCTGCTCACCGGTAGTGTCGATTGCGTTGCTGAGATTGCGTACACGTCCAACGATCACCTGGCGCGCTTGATGATGGACGACCTGCCGAGGCTCGAAGGCGTTGTGGCGACCTCCAGCAACCAGGTGATTCGCCGGTTCTCCACGCCGCACAGCTGGCATGCAGGGATTCTCTCGTCTCACGCCGTACGCATGCTCCAGGCGACCAGGCGCGACCCGTGCGGCGAGGTACCGGAGCCCGACACCGCGGTCCCGTTGACGCCCTTGGACGAACGGCTCGTCGACGAGCTGGTGAAAGACGGGCGGCTCACCTGGCAAGAGCTGGGCAATCGCTGTGGGGTGGCGCCGAGTACCGCGCGCCGACGTGCCGAGCGGCTCATGTCGCAGGGGATCCTGCGGATGCGGACGGTCGTCGAGCCACACGTCATCGGGCTTCCGGTCGACGCCTTCATCTGGCTCAGCATCAATCCGACGAAGCTCGATGCTGCCGGGGAGATCCTTGCTCAGCATCAGAACGTGCTGATGATTGCCGCGACAACCGGGGACCGCAACCTGTGCGGCGAGATTGCGGTCGCAAGCGATGGCGCGCTCTACGACTTCCTCGCCACGACCGTGGGGAACCTTCCAGGGCTGCAGGATGCCGACGTCGCGGTGGGCTTGCGCACTCTGAAGCGGGCCTCACGGGTTCTCGCTGACGCCCGTGTGCCAGCAGCCTAGGCATGCCGCTAGGAGCCATGGACGGAGACGCCAGGTGAGCCGACACTCCCGAGCCTCGCGTGATTCTTCGCCTTTTGCCCAGCCGTTGACGTATCCCGGTGAGCCACCGAGCGAGTCGGGAATTCTGCTGGACAACGCGTATGTCCCCGCCGAGCGCGCCACGATGGACGAGCTCCTCGGTGAGTTCTGTGTCGCGCCACTGACGCACCGCACACCGGTGCTCGCTGTTGGCTCGAATGCGTCCATGGCGCAGCTTCGGAGGAAGCTTCACGCAACGGGTCGCGGCAGGCTGGTCGTTCCCATGACGTTGAGCCACGTCGCCGGGATCTCACCAGGAGTCTCGGCCCACGTCAGTCGTCCCGGCTATGTGCCCGCGACGCCGATCCTCACGCCTGCGCACCACTCGAAGCTCTTCCTCGTCTGGCTCGATCCGGACCAGCTGTGTGTCATGGACGCGACGGAGCCGAACTACGTCCGGATCCCCCTTCCGACTACGCGGTTTCCGGTCACCGACGCATCTGACGGCGGCCGCATCCTCACGTGTGACATCTACGTCAGCAAGCACGGCTGCCTTCTGCGGCCGGATGGCACTGAACGACGGCTTCAGCCGCAGCCGGGGCTCATCACGTCGCTACTGGGCGAGTCCGCAGCTTTGCGGGCGCTGGCAGGGGACAGCCTCGAGTCATGGCTTCAGACGATGCGACGCCCTGAGGCGAGGGATCAGGCACGCAAGATCTGGATACGCGAGGGGCGGGTTCACCCTCCGGTGCTTTACGACCGACCGTAACGCGGCAAGATCGAAACGCCATGCCATGACACCGAGGTCAGGTCCGCTCAGCTGGACGGGTCCTCGGCGAAGACTCGACTGGCGAGGAAGTCCTCTGGCTCGAACCGCATGAGGTCATCCTTACGCCAGCGTCGGCCGGTGTCGGCGACCAGGCGGTTCGCCTGGCGGAGTCGCGCGCGTTCCAGCGCGTTTCGGACGCTTCGCGCATTGGCGAAGCGCGGTTGACGCATTCGCCGTCGCAGGTAGTCACGGAAGGTGCGCTCGGCTTCGGGTGAGAAACGGTAGTTCTCCTTGGCCAACATGAGGTGGGCGATCTCCATCAGCTCGTCGAGCGTGTAGTCGGCGAAGTCCAGGTGATGAGCGATCCGTGAGCTCATCCCCGGATTCGAACTGAAGAAGGACTCCATCCGGTCCTTGTATCCCGCGAGGATGACGACCAGATTGTCC
This sequence comes from Actinopolymorphaceae bacterium, assembly GCA_036564245.1. GTDB lineage: Bacteria > Actinomycetota > Actinomycetes > Propionibacteriales > Actinopolymorphaceae > Thermasporomyces. Next base: position 15,804 of record DATCKU010000097.1, read on the forward strand.
CGCTGGTTCTCCATCACCTGCAGGAGAATCTCGATCGCCTCCTGGCCGTAGTCTCGCTCGTTCTCTGCTCGATAGAGGTAGTAGGCCTCGTCGATGAAGAGCACGCCGCCCATGGCGCGCTTGATGACCTCTTTGGTCTTCGGCGCGGTGTGGCCGACGTACTGTCCGACCAGGTCGTCGCGGGTGACCGCCACCAGGTGACCGCGTTCGATGCAGCCGAGCCGATGCAGCAACGTCGCCATGCGCAGCGCGACAGTTGTCTTGCCGGTTCCCGGGCTTCCCGTGAACGACATGTGCAGGCTGGGCCGAGAAGCAGTCAGGTGGAACCGCTGGCGCACCCGGTCGACCAGGAGCAGCGCCGCAATCTCGCGGATGCGGGTCTTCACCTGGGTCAGCCCCACCAGCTCGCGGTCGAGAGTGTCGAGGATCTCGTCGATCCCAGCCTCCCGACGCTCCGCGGCGAGATCGACCGTGGCATCGGCCGGCAGCGGTGGCGCCGCAGAGTCGCCGTCGGCGCAGGGAGGTGTTTCGCCATGCTCGGTCGTCGGCATGCCGAATGCCGGCCGGCGTGGGGATTCCGATCGCTCCGGAGGGTCGGGGAAGCTCATCGACGCGTCGGCGAATGCCCGTCACCGGACCGTGAGACGTAACGCTCACCGGCCGGTCGGTCGGTTGCGTACGGATGAAGCGTGTAGCGCAGCCTGCGATCGGACGCCTCCTGTCGCTCGACCCGAAAACCTGGCTCCTCGGCCGGGCGGTTGACGATGAACGACAGGGCGGTCGTCTGGCGCAGCGGCCGCGCGTCGTAGGCGTTCACCCGGATGTAGTGGTTGGGGTACGCCTTGCGGCAGGCGTTCACCTCGTACAGCACACCGCCGGCGTCATGCAGGTCGAACATCGGCAGACCCCACATGTGCCAGTACGGGTTGCGTGGGTGCGGGTCGTCGGTGAACTCGACCGAACACGCCCAGCCGTTGTCCAGTGCGTACTGGATCTGCTTCGTGATCTCCTCGTCGGTGAGCTCGGGAAGGTAAGAGAACGTGCCTTGGGTGAGCCGCATGACGAATCTCCCGTAGGTGCTAGGCGGAGGTGGGCATCTCCACGACATCGGGGGTGTCGGTCGACGAGAAGGTGAACGTCACGTCGCCCCACGTCGACAGCGCGACATCGAGCTCCTGACTCTTCTTGGCGGCATCGCGCAGGATCGCCTCGCCCTCCCGGAGGAAGTCGCGTCCTTCGTTGCGTGCCTTGATCATCGCCTCGACCGCCACTCGATTGGCGGTAGCGCCGGCCGCGATTCCCATCGGATGCCCGATGGTTCCACCGCCGAACTGCAGCACCACGTCCTCACCGAGGTAGTGCAGCAGCTGGTGCATCTGGCCGGCATGAATTCCGCCAGACGCCACCGGCATCACGCCAGGCAACGACACCCAGTCCTGTTCGAAGTACAGACCCTTGACCGGATCGGGCTCGACCCGGTTCAGCCGCAGTGTGTCGTAGTATCCGGCCACCGCGTTCGGGTCGCCCTCGAGCTTTCCCACCACGGTGCCGGCGTGCAGGTGGTCGACGCCGGCGAGTCGCATCCACTTGGCGATGACCCGGAAGTTGATGCCGTGGCTCTTCTGTCGTGTGTACGTCGAGTGCCCCGCGCGGTGCAGGTGGAGGATGACGCCGTTGCGCCGAGCCCATTTCGCCATCGACTGGATCGCCGTGTAGCCGACGGTCAGGTCGATCATGATGATGACGCTGCCGAGGTCCTTGGCGAAGTCGGCGCGTTCGTACATGTCCTCCATCGTGGCGGCGGTGACGTTGAGGTAGTGCCCTTTGATCTCGCCGGTCTCGGCTTGGGCCCGGTTCACCGCTTCCATGCAGAAGAGGTAGCGGTCACGCCAGCGCATGAACGGCTGGGAGTTGATGTTCTCGTCGTCCTTGGTGAAATCCAGCCCGCCGCGGAGCGCCTCGTAGACCACGCGCCCGTAGTTTCGCGCGGAGAGTCCGAGCTTGGGCTTGACGGTCGCACCGAGGAGCGGTCGCCCGTACTTGTTCAGGTACTCGCGCTCCATCACGATGCCGTGCGGAGGGCCTTGGAACGTCTTGGCGTAGTGCGGGGGAATCCGCATGTCCTCCAGCCGCAGCGCTCGAAGTGCCTTGAATCCGAAGACGTTCCCGATGATCGACGACGCGAGGTTGGCGATCGAGCCCTCTTCGAAGAGGTCGAGGTTGTAGGCGATGTAGGCGATGTACTCGCCTTCCTTGTTGGGTACCGGCTCGATCCGGTAGCACTTGGCTTGGTATCTGTCGTACGCCGTCAGCCGATCGGTCCACACCACGGTCCACGTTGCGGTCGAGGACTCGCCCGCCACTGCGGCGCCGGCCTCCTCCGGAGGTACGCCGGGTTGTGGTGTCACGCGAAATGCGGCGAGGAGGTCGGTTGGCTCTGGCTGGTAGTCGGGGTTCCAGTAGCCCATTTCGGCGTACGGAATGACGCCCGCACCCCAGCGCTGCATGCTTTCGTCGGACGGCATGGCCAATCTCCTCGAGGTGTTCGGGCTGCCGTGCCACGTACCCTCCGAGGCGATCAACTATGCGAGCCGTGAGGCCGCCGGCAGTGCGCCAGGCCAGCACAAATCGGGTTGGACATCTGGCCACGACCACCCAGCCAGCCACCATCGGCCGGGAGTGGCCAGTGCGAGATTTCGCGAAGCTCCCAAGTGGCGCGAGAGCACCACCGATGGGATCGTCTCCATCAAGTAGCGGACGACAGCACCGGCTGGGCGATGCGCAGATGCGTTGCAGCCTGGTGAAAGCGCCGGCACGCGCTCGCGTCGGTCATCGGCACGAGTGGCGTGCCGGCGCTAGAGCTCGGGTGTTTCGTAGAGCGTCTTGCCGGTGACGCGGATCTCGGTGTCGACCAGGTAGGGACGGATGGCGTCCGGGCAGACCGTGAGGCCGAGGCCAGGTCCCTCTGGCAGCGTGATCTCGCCGTCGCGGTCAGGGAGCAGATGCTCGGCGGTGAGACTCATCGCCAGCGGAGATGCCTCGACCGGATATTCACACAGTTCGGACTCGCGCATGCCGGCGTACGGCTGCAGGGATGCCGACAACGCGAGGTGGGACGTGAACGTGTGGTTGACGTACTTCACGCCCCGCTTCGCAGCATAGTCCGCTACCCGTTTCGCCGGACCAATTCCACCGATCCGCCCCGTGTCGATCTGAATGAAGCCGAGGTCGGCATGGTCGATCATGTTGCACGCAAGGTACGGATCGTGGGCGCCTTCACCGGCCGCGCGGGGAACGACGTACGGCGACTCGGTTGACGCGGCGACGCTGCCCAGCCTCCGATAGGCCGCAAAGGCTCCGGAGACGAAGGGCTCCTCGAACCACCCGACCCGCGCCTCGGCCAGCGCTGGCAGTCGCTCGGCCGCAGCATCCACGTCCTCGCCGAACACCGTGCCCGCGTCGACAAGCAACATCCGGTCCTCCCCCAGCCCTTCCGCCGCGGCACGCACCTGGTCGGCATCGTCGGCGGCGGACCCTCGCCCGTACGGACCCCACCCGAACTTCGCCGCGCGGTAACCCTGGGCCGCAACGTCTCGCGCCTTGGCGTACGTCTTCTCGGGAGTGTCGCCGAACAACGCCGACGCGTACGCCACCTTGGGATAGGCACGAGCGGCACCCAACAGCTCGTACACCGGCACCTCCAGGCGGCGACCGAGAAGATCCCACATCGCGATCTCGATGCCGGACAACGTGTGGTCGGCCTGCAGCAGGTCGAGGCTGTTCTCCTTGACCAGCCGTGAGATCCGCGCGATGTCGTGCACGTCACGCAGCGGCTGTCCCAACACGGACGTGAGGACGGGTTGGCATGCGCTGTGCGACATCGGGGCGACGAGTGCCGCGATCGACGTGAGCGGCGATGCCTCACACTCACCCCAGCCGATCTCGTCGCCGGCACGTACCCGCACCAGCAGCATGTCCTGGCTGCCGTCGCCGATCGGCTTCACCTCGGGCATGGACAGGTAGAAGAAGTCGACAGCCTCGATCGTGGCGTTCCTGGCCATCTGCTCTAGCGCCTCCTGATCTCCACGATCTCCGAGCCCTCCTCGGGCAGTGCGAACGTGAGACCGTCGCGGATCAGCTCCTCGCCGCTGCGGACCTCGCGCCGGTCGGCGTCGTGCCAGTGCACGTCGTACGCCTGATCCGGGCCCAGAGCGTGCAGCCGGATCGCGCGCTCGGGCTCGTCGCCGGACCCGTGCAGGCGGAAGGCGAGCACCAGGTGCGCTGACCCATCGGGCTGCGCGTACTGCACCGCAGCCCATCGCTCGCCAGCCCCGAAACGTCGTGGCGCTCCCGTGAGCCTGTGGAGATCACCTGTGCGGACGAACGGGCGTACCAGCTCCTGGTAGACCCGCACGTGGTGGCGAAGCCGTTCGCGTACCCACTCCGGCAGATCCGGAAGGCCGAGCGAGAAGCCCGTGCAGCCCAGCATCGCGATCCGGCGGTAGTAGTCGAGCTGGTGCGGGCGCAACCCGGGATCCCTCGGGTCGAACTTCTGGTGGCGATGCTCGCCATGCCATTCGGAGTAGCCCCAGTGGAGCAGCTGGTCCGGCGGCAGCATGGTGGAGGCGCCCCAGAGCAGCTGGAGCCCGTGTTCGGGCCAGTCCGGGTCGCTGAGGAACGTGAGGTGGGTACGCCGGAGCAGGCCGAGGTCGATCCGCAGGCCGCCGGAGGAGCAGTTCTCCAAGACGAGGTCCGGATGGGCGGCGCGTACGTCCTCGAGCAGTCGGTAGTAGCCGGTGTAGTGCTCGAAGAGGCCATCGCCCGGCCCATGACCGTGGTCGGTGCGGTTGCACCCGAGGCCGGGGTCGAGGTTGAAGTCCAGCTTGATCCAGTCGGCTCCGTGCTCGGTGACCAGACGCTCGAGGACCTCCCGTGCCCACTGCCAGCCGGCCGGGTTGCCCAGGCAGACGTAGCCCAGCGGCTGGCCATCGCGCATGGCCGGAAGGTCGGGCCTGCGCTGGGCGATCGCGGCCTTCGGACCCAGCGCCTCGATCTCGCACCACAGGCCGAACCGCATGCCACGGTCATGGACGGCGTCGGCGAGGTGACGAAGGCCGTGGGGGAAGCGAGCGGTGTTGACTTGGTCCCAGTCGCCGCGTACGTCCGTCCACTGGGAGCCGGTATCGGACGGGCCGAACCAGCCCGCGTCGAGCGTGCACACCTCGACTCCCAGGTCGGCTGCTACTGCGACGTTGGAGAGGAAGACCGACTCGTTGATGCTGTGATCTTCGTACGTCCACCAGTGGTTCCACTCGACTGGGAGGCGTGAGGCGAGCTCCGACCGCGGCGCCCAGTGGGCGCGTGCAGCGCGAGCCATGGCGATCGACGTCGTGTCGAGGTCGCCGCCATAGCCGAGGGCGAGCACGACCGGCGGCGCCTCGACGGTCTCGCCGGGGGAGAGCAGCTTGGCGAAGCCAATGTCGTGCAGCCCACCGCTCACCACGATGCCTGGCGTCGGACCGGTTTCCAGCGCCTCGAAGCGGATCACCCAGTTGCCCGACCAGGCCACCGCGCCACTCAGCACCGCCCCGTCGGACCGGATCAAGGCGAAGAACGGATGCATGCCCTGCGACGACCGTCCGCGCAGCGTCTCGAGCGAGGTGGGCACGGTGAGCGGACGGCGTACCTCGTCGAACTCCAGACCCCAGCCGCTGGTGTACGACAGCAGCTCGTAGTCGCGCTGCGCAAGCGTGAGGCCGAGCGAGTCCAGCCGGTCGATCGTCACGCTGGCCTGGCCGCGGTTCGTGACGCTCACCCACGTTTCGACCACCGGGAGGTCGGGATACCGCCGGATGTGCCAGCCGATCTCGAGCGCCGGCTGAGTGCACCGGCTCCGGATGATCGTCTCGACGCCCCCGTCGTCGCGAGCCCGCGTGGTCTGCTCCCGAGACGAGACGGACTGGCCGGTAACGGTCGTGCCATCCGCCACGACGGTGAACGCCGGGCCACATCCCTCGATCGTCCACGGCACCTGGTTGCCGAGCGCGAGCCGCTCGATGCCCACGCCTTCGTCGTCTGACAGGGCAAAGTTCAACGATCGTTCTGGGCCCGCGCACGGTGAGCTGTGATGTCCCGACGATGTGGTTGGTGGCATGCTCGCGAGCTTACAAATCACGGCCCATAGTCGACACGTACGAAATCGGCCCCTGATCGCGGTCCCGTGCCCGATATACGCTGGTCAGAAGCCAGCCCCGAGGGTTGGAGGCTGCGACAGCCGGCGGAGGACTGCCGATGACCAAGCGCGTCAAGTTGATCGACCCGAGCAACTGGGTGAGCCTCAAGCCGTTCGGAATTGGCGAGGAGCGACCCAACAACTACGGGGAGATCGTCAAGGCGATCGTCGACAATCGCGACCAGCTCCGGTACGCCTGGCGGATCCTGCGGCAGGGCACCTGTGACGGATGTGCCCTCGGCACCAAGGGGATTCGCGACTGGACCATGCGAGAAGTCCATCTGTGCAACATCAGGCTTCGGCTGCTTCGCCTCAACACCATGCCACCGGCAGACCCAGGTGCTCTGGCGAACGTCGACAAGCTGCGGAAGTGGTCAGGCGCGCGGCTGCGCGACCTCGGACGGCTGCCCCGTCCTCTGGTGAGACGGGCTGGTGAGCCGGGGTTCACACCGATCTCGTGGGATGATGCGCTCGAGCTCGCTGCCGATCGGCTGCGTCAGGCCGGTCCGGACCGGTTCGGTGTCTATCTCACGAGCCGTGGAATGCCGAACGAGAACTATTACGCCGCCCAGAAGGCGGTTCGAGCGTTGGGCAGCAACTCGATCGACAACGCCGCCCGAATCTGCCACTCGCCCAGTACCTTCGGCCTGAAGAGCGCGCTCGGTGTCGCGGCCACCACCTGCTCGTACACCGACTGGATCGGCAGCGACCTGGTCATCTTCATCGGCTCCAACGTGGCGAACAACCAGCCGGTCGCCATGAAGTACCTCTACCACGCGAAGAAGGCCGGTACCCGGGTCGTCTGCATCAATCCCTACCGTGAGCCGGGGATGGAGCGCTATTGGGTTCCGTCCAACCTGGAAAGCGCGTTGTTCGGCACGAAGATCGCTGATCGCTTCTTCCAGATCAACGTGGGCGGCGACATCGGCTTCCTGAACGGTGTGCTGAAGCACATGGTGGAGTCCGACTGGATCGACCGCCGTTTCATCGACGACCACACGTCAGGATTCGAGGCGTTGGTGTCGAGCCTCGAGCAGCAGTCCTGGAACGAGCTGGAGGCCGTGGCTGGGACGTCACGCGAGGAGATGCGGGCGCTGGCCGAGATGCTGCATCGGGCGGAGACCGCGGTCTTCGTATGGAGCATGGGCGTCACCCAGCATGAGTTCGGCGAGGACAACGTCCGAGCCATCATCAATCTCGCCCTCACCAAGGGGTTCGTCGGGCGCGACAAGTGCGGCCTGATGCCGATTCGCGGGCACTCCGGTGTGCAGGGCGGCGCCGAGATGGGCGCGTACGCCACCGTGTTCCCCGGTGGCCTTCCGATCACGGACGAGAATGCGCAGCGGTTCTCGAACCTGTGGGGCTTCGACGTACCAGTCACGCCGGGCCTGACTGCAGTGGAGATGATCGACGCGGCACACCGTCGTGAGCTCGACGTCCTGGTCAGCTCGGGTGGCAACTTCCTCGAGGTGCTGCCCGATCCGGCGTACTGTCAGGAAGCGCTGGAACGCATTCCGCTGCGCGTCCACATCGACATCTGCGTCTCGAGGCAGATGCTTGTCGACCCGGCCGACGTCGTCCTGCTGCTCCCGGCGCAGACGCGTTACGAAATGGTGGGAGGGGTCACGGAGACCTCGACCGAACGCCGGATCATCTTCAGCCCGGAGGTTCCCGGGCCACGCATCGCGGAGGCCTGGCCGGAGTACCGCATCTTCGGTGAGCTTGCCGCGCGGGCTCGGCCGGAGCTCGCAGACCGCGTGCGGTTCACGACGACGCAGGCGATCCGGGACGAGATCGCGGCGGCCGTGCCGTTGTATGCGGGGATCGAGAAGCTGCGAGCCTACGGCGACAACGTGCAGTACGGCGGGCCGCATCTGTGCGCCGGTTGGAACTTTCCCACCGACGACAAGCGTGCCCACTTCTCCACCGTGCGGCTGCCCGCCGTCGTACGACCGGATGGCACGTTCGTCGTGTCGACCAGGCGCGGCAAGCAGTTCAACAGCATGGTGCACGAGCACACTGACGCCCTCACCGGCGCCGTGCGCGAAGCGGTGTTGATGAATCCGGGTGACGCCGACCGGCTGAACCTCGCCAACGGCGATCCCGTCCGGCTGTCGAGCAAGACGGGTGAGTTCACCGGCCGGGTGCTCAGGGCGCCGATCGCTCCCGGAAATCTCCAGATCCACTGGCCTGAGGGCGAGGTGCTGATCGACCGCTCTCGTCGTTCGCCGGAGGCGAAGATCCCGGACTACAACGCGGTCGTCCGCCTCGAACCCCTCACCCGCCCCTCGCCACAATGACCACGTATCGCGGGGTACTCACCTCTCTAAGGTGCCGACATGCACCGGAAAGGTTGAGATTTCCTCGGGTTGTATCGCCGAATGCAGACGTGCGGCGCCCGCTGCGAAAGCAGCGGAATGCGGCTCCGTCCGTGACGACATCGACGGCTGCACCGATGACGCCGCCGTACTGAAGTCGCATCGCACAAGGAACGTCTGAACGAATGAGCCTCTGCGCGCCCTTCTTGTCATTTCGCCCGTTCGGATCTCGTGGCCTGTAGACATGCGTACGCCATAGTCGACGGACACGCGCTCGTCATGCGACAGTGGTCCTGTGCCAGAACTCCCCGATGTCGAGGGATTCGGGAAGATCCTTGCACGACACGCGGCTGGGCGATGCATCACCGAGGTGATGATCGAGGACACCGGCGTGTTGCGGGGCGTCGATGAGCACACGCTGCGCGGGACGGTCGTCGGATTGGCCTTTGCGAAGCCACTCCGGCACGGCAAGTGGCTCGCTGTGCCGATGCGACAGGTGGGCCGAGTGCACCGCAAGAGCGACCCGACCGTGGTCTTTCACTTCGGCATGACGGGCGAGCTGGTGTGGTGTCCGCTACGCCGTGGCGAGGTCGAACCACGTCACCGCGACGACCGGATCATCTTTCGCACCGAGCACGGCGAGCTGCGATATCGAGACCTGCGCAAGCTGCATGGCGTACGACTCGTGCCTGACGACACCTCACTCGAGCGGCTACTAGGTCATCTCGGACCCGACGCGCTCAACGTGTCTGCAGCTGAGTTTCGCGAGCGGCTCGCCGGACTGTGCCGGCAGATCAAACCGGCTCTGATGGACCAGGATGTCGTTGCTGGGCTGGGGAACCTCCTCGTCGACGAGATCTTGTGGCGGTCACGGATCCACCCGAGACGCCAGACCACCGATCTGTCAGACCACGACCTTGCACGTCTGTATCGGCACATGCGCAAGGTTCTGCACGATTCCATCCCGACGGGACGGGTTCCCGGCTACGACGGATGGTTGACCGGGGTTCGTGACGAGGAGGGTGCGCCGTGCCCACGGTGCGGTACGCCGCTTCGTCGAAGCAGGACTGGTGGACGCGCGACCGTCTGGTGCGCCACCTGCCAGCCCTCACCTTCAGCCTTACCAGAATGACCACCTTACGTGGGTCGCTTCCACCCTGGATGCGTCGACATGCCGTTGTACGGTACGAATCACCGCGGCCAGTTTGCCGGATAAGCCATGGTCGGTCATCGGCTCCCGCGACAACCTCGCCTCCGCGCCAGCGTTCAGGCGCTGGACAGGTGTCGCGGAGCTCAGAGCTCCTCATTCGTACGACCGCTCAACACCGATCGCAGGTCGGTCCGCTCGGGCTTGCGGCGCCGATCGGCATGCTCATCGTCGATCTTGACCAACAACCATTGGTCGTCGCGACCTCGGAACGTTGTACGCGTCAACGCGAACGCACCCTGCAGCTTCTGGCCGTCCAGCCGGACCTTCACATGTCCACGCTCGAGCCCCTGCGCCATCGAGATCGGCTCACCGCGGTGCTCGGTGAGGTTCTCGTACACACCCGTGTCCCAGACGATGACGGTCCCGGCGCCGTACTCACCCGGCTCGATACGTCCCTCGAAGTCGGCATAATCCAGTGGATGATCCTCGGTCTGTGTTGCGAGCCGCTTCTCGCGGGGATCCAGCGAAGGCCCTTTCGGTACCGCCCACGACTTGAGCACATCGTCGACCTGCAGCCGGAAGTCGTAATGCACGGTTCGAGCATCATGACGTTGTACGACGAATCGGGGTGATCCCCGTTTGCGGGTACGCCGCTTCGCGCCGCTCGGCTCGCCTGAACGCGTCGTGTCGCGCTTCTTGCGGTATTCGTCGAGCCCGTCCTTCGTCATGATCTGCTGCTACCCGCCATCGTGGTGGTCACACGCGTCTGAATCGAGCACGGGCGGGTCACTGCCGTGCGATACGTGTGCGGCTGCGGATCACGGGTATGGCCAAGCGATGAGATGTGAGGAGTGTTGATGCCACAGCGCACGACGGTCACGGTCGACGGACACGACATCGAGATCTCGAAGCTCGACAAGGAGCTCTATCCGCACGACGGGATCACAAAAGGTGACGTCGTCGACTACTTCCAGGCGGTCGCCGAGGCGATGCTGACGCACATCGCGGATCGGCCGCTCACGATGGTGCGCTTCCCAGACGGCATCGACGCCGAGGGGTTCTTCCAGAAGGAGGCGTCGGAGCACTTCCCCGACTGGGTTCGTACCGTCGACGTGCCAGTGCGCGGCGGTGGCAAACCCGTACGACAGGTCGTCTGCAACGACGCCGCGACCCTGGTGTACCTTGCGAACCAGGCGTGTCTTGAGTTTCATGTCGGGCTCGCGAAGGTCGACGACCTCGAGCATCCAGATCGGTTTGTGGTAGACGTCGACCCGCCGGCTGACGTCGAGCTGAGTGATTTGCGTAATGCCGTTCGGCGCGTCAAGGACGCCTTCGAAGAGGTCGGGCTGACGCCGTTCGTCCAGCTGACCGGCGGTCGGGGATTTCATGTCGTCGCGGCGTTGGACGGCTCGGCGAGCTTCGACGACGTCCTTCCCTTCGCTCGTACGTTCGCGAGTCACATCGCCGAGCAGGATCCAGATCACCTGACAGTCGAGCAACGCAAGGAGAAGCGGGGCGACCGGATCTTCCTCGACGTCAACCGTAATGCGTACGGACAGACCGCGATCGCGCCCTATTCCTTGCGAGCGCGTGAAGGTGCGAGCGTCGCGACACCCATCGAGTGGAAGGAACTCGGCCGGGTCGAGCCGGGCTGCTTCCACGTCGACAGCGTGCGGCGGCGCCTCTCCCAGAAGCAGGACCCCTGGAGCGGTCTTGGGAGGCAGGCCGCCTCGCTGCGCGATGTCGCGCGTCGGCTGACGAGCTCATGAGGCCGGTCCGGCTCCGGATGCTGGTCAGCGTCGCCTGCCGACAGCGAACTCCTGCATCTTCGTCTTGAGGCCTTGCACGATCATCCGCCAGGCGTCCGGATCGCCTCCGAGCACGGCTTCGGTGGTGGACTTGATCTGGTCCCACGTCGCGTGCGGGGGAATCGGCGGCACTTCCGGATCGCAGTGCACGTCGAGCACTATCGGCCGGGTTGCGGCGAGGGCACGGTCCCAGGCGGAGCCGAGCTCGTCCGGCATGTAGACCGTGATCCCTTCCAACCCGATGCTTCGAGCGAAGTCGGCGTATGACATGTCGGGAATGGCCTGTGACGGCACGAACTTCGGCGCACCGCCCATTGCGCGCAGCTCCCAGGTCACCTGGTTGAGATCGTTGTTGTGGAGGATGCACACGACGCAGCGCGGATCGTGCCACTGGTTGGCGTACTTGGCCATCGTCAGAAGTTCTGCCATGCCGTTCATCTGCATGGCGCCGTCTCCCACCAGCGCCACCACCGGGCGATCGGGACAGGCGAACTTCGCGCCGATGGCGTAGGGGACACCGCATCCCATCGTCGCCAGGGTTCCAGACAGCGATCCTCGCATGGTGCCGCGCATCCGCAGGTCGCGGGCGTACCAGTTGGCGGCCGACCCGGAGTCGGCAGTCACGATCGCGTTGTCGGGGATCCGAGATGACAGCTCCCACACGATCCGCATCGGGTTGACCGGTTCGGCATCGAGCATGGCCTGGCGTTCGACGACGGTCCACCACTCGGCGACGTTGCGTTCGACGGTACGACGCCAGGAGAGGTCGGACTTCGGATGCAGCTGGGGAAGTAGTGCGTCGAGCGTCGCCCGCGCGTCTCCGATCAGGGTGACCTCACACGGATACCGCATGCCGATGAAGCTCGGGTCGATGTCGATCTGCACGGCCCGCGCCTGACCGAACTCGGGCAGGAACTGGGAGTACGGCATGCTGGAGCCCACGATCAGCAAGGTGTCGCAGTCACGCATGAGCTCCCAGCTCGGTCGGGTGCCGAGAAGGCCGATCGAGCCGGTGACGTACGGCAGATCGTCCGGCAGGACGTCCTTTCCCAACAGGGCTTTGGCGACGCCGGCGCCGAGTCGATCGGCAACCTGCATCACCTGTTGCGCGGCGCCTCGTGCGCCCTGTCCGACGAGAATCGCGACCTTGCTTCCGGCGTTGAGCACCTCGGCGGCGCGGGCGAGCTCAGGCGGCGCAGGACACGGTGCAACCGGCATGGAGTCGAGCGCGGTCGGCGGACTCGAGGGGACCTCCTTGAACGCGTGCTGCGGCGGAGCGTACTCCTCTTCCTGCACATCCGCTGCGACGATGACCGCTGCTGGTGCCCGACGATATTGCGCGGTTCGCATGGCGCGGTCGATTGCGTTCGGCAGCTGCTCCGGGACGTTGACTTCCACGAGGTACTCACTGGCAACGTCCTTGAACAACGCGTGCAGGTCGACTTCCTGCTGGTAGCTCGCTCCTTGGGCGGTGCGTGCGGTCTGGCCGACGATGGCGACCACCGGAACGTGGTCGAGCTTGGCGTCGTAGAGCCCGTTGAGCAGGTGGATTGCTCCGGGACCGCTGGTGGCGAGGCAGACCCCGACCCGGCCGGAGAACTTCGCATAGCCGACCGCCGCTAGTGCCGCCATCTCCTCGTGCCTGGACTGGACGAACTGTGGTCGGTTGTCGGCACGGCCGAACGCAGTCACGATGCCGTTGATTCCGTCGCCCGGGTACGCGAAGACGTACTCGACCTGCCATTCGCGAAGCCGTTCGAGGATGTGATCCGCCACTGTCGCAGCCACCGGAATGCTCCTTCCTGGGAGGTTCGCGACCCTCATACCCCTGCAACAGAGCCAAACACCACCTTCGTCTGCCAGTCAGTACGCCGGCGCCGGTCAGGTCTCGATCGCCTTACGTGCAACGGACTTGCTGCTGCGAATGACCTGCTGTTCTCGGGATGCTGCAACGAGATTTTTGTGTCAGCATGCGCTCATGTGGGCGCGACGGATGTGGCGTGCCGTTCGTACGTATGCGCACGTCCACACGCACCACCACGGGGACCAGGCACACGATCACGGCCACTCGAGCGGCGGCGTGCTCGAGACCTCTCGGCAAGGCGTGCGGGCGGTATGGGTCTCGGTCGTGGCGTTGGGCTTGACTGCCGCGCTGCAGAGCGTCGTCGTGGTGTGGACCGGCTCGGTCGCCTTGCTCTCCGACACCTTGCACAATGCCGCCGACGCCCTTACTGCTGTGCCGCTGGGTGTGGCGTTCGTCGTGGGTCGCCGGCAGGCGACTCGCCGCTACACGTACGGCTTCGGTCGGGCAGAAGACCTTGCCGGGCTTGCGATCGTGCTGGTCATCGCTGCCTCGGCCGTCCTTGCCGGCTGGCAGGTTGTCGAGCGGTTGCTCCACCCGCAGCAGGTGTCGGCGATCCCGACGGTCGCCCTCGCTGGTCTGATCGGCTTTGCTGGCAACGAGCTGGTCGCTCGATACCGGATCAAAGTAGGTCGCCGGATCGGTTCTGCCGCGTTGGTGGCCGACGGGCTCCACGCCCGCGCTGACGGCTTCACGTCGCTTGCAGTGCTTGCGGCGGCTGGTGGGAGTGCCCTCGGCTGGACGTGGGTCGACCCGGTGGTCGGCTTGTTCATCACGGTCGCGATTCTCTTCGTGCTGCGTGATGCAGGGCGGCAGGTGTACCACCGGCTGATGGACGCGGTGGACCCGCGTCTGCTCGATGTCGCCGAGCGTACGTTGCGAGAAATGCCCGATGTGCAGAGCGTGGGCGAGGTACGCCTGCGCTGGATCGGGCACCGGCTGCGCGCAGAAGTGGAGATCGCGCTGCAGCCCGAGCTCTCCCTTGCCGAGGCGCACGCGATCGCGGTGGCTGCTGAGCACCGCCTCCTGCATGCGGTGCCGCGGCTAGAGACCGCCATCGTCCACACCGATCCCCATGCCGTCGACGGGACGGACCACCACGCGCCGCTTGCGCATCACCGGCACGTGGTCGCGGGCGGGCGAGAGATGATGGGGTCGTGCGGAAGGTCACCTGCTGCATAGCCGGATGTGGCCCCGCCGGTGCGATGCTCGGGTTGCTCCTGGCGCGAGCCGGAGTCGACGTGCTCGTGCTGGAAAAGCACGCGGACTTCCTGCGGGACTTTCGTGGTGACACGCTCCATCCGTCGACCATGGAGCTCATGGCCCAGATGGGGCTTGTCGAGCGGGTCTTTCAACTGCCCCATTCCAAGGTCACGACGGGCACAATGCGGGCTGATGGCCGAGAAGTACGGATGGTCAACTTCGACGGGTTACGCACGCCTTATCCGTACATCGTCTTGGTGCCGCAGTGGGACTTCCTCGAGCTCCTGACCTCGGAGGCTAGACGCTATCCGAACTTCCACTTGCTCATGCAGGCGAAGGCCTACGACCTGATCTGGTCGGATGGGCGGGTGGTCGGCGTTCGGTATCGCACGACAGGGCACGACGGACCGGATCAAGACCACGAGGTGCGAGCCGTTCTCACCGTCGCCGCGGACGGCCGTGACTCGGACCTGCGGGCCGCCGCGGGTCTGCGACCGAAGTCCGACGCAGTGCCCATCGACGTGCTGTGGTTTCGGATTTCGCGCCGCCCGGAAGATCCGGAGGGCATGTCGGTGCTTGTCGGGCAGGGCTGCCTCGCGGTCTTCATCAACCGTTTCAGCTACTGGCAGGTCGGCTTCGTGGTCTTCAAGGGAACAGACGAGGAGCTACGAGCTGCTGGGCTCGAGGCATTTCGGCGTACGATTGCCGACCTTGCGCCCGAGTTCGCCGACCGGGTAGGCGAGATCACCGACTGGGAGCAGGTCAAGAAGCTCTCGGTCAGGTCCAACCGGCTGACCCGGTGGTATCGACCGGGATTCTTGTGCATCGGCGACTCGGCCCACGCGATGTCGCCGGTTGGGGGCGTGGGCATCAACCTCGCGATCCAGGATGCCGTCGTCGCCGCGAACGTGTTGGCGGAGGGCCTCTTGGCGGGCCGGGTGCGGGAACGGGACCTGCGAGCGATCCAGCGACGTCGGGCGATCCCGGTACGTATCATCCAGGTCTTCCAGAGGGTGCTTCAGAATCGCGTGCAGGCCCCGGCGCTGCGAGGCGAGATGGGCCGGCTCCCGACCGGCTTCTCCAGGGTGTTAAAAGCCCCAGGCATCCGCCTCCTTCCGGCCCACTTGATCGCCATCGGCGTACGCAGGGTGCGGATCAGCGATCGGCTCCAGGAGCTGTCGAGAGCGCACGCGGTTCCGTGAACGGAGCCAGGTGACGCCCCTTCGGTCCGTGCCGCACCATCGACCAGGTTTGCCCGGCCAGGACGACGACCAGCGCGGCGACGGTGAGCTGGGCGGTGGGACCGGTCCAGCCGACGTTCACCATCGCCAGGTGCACGAGAAGCAGCAGCACGGTGCCACGTCCGATGATGGCGAGGGCGGAGATGAGCCGTTCCTCGATGCGGGGATGGGTTTCGTACGACAACCGCCGCAACAGCACGAGTGACGCGATCATGCCGGCGCCCCACGCGGAAAGGACGATCCAACTCGGCTCGCGAGTAGCGACAGCCAGCACGGCGATGCCGACCGACCAGCAAACCGCGCTCACCCGGCAGGTGACGACCCGTCCGTGTCGTACCACGAACGTGCGCTTGCCGAACATCGCATCGCCGCGGATGTCCCGAAAGTCCTTCAGCAACAAGCGTCCGGCGAACCCGAGGTAGAGCCCGCCGAGCAGCAGCAGGTCGTCGCCTTGGACGGTCGTGACCAGACCGGTGACGCTTGGGGCGTCGCCGGCGTCGTGTCCGGCAATGATCCCGAGCAGGTATGGGACCGCCACATAGCAGGCGGGCAGCAGAACCGAGGCGATCGCGCCCCGACCAACCAGACGGATGGGCGGCAGGGAATAGGCCATGCTCAGCGCCAATCCGCATGCCACGATCATGGTTGCGGACCAACCCATGAGCGCGCTGGCGACGAGCGTGAACGCGGCTGAGCTGAGGGCGACGAGCTTGAGCTCTTGTCTGCGTGCGGTGCCGGCAACCAGCGGACGTGATGGATCGAACGGGAGGTTCACCCGGTCGATCGCCTCGTCGGCGAGATCGTTGACGGCGACGGAGAACAGCAGGAATCCGGCGACGCTGCCGAACACCGCGACCAGCAGCAGTGCGTCGTCGACCGAGCCGATCCCGAGGTCGCTGCCCGCTTGGGCGAGGCCTGTGGCGGCGAACAGCGCGAGTGCGGCGACCACGGCGGGCCGGGCCAGCACGATGAAGAGTCGGATGCGTTCGATCAGCATGGTCAATTTCCTTGGGTGGTTCGTGGAAGGGGCGTGGGCCCTGGCGGCGGATCAGTGCTGTGGTCGGCGGTGGCGCGAGGCCGTCGTACGGATCATTTGTTCGAGAACAACGAGTTCATCGAAATGATCCAGAACACGATCAATGCGACGATCAGGAGGCTCGCGCCGGCGAAGATGGTGGCGAGCACGATGCCTGCGATCTGCCAGCCGCTCAAACGTCGCTTCGCCGCCATCTTTCGTGGCGGATGATCGGGCAGCTCGGGTGGTTGCGACCAGTACGGCTGGTCCGGTGGCGGGTGGTTCGACCGTCCCGGCGGTTCAGGCATCACGGCCTCCTCGTGACGGCGGCTCTCAGCGGTTCGGTAGTGGGTCAGTCTGAGCCACGCTGCGGGGAGAGCGCATGAGTACGCGTACCTAATCGCCTCTACTTTGCGCGGCGATCACACGGTTTCGGGGGCATACCGGCCACCGAAAGAAGTGAATGCCCAACGTTACGTGGTCATTCGTGAGCGCCAGAGGAGCCAGACGAAGTACGGCGTGCCGATCAGGGCCGTCAGCAACCCGGCAGGGATCTGGGCCGGTGCGATCACCCAGCGCCCAATGGTGTCCGCGAGGCTCACGAGCAGTGCGCCCAGCGCCGCGGCGACCGGCAGCACCCGAGCGTGGCGGCCGCCGACGAGCGCCCGGGCGGCATGCGGCGCGACGAGCCCGACGAAACCGACCACGCCGATGGCCGACACCGCGGTCGCCGTGAGTACGGCCGATCCGACCAGGGCGAGCAGCCGGGTGCGCTCGAGGCGTACGCCCAGCACCCGCGGCACGTCGTCGTCCAGCGCCAGCAGATCGAGCTCTCGGCGGACCACACCGGCGAGCGGCGCCAGCACTACGAGTGCGATCACCAGCGGCATGAGTTGCTCGAAGCTTCGGCCGTACGTCGAGCCGGACAACCAGGTGAGTGCCTTCGCCGTGTTCCACGGGTCGCTGGCAACGATGATCAAGGTGGTGAGCGCGGCGAATCCCGCGGACACGCCGATGCCGATGAGCACCAAGCGGTCGGAACTCAGGCCAGCTCGCCACGACAATCCGTACACCAGAACGAACGCGACGAGCGCGCCCGCACCAGCCGCCGACGACATCAGCCAGACGCCAGCCATCGGCGCCAGCGTGAGCAGGGTGACGGCACCGACTCCGGCGCCTGCCGTGATGCCGAGGATCCCGGGTTCAGCCAGTGGATTGCGGCAGACTGCCTGCACCGTCACGCCGGCGACGGCCAGGGCGGTGCCAGCGAGCAGGGCGGCGGCGACGCGGGGGAGCCGTTCGTCGAGCACGAAAAGGACCCGAGGCCCTGCGACGCCGGCCAGCCAGTTGGCGAGGTCGCCGGTGAGCAACAAGGTGTCGCCGAGCAGGGCGCCTGCGATGGCCGCGCCGACCACGCCGGCGAGTGCGAGCCCGAGGACGAGCCAGAACCAGAGGGTGCCGCGCGCGGTACGAGTACGGGCTGCGGGCGGCTGCCGTGTCGGGCCGGAGTCTCGATGCCGCCTGGCCAGCGCGACGAGCGCAACGGCTCCCACCATGCTGGTGACGACGCCGGTGGGCACGTCCACACCACTCTGGTTGCCCAGGAGCGCGCGAAGCCCGACGTCCGCGCCGAGCACGATGATCGCTCCTGCCAGGCCCGACATGGGAAGCAGGACGCGATGGCGCATCAAGCCGGGTACGACCGGCGCGAGCAGGCGGACGATGGCAGGCGCGCACAGGCCGACGAACCCGACCGGCCCGGCAACCGTCACAGCTGCCGCCGTCAGCAGGACGGCCAGCATCGTGACGACGATGCGGGTTCGTCCGACGCGCAGGCCGAGAACCGATGCCTTGTCGTCGCCTAGTGCGAGCAGGTCGAGTCGGTGGCCGAGCGCGACCATGGCGACCGTGCCGAGCAGCAGGATCGGTGCCATCTGCACGCTCGCCGAAAGGTCGGCCTGGACCAGAGAGCCGCTGCCCCATGCGTACAGGCCCTTGGTCTCTTCCTCGAAGAGCAGGAGCAGCAGCGTGGTGAACGACCCGAGCGCCAGGGCGGTCGCCGATCCCGCCAGGATGAGCCGAGTCGGACCTGACGCACCACCTGCCGCCAACACCATGACGAATCCGGCCGCCGCGAGCCCGCCGAGAAACGCCAGGGCGCCAGAGGGCAGCACCGGCAGCGACAGGCCGAGCGCCGCGGCAAGCGTGATCGCAAGGTATGCACCGGCGTTGACGCCGAGCGTGTCGGGCGAGGCGAGCGTGTTGCGTACCAGCGACTGGAACGCGGCACCCGCCACGCCGAGGGCGATTCCGACGATCAGCCCAGCGGAGAGTCGTGGTAGGCGGGAGGCGACCAGGACGTTCCACGCCTCGGCGTTGGGCGTGCCGGTCGCCAAGGCGAGCAGGTCACCGGCCCCGATGCCTGACGTGCCCTGGGTGATGTGGACCAAGGCCAGAACGAGCAGCAGCGCTCCGGTGGCACCGGCGAGTCCGACGACACCCGCGGTGGAGGACGACCTGGCACCCGCAGATGACCACGTATGGAAGGCGAATCGCCGCCCCCTCGCAGGGTGTCGACGCCTCTGGCCCTGGCCAGAAGCCTGCTTCACGTGGTCATTCGCGAGCAGACGACCGTCGGTCATGTGGTGAGGGTCCGTACGAACTGGTCGACGATGTGCATGCACGACCGCGGCCCGCCGAACGTCCACGTGCCGTCCTCGAGCTTGTGCACCTGGCCGGCCTTCACGAACGGCAAGGACTTCCAGATCGCGTTGTTCGCCAGGCCTTCCTTACCGGCGAACACGTCGTCCTCGGACGCGCTGTAGAAGAAGTGCACGTCGCCGAGCCTGATGAGACCTTCCACATCGGTCACGCCGAGTCCCCACTCGGCGTCGCCCTTCTCAGGCCACGCGTTCACGAGTCCAATCGCCTCGGCGAGGTCGGACACGAGGGAGCCCTTCGCGAACATCCGGATGCTCACCTGGCTGCCTTCCATCCAACCGTCGGCCATCGCGAAGCCGGCGCCCGCAAGGCCAGCGGCCGCGATCTGCTCCTTGGCATCGGCGAGCTTGGCGTCGAACTCCGAGAGGATCTGCTTCGCCGTGTCCTCCTTGCCGACCGCTTGGGCGATCAGCGTGAAGTTGTGCTTCATCTGCTCGATGTTCCGGGTCGAGTCGCTGCCCTTGATCACGAGGACAGGAGCGGTCTTCTCCAGCTGCTCGATCGGCAGACCACGGCCACCCTCCATGATCACCAGGTCCGGTTGCAGCGAGACGACGGCGTCGACGCTCGGCTCCTGACGCGTGCCGACGTCCTGGACGGAGTCGTCGAGCGGGGCGGACTTCACCCACGTCGAGTACCCCTTCACGTCTGCGACCCCGACGGGCATCACACCGAGGGTCACCAGGTCCTCGACCTCGCTCCATTCCAGGGCCACGACCCGCTCGGCCGGGCCGTCGAGGACGACCTCCTTCCCGCGGGCGTCGACAAGCGTGATCTTCTCGTCGCTGCTCTGCTTTGGCGTGGACTTCGGTCCAGAGGAGGTGACGGGATCCTCGGTGGTACCACACGCCGCCAGGGTGAGCGCTACGCATGCGCTAAGGCATGCTGCGGCGAGGCTTCTGCGGGTGAGTGCTCGAGGCTTGTGGGACGTACGAGAAACAGTCATCGATCATCCTTCGTGCGACGTCGTGTGGGTTACGGGTCCGTCCGCGCCTTCTCTGCTCGGCGGATGTGCGGGTGTGCGAGCGTCTTCTCGCTAGGTCGGGGACGGTGCGTGTGCCGGCCCACGGGTTTGGTGGTGAGCACATGGGTGTCGGGGTCGATGAGCACGTCGATGCGTATGCCGTAGACCCGCGAGAGAAGGTCTGCGGTGAGCACCTCGGCCGGCACACCGCTCGCGACCACCGTGCCGCGGTCGAGGAGCACGACGTGGTCGGCCACCTCGGCGGCCTGGTTGAGATCGTGGAGTACGACGCCGATGGCGACTCCATGCTCGTCGGCGAGATCCCGCAGCAGGTCGAGGATCTCCATTTGGTAGCGCAGGTCGAGGAACGTGGTGGGCTCGTCCAACAGGAGGACGCCGGTTTGCTGGGCGAGTGCTGTCGCGAGCCACACGCGTTGCAGCTCTCCGCCGGAGAGCTCGTCCACGGGGCGGTCCGCCATCGGCGCGACGCCAGTGACGCTCATGGCCCAGTCGATGGCCGCCGGTCCGTCCGGATCGTTCGTACGCCACCGACCGCGATAGGGGTGCCGGCCGTACCCCACGACGTCGCGCACGCTGATCCCGGTCGGCACCGGATGCGATTGGGTGAGCAGAGTGACCTTGCGGGCGAACTCTTTGGCCGACAGGGCATGAGCGTCGACGTCCTCGGACAGCAGGACTCGGCCGCGCATCGGCGTGTGCAGCCGGGCAAGGGCGCGCAACAGAGTCGACTTGCCGCTGCCGTTGGGACCGACGAGCGCGGTCACCTGACCGGCCGAGATCGTGATCGAGGCACCGTCCACGACCACGGTCCCGTGGTAGCCGAGCAGCAGGTCGTCACCCTGGAGGCGTATCTCACCTGGGGAGAGTCGGACGGGTTCCTGGCTGGCATCGGCCGCCTCGGACGACTGGTCGCTTGGCGGCTCCGAACTGGGAGCGGGCTGCGGGTGTGCGGACACCTGAGCACCTAACGTTGGCGGACTACCTGACGACGCTGGGTCATCACGGGTTGGCGATGCCTCAGCAGTCGCCGCCCGCGATCGAGAGCTCACGGACACGAGTTTAGGTTAGCCTAACCTGCCTTCGTCGTAACCCTCGCGGTCGGCAATCCTGCGACTGGTCCACGACTTCCAGACCGTGCACACGCGATTGCGGCGCCCAGATGACCATGTGCACTACGCCCGCCGGAGCTGCAACACGTGCCGGCACGTGTCGTACCTCCGACAGGCCTCGAGCTGACGCAGGACGGAGGGGGACTGCCAGTGCCCTGACGCAGGACGGAGGGGGACTGCCAGTGCAAAGGAACTGTCGGCGCAGACGGACTGTCGGTGCCTGCCTCTACCGTCAGGGTCATACGTGACGTGTGCCCGCGCGGGGACCGACGAGGCGTTTCGAGGCGCCGGACGTCCGTGCGCTGCAGGCGTCGCTCCATGCACCGTTTCGATACCTACAGAGAGGTCTCCGCCCATGGACGTTCGCGCTGTCGACTTCGTGCTCATCAGCGTGTCGAACCTTGATCGCTCGATCGAGTTCTACCGCGACGTGCTCGGCCTGCATCCCGAGACGCAGTGGACCGAGGCGGAAGGTCCCCCGCCATGGGTGGAGTTGAAGGCGGGCGCCACGACCATCGCGATCGGAGTGCCCCCGCCCGATGCGCCGCAGCCTCCCTACAACGGCGGTATCTCGGTCGCCCTCGCCGTGCCCGACATCGGTAAGGCGATGGACGAGCTGCGCGACAAAGGAGTGCGGGTCATCCAGGAGGCGTTCGAGACGCCGGTGTGCTTCATGGGTCTGATCGCCGATCCCGACGGCAACCTGCTGTGGCTTCACCAGCGCAAGGACGGTACGGCGGGCTAGGGCGTGCGTGTCACCCGGCCGGCGGGAGGATTTCCGCCGGCCGGCGTACGACCGCAATCTTCGGTCACGATGCCCCGCTGTCGAGCACGCTCTGCAGGACCTCGGCGAACGCCTCCGGCTCGCCGGCGAAGCCACTGTGGTCGCCGGGGAAGTCCATCAACCGCGTGCCCAGCTGCTCCGCGAGCGCCATGGCCGTGCGATGTGCCAATTGGCCTCTGGAGGTCGTGCCACCGGCGACGACGATGTGCGTCGACGTCGTACGAAGCGCGTCGAGGTCCGGCCGGTAGCTGCTGATCGGCCGCAACATGTGGTCGAGGAAGCGTTCGCTGATCGCGCTGGCTCCGGCGTCTGATCGATCCGCGCCCCGGGCCGGACCGCCGCCTGACCTCGTCGGCTCCGAAGGGCTCCTCACGCCGGTCACCGTGAGAAACTTGCCCATCGCCGGTCGTGGGCCTTCGGTGCGATAGGTCTGGTAGATGTCTTCCATCGTGGCCAGTAGCCGGTCCCGATCCGGCAGCAGCGCCATGACGGGTGGCTCGTGGGCGACGAGTGTGCGGACCGAGCCGGGGTGTCTGGTGACCAAGGCAAGGCCTGTCGTCGCGCCCCCGCTGCTGCCGAAGACGTCGGCAGGCACGGCGCCGAGATGCTGGATCAGGTGATGGACGTCGTCGGCCAGCGTGTCGGGCGTCACGTCTGCGTCGGGGTTCTCCACCACGCTGCGCGCGATGCCGCGTGGGTCGTACGTCACGACCGTGTGCCGATCGGCGAGAAGCGGGGCGATGGCGGCGAAACCTTTGCTGTGCAACGGAGCACCGATCAAGAACAGCGGCGGTCCCGAGCCACGGATCTCGAAGTACAGACGTGCGCCTGGCACCTCGAGCGTGTAGCTGCGCGGGGTGGCGTCGGTCATCTGTCAGCGACCTCCTTGGCAGCGGGCTGCGTCGCTACCTGAGCCGTAGCCGTGGCAGGCGTGGAGACCAAGCGAGGGTAGTGCGCAGCCAGCGGGGAGCCGGGCGCGGCGTCCCACAGAATGTACGGCATGACCGAGAGCCTCCGGCCGCAGGTTCACGTACGGGCCGGCAAGAACTGGATCAACGATCCCAACGGCCCGATCTTCTGGAACGGCGCCTACCACCTGTTCTTTCAACACAATCCGCGCTCGCCCGACTGGGGTCCGCCCAACTGGGGCCATGCGGTGAGCATCGATCTGGTGAGGTGGACGGTGCTCGATGATGCGCTGACACCTACGCCTGGCGGTCCGGATCACGGTGGCTGCTGGTCCGGCTGCACCGTGCCTCATGCTGGGCAGGTCTGTGCGCTCTACACCGGTGTCGACACGCAGGGTTCGAGCCATGCGGTCTGCGCTGCTGTGAGCGATGGTGACCTCACGCAGTGGCGCAAGCTGACCGAGCCGGTGATCCCCGGGCCGCCGCCGGGAATGGAGCCGGTGGGCTTTCGTGATCCGTACGTCTTGCGGCACGGTGACGGCTGGCTGTGTGTGATGGGCGCGGGTGTCGCCTCGGTGGGGGGCTCGGCTCTGCTCTACCGTTCGGACGATCTGGTCACGTGGGAGTACGTCGGACCGCTGTACGAGCGTGACTGCTCCGCTGACGATCCGATTTGGACCGGCGAGATGTGGGAGTGCCCTCAGTTCTTTCCATTAGGAGACCGATATCTGCTGGGCATCTCGGTCTGGCACGCTGAGCAGACCCAGTATTGCGCGTACTTCCTGGGTGACTTCGACGGCACCCGATTCTCGCCGACATGCGCCGGGCGGCTGGACTTCGGTCCCGACTACTACGCCGCGACGAGCATGCGGGATCCGCGCGGCCGTCAGCTGATGTGGGGATGGTCGTGGGAGGCGCTCACGACGGAAGCCAGACGGGAGAGTGGTCTCGCTGGATGTCTGACGGTTCCGCGGGTCGTCACGCTGCAGGACGAGACTTTGCTGATCGAGCCGGCCGAGGAGCTGGCGGGGCTGCGGGGAACCCACGTCGGCCATCACGCTGGACTGGTCAGTCGGGACGAAGCCGTGATGCTCGCGGTCGTTTCCAAGCCGTGCTACGACGTCGAGCTTGAACTGGTCCCTGACGCGGCGCAGCGGATCGAGCTCGAGCTTCATGCTTCGGGGGACGGTCGGGAGCGGACCGTTGTCTATCTCGACATCTCCTCAGGCGAGGCGGGTGTCGACACGACTGCCTCGACGCTTGCGACGTTCGCACGGACCGGGGTTTCGCGTGCTCGTCTGCCTCTGCAGTCCGATCAGCCAGTGCGCGTACGCGTGCTGGCTGACGGTTCGATCCTGGAGGTATTCATCGACGGCCAGCCGT
>DATCKU010000098.1:0-8347 GCA_036564245.1 Actinopolymorphaceae bacterium
CGCTCAGTCATCCATCAACTCGTCGCCGCCCACTACATCTGCCGTGACTCCGGTTTGGTGCAGACCGCTGCCGCCAAGGGCCACCGGTTCGTCCTGATGGGCTTCGAGACCAACAACACGCTGCACACGGACAACCCACCGTACTGGCACATCGCGTACAACTCCGGTCCGGACTTCAACTCGCCGACGCACAACCCGCACTTCTGGCTGGGCGAAGCAGGCGACAACTTCTACAACGGCATGGATGTCACCGGCCTCGGTCGGCTACGCTACTACGTCGGCGACCCGGCGCCGGTGTACGACTTCATCGGCGACGCCAACGATGGTCGCGGCAACCTCGTGGTCACGTTCACGTTGTGCGAAGACGGCGGGATCGACATCGCCCCACCCGAGGGTCCGTCGTACGCCATCGCTGCCGGCCGTGACGGGACTCTGCTCGAGGAAGTCGTGGTCCTGCGTGGCGGCACTCCCTGGCTGCGGATCTCGACCAACGACCAGGTGCGGGTCGGCGTGCTCAGCATCACGGTGCACGGCTTGGCGAGCCGCGCCGACACGAGTTTCACCGTCCTGCGCTACGACCGGCTCACCGGCATGTTGCTCTGAGACCCTCGGGCTGCGCTCCTGACCGGAAGGCCGTTTTCACCGTGGTGGCGTCGTCGTACGGTTCAGACCGAAGGAGTCCGTGCCACTGACGACGACACAGGAGTGGCCCGGAAAGAGCGGTGGCGAATCCTGGTCGAGCAGTGCGACGAACGGCACGGTGTACCGCGCGGACAATCCCAGCCGACGTTTCGCAGAAACGTTCTTGTGGGAGTGGTGAAGCAAGCGCTCGTTGAAGATGAAGAACTCTCCAGGGCGCAACACCATGTCGACGGCCGCATCGACGTCGACGAATGTCGGATCGGCTTCCTGACCAAATGCCATGCCCTCGCGGGAGGGGATGTGGGGTACGACGGTGCGGTGGGAGCCGGGAATGACCTGCACGCAGGAGTTCTCGGCGGTGACCTCGTCTACCGCCATCCAGATCGAGATGTTGAGCGGTGGCTCGATCGGCCAGAAGTTGGCGTCCTGGTGCCACGGAATCTCCTTGCCACCAGGTTCCTTGCAGAAGAAGTAGCTCGTCCAACAGACGATGTCGTCACCGATCAAGCTCCGTAGCCGACCGACGATCTCGGGACTCGCGATCAGGTCGTAGACGAAGCGATGGTCGAGGTGGCGGGCTTGCAGCGGGTTCTTCGGATTCGGTCCTGTAGTCGGGAGCACCTCGGTTTCGATCCGACGCCTGACGCGCTCCATCTCCTCGACCGAGACCGCCGAATACGGACCCAGGTAACCCCGCTCGTGGAACTGTCGTAGGTCGGCCCGGCTCAACGCCGGCATCGTCGTCTCGAAGTGTGCTGCCTGCGTCGTGGTCGTCATGCCTCGATCGTGCGCGCGTGTCGAGCCGATCTCCATGCCCTGGCTCGGCGAAGCTTTTGCACCGAACCGGTGGTCACGGATATGAGACGATCGTCAGGTGACCGTGGCGTGGCAGCAGGACTGGCTCGATCTCGTGAGCACGCACGGTGATCAACTGGTCACACGGTTGTTCGGATACGACACGCTGCTCGAGACGTGGTCGATCGACTTCCCAGCTGGCCTGCCCGAACACCTCATCTACCTGGTCGTCGCGGGCTCCGCGGCAGGTCAGGTGGGCGGCGAGGAGGTCGTCGTCCCGGCTGGGTCATTCCTCTGGGTGACACCGACCACGCCCTTCCAGTTGCATGCAGCCGGGGACTTCGGACTCACGTTGTATCGGCTGCGCCTCGCGACCCGAGCGCCCGGGTGCCCCGACGGTCACCTGGTGGTACGCGGCGCCTGGCACGCGCGGCCGGCCTTCGACGCCCTGGTCGTCGAGCTCTCTGGCGCACTTCCCTTCCGCGCCGAAAGGCTGCGCGCGCTCCTCGTCGTCCTCTTCTCCGATGTCTTTCGCGCAGCCGCCCGGCACCCGCGCACCCCTCCCCTGACAGACGACGAGCGAGCCGCACTGGAGTCGTACGCCGACGCGCATCTTGCGCAGCGTCTCTCCGCCACCGATCTCGCGCGGGTCGTCGGTTTGAGCGCTGACTATTTCGTCCGACGATTCCGGCAGACGTTCGGCGTTCCGCCGCGAACCTGGCTGGTCAGAAGACGGATCCAGGCGGCGATGCAGCGGCTGGACGAATCGACGAACCCCATCGGCGTGGTGGCGCGCGAGCTTGGGTACCCGGACATCTTCCTGTTCAGCCGCCAGTTCAAGCGCGTCACCGGGATGTCGCCGCGCGCCTGGCGGTCGCGCGGCTCGGTCCTGCGGTGAGCAAGCCTGCCGTCCCATTGACGACCGGTGCTGGCCAAGTGACTTGGTTTACATACGGCACACCTCTGCGCATACTCAAAGTCCCAATATGCGCCTAACGGGTAGAGCCGCACCGGATTCGTGTCACCGACATAGCTGATTTCCGTACCCACACGGATATCGCCACAGATCCGCTGAGCCCTCCTGCCGACGCTGTGCCTATGGCGTCACTCGGTCGTGCTGACTTGGAGGCCACGATGAAGTCAGTGGGTGAGGTCCCTTCCGGCGCCAGGCCGCGGAACATGCCGAACGTCACGCGGCGACTCTTCCTCGCCACAACCGGAGCGGTCACGGTGTCTCTCACCGGCTTGTCCGGGTGTGACCTGCTGTCCACCGAGCCTCGCGGTAGACAGAACCCCGGGCAGCGTGCGCCTTCTGACGCCAAGGAGGCACCGATGCTCGCCGAGCAGGTGCGTGCCGGGAAGCTCCCGCGACTCGCCGAGCGCCTGCCGGAGGAGCCGCTCGTGGTACAACCCGTCGAGCGGCCGGGTGTCTACGGCGGCGAGCTACGCAGCGCGATCCTGGGTGCCGCCGAGGCAATTCAGCTCACCCGCCTCGTGGCGTACGACTACCTGATGCGATGGAGCCCCGAGTGGGATGCCGAGCCGATTCCCAACGTCGCCAAGTCTGTCGAGGTTTCATCCGACGCACGGCAGTACACGTTCACGCTGCGGGCGGGCATGCGCTGGTCCAACGGCGATCCGTTCACCGCCGAGGACATCGTCTTCGCCCAGAACGACGTCTTCAACAACCGCGAGCTCTATCCGGCTGAGCCTGCGAACCCGGCGACCGCCGAGGCACTCGACGAGACCACGGTGCGCTTCACGTTCAGGTCGCCACACGGTCTCTTCCTGCAGGAGCAAGCATCAAGCGCCGGCATGCCCTACGTCACGCGACCGGCGAAATATCTCAAGCAGTTCCACAAGAAGTACAACCCGGACGCCGACGACCTGGCCAAGGAGGAGAAGCTCTCCAACTGGACCGAGCTGTTCTTCTCCAAGGCCGACACGTGGGTCAACCCGGATCTGCCGACCCTCTTCCCCTGGCGGATCACACAAGGGGTCGGAGACGGTGCGCAAGTCGTCCTGGAGCGGAATCCGTACTACTGGAAGGTCGACCCGGACGGCCGCCAGCTGCCGTACATCGACCGGGTCATCTATGTCGTCAACTCCGACCCCGAGGTGATCCTCACCCAGGTGCTCGCCGGCGAGAACGACTTCCAGCTCCGGCCCAGCAACACCTTGCAGAACAAGCCGGTTCTCGCACAACGTCGGGACGAGGGTGACTACCGGTTCGTGGACGCGAAGCCGTCCAACATGAACACCATGGTGCTGGCCCTGAACCTCACCCACCGCGACCGTGTGCTCCGGCAGATCTTCCGCAACAAGGACTTCCGGATCGGCCTCTCCCACGCGATCGATCGGCAGGAGATCATCGACGCCGCATACCAGAAGCAGGGCGAGCCCTACCAGGCCGCACCGCGTCCGGAGTCGGAGTTCTACGACGAGCAGTTCGCCAAGCAATACACGGAGTACGACGTCAACCTGGCCAAACAGCACCTCGACCGCGTGCTGCCGGACCTGGACGACGAAGGTTTCCGGCTGCGCCCGGATGGTCGACGGCTGAGCTTCACCGTCGAGTTCGCCAACGGGATCTGGCCGGAGTACCCTGCCGTGCTCGACCTGATCCGAGGCTACGCACGGGAGGTCGGGCTCGACATCCGGGTCAAAGGCGAGGACCGTGCCTTGTTCGACGTACGGACGGGTAAGGCGCAGCAGCATGACGCCGCCTGCTGGCAGGGCGCGGGAGGGTGGAACGACATCTACCTGAATCCCTACTACTACCTGCCGGTCAGTGTGGGCGCGACGTACTTCGCCTACGAGTGGTGGCAGTGGTACCTGTCGAGCGGCAAGTCCGGCGAGGAGCCGCCTGAGGCAACCAAGCGGCAACTGCAGCTGTGGGAGCAGATCCGACACTCCTCGGATCCCGAGGAGCGGTCGACCCTCCTGAAGGAGGTGCTCGCCATCGCGCGAGACGAGTTCTACGTGCTCGGGATCAACCTGCAGCCGGAGGAGTTCGCGACGGTCTCCAACCGGGTGCGGAACGTGCCTGACCACATGCCGAACTCCTGGGTGTATCCGACTCCGGGGCCGACGAACCCCGAGCAATATTTCATCGAAGCCTGACCGATGCGACACGAAGAGTTCTCCGCGGACATCACGGTGATCGGTGGCGGCCTGGCGGGGTGCTGCGCCGCGATCGCGGCCGCCCGCCAGGGCGCGACGGTGGCCCTGGTACAGAACCGGCCGGTACTCGGGGGAAACTCCTCGAGCGAGATCCGGGTGTGGGCGTGCGGAGCCACCGCTCACGGGACACACAGCTACGCGCGTGAGACCGGGATCATCGGCGAGATGTTGGTGGAGAACCAATACCGCAACATCGACGGGAATCCGTACTACTGGGATCTCGTCATCCTCGAAGCGGTACGCGCGGAGCCGAACCTCACGTTGTTCCTCAACACCGATGTCCGCACGGTCGATGCAGACGGCCCGGACGACGCACGCGTCATTCGTTCCGTCACCGGCTGGATGATGGGATCCGAACGCGAGATCAGGTTCACGAGCCCGGTCTTCATCGACTGCACCGGTGACGGCCTCGTCGGGCACCTCGCTGGCGCGTGGTATCGCATCGGCTGCGAGGCTCGCAGCGTCTACGACGAACCGTGGGCACCGGAAGACGGCAACGACACGACGCTGGGCAGCACCATTTTGTTCTATACCAAGGACGTCGGGCACCCGGTCAAGTACGTGCCTCCGTCCTTTGCCCGCGACATCACCAAGACCTCGATCCCCGAGCGACGTGTCATCCGTACCGATCTCAATGGATGCGCCTACTGGTGGATCGAATGGGGTGGGGAGAAGGACATCGTCCACGACAACGAGGAGATCCGTGACGAGCTCCAGGCCGTGGTCTACGGGATCTGGGACTACATCAAGAACTCCGGGAAGTTCGATGCGGACAACCTGACGCTCGAGTGGATCGGTGCGGTACCAGGCAAGCGGGAGTACCGCAGGTTTGTCGGTGACTACACGTTGACGCAGCACGACGTGCTGGGTCAGGAGCTGTTTCCCGACCGGATCGGATTCGGTGGCTGGTCGATCGACCTGCATCCTCCCGGAGGGATGTACGCCACGGAGCGCGGATCCCGACACTGGCATGCAAACGGCAACTACCACATCCCATTGCGGACCCTGTACTCCAAGAACGTCACGAACATGTGGATGGCAGGCCGCAACATCAGCTGCAGTCACGTCGCCTTCGGCAGCACACGCGTGATGCTGACCTGCGCGGTCGTCGGCGAGGCCGCGGGCACAGCCGCGGCGCTCTCACTCCACCATGGGCTGTCACCACGCGAGCTGGCGACGTCTCACATCGACCTGGTCCACCGGACGATGGTGCGATCGGACGCTTCCCTGCTCGGCGTGGAGAACACCGATCCCGCGGATCTCGCTCTGCAAGCCCGTGCCTGTGCATCGTCCACGCTCACCCACCTGGCGGTGGAGGACTCAACCGACACGCTGGGCTTGGGGACTCAGCTCGGCATGGTCGTGCCGGTCGATCCAACCCTCGGCGCGCTCGAGTTCCTCGTCGACGCCGAGGCCGACACCGAGATGACGGTGGAGCTGCACAGTCCGGCCAAGCCGCAGAACTACCTGCCAGAGCAGCACATCGAGACGATCACCACGGCAGTGCCGGCGGGCCAGAAGCAATGGGTCCGGTTTGCGTTCGACTGGTCACCAGAGCGCCCGTGCAACGCCTTTCTCGTGCTGCGAGCCAATCCTCATCTTGCGGTTCACCGCAGCGATGTCGCCGAGCCGGGAACGTTGTTCTTCGTCCACCGCACGCCTCCGCCTGACGAGCAGGACATCGAGCAGTGGCGGGAATGGAAGAAGACCCTGCATCGGGCGAGCGTGTGCTACCGGCTTACTTCGGCTACGGAAGCGTTCGACGCTCGCAAGGTGATCGGCGGCTACGCCCGCCCCTACGGTGGACCCCAGATGTGGGTGTCGGAGCGGCTCGAGTGGGACCGCACACCGTGGGTCGAGCTGCAGTGGGACGATCCGGTGGCTTTCCGGGAAGTGGCGCTGATCTTCGATGACGAGGTCGACGAAGATCTCATCAACCTGCACCACCACCGCACGCCGTTCGAGGTCATGCCTGGGCTGGTTCGTACGTACGAAGTCCAGGCGCTCGTCGGCGATCACGACAACGCCTGGACGACGCTCGCGCGCGTCGAGGACAACCGACGTCGGCACCGTGTGCACGGTTTCGACCGAACGATCACGGCGAGGGCGGTACGAGTCGTGATCGAGGCGACGAACGGCGCACCGCGCGCACATGTGATCGCGATTCGGCTCTACTCCGAACCGCGACCAGGCGGCCACGCACAGTCGCCTGCGGTTGGGCCGCCCGAATCCCGTACCGGCAACGAGGATTAGGCTGCCCGCATGCACGAGGAGGTACCGGGTTCGACGCAGCATCAAGCGCTGGCGCGAGGCTTGGAAGTTCTGCGGGCACTCGTGGAACGCCGGGCGCCTGTGACCGGAACGGAGATCGCTCGCCAGCTAGGTCTGCACCAGAGCTCGGTCTCGCGCATTCTCGCCACACTTTCCGATCTCGGATATGTACGCAAGAGCCCCAAGGGCTTCGCTCCGGACTTCGGTGTCCTGTCGCTTGCCACCGCGACGTCGCAGTTTCCGCTCGTCCAAAAGCCACGAGCGGCGATGCGCGAGCTCGCTGCGAACTGCCGTGGCTTCAGTCCTTCGCTCGGGATGCTCTGGCGTGGCCAGATGATCTACTTCCTGCGTACGACGGAGAACCTCGACACCATCGACTTCTGGTGGTCCGACTACCCCATCCACCTCTCGGCGCCCGGGTTACGGCTGCTCCTCGACCTGCCTCGCGACGAGGCGTTGGAGATTCTGCGGGAATCGCGGCGCCGGTTCGGTTGGGGCGGCGAGCCGAACGTCGTTCCGCGGACCGAGGAAGGAGTCCTCGACCTCGCGGCGAAGAACCTGGCGCACGACGTGGTCGTCCTCGACGGCTGGCTGCGCGAAGGACACGTCGGCGCGGCGATTCCGGTCGAGACTGAAGAAGACCAACGGGTCGCGCTCGCCCTGTCTGGTCCATCCGATGTCGTCGACATCTCGACACTGCGGCTCTGGCTGCACAACGGGCGCCGAATGGTGGAAGCCGCGCTGCGGCAAAGCTAGCCGGCCATACTGTGACGCATGGGTCTGTACGACGAGTACGAGCCGTCCGTCTCCCCCACGTGCCCGTGGTGCGGCACAGGTTTCCGCGGCTACTGGCAAGGCAAGGACGGGCCGAACGCATTCTTCCTCTGGCGACAAGGAGACCGACACCCGGTCGACCAGCCGATCGACGAGGACGCGCGAATGGACCCGGCCCGCTACACGGAGTTCGTACTGCCTGCAGAGTTCAGGATCAGCAACGTATGCGAGCAGGGGCACATGGTGGAGGCAGTCGGTCGGTGCGTCGACGGTGTGTGGCAAGAACTCGACCTCTCCTCCGAGCGCCGCAAGGTCGCCGAGAAAGCCATGCGTGACAAGCGAGCGTGAACGTCATCCATCGGAAACCTGGCACTCCCTACAGGTTCGAGCCTTCGCGAACAGCCGACTCGATGTCGTCCAGGTGCTTCCACACCGTGAGGACCGCCTCATGCCGGTCCTTGCCGTACTGCCACAGCGACTGGTTCGCCGAACCGGGCTCGTCGAGGAGGCGGCTGTACGGATAGGCCGAACAGGTGACGTACGCAAGCCACGATCGCACCGCCGCCTGTCGATCGGCTTGCTGGGCGAACGGATTGGTGTCGGCGTACGCCTCGAGCAGGGCAACGAATCCGTCGATCCAGTTGGGTTGACCGAGGACGGTGCGCGGATCAAGACCGATGCG
>DATCKU010000099.1:0-1794 GCA_036564245.1 Actinopolymorphaceae bacterium
CCGAGTGCGCCGTAGTAGTCGTCGATGACGAGGATGGCGGGTTTGCTGCCGAAACCGAACGGCTCGGTCTTCTTCCAGACCTTCTCCAGGTGTGCCTTGTCCTGCTCGGTCAGGAAGTCGTTCCAGGACAAAGAACTTTCCATCAGGGACTCCTTGTGCTCGCGTACATGAGGCCGAGGAATGTCGGTGCGTGACCGGCTCAGGCGGCCGCGCTCTGCTTGGCGGCGGCGTACTTGTCCATCCAGGCAAGGACGTCCGCGAGCGGCAGCACGTCGGCGTACTTCTGGTTCATGTCAAAGAGGTTTATCGCGTGGCAGGCCTCGTGCCGGTCGTACACGCATTCCTCGACCACGACCACGCGGAAGCGATACGAGCGTCCATCGACCACACTTGCGCGCACACACCCTGACGTCGACTCGCCGCACACGATGAGCGTGTCGGCGCCGATGGCATTGAGATGCGCCATCAACGGCGTGCCGAAGAACGCGCTGGGTGCCGTCTTGCGCAGCACCGCCTCACCGGGCAGCGGCGCCGCTTGCTCCACGATGTCGAACCGACGCGCCTCACGGTCGAGCGCTGCTGCATCCTTCGGCCCAGGAACGCCACGGCCTCGACCCCATGAGGCGACCCCGGACTCCGATGGCGACAAGCCCGTGATGTGCACGATGGGGATGCCCACCTTGCGGGCCTGGGCGAAGAGCTTCTCGATCTCGGCCAGGGCCTTCCAGCCGGCGAGGCCGGTACTGCTCGGCCAGGTCTTGATGGACTCCACGAGAGGTTGTGGTTCGTCGCCGACGACCGCACGGTAGTTGTCGATCGAGAGCACCACGGGCGATTCGCCGAAGCCGAACGGTGGACGCTCGCCATTCACTGCGAGATGCGCCTTGTCCTGCTCGGTCAGGTATGCGTCCCAGACTCTGGTCATGGTGAGGGCACCTTTCTAGGAGAGGGTTTGGCCGCGAGATCAAGCGGCTGGCGGGCGGCCTGATAGGTGAAGCGATCACCACGCATCGTTGCGGAGCCGAACGCCAGCAGCTCGTCGTTGGTGACAAGGAAGTGGCGGTTCATGCGAAGCAGCGGGGTCCCCTCGGCGCACCGCAGATGCGCCGCGGCACGGGCGTCGGCCGCAACCGCCTCGATCGTGACGTCGACGGAGGTCAGCGGGACCACCGACGAGGTGGCGAGCCAGTCGCGCATGTCGAGCCCTCGAAACTCCCCGGTGAGCAGCCCGGGAGCGAGGTCTCCTCGTACGACGTACGCAGCCAACGAGAACGGTTCACCGTTCAGGCGGGTCAGCCGCTCCACCACGTGCATCGGCGTACCGGGCGCGACCCCGAAGTCGTCGGCGGTGAGAGGGTCCATCGCCCAGGTGGAGGCCGACAGGACCTCACGCGTCACGGACAGGTGGCGTGCGGCGACCGTCGCCGCGAAACCACGGACGCGTCGTGGTCTGTGGACCAGTCGCCTACCGGCGGCGAAGGTGCCATGACCTCGCTTGCGGGTGAGCGTTCCTTCGTTTCGCAGGATCTCGAGCGCGGCCCGAAGCCGGGTCCGGCTGACGCCGAGCTCCCTGACCAGCACGAACTCGCTGGGCAGCCGGCCCTCCTCGCCGTAGTGGCCGGAACGGATCCGCTCCCGGAGCAGCTCACAGAGCCCGTAGACCCCCTGAGACAGGCGACCTGCCCGCGGTGATCCGCCGCTTGCGAGGTTGTCCGGTAGCGCATGCATGCAGCTAAGGCTGCGAGCCGACGGTTGCCGCCGGTATGCGCGTCTGTGAAACCCTGGTTGCGCGGG
>DATCKU010000100.1:0-43587 GCA_036564245.1 Actinopolymorphaceae bacterium
GCCGCGATCGCGTGTACGGTCCTCCTCCCGCGCCGCAGGCACGCCCGTGTGCCCTGACGAGCGCGCATCCCGCCTGCCAGGGACGTCCCACATGAGAGGGGCACGACGCGCCCTGACCTGGCGCCACGTCCCTAATGACCATGTGCACTACGGTCGCCGGAGGTGCAACACGTGTCGGCACTTTTGGCAGGTCCGGCAGGCGTAGTACACATGGTCATTTGGGACGTTGACGAAGGTGGTCATTCAGGGCATTCCGGGTGGGTCGCGGACCCAGTGCAGCGCGGGGGCTTGAGCTTGTGCTATCTTTCACAAACACTCCTGCGTACGAAAGACGGCCGCCATCATGACGACCGCCAAGAAGACCACTGATTGGGTCACCCCGCTGCTGAGCGGTGCGATCAAGCCAACCCTCGTCGTCGTTGCGCTCGCGATCGCGTTGAGCAGCGTGCTGGTGGGCTCGCGGGGTGCGGTCGGCGCGGCTCTCGGCGCAGCGGTCGTCTTGAGCTTCTCCGGCGCTGGACTGCTTGCCCTGCGACTCGTGAGTCGCTCCTATCCCGAGGTCGTCCTGCTCGTCGCCATCGGAAGCTACTTCGTCCGGGTCCTGATCTTCGGCGGGCTGTTGGCCGTCGTCGGCTCCGTCTCGGGAGTCGACCAGGTGGTGGACCGGATGGCGACGGCGCTCACGATCATCGCCTGTGTGATCGTCTGGATGGTCGGCGAGTTGCGAGCATATGTCCGCATGCGGCTACCGATCTACGACCTCGACGCGAGCGACAAGGACGCGCAGCAGGTCGTCAACCGCCCTGGACTTCTGGGGGAGAAATCATGACGAGCACGTGCATGTGCGGTCATGCCCCAGTTGGGCCAGGCCTTGGCGTCTACACGGCAAACGACCAGGTGAGGTGCGCGTTCAGCCACCGATCATGGCGCCCATCGGGCCCCGGCACACAGGACACGTGGCAGCCGCGGCCGACGAGACGGATGTCTTTCCATTCGCTTCACCCCCGTCGTACTTCACTCCGCCGCGACTGCTACAGTCCGGAGCGCGATGAGCCAGAATGGGCCGCCGCGCAGGCCGGACGCGGGGCACAAAGCGTGGGGAGCCTTCGGTTACCTCGTTGCCGGCGTCGGGTTCTACGGCGGACTCGGCTGGCTCCTCGACCATTACTTGGGAACATCGTTCCTCCTGCCGGTGGGACTCCTGGTCGGCTTGGGTCTCTCGCTGTACCTCGTCCTCAAGCGGTACGGCTACCACGAACCCAAGGACAATCCATGACCCGCGGGCACCGGGAGCCTCCACAGTGGACAGCACCAGGGATCACGGCAGCGGAGCCGCCCGGGCTGACCCAATCCGCTAGCCCAGATCGTCACCCACGAGAGGAGAGCGTGTGACCACGACGATCCTCGCCGCAAGCGAAGACGGGTTCCACCCGCCGGGCCCTGCCGACTTCTTGCTGCCGCCCATCGTGGCCGGCATCACCAAGCCCATGCTTCTCCTGGTGCTGGCTGCGGTGATCGTCGGTGGCTTCTTCGTGCTGTCCGCTAGGAAGCAGGCCATCGTGCCGGGCAGGTTGCAGTACGCCGGTGAGGTCGCGTACGGGTTCATCCGCAACCAGTTGGCGCGCGAGATGATCGGCTCGCAGGACTACCTGCGTTTCGTGCCGTACCTCGTCACGCTCTTCTTCTTCCTTCTGGTCAACAACCTCTACGGCATCGTCCCGTTCATCCAGTTCCCGACGTTTTCCCACGTCAGTTTCGTCTACCCGCTCGCCGCGATCAGCTGGGTCGTCTACAACGCCGTGGGAATCGGGCGGAAGGGTTTCTTGGGTTACCTGAAGCACCAGACGGTGACGCCGGGCGTGTCACCTGTCATCCTGCCCGTGCTGATCCCGCTGGAGTTCGTGTCGAACATCGTGGTTCGGCCGATCACCCTGGCGCTGCGACTCTTCGCGAACATGTTCGCCGGTCACCTGGTGCTTGCGCTGTTCGCGATCGGAGGCGAATACCTGCTGCTGCACTCCGACAACCTGCTCTATGCGCCAGTCGGAATCGTCTCGATGCTGCTCGACATCGTGCTGTACTTCCTCGAGCTGCTGGTGATCGTGCTTCAGGCGTACATCTTCACCCTGCTGACCGCAAACTACATCTCCGGTGCTCTCGCCGAGGAGCACTGACAACCACAAAAGGAAGGGAAGTCGCATGACTGGCTCGCTTGCGATCGTCGGCTACGGTCTGTCGGCTATCGGTCCAGGTATCGGTATCGGCCTGATCTTCGCCGCGTACATCAACGGTGTCGCCCGGCAACCAGAGGCGCAGGCTCGTTTGCAGACGATCGCGATCCTGGGGTTCGGTCTGACCGAGGCGCTCGCGATCATCGGTATCGCGCTCGCCTTCGTCTTCGCTGGCTAGCGATGGGTGCACCATCATGACTGTGTTGGATGCGAAAGCACGAGCGTTGGACGCGCAGGTACGGGCGTTCGACGCCCAGGCGGCTGCGGAGGCCCCGAACCCGCTGCTGCCACACGCCGTTGAGATCCTGCTCAGCCTCGTGGTGTTCGGGATCCTCTTCTACGTCATTCGTACCTGGGTGGCGCCGAGGTTCGAGAAGGCGTTCGCCGAGCGCACGAAGGCGATCGAGGGTGGGCTGAAGCAGGCCGAGGAGGCTCAGGCGGCAGCCAAGGCGGCGTTGGAGAAGTACGAGCGCCAGCTCGCCGAAGCCCGGCACGAGGCGTCTCGTATCCGGGAGGAGGCCCGGGAGCAAGGTGCGGCGATCATCGCCGAGCTGCGTGCCCAGGCCCAGGAGGAGGCGCAGCGGATCGTCGACCAGGCGCAGGCGCAGATCGAGGCCGAGCGGCAGCAAGTCCTCGTCCAGCTGCGCAACGAGATCGGCAGCCTGTCGACCGAGCTGGCAAGCCGGATCGTGGGCGAGTCGCTCGAGGACGAGGCTCGCCAGCGTCGGATCGTCGAACGGTTCCTTGCCGAGCTCGAGGGACGCCAACCGGTTGGTGAGCCGTCATGACGGATCTCCGCGGCATCTCCCGCGAGTCCCTCGTGTCCGTCCGTGACGCGGTCGCCGAGGTGACGGGCAGCGCCGACGAGCTCGAGACGCTCGGGACCGAGCTCTTCGCCGTCACGGCGTTGCTGGACGGCGAAGGGGCGTTGCGACGGGCGCTGACGGATCCGGCTCGTACGGCTGAGGATCGGGTCGGGCTCGCCGACACCCTGCTGCGAGGCCGGGTTGGCACCACGACGCAGCAGGTGGTGGCGGTTGCAGTCCGGGCCGCGTGGTCTCGCGTCCGAGACCTCGCAGATGCCCTGGAATACGCAGGCGTCCTCGCCGTCGTCCGGGCGGCAGAGACCGCCGGGCAGCTGGACGAGCTCGAGGACGAGTTGTTCAGGTTCGCCCGCTTGGTCGAGGCCGATGCGGAGCTCGGCCCCGCGTTGGCCAACCACGCCGCGCCAGTGTCGTCGCGGGTGGAGCTCGCACGGCGACTGCTGTCGGGCAGGGCTACCTCCGCGACCGTACGCTTGGTGGAGCAGGCGGCACGGGCGCCGCGCGGGCTGTCGTTCACCGAAGCGCTCGACTCCTACGCGAAAGTGGCGGCGGCGTGGCGGGAGCGACTCGTGGCCACGGTCCGCACCGCTGTGCCGTTGACGGCTCGCGACCGGGAGCGGCTGGCCAGCGCGCTGAGCCGGCAGTACGGCCACGAGATCCGGCTCAACGTGTTGGTCGACCCCGAGGTGATCGGGGGTCTGCGCGTCGAGTTGGGCGACGAGGTGATTGACGGAACCATCGCCGGCCGGTTGGACGACGCCCGTCGTCGACTCGCCGGTGCCCGGTAGGAAGGCTGTCGAGCGACCCGACGGTCGAGTCGCCGCCTTCGGACGAAGACGTACGAATTGCACAAGGCCTCAAGAGAGCAGGGACGTAGCAGATGTCGGAGCTGACGATTCGCCCGGACGAGATCCGGGATGCGCTGGAGCGCTTCGTCTCGAGTTACAAGCCGGAGGCGGCAGCCCGCGAGGAGGTTGGCACTGTCGTCGACGCCGGCGACGGCATCGCCCACGTCGAGGGTCTCCCGTCGGCGATGGCCAACGAGCTGCTCGAGTTCGAGGACGGGACGCTCGGCTTGGCCCTCAACCTCGACGTCCGTGAGATCGGTGTGGTCGTCCTCGGCGAGTTCGTGGGGATTCGGGAGGGTCAGACCGTACGCCGGACTGGCCAGGTGCTCTCGGTCCCGGTGGGCGACGGCTACCTCGGGCGCTCGGTCGACGCGATGGGCAACCCGATCGACGGGCGCGGCCCGATCGAGAACCTCGACGGCCGTCGCGAGCTCGAGCTGCAGGCTCCCGGCGTGATGATGCGGCAACCGGTCAAGGAGCCGCTGCAGACCGGCATCAAGGCGATCGACTCGATGATCCCGATCGGTCGCGGTCAGCGAGAGCTGATCATCGGTGACCGGCAGACCGGGAAGACCCAGATCGCGGTGGACACGATCCTGAACCAGCGCGCCAACTGGGAGTCCGGCGACCCGCAGAAGCAGGTGCGTTGTATCTACGTCGCGATCGGCCAGAAGGGCTCGACCGTCGCCGCGGTGCGCAAGCAGCTCGAGGACGGCGGCGCGATGGAGTACACCACGATCGTGGCGGCGCCGGCGTCCGACCCTGCGGGTTACAAGTACATCGCCCCCTACACCGGCTCGGCCATCGGGCAGCACTGGATGTACCAAGGCAAGCACGTCCTGATCGTCTTCGACGACCTGTCCAAGCAGGCCGAGGCCTACCGCGCCATGTCCCTGCTGCTCCGTCGGCCGCCGGGCCGCGAGGCGTACCCCGGTGACGTGTTCTACCTGCACTCCCGGCTGCTGGAGCGGTGCGCGAAGCTCTCCGACGAGTACGGCGGTGGCTCGATGACCGGCCTGCCGATCATCGAGACCAAGGCCGGTGACATCTCGGCGTACATCCCGACCAACGTCATCTCGATCACCGACGGTCAGATCTTCCTGCTGGCTGACTTGTTCAACGCCAACCAGCGTCCGGCGATCGACGTCGGTAACTCGGTCTCCCGGGTCGGTGGCGCCGCGCAGACGAAGGCCATGAAGAAGGTGTCGGGTCAGCTGAAGCTCGACCTCGCGCAGTACCGCGAGATGCAGGCGTTCGCGATGTTTGCCGCCGACCTCGACCCGGCATCCCGCCGCCAGCTGGAGCGAGGGCAGCGCCTCACCGAGCTGCTCAAGCAGCCGCAGGCCTCCCCCTACCCGTTCGAGGAGCAGGTGGTCTCGATCTGGGTGGGTTCCACTGGCCGGCTCGACGACGTTCCCCTCGACGACATCCGCCGGTTCGAGGCGGAGCTGCTCGACTTCCTGCGCCGCGAGCGGCCGGGGATCCTGGAGGCGATCCGGGAGACCGCCGACTTCACCGACGACACCGAGAAGGCGCTTGACGAGGCGGTCACCGACTTCAAGCAGACCTTCGAGACCTCCGACGGCAAGCTGCTCGGCGTCGGGCGCGAGGAGTTCGAGGCGCTGGAGGAGGAGAGCGTGGAGCAGGAGCAGATCGTGCGACAGAAGCGGGGCTGATCGATCGTGGCCGGCAAGCTTCGGATCTACCGCCAGCGCATCCGGGCGGTCTCGTCGATTGGCAAGATCACCCGGGCGATGGAGCTGGTCGCCGCGTCGCGGATCAGGCGGGCGCAGGAACAAGTGCGTGCGGCAACGCCGTACGCCCAGGAGCTCACGCGGGCGGTTTCGGCGCTCGTGACGTTCTCCAACGTGCAGCACCCGCTCACCGTGGAGCGGGAGAACCCGAAACGTGCCGCGGTGCTCGTCATCACGAGCGACCGCGGGTTGGCCGGTGCCTACTCCTCGTCGGTGCTTCGTGAGGCGGAGCGTCTCACCGAGCTGCTGCGCGGCGAGGGCAAGGAGGTCGCGCTCTACGTCTGCGGTCGGAAGGGCGTCACCTACTACCGCTTCCGCAACCGCGAGCTCGCGGCCGAGTGGACCGGCTTCTCCGACAACCCGCAGTACGCCAACGCGAAGCTGGCCGGTGAGACGCTGATCGAGGCGTTCAAGGCCGGGAGCCCGGAGGCGGCTGAGGCCGGCGGGACGGACTCCGGCAGCGGCGCACGAGGCGGAAGCGCCCGCGGCGTGGACGAGATCCACGTGGTCTACACCCGGTTCGTCTCGATGATGACGCAGCGACCGGAGGTGATCCGGTTGCTGCCGCTCGAGGTCGTGGAGGGCGAGGAACCTCCCAGCGCGGAAGAGGTCCTGCCGCTGTACGAGTTCGAGCCGTCGGCCGAGGAGGTTCTCGACACGCTGCTGCCGCGGTACGTCGAGAACCGCATCTACCACTGCATGCTGGCCGCAGCGGCCAGCGAGCACGCCGCGCGGCAGCGGGCGATGAAGTCCGCGACCGACAACGCCAAGGAGCTTGTGACAACGCTCACCCGTGAGGCCAACCAGGCCCGCCAGGCCGAGATCACCCAAGAGATCAGCGAGATCGTCGGTGGCGCCAACGCGCTCGCCGACGCTCTTGCGGGAGCAGAGTGAGAGAAATGACTGCGACACTCAGCGAGAACGCCAAGACTGCGGAGGCGCCACAGCGCGTCGGGCGCGTCGTCCGGGTCGTCGGCCCTACGGTCGACGTCGAGTTTCCCGCCGGTGAGCTGCCGCCGATCTACACAGCGTTGCACGTCGACGTCACGCTCGGCGACGAGACCAAGACGTTGACCCTCGAGGTGGAGCAACACCTGGGCGACAACGTCGTCAAGGCGATTGCGTTGCAGCCGACGGACGGTCTGGTGCGTGGTGCCGAGGTCCGCGACACCGGTTCGCCCATCACCGTGCCTGTCGGCGACGTGACCAAGGGCCATGTCTGGAACGTGGTCGGCGAGTGTCTCAACCTCAAGAACGGTGAGCGCCTGGAGATCACCGAGCGCTGGCCGATCCACCGTCCACCGCCTGCCTTCGACCAGCTCGAGCCCAAGACCGAGATGATGGTCACCGGCATCAAGGTCATCGACCTGCTGACGCCGTACGTGCTGGGCGGCAAGATCGGTCTCTTCGGTGGTGCAGGCGTCGGGAAGACCGTGCTCATCCAGGAGATGATCATCCGGGTGGCGCGGAACTTCGGTGGTACGTCGGTCTTCGCCGGCGTGGGCGAGCGCACGCGTGAGGGTACCGACCTGATCATCGAGATGACCGAGTCCGGCGTGCTCCCCGACACGGCACTCGTGTTCGGGCAGATGGACGAGCCGCCTGGCACGAGGCTCCGGGTCGCCCTGTCGGCGCTCACGATGGCGGAGTACTTCCGCGACGTCCAGAAGAAGGACGTCCTGCTCTTCATCGACAACATCTTCCGGTTCACCCAGGCGGGTTCGGAGGTGTCGACGCTGCTCGGCCGGATGCCGTCGGCGGTGGGTTACCAGCCCAACCTCGCCGACGAGATGGGCCAGCTGCAGGAGCGGATCACCTCGACCCGCGGGCACTCCATCACCTCGATGCAGGCGGTGTACGTGCCGGCGGACGACTACACCGACCCGGCCCCGGCGACGACGTTCGCCCACCTCGACGCCACGACGAACCTCTCGCGTGAGCTCGCGGCGCAGGCGATCTACCCGGCGGTGCACCCGCTGGAGTCGACCAGCCGGATCCTCGACCCGCAGTACGTCGGGCAGGAGCACTACGAGGTCGCCACTCGGGTGAAGGGGATCCTGCAGCGCAACCAGGAGCTGCAGGACATCATCGCGATCCTCGGTATCGACGAGCTCCCCGAGGAAGACAAGATCATCGTGGCTCGGGCCCGGCGGATCCAGCGCTTCCTGTCGCAGAACACCTTCGCGGCCGCCCAGTTCACCGGCATCGAAGGCTCGTTCGTGCCGTTGGACGAGAACATCGAGGCGTTCAAGAAGATCTGCGACGGAGAGTACGACCACGTACCGGAGCAGGCGTTCTACATGTGCGGCGGGCTCGAGGACGTGGAACGCAAGTGGGCCGAGATCCAGAAGAACCTCTAGGCCCTCACCACAATGACCACGCGACGTGGGGCGTCTCCACCTCAGAGGTGGAGACATGCCACGGGAGGGTATGACTACCCCCCTCGTCGCGTGGCCACGGGTGGACCTCGCCGGCTTGTCGGATTCAGCCAGCCCGGTCCGGTTTGCGCGACAGGGTGGTCCTGACCGGCGAGTCGGTCTTATGGGGCTTTCGGCCCGTACGGTCGGGACTTTCTCGGCTACGAGCCGGATGTTGGCGGGGGTAAGCGAACGAAGGGCTGGGGTCGAAGCAGGCCGAGCTCTCGCGAGCGGTTAGACTCCACGAACAATTCAGGCCAGGAGGACAACGGTGGCTGAGCCCTTGCACGTCGAGCTCGTCACGCCTGACCGTACGGTCTGGTCCGGTGAGGCGACCATGGTCGTCGCGCGTACGACAGACGGCGACATCGGCGTTTTGCCCGGACACGCGCCGCTTCTGGGCCTGCTCGCCGATGGCGTGGTCGAGATACGCAGTAGCGACGGCGATCTTTGGGTAGCGGCGGTGCACGGTGGCTTCCTCTCCGTCGCGCACGACCGAGTGTCGATCCTCGCGGAATACGCCGAGTTGGCACACGAAATCGACCTCGAGGAAGCTCGGCGGGAGCTCGAACGCGCGAGGGCCGCTGGCGAAGATGACGAGGCGGCGCTCGAGCATGTCCGGAGAGCCGAGGCGCGAATCCGCGCGGTCGAGAAAGCCTCGTAGATCCGGGCGTGGTGGGCATGCGGTGGCGGAGCTCGGCAGATGATCGAGATCATCTTTGATGTCGCCGTCATCGTCCTTGCCCTGGTGGTGCTGACCCTTGCGGCCTTCGCCGTACGGCGACGGATCCTGCAGCACCGCGGCGGAACCTTCGACTGCAGCGTTCGACTGCACACCACGACCCCGGGCAAGGGATGGGTGCTGGGCATCGCCCGCTACTCAGGCGACTCGGTCGAGTGGTTCCGCGTGTTCTCCTTCGGCTTCCGCCCGCGATGTGTCTTCTCGCGCAACGACCTGTCGGTCCGGAGTCATCGCGAGCCGCTGGCAGCTGAGGCGCTCGGCCTTTATGCCGGGCACGTCATCGTCGAATGTGTTCAGGCCGGCGGCCGCATCGTGGAGCTCGCGATGGCCGAGGACGCCCTGACCGGCTTCCTTGCGTGGCTCGAGGCTGCGCCGCCTGGCCGGGCCCGCGCTCCGTTGTAAGCCTGCCGACCCGGGTACGCCATGGTGCCCGAGGCTTTCGTGCCGGCGGCCGCCCCGTCGCTCGTCGCCGCGGCCGCAAGAACACAGGCCACAGGACTTGGGTACGAGTTCAGACGTCGTCGCTGGTCAGGATGGCGCCAGACAGCGACTCCAAGGCGGTGAGTGACAGGCCGCCGGTCGATCCGTCCGATGCCGCAGGCTCCGCACCAGCAAGGAGCGGTGCTGATGCGGGTGAAACTGCGGCACCGAGCAGCCCGCCCGACGAGCCCAGCAGCAAGGGGGGCAACGGGATCCGGGTGGGCAGGGGCAGCAGCGGTATTCGAGGCAACTCGATACCGGGCGGCTCGGGGGTCGGTGTGGGCGTCGGTGTCGGCTCCGACTCCTCTGGGGGTGAGGGCTTGGGCTTCGGCGATGGTTCTTGGGTCCTGCTCGGTGTGGGCTTCGGCGCTGGCGCCGGGGCCTGGCCGGAGCCTCCTTCGTCCGAGCCCGAGCCTGACCGGGATGGCAGCGCATCACTCCTTCGGTCGTCGCCGCGATCCGACGCCGCATCCTTCGTGCGTTCGGCAGGCGTCGACGCTTCACCCGTGGGCTTCGGCGAGGCGGTCACCTTGACGTCGGGTTCGTCGGGGTACGGCTCGTCCTCGGGAA
The DNA here is from genome assembly GCA_036564245.1 of Actinopolymorphaceae bacterium. Lineage (GTDB taxonomy): Bacteria > Actinomycetota > Actinomycetes > Propionibacteriales > Actinopolymorphaceae > Thermasporomyces. The sequence goes on from DATCKU010000100.1 coordinate 9,867, forward strand.
CGGTCTTGGAGGTGTTGGAGTCTGCGGAGATCCGTGGACCCTCCGGGAACCACGGCAGTCTTCCTCCATCGGAGCCCAGCGTCGCCCACGAACCCGAGGCGAGGGCCAGAGGAAGCAGGACGACTACCTGGCGCGCCCAGCGATGCTTGCTGCGTGACTCGGCATGATCGCGATGTGGTTCGGGATCGTGATGGTAGGAGTAGGTGGCATTCCGCCCGGCACGATCGTGCTCACCGTAGGGACTGCCGGTCGGGTACGAGTAGTAGAGGCTGCGCTCTTCGTCGCTGAAGTCGTACGGCTCGTATGGTGCTGCGGGCGAGCCGGCTTGCTCGCCGGATTCGGGGTCGTAGGGATCGAGGGGATCCGGCTCCTCACCGGGACGGTAGCGGCGAGCCCGAAATCCCGGGGCGAAGCGGTTCGGCTCGTAGCCTGCCACCAAGTCACGAAACGTTGGTCTAAGCGCCACTCCGGAGGCGGCAGGCACCATCTCCTGGGCGTACCCCGTGGGAGCTGGTGACTGCCGGTTGCCGGCCTGGGGGTCTCGGGCGCGTCGGCCAGGCGTCAGCTGGCCGTCTTTTGCCACCCCGTCGGTGGGCGTGTCGTAGGACGGCTCGTCGGCGGCCGAGTGGTGGGAATCGTCGTACGACGGTTGCTGGCTCGCGTGGTCGTAGGACCGTCGGTGGCTTCTCCAGTCGTAGCCGGGTGGCGTGAAGGCCGAGATGTCGTACGTGGCCGCGGCGTAGTCAGGTGTGCTCTGGTGCTCGGGTTCTGAGCCGTGCTCGGCGATCTCGTAGGTCGCGTCGTACTCCGACCCGCGCATCGAGTACGGCGAATCGTCGTACGCCGTTTGGTAGTCCGCAGCCTCGTAGGCCGACCTCTCGTAGGCTGACCCGTTCCTGCGCGAGTCGTCGTCCCGGCGCTCCCATGCCGGAGGCTGCCACGGCGAGTCTGTCTCCTGGTCGTCGGCCGGGAACCACCCGTCGTACGCTTGCCGGCTCGCGGCCGGTGACCATGGCTCGTCGGCCACAGACTCGTCGACGTCGTCGCCTGTCGACGCGTCGTCGTACGACGGGTCTTGCGAATCGAAGCCGGGTGACTCGAACGATTCCGAGGGCCGCCACAGGGTGTCGTCGTACGAGTCCCCTCGGTACACGGGATCGAACGACTCGTCAAGATCGCCCGCAGCCGGAGGCTGCCAGTCGGCGTCTTCCCGCTGGCCGCCCGGCTCCTGCCACGCCGCAGGCGGCTCCCATCCTCGGACCTGTTCGAGATGTCTCGGACGCTTGCCGTCCACATCCGCCTCTTTCGGATAGGTGGACCAAGTCAGACGGATATTAGCGCTTCCCCATAATTTACGCAGATCGCCCGAAGCGCCTGATCAACCTAGCGCCGACGGCCGCGACTCGCCAGTCCCCTCCAAAATGACCATGTGCACTACGCCTGCCGGAGGTGCACTACGTGCCGACACGTGTCACACCCCCGACAAGCCGGTTCCGCGGGTGTACCGACAAGCCTGTTCCGCGGGTGTACCGACCGGCAGTGCGACGGGCCTGCAAGTTGCGCGGCAGGCTTGGATACAGCCGGGCACCGGGGGTGTCCGGCGAGAGGGGCTCGACCGACCTGGGGCAGACCGGGAGGCGGGCCTTTTTTCGCCGTTCAGGGGAGAAGTCATCAGCCGGGGCCGACCTCAAGGTCGTACACCACCGCCTCAAGAACTTCGCGGTACTCCACCTCTACGCCTTGCCGATGTGATCGGCATGCTCCCGCCACGATGTCGGCGACCCACAGCAATGGCTCGTCAGCGCCACGCGCTCTACGCGGAAGGTTGTGCCTTTCGGAAGTGCCAAGCGGGCAGCCGGACGACCTCTACATCGCGCTTGTCGAGCGTGGGGTGCGGTACTCCATACATAGCTGGACCACATGGAGACCAGGTAGCTCTCGTCCCAAGGCGGTCAGGCACGCAGCGCGAGCGCGTTCCTGCCGCTTGAGCTGGCGGCGCATACACATAGACGCCACCCTCGGCGGCCTCGTCGAAGGACTCGTCTCCCCACGCGTGATGTTCGCGCACATACAGCGTACGTACTTCGTCGGACACACCGGCGAGGGTCGGCGTGACAGCCAGGCCGCTGAGCCTGGCTTCGTGGAACGCGTGGTCGATGACGCTGCCCGTAGTCGTCTTCGCCGTACGACCCTAGCCCTCGCTCTCGCTACCCGCCGGCACCGGTCACTGAGTCCGGGCAAGCACCTCAAATTGCCGAGTAAGCGTCGCGAGGCTCTCGGTAACCCTGGTTAGGCTCGGTCGTCCACCCCGACGGGCGGGACCGCACAGGGTCACGGGGCGGCTGGCTCGTCGGGGCCTCCGGGCTGCCACAGCACGTCGCCGTCGGGGCCGGCTGCGAGACGGGCGAGGACGAACAGCAGGTCGGACAGCCGGTTGAGGTAGCGGGCGGCGACGATGTTCACGCCCTCGCCGTACTCCTCGATCGCCGCCCAGCACGACCGCTCAGCGCGGCGGACCACGGTGCGGGCCTGGTGGAGCAGGGCGGCACCCGGCGTTCCTCCGGGCAGGATGAAGCTTCGCAGTGGCTCGAGTCGCTCGTTGAAGACGTCGCACCAGGTCTCAAGACGTGCGACGTACGACGGGTCGACCCGAAGCACCGGCTGCTTCGCCGCCTCTTGCGGGACGACCGGATTGCCGAGGTCGGCACCCACGTCGAACAGGTCGTTCTGCACCCGGCGCAGGACGCCTGCGATCTCGGCATCCAGCTGGCCGAGCGACAGCGCCACACCGATGGCGGCGTTGGCCTCGTCAACATCTGCGTACGCCTGAAGCCGACGGTCGGTCTTGGCGACCTTGCTGTTGTCGACCAGGCGGGTGGTGCCGTCGTCGCCAGTGCGGGTGTAGATGCGGGTGAGCCTGACCATGCCCGTCAGCCTACGGGCAGACGTGCGCCCACGTCGGTAGGTGCCGACAGCTCATGCGGGAGCGTCCACTCGCTGGGTGTACACCAGCGTCGGTAGGTGCCGACACCTCCTGTGGCGGGTGCCCAGTCGCCACGCCTGGTCATTGTCAACGTGGTCAGGAGACGGGCGTGACGTCGGCGCCGAGCTTCTCGAGCTTCTCGAGGAAGTTCTCGTAGCCGCGCGCGATGATGCCGACGCCGCGTACGGTGGAGCGTCCCTGCGCCGCCAGCGCCGCGATGAGGTACGAGAACCCGCCGCGCAGGTCGGGCACCGTGAGGTCGGCGCCGTGCAACGACGACGGTCCGGAGATCACGGCCGAGTGGGAGAAGTTGCGGCGCCCGAACCGACACGGCGTGGCGCCCAGGCATTCGCTGTAGACCTGGATGTGCGCCCCCAGCCGGACCAACGCGTCGGTGTACCCCAGCCGGTTCTCGTACACCGTCTCGTGCACGATCGACAGCCCGCTCGCCTGCGTCAGCGCCACCACCAAGGGCTGCTGCCAGTCGGTCATGAAGCCCGGATGGACGTCGGTCTCCAGGGCCAGCGCGTTGAGCTTGCCGCCCGGATGCCAGAACCTGATCCCGTCGGCCGTCACCTGGAACTCGCCGCCGACCCGACGGAAGACGTTGAGGAACGTCATGAGGTCGACCTGGCGCGCGTTCCGGACGAACACCTCGCCGCCGGTCGCCAGTGCCGCACAGGCCCAGGACCCGGCCTCGATCCGGTCGGGCAGCGCCTCGTGGGTGTAGCCGCCGAGCCGCTCGACACCGGTGATCCGGATCGTCCGGTCGGTGTCGAGCGAGATGATCGCGCCCATCTTCTGCAGGACGCAGATGAGGTCGATGATCTCCGGCTCCACGGCGGCGTTGCAGAGCTCGGTCACGCCCTCGGCGCGCACGCCGGTGAGCAGCACCTGCTCCGTGGTGCCGACGCTGGGGTACGACAGCTCGATCTTCGTGCCCTTGAGCCCTTTCGGCGCGCTGATGTGCAGCCCTTCCGGCCGCTTCTCCACGATCGCGCCGAACTTCCGGAGCGCGTCCAGGTGAAAGTTGATCGGTCGGTCACCGATCTTGCAGCCACCCAGGTCGGGAATGAACGCATGACCGAGCCGGTGAAGCAACGGTCCGCAGAGCAGGATCGGGATCCGGCTGGATCCGGCATGGACCTCGATGTCTGGCTGCGCCGCTTGCTCGACTCGAGTCGGGTCGAGCACCAAGCTGTCGGACGTCGGCCCGTCCGAGACCGTGACGCCGTGCAGCTCCAACAGGTTGCGCACGATGTCGACGTCTGAGATCCGCGGAACGTTGGACAGTACGGACGGTTGATCGCCCAGCAGTCCGGCGACCATCGCCTTCGGAACGAGATTCTTGGCCCCGCGTACGGCGACTTCTCCGACGAGGGGCGTGCCGCCTGACACCTCCAGGGTGTCGATGGCCATGGGCCTACCTCCAAGTGCGTCGTCCCCCCGCACCTGTCCGGTCGGTGTGCGTGCGGTTCGCTGCGTCGTACCAGCGGTACGAGCAGCGGGCGGTATGACCCGCCGAGCACGCCATGGCGTCCGCTCGGCCGCCACGGCTGGCCCGCGACCCACGCTGGTCACCCCTCGCTTACCCCCGGTGTCACGGGTCCATACGAAACGCCGAGCAGCTTGCGCACGACATACCGTAATGACTCGCCAAGACCGACATAGGCTGCCCCTATGGCTGAAACTTCGCAACCGCCGACCTCCCAGGGTGGTGACGGTGCGCGCCGCCTCGCCGTGGTCGGGGCGGGCCTCATGGGGTCCGGGATCGCTCAGGTGGCGGCTACCGCAGGCTGGCACGTGACGATGCACGACGTCACCGAGCAGGCGCTGAAGCGTGGCCTCGACGGGATCCGGTCGTCGCTCGGAAAGTTCGTCGAGAAGGGGCGGTTGAGCGACGCCCACGCCGAGCAGGCGGTGGCGCGGATCACGCCCACCACCGAGCTCGACGCCGTGGCGGATGCGTCCGTCGTCGTCGAGGCGGTCTTCGAGCGCATCGACGTCAAGCACGACGTCTTCCGCCAGCTCGATCGGCTGTGTCGGGAGGACGCGGTGCTCGCGACCAACACCTCGGCCATCCCGATCACCAAGATCGCCGCAGCGACGCAGCGACCGGAGTCGGTGGTGGGGACGCACTTCTTCTCGCCGGTGCCGATGATGGCGCTCTGCGAGCTGGTACGCGGGCATCGCACGAGCGACGACACGCTCGCTCGCGCGCGGGAGTTCGCCGAGTCGGTGGGCAAGACCTGCATCGTGGTCACCCGGGACGTCGCAGGGTTCGTGACGACGCGGCTGATCTCGGCGCTGGTCGTGGAGGCGGTGAGGCTGGTCGAGAGCGGGGTTGCCTCGCCGGAGGACATCGACACGGCGTGCAAGCTGGGTTTCGGTCACGCCATGGGCCCGCTCGCCACGACCGACCTGACCGGAGTCGACGTGCTGCGGCACGCCACGCTGAACATCTGGGAGGAGACCGCGGACCCGAAGTTCTTCCCGCCGGAGCTCCTGACCCGGATGGTCGAGGCCGGGGAGCTCGGTCGCAAGACCGGGCGCGGCTTCTACTCGTACGACTCGGCATGATCGCGTACGACGCGACATGACCTCGGGCAGCCGGACGGCAGCGCCACGGTCGGTCGTACGTCCATGCGACTCGGCTAGGCGTACGCCCCGAAGATGACCAGGCGTGGAGGGCGTCGGTGACCGTGATGGGGCGTCGACGCCGTACCGAGGTCAGACGTGCCGAGGGCAGATCGGCCCTCGGTGGGCTCGACCTTCCCGCCGACACGGGTCGAGGCGCGCAGCTTCTGCGTACGCTCGAACGGTGACCGAGCAGCTGCTCGAAGCCGTGATCCTCCTGGCCCTCGTCGGGTTGATCTCGGGGCTCGCCCGGCGGCTCGGCATGCTCGCGCCCTTTGCGTTGATGCTCGCCGGGATCGTCTTGTCGTTCGTCCCGTTCGGTCCCCGAGTGGGTCTCGATCCCGAGCTCGTCCTGGAAGGCGTGCTTCCCCTGCTGCTCTACGCGGCAGCGATTCGGATCTCTGTGCCGGCTTTCACGCACCTGCTCCGGCCGATCGTCCTGCTGGCGTTCGGGCACGTGTGGTTCATCACGATCGTGGTGGGGCTTGCGCTCCACGCAGTCGTTCCGGCGATCCCGCTTGCTGCCGCCTTCGCGCTGGGAGCGATCGTCTCGCCGCCCGACGCGGTCGCTGCCACCGCGATCGCCCGACGGCTGGGACTGCCGCGGCGCGTGGTCGCGATCCTCGAGGGCGAAAGCCTGATCAACGATGCGACCGCGCTCGTGACCCTGCGCGTCGCGATCGCCGCTGCGGTCGGCGCGGCGGAGACATGGGGTGAGGTGGCTGCCCAGTTCGCGATCGCGGCCTTCGGCGGCGCGCTGATCGGGGGAGTGGTCGGCGTCGTCGCAGCCTGGCTGCATCGCCGGACCAACGACCCGGTGTTGGACAACACGCTCTCGATCCTCACGCCGTTCCTCGCGTTCGTACCGGCCAACGCCGCCGGCGTCTCCGGAGTGGTGGCGGTCGTCATCTGCGGGTTGTACGTCGGGCACAAGCGCCCGCTGCTCCTGAGAGCGGCCTCACGGTTGCAGATGGACGCTTTCTGGCGGGTCACCGGCTTCCTGCTGGAAGGGGTGCTCTTCCTCGTCGTGGGGCTGCAGCTCCGCACGATCGTCGACGCCGTGTCAGGGTCGTGGCGAACCGCTGGTGTCGCCGCGGCGGTCGTCGTCGGTGTCGTCGTCATCGGCAGGTTCTGCTGGGTGCTCCCCGGCGCGTACGTGCCGTTCCTGCTTCCGCCCATCAGACGGCGGGAGGAACCGCCGCCGGTCAGCAACGTCGCGGTCGTGGCGTGGGCGGGCATGCGTGGCGCCGTGTCGCTCGCCGCGGTGTTCAGCCTGCCGTTGGGCTTCCCGTCGCGTGACCTGCTCGTGTGGATCACGTTCGTGGTCATCGCGGTGACCCTGATCGGGCAGGGCATGATGCTGCCGTGGGTGGTGCGCTGGCTCGGCGTACGACCCGATGATCGACAGGCCGACATCCTCGCCGAGGCCGAGACGTACCAGGCGGCGCTGCGGGCGGCGGAGCGACGGCTCGAAGCCGAAGCCGGTGACGCTCCTCGCTACGTGGTCGACCGACTCCGCTCCCTCGCCGAGAGCCGGGCCAACCGGGTGTGGGAGCGGCTCGGAGATCACACGCGCGAGCCGCCGTCGGAGACGTTTGCGAGGCTGCGACTGGCCATGCTCGAGGCGGAACGACAGACGTTCCTCGAAGCTCGAGATGCGGGAAAGATCCCGGACGAGATCCGCCGTCAAGTCGAGCTGGAGCAGGACCTCGAGGAACTCATGCTCTGGCAGAGGAGAGATGATGAGGGCTGAGCAACTGCGAGGCGATGATGAACGGCTGCCAACACCTCGCTGAGGCGCCGACCGACGTAGGTGCCGAGTCCGGGGTACGACCAAGCACCACCGAGGGCTGCGAGGACTGCCTGGCCGAAGGCCGGCGGGACTGGGTGCACCTGCGGATCTGCCTCACCTGCGGTCATGTCGGGTGCTGTGACTCCTCGCCGAGGCGGCATGCGTCAGCGCATTTCGCCGCGGTGAGGCATCCGGTGATGCGGTCGTTCGAGCCGGGCGAGACCTGGCGCTGGTGCTTCATCGACGAGCGCATCGGTTGATCGGGCAGAACCCGCAGGACGTTCTGGTTCGCCGGCTGGCACGGGTACGCACCCGCCGTAGTGTGCGCCGATGCCCACTACGGTCGCCGAGCACCCGCCACGCCTGGTCATTTTCGCCCGTGAGGCGTCGGGGCGAGCAGCTCCCACCAGCCTGGGCTTCACGAGTGCTCCCTGCCGTGCTCGAGTCGGCGGGCGACCCGGCGAGCGTGCCGCAACGACATCCCCCTCGTCTCGCTCGGCAGTCGCCACACGTCGATACCACCCATCAGGGAGTACGCACGAATCCGGATCAGGGGTGCTCCGGGTCGTGCGGGTCGACGGCTCCCGCGCTCGTCGTTGCCGCCCATGAGGGCGAATCCTTCGACTGCGACCTCGACGGTGTCGGGCACGTAGATGTCGGTGCCACCCATGATGGCGAACGCGTTGATCGTCACCTCGTCGCCGTCGATCTCGGCATCGCGGAGATCGATCGTGTCGCCGCCCAGGATCGCGATCGAGTTCACGCTCCCGCTCAGCCGGAAGCGACCGCGCCGGTTGGACCCGCCCATGATCGCCACGAACCACCGGACTGGTCGGCGGCGAGGTCGGGCCGGTGCGTGCTTGTCGGGGAGGTCACGGGTGAGGATCTCGAGTTCGCCACGCGTCTTGGCTGCGTACGCCCGTTCCGTTCGCTCCTCCAGCTCGGCCAGAGTGAGCCGGCCTGCCGCGGCATGCTCGCTGAGCAGCTCGACCACGCGTTCCCGCTCGGCGTCGGATGCGCGCAGGTCGGCGCTGTCCAGCTGCTTCTCTGGCAGTGCGTTGGCCTCATCCATGGCGGTCTCGCCTTTCTGTGCGAGGGGTCCACGCGCGAGATGGCCGGCATGGGCCCGAGGCTTCCAGTGTTCCGCGTGGCCTGCGGGGCGTGTCGAGCATGACAGATGGTGCGTGCGGTCAGCTCCTCGGTGGATGACGGCGACGTCGCGTGCAGCGAGGGTCGTCGGTCGATGGGTGAGTACTCGCGTTGGTGGGTGCGGGTGCCACCCCTGGGTGGTGCGCAGTCGCCTCGCCTGGTCATTGCGGGGGGACGGGCGGCCCGGCAGGAGCCTCGGACCGAACGAGCTCCACGACCTCGTCGGCACAGCCCCAGGACAGCGTGATGCCGGACCCGCCGTGGCCGTAACAGTGCACGACGAGCCGGCCCTCCTCGACGTACTCCGGCTCGAGCCGCACGCTCGACCGCGCAGGGCGCAGTCCGACCCGCTGCCGGATGACGCGAGCGCCTGCGAGTTCAGGCACCAGGGCCCGCGTGGCTTCCAGGATCTCCCTCCCGGTCTGCTCCCGTGGGCGGGTCTCCCAGTCGCCAGGCTCGACGGTCCCGCCGAGCACGATGTCGTGCAGCCGCGGGATGACGTAGATCGGGTGTCCTGCGGGACCGTCGGCGAGCCACCACTCGGTGAGCCCGACCTGCTCGACGACGCAGATCTGCCCACGCACCGGCAGCACGCTCTCGTCGGCTGCCATCCGGCGGGCGGCGAGGCCGGTGCAGTTCACGACGATGGGGGCGTTGGTGGGCAGGGCAGGCAGCGCGCTGCGGCTGAGCGTGCCGCCCAGCGCTTCGAGCCGATCGACCAGCCAGGGAAGGTAGACCGAGGTGTCGACGACAGGCGCCTCGAACTGCCACCCGCACGTGTCTCCTGCCGTGAGCCGGTGCAGGTCGGGCACGGCCTCGGCCCACCACGGCCGTCCGGTCGCGCTGGTCCGGGTGAGATCTCGGCCGCTCCGCATGCGTACGCCGGACTCAGGCTCGGTCGACGCGAGGCGTTCGAACTCCGCGTACGACGTTTTCGCCCACGCCAGCACGCGATCTCGTGGGAACGCGTAGTACGGATACCACAGCGCCGCCGCGACGGCGGACGTGGTCTCCAGCGGGAGATCGCGGGCGACGACGCCGACCTCGTACCCCGCCTCAGCCAGGCGTACGGCGCACGTCAACCCGATGACGCCAGCGCCGACCACGACAACCCGTGGGGCGCGCTGTGCATCGCCTCCGCCGGCACGGTCCGTCACGCCCTCAGGGTAAGCGGCCGCGCGACGCGACGTGGGACGAAGCGCAGAGGCACAGCGTGTGGGTCCAGGGCCCACCGGACGGCGTCGGTCGTCAGGATGTCGCGTGCGACATGGACGCGCTGGCCCAGCACACCTCGCGCCAGGCTCAGCTCTTCCGTCCGCGACGTCAGGCGAGCCTCAGTGAGGGCCGGCGATCGAGGTGTCCTCGGTGCCGCACGGACCCCCGCCGATGCTTTCCGGCAGCGAGACCGGCGAGCCGTCCATGGTGAGGGGCTTGTACCACCGTGAGATCCGTTCGCACGACTGCTCACCGACGTAGTGGCAGATGAACGAACGTCGGAAGCGGTCGGTGGTGGTGTTGGGGCCCGACCCGTGCACGAGGCTGCCGTTGAAGAAGAGCACGTCACCGGGGGACATGTCGACCGGCACCGGGGAAAGGCCGGGCGGCGGAGGCACGTACTCGGTCGTGAACGACACCTCCAGATCGGCCTCCTCGGGGCAGAAGATGTCCATCCGATGCGTGCCGGGGACCACCTCGAGCCCGCCGTTGGCGCGGTCGATCACGTCACAGGCGACCCAGGCGGCGATGCACGTGCCCGGCTCGACACGCAGGTAGAAGTTGTCCTGGTGCAGCGCCTGTCCTCGAGCACCCGGTGGCTTGAAGTAGAACATGCTCTGAGCGGCGAGCGGTTCTTCTCCCAACAGTTCCCGCAGGATGACCCGGAGCCGGGAGTCCAGCAGGTACTTGCGCGCGACCTCGTTGAACTGGTGCGGGTGCATGACGCGCGGATACCGGCGCAGGATGTCCACCGACTCGTCGTCCGGCGGGGCGGTGGGCTCGAAGTGGCCGGGCACCGGTCCGGCTGCGTGGATCGCCATGAACTCGTCGCAGATCTCGGCTATCTCCTCCGGCCGGAACAGCCCGCGTACGACGGCGAATCCCTCGGTTTCGTACCTCTGGCGCTCGGCCGCGCTGATCGGCAACTCCGCGGTTACGCTCGACGAGGTCGGTGACATGACGTTCTCCTCGGGTGGTCGGCGAGATTTCGATGCGCAAGGCTGCTTCCTCGACCGTACGGCGACCGGTGGCCGGTGACGATGTCCGCAGAAGCTGACGATTTGCCAGATCCTGCTGGCCGTACGCCGGCCAGCAGGGGTGCCGGACCGGAGGTCACTCCTGCGCCACCGGCCGAGCTGGTGCTCACCGGGCGGTTCGACGTCGGTCCGGAGTACGACGTGCACCGCCCTCAGGGATCGCCGAGCTGGCTTTTGATCTGGACGGTCTCAGGCGCCGGGGAGGTGAGGCATGGCCGGTACGAGGTGACAGCACGTCGCGGCGGCCTGGTCGTGCTGGGGCCAGGCGTGGCGCACTCGTACCGTCCACGTACCCGGTGGTCGTTCTGGTGGGTGCACTGTCAGGCACGGCCCGGCTGGCAGACCTGGCTACGCCCGCATCTGCTCGGCGACCAGCTGTATCACCTCGCCAGCGTGACGCCCTCGATCCACTCCCGCATCGACAGCGTGTTCCGGCACCTGCACGCAGACGCCCGCTGGTCGGGGCTCGGCTCGCCTCCGCCGCCCGTGCCTGCTGGGCTGCACGGTGTCCCGGTCGCTGTGGCGTCCGGCACTGCGGCACGTGAGCTCGTGCACACCAAGGTCGAGGAACTGGTCGTGCTCGCGGCGGCAGCAAGTGACGGGGGCAAACGTCGGGTGGGCGCCGACGGCATCGATCCACGGGTGGCGCGTGTGGAGGCGATCGTGGCGGCCGATCCGGCGGCGCCGCACACGGTGCGTTCGCTTGCCGACGCGGTTGCGCTCTCGCCTTCCCGGCTCGCGCATCTCTTCTCGGAGCAGACCGGCAGGACGCCGATGCAGGCGGTCCGCGACGCCCGGCTGCGGCACGCTGCGCGGCTGCTGGAGATGACGGATCTCTCGGTGGCCAGCATCGCAGCGGCGGCGGGCTTCGTGAGCGCGTACCACTTCAGCCGAGTGTTCCGGGCCCGGTTCGGCGTACCGCCACGCGACTATCGTGCGCACCTAGCGCAACGATGACGAGCCTCGCCCAACAATGACCAGGCGCGGCGACTGCGCAGCACCCACGGGTGGGGCCCGCACTCACTGAGGCAACTGCTCGCCCTTCGACCGGAGACGGCACACGACTCAGAACAGGCGCATGCTCGGGTCGTCGAGGCCGCGGAGCGCGTCGTAATCCACCGTGACGCACTCGATCCCGCGATCACTGGCGAGGACCTTCGCCTGCGGCTTGATCTCCTGCGCGGCAAGCACACCGCGGACCGGAGCCAACAGCGGATCGCGGTTGAGCAGCTCCAGGTAGCGGGTGAGCTGCTCCACGCCGTCGATCTCGCCGCGGCGCTTGACCTCCACGGCGACCGCAGCGCCGTTACCGTCCCGGCAGAGCAGGTCGACCGGCCCGATGGCGGTGGGGTACTCACGGCGCACCAGGCTCCAACCGGGACCCAGAGTCTCAGGATGCTCGGCCAGAAGCTCCTGCAGGTGGGCCTCAACACCGTCCTTCTGAAGTCCGGGGTCGACCCCCAGCTCGTGAGTGGAGTCGTGCAGGATCTCGTCGATCGTGATGACCAACTGCCCGCCGTCCTTGCCTGTGACGGTCCAGCGAGTTGGCTGGTCGCCCGAGGCCGGCTCCTCGCGGAGCGTGCAGGGCGGGCTCATCCAGTTGAGCGGCTTGTACGCACGGTCGTCGTTGTGGATCGACACCGAGCCGTCCGCCTTGATCAGGATCAACCGAGTGGCCTTGGGCAGATGAGCGGTCAGCCGCCCGACGTAGTCCACTTCGCAAGTCGCAATGACGAGACGCACGGCGACCAAGCGTAGGCGCTTGCGCGGGTGCCCCGACTCCCGCATGTCACGCCTTTGCCGCCATGTCGTCCTTGTGAAGAAAGTCGCCGTTGATTGTGAAAAGTCGCAAGGATTCGTGCGAATGCCGAATACCTCACAAGGGCATGTAACCCGGTGTAACGTCACGGAAGCCGTCAGCGGGCTCCGGGCGATTGGCAATGTCGAAAATCGGGGGGTGCCGGGATGCGCCTGCGTGGGGCTGTGTCCGGAACGCTGACCACCGCGCTGATCTTCACAGGCGCGGCGGGCTCGCTGTCTGCGGTCGGTTCGGTACCGCGACCATCTGCTGTCGATCAACTCGGACTCGCGCCACGCCTGCTCGCACCGGAAGCGCCGAACGAGCAAGACGCAGCCGACTCCGCGGTTCATTCGGTCACGCTCGTGACGGGCGACCGGGTGCGGCTCAGCACGTCGAAGAACGGCGTACGCACCGTCGTCCCCGTTCCCCGGCCGGGCCGCCCGTCGACCACGTTCCACGTGCGCTATCAGGCCGACACCATCAGCGTGGTTCCCGACGACGCGGCCTCGTTGCTCGCGGCGGGCAGGGTCGATCCGAGACTCTTCGACGTCGCCGGTCTGGCCGCAGCAGGGTACGACCAGGCAACGGGTCGCGCGTTGCCCTTGATCGTGCGCCGTATCTCCAAACCACGGATCATGCTGACCGGAGCGTTCGATGCGACGTCACGTGCCGGGCGGTCGCGCGCAGACTCTGGACATCAGGCCGGCACGGTCCTGCCGGACGCGGAGAAGCTGCTGGTCGGCTGGCGGGAGGCCGAGTCGGTGTGGCGACGCCTGCGCGCCACCGGATTCAGCTGGCTGGGCTTGGCCGCGTCGATCGCCGATTCCCTGGCAGGTCAGAAGGATTCTCTGGCAGGTGAGAAGAAGGACCCCCGCCCGCGTGCGTCGGATGGCACCAGTGGCAGCCAAGACGGCCTGGTCACACTCAGGATTCGGTTGATCGACCGTAACGGCAAGCTGGTCCGGGACCTGAAGCCGTTCGTCGCCCAACCTGTGGTACGCAACCTGGAAACCGAGGAGGTGTTCGACCTCCAGCCGGTGCCGGGCGGTATCGGCGCGCAGGTGCCCGCCGGTCGCTATGCGTTCGGCGAGATCATCCGGACGACGCACAGACACAAGCCGACGAGCTACACGCTCGTGACCAAGCCAACCGTCGACGTGACGCGGGATCGCACGGTCCGCTTGGACGCCCGGTGGGCGAAGCGACTCCGGGTGAAGGTGGACGCGGCCGACGCGCGCCTGCAGACGATGACGTTCGGCACCATCGAGTTGTTCGCCGGCAAGCCCTGGACCACGCTCGTCACCCTGCCGGGTAGCGAGCCGTTCCGCGCCTTCGCGCTTCCCACCAGGCGCGTGACCGACCGGGCGTTCGACTTCGCGGCCTACTGGTCGCTGCGTTCTGCCGACCGAGGCTACGAGCTCGTGTTGGGCAAGGCAGGCCGGGTGCCGTGGCGGCTTTCGTACCGACCGCATGACGACGAGCTCGCACGCGAAACCGCGATCTTCCACGCCGGGGGAGTCGGCCTCGACGTCAACGGAGTCTGGTACCGCGAAGCCCAGCTGCCCGACGACGTCCAGATCGGCGTCGGCGGGTACGAGAACGTCGATCTGCCGAGTCGCGTGACTCGCTTGTTCACCCCGCGGATCGGCGGCGAGCTCCTGCCGTGGCGCGAGTCGCTCGACGTCCAGGACGTGCGCACACGCCTGTGGTACACGGAGCTCTGCGACACGCGCAGCCTGTCGCCGGGCCGGACAGTACGGCACGACTGGAACTCGGCAGCGTTCCGCCCGTCGGCCGTAGGGGAGGCGTGGGCCAACGGCCGCATGCAGTTCTCGTTGCGACCGTTCCTTCCCTCGATCCGACAGGGAGACCTCATGATCTTCGATCCGACCGGGATCGTGGGAAGGGCGAGACTGCAGACGCCTATCGGCCAGCCCGTGGAGTCATCCGACCCGTTCCGGCTCGAGATCGACGGGGTTCCGCAGGAGGGTTCGACCTACACGCTGCGGCTCAACGCCGCTCGCGACGTGCCGTGGTCCCGGTACGCCACCAAGGTGACGGGACGCTGGGAGTTCTCGTCGCGGCGTCCAGCCGACAAAGGGTACGAACGAGTACGCCTGATCAACGTCCTGATCCGTGGTGCCTTCGACCTGTACAACCGTGCGCCGGCGGGACGGGAGTTCCGGCTCGGTCTGCCCGTGAGGATCGACGGCCAGGAAGCGTCAGGAATGGTCCGGAAGATCAAGCTCGCCGTGTCGTTCGATGACGGGCGGGTCTGGCGTGACGTCGCGGTCCGAAAGGGCTCCGGAGGGGGCTACTACGCCATCGTCCGCCATCCCAACCGGCCCGGAGGCTACGTGTCCGTCCGGACGACGGTCGTCAGCACGGACGGCAGCCGGTACCAGATGACCTCGATCCGGGCGTACGGCCTGCGGCGGGCGGGATGACCTGATCGACGCGTTGAGCCGTCGGCGTTCTGTCAGGCGGCTCAGCCGGCTCGTGTGCGCTCACCGGCAGCCGCACGCGCCTCCACAGCAGCCGCCGGATGGTCCGCTCGCCGCGCTGTCCGCCGTGCTGGCTCGTCCGCCGAGCGACACCATCGAGAGCAGCTTCACCGTGTCGTCGTGGCCCTGTGGGCACGTGGCAGGAGAATTCGCCTGGCTCATCGGCCGGGTCTGCTCGAATGTCGCGCCGCAGCTGCGGCAACGGTACTCGTAGCGGGGCACAGGCACAGGGTAAGCGACCGGCCCGCACAATGGGAGCGTGAGTTCCCAGCTGATCCGAGCCGGCAGTGTCCTGCCGGCGAGGCGTACCCCCCTCAAACTCCACACATCCGACGGGCTGACCCTCGTCGGTGAGCTGGCCCAACCACTCGACCGCGACCCGGTCGCCACGATCATCTTCCTGCACCCGCTGCCGACCCACGGCGGAATGATGGACAGCCACGTGATCCGGAAGGCGTCGTATCGCCTGCCGGCCCTCGCCGACATGGCGGTGCTGCGGTTCAACACCCGCGGCACGGAGAGCGTCCAAGGCCGTAGCGAGGGGGAGTTCGACAACGGCGAGGGTGAGCGACTCGATCTTGCGGCGGCGCTGGAGCATGCCGTCGCGGTGGGCCTGCCCCGCATCTGGCTGGTGGGCTGGTCGTTCGGCACCGACCTCGTGCTGCGGTACGGATGTCAGCCTCCAGTCGAGGGCGCCATCCTTCTCTCGCCGCCGCTGCGTCTTGCGCGACCGGCCGATCTGCGCACCTGGGCGCAGTCGGGGAAGCCGGTGGTGGCGCTGGTCCCGGAGCTCGACGACTTCCTGCGCCCACCCGAGGCACGGGAGCGGTTCGCCGCGATCCCGCAGGCCGAGGTGGTCGCGATGGAAGGGGTCAAGCACCTCTGGGTGGGCGCCGCCGAGCGGGCCCTCGACGAGATCGTGGCCCGCATCGTGCCGTCGGCCGCACCGCTGCCGGAGCGCTGGGACGGGCCGATGGAGTACGCCGACAGCAGCGCGTACGCCAACAAGACCGTGGCCGCCTACACCGCCCGCAGCGCCGGCCACACGTGACCCGTTGAAATGACCACGTTACGTCGGCCTCTCACGCCAGTCCGCGGCATCCATGCCGGGCGAAGGTCCAAGTCGACGTGGCAAGTCGGCGTGGCGTAGCCGTGCCACGTCCGGCGCCCTCGTATCGCGCGCTCAGGTTACTGCGTGCTGCGTACGAGGCATCGCTGTCTGCACAGCTGATCCCAGCCGCAGATGCACGTGGACGGGGACGATCGCGTCTTCGAAAGGGTTCGTGCGCCTGACCAGCGGGAGAAGTCGCACGTCGTATGGTCACTTGTACGGAACGGATGCGCCTGACGAAGTGGCCGGGTTCGGCCATCTCACGGCTCGCTCCCGCCGAGCAGAGCGGTCGCCGAACGTCCTTACACTGAAGGCCAATGAGTACGAATTCGCCGGCCGCCACCGAGGCGGCCTCTTCTTCGACTGCCGTCCAATCCCAGCCAGGTCCCGCCGCCGCTCCCACGGCGCCACCGGGTCGGCTTCGGGTAGGCGTTGTAGGGCTTGGGTTCGCCGGTCAGCAGGCTTTGAAGGGGTTCAGCCAGCTCGCCGACGTCGACATCGTGGCGCTCGCGGGCTTGGAGACCGATCGCCTTGCCGAGCTGGGAAAGCAGTACGAGATCCCGTATCTCTACGAGCGTTGGCAGGACCTGGTCGACCGCGACGACCTCGACGTCGTGAGCGTGGCGACGCCCACCCACTTGCACGCGCCGATCGGCATCGCCGCGCTCGAGGCCGGCCGGCACGTGTTGTGCGAGAAGCCGCTTGCGCGCACGGGCGACGAAGCGCAACGCATGGTGGAAGCCGCGATCAAGGCCAATCGGGTCCTGCGGGTGTGCTTCAACCACCGGCAGCGTGGTGACGTCCAGGTCCTCAAACGCCACATCGACGAAGGCAGGCTCGGGCGCATCTACTACGCCAAGGCCCATTGGCTGCGGCGCAACGGCATTCCCGGCCTCGGCAGCTGGTTCACCAACCGCGAGATGGCAGGCGGTGGACCGCTGATCGATCTCGGCGTCCACATGCTCGACATGGCCCTCTACCTGCTCGGAGAGCCGAAGGTGCTGAGCGTCAGCGCCTCGACCTTCGCCGAGCTGGGCACGCGTGGGTTGGGCGGCGCGCCCTGGTCATCGAAGACGATCGTCGGTTCTGCGTACGAAGTGGAGGACCTCGCGACCGCCTTCCTCCGACTGGAAGGTGGTGGCGTGCTCACCCTCGAGACGAGCTGGGCGACGTTCCGCGAGATGGGGGACCACTTCGGGGTCACGCTCTACGGCACCGACGGCGGCGCCGAGATCGGAGTGAAGAACTACGCCACCGAAGACACGCTCCGGATCTACACCGACGTGAGCGGAGCACCGGCCGAGATCCGCCCGCAGGTCATGCGCGGCGGTGGCCACATGACCGTCGTACGCGAGTTCGTGGAGGCGATCCGCAGCGGCGACTGGTCGGCCCACGTCGGCCGCGACGGGCTCGCCCGGGCGAGGATCATCGACGCCTGTTACCAGTCGGCACTCGAGGGCCGCGAGGTCGAGGTCGTCGACCTCCTGTGAGACTGGACTCGAGCGACGAATCGACGCGTACGAATCGACGACGACAAGGGAGCATCACATGCCTGAGGTCGACCGTGGGTCGCCGATCCGCGTGACCGTGTGGGGCGAGAACGTCCACGAGCAGCGTGACGCCTCAGTGAAAGAGATCTACCCCGACGGTATGCACACGGCGATCGCGAACGGGATCCGAGCGAACCTCGGCGACCGGGTCGTGGTGCGGACCGCGACCCTTCAAGAACCCGAGCACGGGCTCACCGAGGAGGTCTTGGCCGAGACCGACGTGCTCACCTGGTGGGGGCACGCAGCCCATGGCGAGGTGGCCGACGAGGTGGTCGACCGCGTCCACCGTGAGGTGCTCGCCGGCATGGGCATCCTGGTGCTGCACTCGGGCCACCTGTCCAAGATCTTCCGGCGTCTCATGGGGACGACGTGTGTCCTCGACTGGCGCAGCGCCGACGACCGGGAGCTCGTGTGGACGGTCGCGCCGCATCATCCGATCACCCAGGGCGTGCCGAACCCGATCATCATCCCGAAGCAGGAGATGTACGGCGAGTACTTCGACATCCCGGCGCCGGACGAGCTGATCTTCATCAGCTCGTTCAGCGGCGGTGAGGTCTTCCGCAGCGGGTGCACCTACCGGCGCGGCCACGGGAAGGTGTTCTACTTCAGCCCGGGCGACCAGGAGTACCCCGTCTATCACCACCCCGACGTGCTCAAGGTGATCTCCAACGGCGTGCTCTGGGCCGCACCGACGGGCGAGCGCTCGCTGCCCAAGGTGTCCCGACGCCCGACCGGTTGGTACGAGACCGGCGAGACTCTCTCGGCCGCCGACCCGCGCCTCACCGGCGGTGAGTGACCGGGTTCCGGCCGTCGGCTGACAAAAGCCGACAAACAACTCCGCCAGACGCTTCGGGGCATCCAGGGCGCGCCGGCTCGTGGTGTCCCGACACTTCGGCGCTCAGCCCGTGCCCCGAAGCGTCGTCGGTCACGCCTCCTCGAGGCGCGGGTGGATCACCTCGCGGATGAGCAGCAGGATGGCGGCGGCGGTCGGCACGGCGAGCAAGGCGCCCACGATCCCGAAGAGCGAGCCGCCCACCAGTGCGGCGATCACGATCACGCTGCCCGGCACCTTGACCGAACGCTGCATGATGCGTGGATAGATGACGTAGTTCTCGATCTGCTGGTAGACGATGAAGTAGATCAGGCAGGCGAGGCCGATCCGCCAGTCGATCAGCAGCCCGATGACGGTGGCGAAGATGGCCGAGATCGTGCCGCCGATCAAGGGGATCAAGCCGAGGATCGCCACGACGACGGCGAGAGCGAGGGCGTACTCCCGGAGTCCCGCCACCATGAAGAAGATGAACGCCGCCACCGCGGCGATCGCCGCCACCGAGATCTGACCGCCCACGTAGCTGCCGACCCGGTCGAGCATCTCATCGCCCAGCTGAGCGACGCGCTCCCGGCGCGACCGCGGGACGAAGCGGTAGAGCATCCCCTTGGCAGCCGGGAGGGAGCCGAGGAAGTACAGCGTGAGCACGAGCACGGTGAACGTGGAGAACAGCGCGTTGAACACGATCATGCTGGCGCCCACCACGCCGCCGAAGAGACGCTCAGCGAGCCCGCCACTTGTGATGTAGTCCTGGACCCGCCTGGTGATCTCGTACTCCTCGTCGAGTCGCCGCAGGTTCTCGTCTTGACTCAACTGCTCGAACCATGTCGGCACCTGCTCGATGAGCGCGCGCACCTGCTCGGTGACGACGGGCACGATGGCAAGGCCGATCAGACCGAACACGATGACAACACCGACGAACACCGCGGCGACCGCGAGGCCACGCTTGACGTTCCGGCGAACGAACCACTCGACGACCGGGTTGAGCCCCACCGCGAGGTACATCGACACGACCACGAGGATCAGCACGCTGCGCGCGCCGGAGAGCATCGTGGCCAGCTGGTACGCCAGAAGGGCGCCGAGGGCGCCGAAGAAGCCGATGGCGAACGGCGAATGCCGGGCCAACCGGTTGACCGGCGACGTGGGATGTGCTGGGCGACGTGCCGGACGCGTCGGGCGCGCAGACGCGTGACGGGCACCGTCGGCCGTCGGGCCGTTGCCGGCAGGCGACGGGTCCTGAGGTTCGGCGGTGCTCGTCGTTCGGTCCGCAGGTTTCGCGGGACCGGTTGTCGTCGACGTCTCGCCGGAGTTGCTGGAGGGTGCCTTCACAGCATCGTTGTCGCTCATACCGCCTGCAGTCCTTCCACCGGGTGAGCGTCAGAACGGTCTCGCGCCAGACAGGCTCTCACGGTACGGCGGCAGATGCATCAGTGTGCCCGCTGGCCTCCCACTGGGAGTCTCCCTGAGCTGGGTGGGCGAAGCCGTAGGGGTCATCCCCGAGCCTCAGCTCAAGTGCACACGAAAAACCAAGCCCGGGAAGCGGATCTCGTTCGGCGTGCGAACGCCGGGCCGCTTCCCGGGCTTGGTCTTCAGGCGTCGTGTCGACTGCAGATGGGGACGGGTCGTGGGGCGTGCCCTCGCCGGGCGACGTGCGGTCACCCCTCGGGCGACGCACGGCTCACCGGAGTCGGACCTCCAGCGGCTTGGTCGCCGGCCCTGCTGTCGGTCGCGTCAGCTCGGGTTCGAGCGCTCAGTCGACGGTCGGCCGGGCAACCGGCGAGGCGGTGGCGGTGGCCCGAGGCGCTTGGGGTCAGGTGCCGAGGCGCCCGTGGGGCGGCTGCCGCGATCACTCGACGAGCCCGACCGTGCTGCACCCGCGTCACCAGCCGACACCTGACCGGTGGTCGGGCGACTGGTCGGTGTGCGCGACACGCCAGACGTTCCGGGCTGGTTGCCGCTTCCGGTGGTCCCGCGCAGCGGACCGTTGCGCCCGGTCGGGCGTTCGGACGGCGCGGTTCGTGTCGGCGGCTGGGACGTGGTGCCTGGACGATCGCCCGTGACCGGCCGCGAAAGACCCGGCCTCTCGGGACGTTCCCCCGTGGCGGGCCGCTCCGGGCGGGCCGGTCGATCGCTACCCGGCCGTTCGAAGCCGGTCCGCTCGACGCCCACCGGCCGGCTGATGCCGGACGGCCGTTCGGCGCTAGCCGTGGGGCCGTTGGGCCGACGGGGCGTCGGGCCGTCCGGTCGCTCCGGCAGCGCCCGAGCCGTCGCGGCTCCCGGTGTGCCACCCCGAGTCGCCGCCGCTGAAAGCGGTGGTCCCGCGACCGGCACACCTCCCGGCCCGGCAGGCCGGCCGGGCTTGGAGGGGAGGGCACGTTGCTGGTCGGGAACCGCGGTGATCACGCTCACGTGGTCGCGCAGCCGGGTGAGGCTGTCGATCAGGTCGTCTCGCTGCCGCCGCAGGCTTGCGATCTGCCGTTCGATGGCGGAGACGTCCTCTTGCGCCTTGGCGTGCGCCTCTCGGATGATGCGCTCAGCCTCGGCGCGGGCCTCCTTGCGAATCTGCTCGGCGTCGCGGCGAGAGCGTGACAGCACCTGGGTCACGCGGTCGTTGGCTTTCCTCAGCCGCTCCTCGGTGCTCTCGTCGGTTTCCTCTGCACGCTTCTCCGCGTCCTGACGGGTCTTCTCCGCCTCGGCGAGGATGCGTTCGGCCTCGGCGGTCGCGTTCGCGTGGATCGATGCGGCTTCCCGCTGAGCCTTCTCGAGGATCCCCGCGACCGAGCTGCGACGCTCGGCCACCTCGCGCTCGGCGGCGGCGAGCATGGCAGCGACCTCGTGCTCGGCCGCTTCCTTCTTGGTCTTGAGCTTCTGCTCGAGCTCGCGCAGCTGGCGGTTGGCGGTCTCGGTGGCCTGCTTCAGAATCTCGTCGCGGCGCTTCTGCGCGGCTTCGATGATCCGGTCGGCTTCTTCCTCGACGGCGTTCTGGATCCGCTCTGCTTCCTCCTGGGCCCGCCGCCGTACGTCGGCCGCATATTGCTCGGCTTCGTCACGCAGCCTGCGGGCTTCCGCTTCGGCCTGTGCACGGATCTCGGCGGCCTTCTCCTCGGCGCGGTTCTCCACGTCGATGGCCTGCTCTTCGGAGAGCCGGAGAATTTCCTGAGCTCGTCGCCCGAGCTTGGCCCAGGTCGGCTCGCCGGCGGCTTCGAGCGCCCGTTGCGTCGCGAGCAGGTCGCGATGGAGCTCGTTGATGGTCCTGTCGCGCTCGTCCAGCCGCGACTCGAGCATTCCGACACACGTGTCGACCTCTTGCCGGTCGTACCCGAGGAGTACGGTGGTGAACGTGCCGACGGCACTACCCGTGTCCAGCAGGTCGAGGCCCTCGTCGGGTTCAGACATCTGCTCTCCTCACCACCCTGGCCAATCTCGTCATCTGCGACCCCATAACCCCGATGCAGCGGCGCGCACTGACGACTCGTGGCACTTGCCTACCAGCCCCACCAGTGCCACACAGCAGGTATATCTGGTCGAACGAAAGTGCCCCGGCCGTACGAACACGCTGTATGTCCAACCTTGGCATGCCGAGCTGGTCTGAGGGGAGGCACCGCGGCGGATTCTCATATTTCCTCGTCCCCCGATCTCGCGCGATGACCACGTAAGACGCAAGCGATCAGCACATTCGACCCTGGCGTGGCGCTGAGCCGTGCCGAGGTCAGAGAAACCCGGCACGCATGGTCATTCTCGCGGAAACGCCGACGAGGCGCAGCGTAGGCTGGGGGCGTGGGATCGGTCATCGTCGGGGGTGCACGCACCCCAATCGGACGCCTCTGCGGAGCGCTGGCGAGCTTCTCCGCCGTCGATCTCGGCGGGATCGCGATCAAGGCGGCCCTGGACCGCAGTCGCGTCCCCGCCGATCAGGTGCAGTACGTCATCATGGGCCACGTCCTGCAGGCGGGCGCGGGCCAGATCACGGCCCGCCAGGCCGCGGTCAAGGCCGGGATCCCGATGAGCGTCCCGGCGCTCACCGTCAACAAGGTCTGCCTCTCCGGGCTCGATGCCATCGCCTTGGCCGACCAGCTGATCCGGGCCGGCGAGTTCGACGTGGTGGTGGCCGGTGGCATGGAGTCCATGACCGGCGCACCTCACCTGTTGCCGGGCTCTCGGCAGGGCATCCGCTACGGCGACGCCGCGCTGGTGGACTCGATGGTGCGCGACGGTCTGTGGGACGTCTTCACCCAGGCAGGCATGGGTGAGCTGACCGAGGCCCACAATGCCGAGCACGGTGTCACCCGCGAGGAGCAGGACCGCTACGCCGCTCGCTCGCACCAACGCGCCGCGGCCGCTCGCAAGAACGGCATCTTCGACGCCGAGATCGCATCGGTCGAGGTGCCGCAACGCAAAGGTGAGCCGCTGGTCGTCACCGAGGACGAAGGGATTCGCCCCGACACGACGGAAGAGCGTCTGGCTGGACTGCGACCGGCGTTCCGAAGCGACGGCACGATCACAGCGGGGTCGGCATCGCAGATTTCCGATGGCGCGTGCGCTGTCGTGGTCACCAGTCGTACGTACGCCGAACGGAACGGCCTGGACTGGATTGCAGAAGTTGGCGCGCACGGTGTCGTGGCGGGGCCCGACTCGTCGCTGCAAGCCCAACCAGCCAACGCCATCCGGGCTGCCTGTGCCAAGGAAGGCATCGCTGTCAGCGACCTCGACCTGATCGAGATCAACGAGGCATTCGCCGCCGTCGTGCTGGCGTCGATCCGCACGCTCGGACTCGACGAAGCGACGGCCGACGAGAAGGTCAACGTCAACGGCGGTGCCATCGCGCTGGGACACCCGCTCGGCATGTCGGGCGCGCGTATCGTCTTGCACCTCGCCCTCGAGCTCGGCCGGCGTGGTGGCGGTGTCGGCTGCGCCGCATTGTGCGGCGGAGGCGGGCAGGGTGATGCACTGGTGCTCAGGGTGCCGACCGGCGCTGGCCGGGCAGCCGGCGCCGCGGATCCGGCGAGCGGGGCCAGGTGACCGGCGGCCTGGTGCACGGGTCGGGCACGGAGACGTCGCGGCGTTCCGTGGCAGGACTCGTGGAACGCACCCGTTCCGGCGATCCACGTGCCATCGGCCGGCTGATCTCACTCGTGGAGAACGACGCTCCCGCGTTGCGCGAGATCGCCGCCGCGTTGGCCCCGCACGTCGGGAACGCTCAGGTCATCGGGATCACAGGCGCGCCAGGTGTCGGCAAGTCGACGTGCACGTCCGCTCTGGTGACTGCCTACCGGCGTTCGGGTGCGCGGGTCGGGGTGCTCGCCGTCGATCCCTCGTCGCCGTTCTCCGGTGGTGCGCTTCTCGGCGACCGGGTACGCATGCAGGACCACGCGACCGATCCCGACGTCTTCATCCGGTCCATGGCGACGCGGGGCCACCTGGGAGGCCTCGCGGCGGCGACTCCCCAGGCCGTACGGGTGCTGGACGCGGCCGGCTGCTCGGTCGTCCTGGTGGAGACCGTCGGTGTCGGTCAGTCCGAGGTGGAGATAGCAGGGCTCGCCGATACGACGTTGGTCCTGCTTGCTCCTGGCATGGGCGATGCGGTCCAGGTCGCCAAGGCGGGTCTGCTCGAGGTCGGCGACGTGTACGTCGTGAACAAGGCCGACCGGGACGGTGCCGAACGGCTGAGTCGCGACCTACGGCACATGCTGGGGCTGGGCGAGCGTTCCGAGGGTGACTGGATGCCCCCGATCGTGCGGACGGTCGCCACGTCCGGCGACGGCATCGACGCGCTCGTGGACGCCATCGCTGCGCACCGGGCACATCTGCGCGACACTGGTGAGCTCGACGTCCGACGGGCCCGCAGGATCCGTGAGGAGATAGCCGCCCTCGCGCTCGCGGACCTGCGGCGTCGCCTCGACGACCTGCCGCGGGATCGCCGCCTCGACACCCTGGTCGAACGGGTGATCGCGGGGGAGCTGGATCCCTACCGTGCCGCCGACGAGCTGGTCGCAGAACTCGCCGACCACAACACCGACGACAACACGTTGTCGCAGGTTCGGTGCACCTGATCGCTTCGGCCGTACCGATGACTTAGGCTTGAAGCGGCCAGGCGGTGACATGTGAGTGTTTGCCGCTTTCTCGCATGGAGAATGGCACCTACAGTGTGTGGTGGGTTACGCCACGCAAGCAGGCAATGGCGCAAGACGGCGTGAGGCCGTGCAGAGGTATGGGAGGAGTTGGCGAACGTGTCGCCTGGGATGAAAAAGGTGGTGGGCTGGCTGGCGATCGCCTTCGTTGCGTTCTACCTCGTCACCAACCCGACGGGCGCCGCGAGCGCGGTTCGTGGTGCCGGTGGCCTGCTCACCGACGGGTTCGACTCCGTTGTGACGTTCCTGACCAACGTCTTCGCCTGAGCGGGAAGCCCGACCCGGATCCGGCGAAGCGCCCTGCATCATCCCTCGACTCCAGCCGGCGTTCGAACAGGACGGTTACCGCGTGACAGGACCGATTCGTTGGTTCGCCCGCGCGATCGCAGACCCGAAGATCGTGCGGCACCTCCTCGCAGACGAAGGGGAGGTCGTGGTCGACGAGGTACGCCATCACTGGGTGGTCTACGTCGTTCCCGTCCTGGAGTTCCTCGTGGCCCTCGGGTTGCTCGTCGCCATGCTCTTCGTACCCGTCAACATCGCATGGTTGCCGTTCGCGGCGGCCCTCGTGGTCTTCGCTCATGCCGGATGGGCCGCCCTCAACGAGCACATGGACCGTTTCGTCATCACGAACATGCGGGTGTTCCGCGTGAGCGGCGTGCTCACCAAGAAGGTCGCGACCACGCCGATCGCGCGGATTCTCGACATCACGGTCGACAAGCCTTTCATCGGGCGGCTCCTGGGCTACGGTCACTTCGTCTTCGAGTCAGCAGCGCAGGAGCAAGGACTGCGCGACATCAGGTACGTCGGCAAGCCCGACCAGCGTGACCTCACGATCCAGCGCTTGCTGCAGCGCTCGGGTCTTCGTGCGACAGCGAAGGAGACCGACGAGGAGGAACAGGAGCCGCCCAAGCCAGCGCCGGTTCCTCGTACCCGGGTACGCGCCAACCACCCACGTCGTCCCGGCCCGCCGACCGCGCGGCGCATCCGCCCCTAGTGGCTCCGTTGTCTCACGGTGACGTGTCGTCGTCGCCGATCCTCACGTGACGTAACCACTGGACGTAGGCCGGCGTGTCGGCTTCGCGTGAACGACGGCTTCTCGGAAAAGAGGACAGAGCTCTCCTGCAGTGGTCATTTCGGGCGATGTCTGCGACGCTGGAGAGTGGCGTGCGAACGGTACGCGAACGATCCGTGCACACGGTGAGGCAGCGGTGAACTATTTGATAACCCTTTGCGCTGAGTGCCGGAGCCGGAACTCCTGAACCGAGCAGACCGTCTATCGTCCTCGGATGTGGCATGCGATTGACCCGCCTCACCCGGGCACGTGATGACGATCCGCCCGCGGGCCAGAGCGACCGCCGTGGGGGACAGGTTCAGCACTTTCGACCGGATTCTCGACAAGACAGGCGTTCGAGGACGGACGTTGGCGGGCCGCGCAGCCGCAAACGTATCGACCGAGAGGAGCCGGCGCGGCATGGATGGCAGTGTCTCGAGATCGAACGTCTCGGGATCGCTCGAATATCGACCCGATCGGCCGCGCAGCGTCGCCAGCCGGCTCGTGTTGCCTGTCCTGGCTGTCCTCTTCTACGCGGGCGCTCTGGCGATCTTCTACGATCTGGCGCGCAACGGCGTCTTCCTCGGCCTCGACACGGTGGCGGCACAGATCTGGACGTACAAAGGGCCGTACGACTACCCGATCGCTGACCAGATCGACCGGATCGGGCAGCGCCAGTGGTGTGTGCCCCTGCTGCTGATTGCCGCCTGGGTGGCCAGCCGACGGATCGGCAGCTTGCGCC
The DNA here is from genome assembly GCA_036564245.1 of Actinopolymorphaceae bacterium. Classification (GTDB taxonomy): domain Bacteria; phylum Actinomycetota; class Actinomycetes; order Propionibacteriales; family Actinopolymorphaceae; genus Thermasporomyces. The sequence continues at coordinate 36,399 of DATCKU010000100.1, forward strand.
CTCTGATCATCTCGATCGTGACGACGGTCACACTGAACTTCGCGGTCGGTGTCTTGAAGATCGCGAGCGGTCGGGAGAGCCCACGCACGGGTGGGCCGGAGATGTTCGTCGGCGAGAACGTGCTGTTTCCCTCCGGCCATGCGGCGAACGTCGTCTTCCACTACGGCCTGATCGCCATCTTCCTGCTGCGCTACACGGACCTCCGCCGCTGGCAGTTCCGGCTCATGGTCGTGACCGTCGCTGTCATGCAGGTGATGATGATCATCGTCTCGGTCTACCGGCACACGCACTGGTTCAGCGACCTGGTGGCCGGGACGCTGATCGGAGCGTGCCTGCTCAGCATCGCGGTGGCGGCCGACAACGAGTGGGCGCAGCTCAAGCAGTGGTTCCGCCAGTACAGCGGCGTCATCGGGGTGCTCGCCGAGCGTTGGGCAGCGAGGATCCGGCCGTGGGTTCTCGACCGGCCGCGGCCCAAGGTTCCGCGACCGGCGACTCAGGGGCCAATGGATGCGGGTACGCCGACCGAGGCGGACAGAGGGCTGGCTCCGCAGGCCGGCCGTACCGAGCGCACGGGACGGGGTGGACACGCACCGCTCGGCGGGGGCCACCCGTGGATGACGGCTGCGGACTCGGCCTGCGAATCCGACGACCCCGACCTCGAGGAGCCCGAGGAGTACGCAGGCTCCGGTCGGCACCGCCTGTAGCTCGCCAGCGTCACGCGCACGACGGCCGTTCCCCCCGCGATAGGTGCCAACCCCTGCCATGGCGGGTCGGGCCTCGCCGCGCCTGGTCATTGGTGGCGGAGCTGGGCGGCGAGCCGGTCGATGTGAAGCCGCCATCCGTCGAGTGCCGCCGCCAGCTCGTTGAACTGGTCGTCCGGGCCGCTTTGGGTGACGATCAGACGTGCTCCGTGGCCGGTCCCCGTCGTGAACGTCCATCGGACCGTGCCGAGGGCGTCGCGTGCGTCCGGATCGGCTGGCAGCCAGGAGTACTCGAGGTACTCGCCCACCCGCGCGGCGCTGATCTCCTGGGCCCGCACATGGTGAGCGACGAAACCGTCCGGAACCTTGCCGCCTGCCACGACCTCTGCCGAGCCCGGTGGCGTTCCGTCCGACAGCAGTGACCACACCTCGGCGGTTGGCCTGGTGAGCTGGCGTTCGAAGCGCACCATCCATCCGTCGTCGGTCGACTCGACGACGCCCGCGTCGAGCCCGAACTGTCGGACGTAGCGGTCGTGAAGCTCGGCCGACGGCGGGGACTCCTCGAGCGGCTTGCCGGCGAGCAGCAGCTGCATGGCGTCGAGGCACATGTGCCAGCCCGACGCGAAGCTCGCGGCACCGTAGCGGTCGTCGAACGTGTGGGTGAAGACGAGCCGGCACCCGGACTCGTGGGGCAGGAGCTCGAAGCGGAGCACGTCGGTGTTCCAGCTGAACGCGAGGACGCGTGGCGGGTCGAGCTCGATGATGCGGCCGCTCATGGGTATGCCGTCGCCCATGTCGAAGCTGATGGTGGCGCCGACCGCGAGGTCCATCCTGACCGTGGCGGGAAACCATTGGCTGAGCTCGGCGGGATCGGTCAAGGCGCGCCAGACGAGCTCTGGCGGGTGCGCGAGCACGCGTTCCATCCGCAGTGTTGGGCGGCCGTCTACCGTACGCAGAATGTCGTTCACTCCTGAGTCCTTTCGCTAGGTCGGGAAGCTTCGGCAGGTGCCGCCACGTCTGCTGCGGTGGGTGGCGACGCGATCGGTGTGGCCCGGCGAGCCATCGTGTCGAGGTGGCGTTCGAGGGCGTCGAGACTGTCAGCCCAGAGCCGTCGGTACGGCGCGAGCCAGGCGTCGAGCTCGATCAGCGGCTCGATCCGCAGCTCGTACCACCTGCGCTGAGCGTCAGGTCGGACGCGCACCAGTCCAGCCTCCCGCAGCACCCTGAGGTGCTTGGAGGTTCCGGGCTGGGAGATCCCGAGCTCGGCAGTGAGCTCGCCCACGAGGCGCGGACGCTCCAGCAGGAGGTCCAGGATCCGCCGGCGAGTGGGCTCGCTGAGGACTTCGAACGTCGTCGGCACCCTGCGATAATGCCTGATCGGTTATATAAACACAAGAGAATGCAAGAGCTCCGCAGGTTATGATCCTGGTTCGACCGTCACTGCGAATGCGCACATGTGGGAGGGCCGTTCGTGCCGTTGCGTCAGCTGGCCGCCGGGCTGCGCGAGTCACGTCATGGCAGCGCAGCCCATGTCGGCACGGCGGAATCCGGCACTGACCATCGCACGGGAGATCTGCGCCTCGGTGCCGTGATCGTGACGATGGGAAACCGCCCGGCCGAGCTTGCCGCACTGCTCGCGTCGGTCCGTGCCCAGGTCGGACCGCCGGTGCCTGTCGTGGTGGTCGGCAACGGGACGGCACGACCCGGCCATCGCCTCCCTGACCTGGGTGCCGACGTCCAGGTCGTCGAACTACCCGAGAACCTCGGGCTGATCGTCGGTCGCAACATCGGCCTGGACGTGCTTCGGAGCCGGGGCGACATCGACGTCGTCATGTACCTCGACGACGACGGCCTACTGCTCGATCCTCGAACGGCCGAGAAGCTACGCGAAGCGTTCGTCGCTGATCCCTCGCTCGGCATCGTGAGTTTCCGGATCGCCGATGAGACCGGTACGACGCAACGTCGTCACGTCCCTCGACTGCTGGTCGGGGATCCTGCGAGGGGCTCGGAGGTGACGACGTTCCTGGGTGGCGGCAACGCGATCCGGATGGCGCTCATCGACCAAGTAGGCGCGTGGTCAGAGGACTTCTACTGGGCTCACGAAGAGACCGACTTGGCATGGCGGGCGCTCGACGTCGGGTGGCGCATCCTCTACCGACCCGACATCGTGTTGCAGCATCCCAGGACGTCGCCCGCTCGGCATGGCTCGACCTATTACCGTTTCACAGCACGCAACCGGGTCTGGCTGGCGCGCCGCTACCTCCCCCTGCCGCTCATCCCTGTGTATCTCTGCGCGTGGATCGTGGTGACGCTGGCCCGTCGTCCCCCGCTCGACGGCCTGCGTGACTGGTGGGCTGGATTCGTTCAAGGGTGGCGGGAACATGCCGGGCCACGTCGACCGATCCGGTGGAAAACCGTGTGGCGCATGACCCGGCTCGGTCGCCCTCCCATCATCTGATCGGCGCCGGCACGGTCGTGGCCGGCGTCAGTTCGAGGTCTCGGACTCGGCCGTCTGTTGCAACACCGCCAGGTTGTGCCGGGGAGCCGAGTAGCTGTACTCCTCTGCGAGCTCGTCTCCGGTGAGCTCGCGCCAGACGCCGTCAAGAGTCGACAGCGTGGACGCTGCCCATCGTGCCCGCCAACATGGCCAGGGGCCGTGGCACACGACGCACGTGCGCTTCTTGGCGTAGAGGACGGGAATGAAGCCCCAGACCCACTTCAGTCCGATTCCGAGACCGTCTGCCTCGTGTACCCGGACCAGGATGCGTGCTGCCGCGACCAGGTCCTCGTAGTCCACGCCGGATTGCACACTCACGTTGTCGCGGGTCAGTTCGTGGAGTGCCCCCATAGTTGGTCTCGTCTCCTTCCACGGCTACGGATGCGTGAAGCGGCGGACAGGGGCCTGGGGTCGCCGCTCGAAGCTCGAACGAACGGGACTACTCGCCGGGCCAGCGGAACGGCTGGACCACGGCACGCCGGATTCGCTGCCTTCTCGAGAGCCAGTACGCGGCCCAGCGGACCTCTGGGCACGGCCAGTCGAGTGCGCACGTGACACAGCAGGCTGGCGGCTGGCGAGATGCGCGGAACGGTGAGCCTTGCAGAAGGCGGGCGGCGAATCCTTTGCGCGACTGGTCGGGGACGTGTGTGCGGCTCACCAGGTCGGCATGGTTGGTGAGCTGCTCCACCGACCACTCGACCCGCCCGAGGCCCGGGACGTGAGTGCCGATGCGACGGGGTTCAGGTCTGGACTGCGTGGCGAGGTCAACCGCGCTGCTCATCGGGGTCTCCGTTTCCGAAGTCTGGGGATCCGGACTGGGTAGGTGGCTGGTCGCTGACGATGCGGCGGTGGCTGCGGGTGCATCGGCCGATACGCGAGCTCGCAGGCCCGTGACGAACGTCTGAACGTCGCACCGATGACGCGCCGTCGGCTCCACGGATCACCGAGAAGCGGAACGTCGGCGAAAGAAAGCGGTTTCCTGTCGTCGCAGCGAAACGCCGACCCCTCCCGCTGCTGGTTGCTCTGGGGAACGCACGGCTACGGTCGAACGAATCACAACCTCGCCGATGCAACATGAATCTTCCGCCTTCCGCTCTCGGAATCTGTGAATCACACATACCGAAGCGTATGGCACGAATCGTGCTGTTGACAATCGCAGATGCGGAGCAATTTGAGCAATTTGTGCTATCTCCCGCATCTGGACCTGGCCGTGGACGGATTGGACGCCGGATTTCCGCAAAGTGGCGGGTCTCGGGTGCCGGATTAGCGCAGGGGGAGCGGGCAGGCGTGCCGATCCGTCGAGCGGGACGCTCCTGCGGGATCAGCCCACTGACCAGGGCTGGAGGCGAGCTGACCGGGGATGGGGGTGAGCTGACCGGGGATGGGGGTGAGCTGACCGCAGCATGCAGCGAGGCTTCGAGGTGGGTGGCTCACGACGCTCAGACCTCATCAGGGGGCGCACTTGCCCGGATCGCGGAAACCGCAGTGGCCAATTTCGGTCAAGTTTCCAGGGGCGGAACCCGGACCTGCTGCTCTGCGTCCCCACCCTTTCATTCTGTGTTGCCAGTCTTGTATGGTGATCACGCCCGCTGAGACAGGGCGTAGATGACAGGGATCCCCCCGGATCTGCGCTCCGGGGGGATCCATCCGTTGGTGAGTGGGCCCCGTCAGAAGTCGTAGCTCCCGGCCTTCACATCGGAGAGGAACTCCGCGAATGCCCGACGGTCGACGACGTGTGCTCCACGCTCTGGGTGCACGCTGTCGCGAACTGCCGTGACCCCGGGGAGGTTGGTCGCAACCTCCACGCAGGCAGCGTTGTTCGCGGTGCTCATGCTTGCCTTCCGCCACTGCGCCTGAGACAGGTCGATCATTGGTCTACTCCACTTTTTCTGCGAGTTCCTTGAGATAGGCCGCCGTGGCCGCCGGCTCCAGCGCCGCGGCACGGGCCTGTTCGAAGATCTTCTTGTAGCCGTTGATGTCTTTCGGTTTCGTCACCTCCTGAACTGCGAAGTCGGTTTCGATGTAGACCACGGATGGCTCGTCGTTCGGGAAGTCGAAGATGTGGATCGGCCCGGTCATCCCGGGGTGTGGGCCGTCGGCGAACCGCAGCAGGCGAAGCTCGATGTTGGGTCGCTGGCTCATCTCGATCAGGTGCTCGAGTTGCGCTCGGCGCTCGTCCTCGGTCCCCCACTTGTACTTGAGGGCTGCCTCGGTGATGACGGCGATGAGCTCCGGCGCCGTACCGTCGGTGCGCTCCAAGATCTCCTGGCGGCGCAGACGTGCGCCGACCGCGCGGTTGCGCCAGGCGGACGACTGCTGCGAGCCGGAGCGCATCTGCGCCTCCATGTAGGCCGGAGTCTGCAGGTAGGCCGGCAAGACCAAAGGGAGATAGGTGCGAATCTTCTTCGCGTCGTACTCGTACCCAGCGAACTCGTTGTCGAAGAGGTCGCCGTAGTCACGCCACCACGGTCGGACGCGGGCGCGGGCCGCAAGTTCCTCCAGCTCCTTGGCCTGCTCCTCGCTCACCGTGTAGATCCGGAGCAGGTCGCGGATGTCGCTCATCTCGGGCCGCACCCACTGGTTGGACTCGAAACGGCCGACCTTGCCCCGGCCCCAGTTCAGTCGGTCGCAGACCTGGTTGGCTGTGTAGCCGCTCTGGATTCGCAACTCGGTGAGCTTACGGGACAGCTTGCGCTTGGCGATGGTGGCGCCGTAGGCATCACTCACCTAGGGCCCTCCTTCGTCCACAGTGTCGCTGCCCCTCTTGACAGGACGTCGTGTACATCATAGTGCCCCCTTAACTTGTGAATCACAAGTGCGTTCACGCAGGATCCCGAATCGCGGTGTGCCTATCGCATCCGCGCCGTCCCGCATGGCGCACTCTGCACTCCGCGCGGCACGTGCCTCGAGTCTGCGGCGTCACTCCCTTCGACAATCGGTGTGACAGGCGTACCTTTCTACACGGCCCACCATGGCCGCTAGATCGATGTGGGCGCGAGATCGATCTGGAGCTCTTCATCCGGCCGGCTCGGGGGAGGAAAGGACGGGTGGCAGCATTATGATCGTGCAAATCGCCGTCCTTGTGGGCGTCGACCCGCGCTTGACGAGCAGAGACCGAGGTTCTCCAGGCTCAGGTGGGTCGCACACCGCGGGCCGGCATCGGGTGCCGTGCATCCGGTTGGCGTACGAAAGGAAGGCACGTGACGGCCGACTCGAACGACTCGACGCCTGCGGCCCCGCACGAGCCACAGGCATCCCACGTGTCCCACGCACCGCACGAGTCCGAGGCAGGCCAGTCTGCCCGGGTGCGGCAGAAGCCGAGTGTCGCCGAGCTGGGTGTCGATCTCGACGCCGTCCAGTGGCGCCGGTCCGGTAGTCAGCCAGGTGCCATCGAGGTCGGCTTTGTCGACGAGTGGGTCCTGATGCGGGTGAACGGTGATCCCGAGGGCCGGGTACTGGTCTACAACCACGACGAGTGGGAGGCCTTCCTGGACGGCGCCAAGAAGGGCGAGTTCGACGACGCTTTGGCCGACGTGACGGGCTGACCAGCAGCGGACACGCGTGCCACCGTCGGACGACGCTCGGCCGGCCGGGAACTTCATCCGCCGTGAGTGGTGCGGTCGGCGTGCTCAGCGGTCATGCTCACGACGAACTGACGTCGAAGGAATCGGGGGGCGGACATGCCGGTGTTTCGCAGGCAAGCGCCAACCAGGCCACTGTCGAGCCGGAGGGGTTCTCGTCGCGGGCTGAAGGTCACCGGCATGGTGATGCTCATGCTCGGCGCCGCGGTGGGCATCATGGCCGTCGTTCGTCGTGGCCGGCGCTAGGTAGCACCGCCTCGGCGACCTGGCTGAGCAGACCGAGGTGCTCGTCAACGGTCCGTAGGCCCGCACCCATCGTGTTGATGCAAAGGTGTGTGGCGCCGACCTCGCGCCAGCGGGCGACTGCGTTCTCCACCTGGTCGACGTTCGTGCGGTCGACCGGCAGCCGC
>DATCKU010000101.1:0-4203 GCA_036564245.1 Actinopolymorphaceae bacterium
ACGCTCGCCTGGGTCTCTGCACCACCGGACGCGACCGTCACCGCACCGATTGGACGGCCCGACGTCTACGCCACGGGGACGTACACCGAACAGGTCGACGAGCGGTTGGCGCACTGGCTCGACTACCGCATCGAGGCGATCTTCATCATCCCGTTGAGCATCGCGTTGTTCCTGTTGGGCGCACGGCTGTTCCGAGCCGGCGTCTTCGAGTCGACGCCTGGCGGGGCGAGGCTGCGCAGGATCATGATGGTCGTCGGTTTCGGTGTCGCAGCACCGCTCAGCGTCCTGACGTCACTGGGTGGTCCGGAGTGGTTCCTGCTCGAGCGTTACGTCCTCGCGCCGTTCGTGGCGCTCGGCATCCTCGGGCTCGTCACGACGATCGTGCTGCGGATGCGTCGTCCCGCGGGTCCGCTGCGTACCGGGCTCACCGCTGTCGGGCGGACCGCCTTGAGTTGCTACGTATTCCAGAACCTCGTCGGCAGCGTTCTCTGCTATGGCTGGGGTTTCGGACTGGCCGTGCGTCTTGAGCACCTGCGCCCGTGGTGGGTCGTCGGGGGACTGGTCGGCATCACGGCGCTCTTCATGCTGGGCTCGTGGTTGTGGCTGCGCGCGTTCCCGCGCGGCCCGCTGGAGTGGGTCTGGCACTGGGCGTACACGAGGCCGCAGCGCCACCATGCGCCCGCAACCGCACCCGACCCCGCACTTCGGCAATGACCACGTGAAGTCGGTTACTGCCTGCTCTGAGATGCCTCCATGGCTTTCGTCGGTACGAATCGACTCGGCAGGTTACGCGTGGGCCTTGCGGGCACCACCGGGCGAAAGGCGGTGCGTCGTGGCCGTCTCCTGGGTAGCTATCCAGCGAACCGGATCTCTTCTTCACGCGAAGTGGGTCGGATGAGCGATTCGCCTGATCAACCGACCACGCCGAGCCCCGACGCGGGTCTCGACCTGGGCGGTTACGTCCTGATCGGCCTCTTCTTCGTGCTTGGTGTCGTCGGGTGCATCTTGTGGGTGGTGGTCACCGCACCACGGCCCAGTGACCATCCAGTGACCGCGAAGCCTTTCGAGGTCGCCTGCGGTTGGCCGCGCAGGTACTTCCCGGACGCAGCGGCCTACTCAGGGCCCGGGCCGCATCCGCTCCAAGTGGTCATCGAGGAGCACGCGGGTCGGCAGACGTACTACACCGAGTACACGCTCGAGCCCAGTGGTGCCTGGCGGCAAGTCCCGTCGTACCTCAACCACCCGGACGAGACCCGCCACGAGCTCGTCGCCTGTCTGCACCACACCGGCGTCGGTCCTCTGGTGAAGACCTGCCAGCTTCGCGGGTACGCCGGCGATGTCCCAGTGCACCGCGCAACGTACGACATCACGGTGTACGAAGCGAAGACCGGGCGCGAGGTCGGCAGGTCGATGATCGAGGGGGCGCGGCTCGCGCGCTGCCCGAGGACAACGGATCGCACGGCCCTCAAGGGCGAGCTCAGGGTCTACACCAAACCTGACCTCACGCAGATCCACAACGCGCTGTCGCATTTCATCCTGAGACACGCGCAGTAGCGGCGCCTACCGGCAGACGATGGTCTCCCCGGTGAGGCGGGCAGATCCAGGTCCGGCAAGGAAGAGCACGAGGGCCGCCATCTCGTCCGGCCTCGCGATGCGCTCGAGCTCGGATCTGTCGCTCTGGTCCGCCACCTCGCGCGTGGCGAGAAACCGGCCAGTATACGTCGCGCAGGGAGCGAGACAGTTGACGTTCACGTCGTAGGGCCGCAGCTGTTCGGCAAGGCACCTGGTGTAATGCGCGACCGCCGCCTTGGCAGCTGCGTAGATGATCCCGTTCCTCGTCGCCTGGTGCCCTGCGACCGAACCGATGTTGATGATCCGTCCGGCACGCCTGGCGCGCATGTGCTGCCCTGCGTACTTGGACACGTACATCGTCGTGAGCACGTTGCGTTCCACGACGGAACGGATGTCGGCAGGGTCGATCTCGAGCGCGTCGTTCGGATCCGGGCGAGGTGTGGCGGCGCCGATGTCTCCGCCGGCGTTGTTGACGAGGATGTCGATCCGACCGAAGTACCTGACTACCTCGGACACAAGGCGTTCCGCCTGCGCCGGATCACTGAGCTCAGCTGCGAAGAAACCCGACCGCCGGCCGAGCGCGCGGATCTCGTCGGCCACCGCGTCGCCGGACTCTGCCTCTCCGAAGGCGGCTGCGGCCTTGGCGTCGATGTCGTGGATCGCCACGTCCGCGCCTGCTTCGGCGAGAGTCAGGGCGTAATGCCGGCCGAGCCCACGGCTCGAGCCGGTGACCAGAGCCACCTTCCCACTCAAGTCTCCGGCGGTCATGATGGGCTCGCCTGCGCTTCCTGTACGCGAGCCTGCTGCAATGCGCGGACGTACGCGATGCTCTGCAGGAGCTGGCGTTCCTCGTACGACACGATGGCGTCGACGGGTTCGCCACGCTCGGCGGGTGTGCGCCAGTCACCACCGGCTTTGGCGTACGCATGGATCAGCCGCAGTGTCGCCGCCAGTTGCGCGGGTGTGCGTGAGGCTGGGTAGTCCGACCAGAAGTCGTCGGCGAACACGCGGATCTCTCGTGCCTGCAAGGCACCCAGCTCGATCGCCATCGTGACGCCCGGCACCGACGCTGCGAGAATGTCAAACAATGCTGGGAAGTCGATGATCCCCTGACCGAGCGGGCAGCGGACCAGGCGATAGCCGTCCTCGCTCCACCAGGTCCAGTAGTCCTTCAAATGCACGTTCTTGACGTGCGGCGCGACCCGCCTGAAGTAGTCGATCGGTTCCTCCGCCGTGCCGAGCGGGTTACCGGTGTCGAGCGTGATGCCGAAGCGCGGCGAGTCGATGGTCTCGCACAACCACAGCAGCTCTTCCGACGCGAGGTCCTGATGATTCTCGACGGCCAGGTTGACGCCGATCGACTCGGCGGATCTCGCAGCTTCATGCAGCTTGGCCGCGACGTCGTCGAGGAAGGGCTGCCAGCGTCCCGCCAAGGGCCTGCGGTCACCCCCGATCTTCGCCCCACCGACGACGGTACGAACCGTTTCAGCGCCGACGTCTCGCGCCAGGAGCATGACCGTGGTCAACGACTCCGGGTCGTACCCGCTGGTGTCGAGCGTGACGAAGAGGCCGTGATCCATCGCGTACGAACGAACCGTCGAGACGTCCTCACCCTCGAGCAGGGTCGCCGGAATCTCAACGCCTGCAAGCCCGTGCGCACGTGCGAGATCCATGAGGGCACGCGGGGTGGTTCGTGACCGATTCGACGCAGGATGCAATCCCAAACTGTAGGTGGTGCCGTATGCCGACAGTCCGATCCGCATCGGCACCGCTCTCGTGGACGCGGTCATGGCCTACTGTGCCGTCCATCCTCCGTCGATCACGAGCATCGAGCCGGTCATGAAGCTTGAGGCGTCGGAGGCCAAGAAGACCGCCGCCGCACCGAGCTCCTCCGGATTTCCCCAACGGCCCAAGGGGATTCGATCGGTGAAGTACTTGTTGGTCTCGGGGTTCTCGATGACCGGGATGTTGAGGTCGGTGGCGAACGGTCCGGGGCACAAGGCGTTCACCGTGATACCGTCGCGTGCCCACTCCAGCGCGAGCACGCGAGTGAGCTGCATGACCGCGGCCTTGCTCGTGGCGTACGCGGCGCGCTCGGGGAGCCCGGTGAGTCCCAGCATCGACCCGACGTTGATGACGCGGCCATAGCGCCGCGCCTTCATGTGGGGAGAGACGGCCTTGGCGAAGAGGTACGGCCCTTTGAGGTTCGTCGCCTGCACCAGATCCCAGCTCTTCTCGTCGAACTCCTCGATCGGCTTGCGGATGTTGATGCCGGCGTTGTTGATCAGGATGTCGATCCGGCCGAAGGCCTCGACCACGGCGGCGACCGTGCGTTCGACATCGTCGGCCTGCGTGACGTCGGCGCCGATGCCGAGTGTCCTCGCGCCAGTCGTCATGGCGATCTCGGTCGCCGCCTGCTCGGCCCGAGCGATGTCGCGACTGGTCACCGAGACCGCAGCGCCGGCTTCAGCCAGTGCCTTCGCCATCACAAATCCCAGCCCTCGGTTGCCGCCGGTCACGAGCGCCACCCGGCCGTCGAGCGAGAATGCCTCGAGTCCCATGGCCCCAACGTATCCAGTCCGTTGGACGCGCGGCTCCTTCCACGACGAGGCTGGCCCATCATGGCCGCTC
>DATCKU010000102.1:0-1715 GCA_036564245.1 Actinopolymorphaceae bacterium
ATAGGACGTCGCCATGGACCGTGTCGCCGCGAAAGCCGCTCGGGAAGACGCCCTTACGGCAGACCGGCGTGTCCCGTCGCGGGATGGTCGGTCGCCCAGCACTGGACGGCAGACGAGTCGGTTGGCTTCCTTCGCCACGGGACGAGTCGCGCTGGTTGTGGTCGTCCTCGCGGGCGTCCTGACCGCGGTGTCGGGCCGCTACGGATTCCACCGGGACGAGCTGTACTTCATGACCGCGAGCGACCACCTGGCGTGGGGCTATGTGGACCAGCCACCGCTGACGCCGTTCATCACCGGGCTCGTCATGTCTCTCTTCGGTGAGACGCCGGCGGGTGTGCGCGTGGCGGCGACTCTGGCGTTCGCCGCCACTGTTGTCGTCGTCGCACTGGTGGCACGAGAGCTCGGTGCCGGCCCGGCAGGCCAGGCGATCGCCTCCTGCTGCGCGGCGGTGTCGGGGTTCGTCCTCGGGCTGGGCCACATGGTGTCGACCGCGACGTTCGATCTCCTCGCCTGGGTGACGATCTGCTGGCTCATCCTCCGTCTGCTGCGCACCGGTGATGGCCACTGGTGGGTGCCGATCGGCGCCGTTGCGGGGATCAGCCTCCTCAACAAATACCTCGTCGTCCTGCTGCTCGTGGCGGTGCTGGTTGCGCTGCTGGCGACCGGCCAGCGACGGACGCTGCGCAGTGGTTGGTTGGTCGTCGGCGTCGTCGTGGGCTTGGTGTTGGCCGGGCCCACCCTGTGGTGGCAGGCGACGCACGGCTGGCCCCAGCTCAGCGTCGCGGGCGGGATCAGCTCCGACGACGGTGTGGAGAACCGCGTCATGTTCGTTCCCCTGCAACTCCTGCAGCTCTCGCCGTTGCTCGTGCCGATTTGGGTCGCTGGTTTCGTCCGTTTGTGGCGCGACCCAGCAATGCGATGGGCACGCCCGATCGCGTGGGCGTACCCGGTACTCGCCGTCATGGTCCTGCTCGTCGGCGGCAAGCCCTACTACGCGTTGCCTCTGCTCATCGTCATCATGGCGGCGGGCGGCGAAGCCGTCGCCGCGTGGATCCGGCGCGGACGCCGGGCGGTGCGCGGGGTCGTTGTCGGCGTGGGTCTCGCGTTGGCCGCCGTCACCTCCGCGGTGGTCGCTCTGCCAGTCCTCCCACCTGACGCCTTGTCTGTCGTGAACGCAATCAACAGGGAGCAGGGAGAGCAGATCGGCTGGCCAGAGCTCGTCGCCGCAGCCGCGCGTGGGTGGGCCCAAGTTTCCCCGGACAACCGAGCGCGAGCCGTGGTGTTCACCCAAAACTACGGGCAGGCAGGCGCAATCGATCGCTACGGTCCCCGCTACGGCCTGCCCCAGGCGTACTCAGGACACATGAGCTACTCCGACTGGGGTCCACCGCCGGACTCCGCCGACGGACCCGTGCTCGTGGTGCGGCAGGCGGACGGCGCGGGCATGGAGCGGTTCTTCACCGACTGCCGTGAGGTCGCCCGAGTCGACAACGGTGTCGGCGTGGAGAACGAGGAGCAGGGCAGCGTGATCGCGCTCTGCTCGGGAACGGTCGAACCATGGTCGACACTCTGGCCCAAGCTGCGTCACTTCTACTGAGTCGCGGCCGAGCGAGCGGAACGTTTCGCGGCCAGAGCCCCACGTCCTTCAAGAAGGGGAATCTCTCACCGAATTGGCTCGACAGCGGACCGACGTCACTACCCCATAGGTGCTCGAG